>NZ_VCHX02000110.1 GCF_005768555.2 Streptomyces sporangiiformans
AGGCCGATGCGGGGGTCTGGGGGCGCAGCCCCCAGGTACGGGATGGGACGGGTAGGGGCGGCGGGGGCGAAAACCACCCCACGGCCCAGCGCAGCTTCAGGCTCTCGCGGGCAGGACCGGACGCGGCAGGGCGTACGGCAGTGCCCCGTACCAGACCCACGCCACCGCGAAGCCGAACGCCAGGCACACCATGCCGCCCACCGCGTCCAGCCAGAAGTGGTTGGCGGTGGCGACGATGACCACCAGGGTCGCCGCGGGATACAGCAGGCCGAGGACACGGACCCAGGGCACCGACGCGAGAGCGAAGATCGTCAGGCCGCACCAGACGGACCAGCCGATGTGCATGGAGGGCATCGCGGCGTACTGGTTCGACATGTTCTTCAGGTCGCCGGAGGCCATGGAGCCCCATGTCTGGTGGACCACGACCGTGTCGATGAAGTCGCCGCCGTTCATCAGCCGGGGCGGGGCGAGCGGATACAGGTAGTAACCGACGAGGGCCACTCCGGTGGTCGCGAACAGCACCATGCGCGTAGCCGCGTAGCGGCCGGGGTGGCTACGGAAAAGCCACACCAGAACACCCAGCGTGATGATGAAGTGCAGAGTCGCGTAGTAGTAGTTCATGCCGACGATCAGCCACGTCACCGAGTTCACGGCGTGGTTGACGGACTCCTCGACGGCCAGTCCGACGTTGTGCTCCACCTTCCAGATCCAGTCGGCGTTGCGCAGCGCCTGCGCCTTCTGTTCCGGAACCGCGTTGCGGATGAGCGAGTACGTCCAGTAACTGACCGCGACCAGCAGGATCTCGAACCAGAGCCGGGGGCGACGCGGGGCACGCAACCGGCGCAGGAATCCCTGCTCCACGCGCTCGTCGACCTCGTCCGGGACGGACGCGACGGGCGATGGAGCGGCCTGCTGACGGCCTTCGAGAGGCGTCGCGGTCGTCTCACCCATAGGGTCAGAGTCTGCCAGACAATCCGTTCACCACCGATCATCCCTCGGTCGGTTCCTGGACGCACGTTCTACACCTGAAGGAGGCCGTGGCCTCCGCCCTACGGACGATTACGGTCCTTGGGGGCCGAAGCCGTCGAACCGCGCACCACCAGCTCCGGCATGAACACGAACTCGCTGTGCGGAGCCGGAGTTCCGCCGATCTCCTCCAGCAGCGTCCGCACCGCCGCCTGGCCCATGGCGGGCACCGGCTTGCGGATCGTCGTGAGCGGCGGGTCCGTGAAGGCGATGAGCGGGGAGTCGTCGAAGCCGACCACCGACACGTCCCGCGGCACGTCCAGTCCACGCTGCCGCGCCGCGCGTATCGCACCGAGCGCCATCATGTCGCTCGCGCACACGACGGCCGTGCAGTCGCGATCGATCAGGGCGGTGGCAGCGGCCTGGCCGCCCTCCAGTGTGTAGAGCGAGTGCTGGACGAGGCGCTGCTCGACGTCCTCCGTACGCAGGTCCAACTGGTCCTGCATCGCGCGTACGAACCCCTCTATCTTCCGCTGTACCGGCACGAACCGCTTCGGGCCCAGGGCGAGTCCGATCCGGGTGTGGCCGAGCGAGACGAGGTGCGTGACGGCGAGGGTCATGGCCGCGCGGTCGTCGGGTGAGATGAAGGGGGCCTGGACCTTCGGCGAGAAGCCGTCGACCAGCACGTACGGGACGCCCTGGCCGCGCAGCCGCTCGTAGCGCTGCATGTCCGCGGAGGTGTCGGCGTGCAGGCCCGAGACGAAGATGATTCCGGCGACGCCCCGGTCGACGAGCATCTCCGTCAGCTCGTCCTCGGTGGAGCCGCCCGGAGTCTGGGTCGCGAGGACCGGGGTGTAGCCCTGCCGGGTCAGCGCCTGGCCGATGACCTGGGCCAGGGCCGGGAAGATCGGGTTCTCCAGCTCCGGGGTGATCAGGCCCACCAGGCCCGCGCTGCGCTGCCGCAGCCGCACGGGCCGCTCGTAGCCCAGTACGTCGAGCGCGGCCAGTACGGACTCGCGGGTGGTCGTGGCGACGCCCGGCTTCCCATTCAGGACGCGGCTGACGGTCGCTTCGCTCACCCCTGCCTGGGCTGCGATGTCGGCAAGCCGTGTGGTCACAGGGGTGGACTGTACCGGCCGGGTCTCGGCTTGCCCACCAACCGAACGCCGTGTGCGGGCAGTTGTACGGCCCGCTCCGGGCTGCTGCGTCATCGAGCTCCCTCGTGTTCTGGTCGGCGTCCGCCGCGTGCGCCGCGTCCGTCTCGTCTGCCGCGTGCGCCACGGGAAGGGGTCGTTTCCCGCAAGGGCTGACGAGGCGATGATCCCTGTAGTGGAGCGGTTGTGGCAAGAGCTTGCAGGACCTTGCGGAGGGGGCAATGCCCTGCTGATCGGCCGTAAGCCGCGGGTGGCGGCAGCCTGGCTCAGGTCACGGGTGAGTAACTGTCCGGCATTCTTGCACTTTTTTGCTGCAAGGACTTTCGCAACTCTTGCAGCGCTGTTACGTTCACGTCGCCCGGCGGCGGCAACGGCGCGGTCGGCAGGCGGCGGACGGGGCCGCCACCTCAAGCACACGGGCTTTCACCCTCAAGGAGAACTCATGCGGCGTGGCATAGCGGCCACCGCGCTGATGGCGTCCCTCGCCCTCACGGCGACGGCGTGCGGCGGGGACGACAGCGGTAGCGACCAGTCGGACGGCCCTCTCACGATCACCTGGTGGGACACCTCCAACGCCACCAATGAGGCGCCGACGTACCGGGCCCTGGCCAAGGACTTCGAGAAGGCCAACCCCGGCATCAAGGTCAAGTACGTCAACGTGCCCTTCGACCAGGCGCAGAACAAGTTCGACACCGCCGCCGGCTCCAAGGGCGCCCCGGACATCCTGCGCTCCGAGGTCGGCTGGACGCCCGCGTTCGCGAAGAAGGGTTTCTTCCTGCCGCTGGACGGCACCGAGGCCCTCGCGGACCAGGGCAAGTTCCAGCCCAGCCTGATCGAGCAGGCCAAGTACGACGGCAAGACGTACGGAGTGCCGCTGGTCACCGACACGCTCGCGCTGGTCTACAACAAGGCGATCTTCAAGAAGGCGGGCATCGACGAGGCGCCCGCCACCTGGGACGACCTGAAGACCGCCGCCGCGAAGATCAAGCAGAAGGCCGGTGTCGACGGCTACTGGGGCTCGACCCAGGCGTACTACGCGCAGTCGTTCCTCTATGGAGAGGGCGCCGACACGGTCGACGCCGACGCCAAGAAGATCACCGTCAGGTCGCCCGCCGCCGTGAAGGGGTACGAGACCTGGGAGAGCCTGTTCGACGGCAAGGGCCTGCACAAGGCCGACACCACCGCCGACGCGTACGCCCACATCCAGGAGGCCTTCGTCAGCGGCAAGGTCGCCTCGATCGTCCAGGGCCCCTGGGAGATCACGAACTTCTACAAGGGCTCGGCCTTCAAGGACAAGGGCAACCTCGGCATCGCCACCGTCCCGGCCGGCTCCACCGGCAAGGCGGGCGCGCCCACCGGCGGCCACAACCTCTCCGTGTACGCCGGCTCCGACAAGGCCCACCAGGACGCGTCGCTGAAGTTCCTGAAGTTCATGACCTCGGCGAAGTCGCAGGAGACGATCGCCCTCAAGAACTCCACGCTGCCGACCCGCGACGACGCCTACACCGCCGAGGTCAAGGCCGATCCGGGCATCGCCGGCTACCAGACGGTGCTCTCCTCCGCCCAGCCGCGGCCCGCGCTGCCCGAGTACAGCTCGCTGTGGGGTCCGCTCGACACCGAGCTCAACAAGGTCGCCGGCGGCAATGAGTCGCTGGACAAGGGCCTGAGCAACGCCGAGACCGCGATCGCCAAGCTGGTCCCGGACTTCGGTAAGTGACCCCGAGTGGCCGCCGGGTCCCCCTGATCTCGGGGGAGGGACCCGGCGGCCACCGGCCCGCGTGCCCTGCCCCTGGTCTCCCAGGTCGTATCCCCGGCCTCCCGGTCATCTCCCGGCCTCCCGGCCGGACCCCTGACTGCTGATCTTCCCGAAGGTGTCGAACCATGACAGTCGCCATCGACCGAGCGACCGGCAAGCGTCGCGGTGGCCGCGAGCCGCGCCCCGGTCCGTTGCAGCGCCTGAAGCACGCGTACCACAAGTACTGGTACGCGTACGCGATGATCGCGCCGGTCGTCGTCGTGCTCGGTGTCCTGGTGATGTACCCGCTGGTGCGGGGCTTCTACCTGACGCTCACCGATGCCAACAGCCTGAACTCGGCCCGCCGGATCGGCGTCAACCACATCGACGCCACCTACAAGTTCATCGGCCTGGACAACTACGCCGACATCCTGTGGGGCCCGACCGCCTACGACCGCTTCTGGTCGCACTTCATCTGGACGATCGTCTGGACGGTGGTCTGCGTCGCACTGCACTACGCCATCGGGCTCGGCCTCGCGCTGCTGCTCAACCAGAAGCTGCGCGGCCGCACCCTGTACCGGCTCATCCTGGTCCTGCCGTGGGCCGTGCCCACCTTCGTCACGGTCTTCGGCTGGCGCTTCATGCTCGCCGACGGCGGCGTCATCAACTCCGCTCTCGAAGCACTGCACCTGCCGGCGCCGCTGTGGCTGGAGGACCCCTTCTGGCAGCGCACGGCCGCGATCATGGTCAACACCTGGTGCGGTGTGCCGTTCATGATGCTCTCGCTGCTCGGCGGTCTGCAGTCCATCGACTCCGCGCTGTACGAGGCCGCCGAGATGGACGGGGCGAGCGCCTGGCAGCGCTTCAGGCATGTGACCCTGCCGGGCCTCAGGCCGGTCGGCTCCACTGTCGTCCTGCTCGGTGTCATCTGGACGTTCAATCAGTTCGCCATCATCTTCCTGCTCTTCGGTGACACCGCACCCGACGCGCAGATCCTCGTCACCTGGGCCTACTACCTGGGCTTCGGCCAGCAGCCGCGCGACTACGCGCAGTCCGCCACGTACGGCGTCCTGCTGCTGTCCCTCCTGATCGTCTTCACCTCCGTCTACCGCCGCTGGCTGGCCCGCGGTGAGCAGCAGCTCGCGATCTGAGGCAGGAGTTCCCATGAGCACCACGACCCTCGACACCTCCACCGCGGTGACGGACCAGACCCCCGCGGCCTCGCCGGCGCGCAAGGTGCGGCGGCGCGGCGAGCGGGGCCTCGCCGCCTCGTTCACCTCGCACGGCATCCTGATCGTGGCGAGCCTGATCGCGCTCTTCCCGGTCGCCTGGCTGGTCTTCCTGTCGCTCGGCCCGGACAAGGACGACTACCTGCACCCCGGACGCATCTTCGGCAGGATGACGTTCGACAACTACGTCTTCGTGCTGCGGGAGACGAAGTTCTTCGACTGGCTGATGAGCACGCTCATCGTCTCGCTCGGCACCACGGCGATCGGCGTGCTGATCGCCGCCACCACCGGCTATGCCGTCTCCCGCATGCGCTTCCCCGGCTACAAGAGGTTCATGTGGGTGCTCCTGGTCACCCAGATGTTCCCGATCGCCGTACTCATCGTCCCGATGTACGAGATCATGTCGGAGCTCCAGCTCATCGACAGCTACCTTGGCCTGATCCTCGTCTACTGCTCGACGGCCGTGCCCTACAGCGCCTGGCTGCTCAAGGGATACTTCGACACGATCCCCTTCGAGATCGACGAGGCGGGACGCGTCGACGGACTGACCCCGTTCGGCACGTTCGCGCGGCTGATCCTGCCACTCGCCAAGCCGGGCCTGGCGGTTGCCGCCTTCTACAACTTCATCACTGCTTTCGGTGAGGTCGCCTTCGCCTCCCAGTTCATGCTGGACGACACGAAGTACACCTTCGCCGTCGGCCTGCAGAGCTTCATCAGCGAGCACGACGCGCAGCGCAACCTCATGGCCGCCACCGCGGTGTTGATCGCCGTCCCCGTCTCCGCGTTCTTCTACCTTGTCCAGAAGAACCTGGTGACCGGCCTCACCGCGGGCGGCACGAAGGGCTGACGAGCAGGGGAGACCCCAGACCCCGTACCTACGCATTAGTGACCAGAACGCCTCCCCTTGGTCTCGACTTCGCTGGAGCCGGGGGGGACCCCATCGCATCAAGGACACCATGAGCCAGCACTCCACCGACCCGGCCCCGGCCCCCGCTTCGACGTCAGCCCTCGCCACCGTCGCCAGACACCGCGACTGGTGGCGGGACGCGGTGATCTACCAGGTCTACCCGCGCAGCTTCGCCGACGGCAACGGCGACGGCATGGGCGACCTGGAGGGCGTACGGTCCCGACTGCCCCATCTGCGCGACCTCGGCGTCGACGCCGTGTGGCTCAGCCCCTTCTACGCCTCGCCGCAGGCCGACGCCGGCTACGACGTGGCGGACTACCGGGCAGTCGACCCCATGTTCGGTTCTCTGCTCGACGCCGACGCCCTGATCCGCGACGCCCACGAGCTGGGCCTGAGGATCATCGTCGACCTGGTGCCCAACCATTCCTCGGACCAGCACGAGTGGTTCAAGCGGGCGATCGCCGAGGGCCCGGGCTCTCCGCTGCGGGACCGCTATCACTTCCGCCCCGGCAAGGGCGCCGACGGTGAACTGCCCCCGAACGACTGGGAGTCCATCTTCGGCGGGCCCGCCTGGACGCGCGTCACCGAGCCGGACGGCACCCCCGGCGAGTGGTACATGCACCTCTTCGCGCCCGAGCAGCCCGACTTCAACTGGGAGCACCCGGCCGTCGGCGACGAGTTCCGCTCGATCCTGCGGTTCTGGCTCGACATGGGAGTCGACGGCTTCCGTATCGACGTCGCGCACGGCCTGGTGAAAGCCGAGGGACTGCCGGACCTGGGCACGCACGAGCAGGTGAAGCTGCTGGGCAATGAAGTCATGCCGTTCTTCGACCAGGAGGGCGTGCACGAGATCTACCGCCAGTGGCGGCTCATTCTGGATGAGTACTCCGGTGAGCGTGTCTTCGTGGCGGAGGCGTGGACCCCCACCATCGAGCGCACCGCCAACTATGTGCGCAGCGACGAACTGCACCAGGCCTTCAACTTCCAGTATCTGAGCACCCACTGGGACGCCGACGAGCTCCGCTCGGTCATCGACCGCACCCTGGACGCGATGCGCCCGGTCGGCGCCCCCGCCACCTGGGTGCTGTCCAACCACGACGTCACCCGCCACGCCACGCGCTTCGCCAACGAGGCGGGCCTCGGCACGCAGATCCGCTCGGCCGGCGACCGTGACCTGGGCCTGCGCAGGGCACGCGCCGCCACGCTGCTCATGCTCGCCCTGCCCGGCTCGGCGTACATCTACCAGGGCGAGGAACTGGGCCTGCCCGACGTGGTGGACCTGCCGGACGAGGTGCGCCAGGACCCGGCGTACTTCCGGGGCGCCGGGCAGGACGGCTTCCGCGACGGCTGCCGGGTGCCGATCCCGTGGACGCGTGACGGGTCGTCGTACGGCTTCGGGTCCGGTGGCTCCTGGCTGCCGCAGCCGGACGGCTGGGGCGAACTGAGCGTCGAGGCGCAGACCGGTGAGCCGGACTCCACCCTGGAGCTCTACCGCACCGCGCTCGCCGCGCGCCGCGAGCAGCCCGACCTCGGGGCCGGTGACGCGATCGAGTGGCTGAAGGCGTCCGAGGGCGTCCTCGCCTTCCGCCGAGGCGAGTTCGTGTGCTTCGCGAACACCACCGGCGAGGCGGTCCGCACCCCGGCGTACGGCCGAGTCCTCGTCGCCAGCGGCGAGGTGACCGTCGCCGACGACGAGGCGAAGCTGCCGGCGGACACGACGGTGTGGTGGACGACGGGCTGAGGGTCCGTCACGTAACCGGTCTCGCAGTCACCTGCGGTCGACTCCAGGGCCCGCCGCCCGGTTCGGGGCGGCGGGCCCTGGTGCGTCTTTCTCGTTGCCGCACTCGCCGGCACCTGCGTCAGCCGTAGTACATGACGGTATAGATATCAAGCGGAAGGAAAAGCGCCACCCAGGCAAAGATCGTATAGGTCGCGAAACGCCATCCCGTGACGTCGCCGATCTCCACGGTCAGACGAGAGCTCGGAGGGTTGTCGCGGTCATAAATGACCTCGACTTCTTCTCCCTGGTTCGCGTAGGGCCATCCTCGACCTTCGGTTCTCCTCCTCAAAGGCTTCGCGGCGTCCACTGGCACGTACTCGTAAACGGAGAAGTAGGCTCCTTCGTCCGACACAACCCTTATGCATCGTCCTGGCACGGTGATTCCTCGTCGGCGCAGATTCCACCTGACCACAAGCGGCCACGCCACGAAAGGGAGAAACAAGAGAGGAGCGACGGTCAGAATTCCAACGATCCAGATGGCGGGATGCACAATCAGCTTCCTCCTGTGCTCCTATGGGCTCGTCACGTCATGGGCATGAACTCGGGCAGGGTGAGGGCCGAATGGGCCGGCCGTCCCTCCGCGGAGGGCATGGCGCTGAGATCGCGCAGCATGTCGTTGCGCTGCTCCAGGCCCCGAGCGGTGGTCGGGAAGAGTGTGGCATCGCCCTCGCCGACCAGCTCCTGGTTCATGGTCACAAACTCACGGGTGTTGTGTTCGTAGGCAGCGAAGCCCGCGGCGTGGTCCCGGTCGGCCAGGGAACCGGCGAGCATGTACGCGCCGACGAGCGCGAGGCTGGAGCCCTGTCCGGTGAGGAACGAGGGCGCGTACGCGGCGTCGCCCACCAGCGCGACCCTGCCGCTGGACCAGCGGGGCATGCGGATCTGGCTCACCCCGTCGAAGAACAGGTCGTCCGCGTCGCGCATGGCGGCAAGCATGCCCGGGACCTCCCATCCCGCGTCGGCGAAGACCGCGGCGACCAGGTCCCGTTGGGCTTCCGGGTTCCGGAACGCGTCGAACGGCGGTTCCGGGTGGGCGAAGTTCAGGAAGGCGTGCACTTCGTCGTTGTTCCCCACGGCGTAGAGTGCCGCGGCTCTGCCCGGGGTGTTCCACATCATGGTCTCGCGGGAGAGCCCGAAGGTGTTGCGCATGGTGAACACGGCGAAGCAGTAGCCGAGGTACCGGTGGAACTGCTCTTCGGGGCCGAACAGGAACTCGCGGGTACGTGAGTGCAGACCGTCCGCACCGACCACCATGTCGAACGTACGCCTGCTGCCCCCGCGGAAGGTGACGTCGACCCCGTGGCCGGACTGGTCGAGGGTGTCGATGGAGTCGTTGAACAAGAACTCCACGTCGTCACGGACCGCCGCGTGGAGAGCGCCGGTCAGATCCCCGCGCCGCACCTCCAGGTCCCGTCCCGCGACACCGCCGGTGACGGTGTGCGGGCTGACCGAGGCCACCTCGCTGCCGTCCCCGTCGAGGAAGGTCAGCCTGCGCAGGTCGATGTGCGCGTCCTGCAGTCGCGGCAGGATTCCCATCCTCCGGACGACCTCGAGTGCGGTGCCACGCACGTCGATGGGGTAACCACCGTCACGAAGTGTGCCCGCCTTCTCGACCACCGTGACCGCGAATCCGTAGCGGTTCAGCCAGAACGCGAGGGCGGGCCCCGCGACGCTGGCCCCCGATATCAGGACCTTGCGCCTGGGCGTGGAACGGATATCCCTCAACTGATCGGTGCGGGTCATGCCTTGGCTCCTTTGCTCATGGTACGGACGACAGGCAGGGCCAGCACCGCGATGACGCCGGCGATGAGGAAGCCCGTGACGAAGGCCGATTCGGCCGGGACATCCGACCCAGAAGGGGTCCCTGAGGTGAGGAGCACGCCACCGAGCATCCCGCCCATGGCGGAGCCCAACACGCGAGTCACCAGGATCAGGCTGGTGGCGATGCCGGTGTCACTTTCATCGACGGAAGACGCGATGCTGGTCACCATGGCGGTAACGCACAGGCCGTTGGCAAGCGCGATCAGCGCCTTGCCGACGACGATGTGCCAGACCTCGGTGTGTGCGACTGACAGGGCGAGCAGGGCGGTGGCCATGATGACGACCGCGGCAGCGACCACGGCACGCGGGCCGAAACGCTGCTCCCCGAACCCACCGGCCGGCCCGGCCAGCGTCGCGACCACGGCGCCGGGCAGGAGGATGAAGCCGATCTCGGTGGCGCCGGCCCCGAAACCGTACCCGTCGCCGGACACGTCGAGCAGCTGCGGAACGAGAAAGACCCCCGTCGCGGTGCCGAGGCAGATCACGAACGTCAGCACACACGACTTCCAGATCACAGGCCGTGCCAGCATGCGCAGATCGATCATCGGCGCGGCCGCACGACGCTCAACGGCTACCCATCCGGTCACGAAGGCGGCCAGAACCACGATGAGCGCGCCGAGCACGAGAGGCTGCGAGCCGGCGTCGGGCGCCACCGCGAGCGCGAGCATGAGCGTGACCAGTATCCCGCTCAAGAGAAGCATGCCGGGCCAGTCGATCCCGGCATCGTCCGAGCGGCCCGGCGGATCAGACGGCATCAGCCTGTTCACCAGCAGGGTGAACCCAATGACCGCGAACGTCGGCACCGCGAACATCCAGTGTCGGGAGAGCGCTTCCGCCACGGGCCCGGCCGCCAGCAGCCCCACCATCGAGCCCCCCACGAACATCCCGCTGACCAGCCCGATGGCCACCTTCGACTCTCCCGCGGGGAGGTGTTTGCGCACCACGATGAACGACAGGGGCAGTGCGCCTATCATCGCCCCCTGCAGTATCTGACCGAGCAGCAGCACCGGCAGGTTGGGCGCCAGCGCTGACACCAGGCCACCGACCGAGACCACCGCCATCAGCCGGATCAGGACTCGTTTTCCGCCGTAGCGGTCGCCGAGCTTGCCTGCGAGCGGAGTGACGAGCGCGCCGGTGATGGCGAGCACGATGTTGAGCAGCGCCCCTGTGGATGGACTGATATCCAGCTCGCGTTGCAGGAGCGGGAGCGTCGGCGCCACCACCGATTCCAGGGCACCGGTGGAGATTGCCAGTAAGCCGAGAGCCCAGACAGCGGCTTTCCCCATGCGGACCGGGGGAGCCAGGGTTGTGGTCGTGGTCATGAACGTCCTTTCCGTCATTGCCGGGCGAGTAAGGGGTCGGCCGTACGCGTTGCGCTGCCGCCTGCCGGGCCCGGCGCGGACACAGCGGCCATTCATGCGGGCGCAGTTACCCGAGGTGACGCGTGCACGGCTCCGCCGGGCGGAGCGGGTGTACGAGTGCGGCACGCGTCATGAGCCGAGATTACACTACACCGTGCAGTGTAGGACGGTTAAGATGTGCCCATGCCGACCACGAAGACACTGCGCGAGGGGTCCACGCGGAAGCGGGCCGCCATCCTCTCGGCGGCCCGGGAACTGTTCCTCGCCGACGGCTTCGACCGGTCCAGCGTCGACGCGGTCGCCGCCCGGGCCGAGGTGTCCAAGCGGACGGTCTACGACTACTTCGGCGACAAGCAGACGCTGCTGCAAGCAGTCGTCGACTCCGTCGGCCAGTCACTGATCACCACGATCCGGCGCACCCTCGACGACACCCTCACCGACTCCACCGAGGCCGCCGACCTCGAGGACGCCCTGGTCACGTTCTCGATGTGCATCGCGACCGACATGCTCGGCTCGGCGGAGTACGCAACGCTGCAACGACTGGTCCGGGCGGAATCCGGCAACCTGCCGCACCGGGGCTACAACTCCATGGCCGACACCCCCGACGAGGCACTTGCCGAGCGGTTCGCCGCCTTCGCCGCGGCCGGGCTGCTCGACGTCCCCGACCCCCGACTCGCGGCCGACCAGTTCATCGCGCTGACCTTCGGCGTCGCGCTGGACAGGCTCGGTTCCGCGAATGCCGCGGAGGACACCCGCGTCCGGCCACTCGTCGTCGAGGGAGTGCGGACCTTTCTCCGGGCATACCGAACCACGTAGGGCTGGGCTGGGGCCGCACGAAAGAACAGTGCGCCGTCAGCCCACGTCTCCTCACTCGGTACGAAGGCGTCCCGGAGGCGGTTCGTCGAACAGGCCGAGTTCATCACTGCTCGGGGCCTCGAAGAGCTCTGCGTACTCCTCAAGCATCGCGCGGGTGATCGGGACTGTCCCCCACTCACCCTCCCCGTTGCGTGCTTCGAGGCGGCGGCACAATTCATCAATCGACGCCGCAAGGTAGTGCAGTTCGACGGGAACGCCGAGTGCGCGCGCCCCGAGGCGCTTCTCATCCCGCTCAGAGCGTGCCCAGAAGCCGAACTCCAGGATCACGCTCTGTCCGCGCGTCAACAGTTCCTCGGCGTGCTGGGAAAACCGCCTCTCAAGCCGGTCGCGCGTTTGCTCATCAAACAAGTCGATGCCGAGGTCCGCCATCCATTCGTCCGGGCACAGGCGCACAGCCGGAACCTCCTTCGCCAGGCGCTTGGCCAGCGTTGTCTTCCCGGAACCAGGAAGTCCGCACAGCAAGATCAGCCTCGGCTCGCGTCCCGCGTCCACCAGGTCCCTCCACAGCGCCTCAGGATCATCACTGCCGCACATGCTGACGCGGCCGAGCCACACCACAGAACTGGGTTTCAGTGACACGGACACGATGGGGTCGTCGCTGTCCGCCAGAATCGGCGCATGCTGCGAATCGGATCCGTCGTGCTGGGCGTCTCGGATGTGCCACGCGCGGCCGCGTTCTGGATGGAGGCCCTGGGATACGTCCCGCGCGAGGAGATGGAAGACGACTGGGTGGTGCTCGTGCCGGCGGAAGGGGCCGGAGTCCAGCTGTCGCTCGGCCTGAGTGAGACGCCGGCCCAGGAGCATCCGCGGATCCATCTGGACCTGTACGCCGGGGACGCGGCCGACCAGGCCGCTGAGGTCGAGCGGCTGGTGTCCCTGGGTGCTCAGCGCGTCGACTGGGACCTTTATCCGGACGACGCCGACTTCGTCGTGCTCGCCGATCCCGAGGGCAACCGCTTCTGTGTCATCGACACGAGCCACGGCTGACGGACGACCGGCAAGGTGTCGGCACGGTGCCGAGGTCGCGGTGGAGCTGGTCGGTGGCGGGTCGACCCGAGTTGGGCCGGCAGTCCCTGCCTCCGGCCCCACACGTATCCCGGCGTGCTCAGGAGGACCACGCCGCGAGGAGTTCCGCCGGGCCGTACGCAGCGTCGAGCCCCGCACAGTCGGTCCCGCTGCGCGACACAGCGATCACAGGCACAGGATCAGGCGTGAGCGCGGCGCGGTGTCGGTGCAGCGCCGCGAGATCGTGCCGGTCGAACGGGGAGTTCTCCAGCCACTTCACCGAGCCGACGAACAACAACTCCTTGGCGATCGGCGCGCGGTCCGCTCCCACGACGTCGATCTCCACATCGTTGGTACGGGTCCAGTAACCGCCGATAGCGGGGGCGGCCGGGAGGTTCGCGTCGGGCAGCAGCCGTGCCAGCGCCTCGCGCACCAGAGGTTCAATGGCCCTGCCACGCCAACTGGTCCAGTTTTCGCGGATGCGCCGCAGCGTCAGGTCACCCCGGCCTCGCTCGATCTCCTCCATCGCCGGACCCAGGAGCTTCAGCCAGAAGCGGAGGTAGGGATCCGCGACCCGGTAGCGACGATCCTTCGAAGGCCGCGTGGACACGGGAAGCTCCGCCGCGATCACCCGCTTGTCCGCAAGGATCCCCAGCGACCGCTGTAGCGGGGTCGCGCCGATCCCGCCCGCGGCGCGGGCAATATTGGAGAACGTCCGCTCACCGCCGCCGATCGCCGAAAGGACGGTGCGGGCTTGGACCTGCTGGGGGAACTCCGCAGCGAGGGAGCGCTCCGCCGACACCAGCAAGGCCGAGACCGGATCGCTGAGTGCCGCCTGCAGGAACTCCCACATCCCGGCGCCGTGCGTCCACTCCGCGCAGATCAGAGGCAGTCCACCGGTGATCAAGGCCGCATCGAAGGCCGAGGCGGGATCGAGGCCGAGCATCTCGCCCACCTCCGCCGGGTTGAGCGGACCCAGCACCATCTCCCGTCCGCGCTGGTGGAACGGGCGTCCATAGCTGTTCAGCGCCTCCATCATCGACAGGTCGGAGCCGATGAGAACCAGCAGAACCGGCTTCGTCTCCAGCACTCGGTCCCAGGCCCGCTGAAGCATGCCCTCGAAGGCGCCCTCCGCATCCATCAAATAGGGCACCTCGTCCATGACCACCACGCTCGCCCGGTCGTGCGGCAGCGCCGCCGCCAGTACATCGAAGGCGGCATCCCAACTCGCCGGGCGGGCCGCGGACAGCAGATTCGCCAGCGGAAGGCTGGATGACCGCGCATCCTGGCTGAGCCGATCCAGGTCCGCCCCCGGCGACGCCCCCGTGGCGGCGTAGAAGAGAAACGGCGCTCCGGACCTCTCGGCGAACCGCTCCACCAACCGCGACTTACCCACCCGGCGGCGCCCTCGGAGCATCACGCACCGCCCGGGCCGCTCCCCACCGATCCCGGCCGTCACCTTGCCCAGCTCGCGATCCAGCGTCTCGAGCTCGTGCCGCCTGCCCACGAAATCTGCCACGTCCGCCGCCTTCCAGAGCGGTATTCACCACTCTTGAGGATGCTAACATAGCAGTTACTAACATTGATGTTAGCGACAGGGTGGAACGAGGATCCTGCGTCCTCGGGTCAGCCCTGGGTCCTGCGGTCCGGGCTGTCGAGCCGCTGTGGAGCAGGCCTGGACAGGCGGCGAAGAGTTCCCGTAGCGCGACAGTCGCCGCATCGACGACTGTTGTCGGCGCGCCGTCGAGGAGGGCGGCGTGAGCGGCCGAATTGACGAGGACGGACTGCTCGGCCGGCGCGACGCCGTCAGGTGTCAGCCGGATCCAGGCACTGCGGGCGTCGTCCGGGTCGCTGCGCGAGCACGGAGCCGCCCCCGACCAGGCTCCCGGGCTCGCGACCCTCATCGTGGCAGCTGTCGAAGGCGCCATCGCCATGTGCCGCGCCAAGCGCAGCATGAAGCCCCTGGACCAGGTCGCGCAGCAGCTCGAAGCCCTGATCGCCGGCGCGCTCGACCGGCCGGCGTGACAGGCGCTGCGGCCTGAGGATCCGGGACTCCTGCCCGGACAGACCCTGGAGCGGTGTTCTCAGAGGTGAGGACCAGGTCATCGGCGCACGCTGTGCAGACTCAACGGCGGCAGGAGCAATGGCCTTCCAGCGTCTTGACTGATCGCGAGTCTGCCCAAGTCCTGCCCGGCGGTGTACTTGCTGTCCGGAAGTCGTTGGAGGTAGCCCTGGCGGATCAGCATCGACAGGGCTGCTGCCTCGGCCCTGCCGAACGTCCTCAGGGAGCGGGCGATCTCTGTCCCGGACACCACCCCATGCGGTGCCTGCGTGACAACTTCCAGGATCTTCAGAGCTTCCCGGGTTGCGTGATGGGTTTGCGTGCCCAGCTTGCCCACGCTCTCGGCGGACTGGTCCTCGGACTGTCGAGTGCATCCGGAGTCGGTGTGAAGCCCGTCGTGCATGGCGCTGCTGAGTGCGGATCCCGCGGCGAGCGCGGCACCCGCACCCACCAGGCCGCGTCGGTTGAGCATGAGGTCCATTCCCTTGAACTCGGTGAGGACCGCAGCAGTACGCTCGGGCGCCCACGGCACTCCGTCGGGATGATCCACACTCCCGCCGCCCTGCCGAATCCCCACACGCCCATGCCGGACCATACCGAGATCCTCAATGGTCACGACACGGCCGAGACGCTCGGTGAACAGCGCCGCCAGCACCCGCGGCACCGGATCGCGCGGGATCTCTCCCCTCTCGATCCAACGCCGCACCCGCGAGGTGTCGGTCGCCGGCTGCGAGTGCCCCATAGCGGCCGCCTGCCGGTTCACCAGTCTGGCGAGCTCGCCCTTGGACCAGCCGGCCAGGCGGAACAGGTCTTGCAGGCGGGTGTTGGGAGTGAAGCGCTGCTGACGGGGAGGCCCGCCGGACAACTCCAACCGAACAACACGGCCCAGCTTTCGCTTCATATGGAGGGAGACCCGTTCCCTGCCATCCGATACGGCGTCGAAATCGAAATCGCTCGGTGCCGTGAAAACGATGACGTCGCGGGTAATACTGCGCGCGCTGAAGGGCATTCCGAGTCGTCTCGTAGCGCTCAACCACGCCTGCCTCGTCCTCCGAACGCTCACCCACCTGCCGAGAACCGTCCCGGAGCTGCTGGTCAGCCGGCGCCGCCAGGCCCACCAGAGGACGCCGCACGCAGCCAAGAGCGACAGCCAAGCGACCTCTGGCCAACGCTCGTACAGCACAACCAGCATGGCCCGTCCCTCATGCCACCACCGAGTAGGCAATGTGCCAGCCTTCTCACCGGGTTCCCTCGCCGGATCCGTGCGTTGCAGCCGACCGCCGATGAAACGGCCCGCGACACACACGATGGCGGCAACCACAGCAGTGACAAGGCTCGCGCGCAGCAGAACCATGCCGCGGGAGACGTGAGTGGCGACCGTGCCCGGGGCTTTGTCCATGAGGGTTGCAGTCTCGTCCTGGGTACAGTCCAGCGCTTTCGTCGCCCATACCGCGGTGCGCTGCGGGAGAGACAGACCGGCCAGGGCCTGCTCGACGGCACAACGGTTGGCAATCAGTGCGGCAAAGTCCGCGGTCTGTACTGGGTCGAAACGCAGAGGATCAGCCGCACGACGGGCCTCCATTCGACTGTGATCAGCCTGCTGGCGGGCCCGATTGGCCACCTCGGTGCGGATCACCACACGTAGGTAGCCGATCGGATTCTTGATGGCTGCCGGATTACGCAAGGCCTTGGCAAAGGCGTTCTGCACGATGTCCTCGGCCGAGACAACCGACTCCGGCACGCCGCGAGCAAGGAGCGCATGCTGAGCGGTCGCCGTCAGACTGACCCGGTACTTCGCGTACAGAGCGCCCAAAGCCTCGGCGGTCACCGCCTCCCGCTCAGCCATTGTCTTCCTCTCGCTCCGGGTGCACATCGCACGTGTCGCTCGGACTTGCCGGCCGGGCCCGGATGATCTCGGCCCGGGCCAAGGACCGGTTGCGATGTGCCACGCTGTCGAGCCAGCCCTTGATCGCAGGGACCAGAGGGGCAACCACGGACAAGAGTGCAGCAGCGAGCTCCACCGTCCAACCTCCCTTGTGGTGTGGGCCATTGGCGCTCAGGGGGCGCGGTGGCCGTTCACAGAAGAGAGGTACGAGCGCGCCGTTCTCATGACATGCCGTCCTGGATCTTTCAGCGACATGCCCGAGCCCAACGCGGCCTTCGGGAGCTTCCGGTGATCGAACTGGTGCGGTGCTCAGGGGTGGTTGGGGATGGTGCGGCGGAGCCAGCGGGCGATTTCGGCGAAATCGTCGTCAGTAAGGGCTTCACCCGGGTCAACACGGTGAAGCAGGGATCGTCCTTCGTGTTGCGCGGAAACCCAGAGGCGGTCCATGGCGCCGATCTCGTCATCGACCCAAATGAACGGGCGGTGGCCGGCCCACGCAACAATGTGGCGCGTCTTCCAGTGCAAGCCGCGTGGACCCGCATCGGTGGGTACCTCTGGCCACCTGACCACAGGCAGCCATGGCAGCCCTATCCGCGGAGCGACAGCCTCGTTCGCATCGTCCATCCATGTCGAGGCCCACACCACATCGCACCCCAGCGCCATCAGGCGCGGCCCGACGGCGGGATCGAGGCGCTCCAGCAGCGGGTTCCCCGAACTGGAGGATGCCTCGGAACTGGGATCCGGGGCCCTTCGAGGCCGACTGGACGACGGCCCGAACGGGATGAGTGGTCCATCGACGTCGAGGAAGAGAAGAGGGCGCTCCACTGAGCCAGTCACAGCGAAACGATAGCCCTGTGCGGCGTCGATGAGGGGCGGGGCACGTCGCCGACGCCGCTCCGCCGCAGGTCAGCGCAGCAGCGAGCCCTAGATCGCATCAGCTTCCCCAGTTGCAGGGGCTGACCAAGGCATCGCGAGCCGCGCCGCACCGCCCGACCTATCTTGGCAGTGACTGGCCGGCGTGGACGGGCAGGGGGTTTCCCGGATGAGTCAGGGAGGTCCCCGAGTGAGTGCCTATGGGAGTCGTACGGCCGTCGCCGCAGCCGCGGTGTCGCTGGTCGTGTCCCTGGCCGCCTGCGGCAACGCCGGGGAGTCCGCCGACTCGGGCGGGAATGCCTCCGGCAAGGGCGGCTTCACGATCGGCGTGGTGTTCGGCCATATCCAGGTCGCCCGCTGGGAGACGTTCGACAGGCCCCTGATCGAGAAGAAGCTCAAGGAGCTGTGCGAGGACTGCACGGTGGAGTACGCCAACGCCGGGGGAGACGTGGCCACCCAGCAACAACAGGTGGACACCTTGATCACCAAGGGGGTCAAGGTCCTGATCCTCAGCGCCCTGGACTTCAGATCCCTCCGCTCCTCGGTCGAGACGGCACACGACGCGGACGTCCCGGTCGTCGCCTACGACGGCCTCGTCGAGGGCCCGATCTCGGCCCACGTCTCCTTCGACAACGAACGGGTCGGGAAGCTCCAGGGCGAAGCGCTCCTCAGGGCCATGGGCGACAAGGCGGACGGCTGCCAGATCGTCATGATGAACGGCCCCCAGACCACCCCGACCGGCGTTGCCTTCAAGAAGGGCGCGCTGTCCGTCCTCGAGGGCAAGGTGAAGATCGGCAAGACGTACGACATCCCGGGCTGGAGGCCGGGGACCGCCCACACCAACATGGTCGGTGCCATCGCCGCCCTGGGCGCCGACAACATCGACGGCGTCTACGCCGCCAACGACAGCCTCGCCTCCGGCGTCATCTCCGCCCTCAAGGCAGCCGGCATCGAGCCGCTGCCCCCTGTCACCGGCCAGGACGCCGACCTCACGGCCGTGCAGCGCATCGTCACGGGCGAGCAGTACATGAGCGTTTACAAGCCCTTCAAGCCCGAGGCCGACGCGGCCGCCCAGATGGCCGTCGCCCTGGGCCGCGGCGAAAAGCTCGACGACATCGCAGAGACCACGGTCGACACGCCCACCACCAAGGACATCCCCGCCGTTCTGCTCAACCCCATCCCTGTGACCGTCGACAACCTCAAGGACACCGTGGTCAAGGACGGCGTGTACACGATCGACCAGATCTGCACCCCGAAGTTCGAGTCCGCTTGCAAGGAGGCGGGACTCACCCAATAACGGCGTGCTCCCACAGGGGCGGCGCTCGCGGCGCCGGCGCGGAGGCCCTTCACCGCCTGGTGCAGCGGGTGCTCCCGCCCCAACCGCGCCCAGAGGGTTGACCGTTGTACAAGGGGCTCGTACGGTCTGCTCGGCTGAAATATTTCAGCCGTCTTTCAGCAAGAACCTTCAAATGCCACCCTCCGTGGCCCCTTCAACGGAGAAGGACCCCCACATGGCCAGCAGACCCCTCTCCGGCGCCCTCGCTCTTGCCGCCGCCGCCTTTGTCATGTCCCCGACTGCCGCTCAGGCCTCCCCGCCCGGCAGCAAAGACGTCACCGCCGTTCTCTTCGAGTGGAACTTCGGCTCGGTCGCCAGGGAGTGCACCAACACACTGGGCCCGGCCGGGTACGGCTACGTCCAGGTGTCGCCGCCCGCCGAGCACATACAGGGCTCGCAGTGGTGGACCTCGTACCAGCCGGTGAGCTACAAGATCGCCGGACGGCTCGGTGACGCGAGCGCCTTCAAGAACATGGTCGACACCTGCCACGCGGCCGGTGTGAAGGTCGTCGTCGACACGGTCATCAACCACATGTCGGCGGGCAGCGGCACGGGCACCGGCGGTTCCTCGTACAGCAAGTACACGTACCCCGGCCTGTACTCGTCGTACGACTTCGACGACTGCACCTCACGGATCACCAACTACCAGGACCGCTGGAACGTCCAGCACTGCGAGCTCGTCGGTCTCGCCGACCTGGACACGGGGGAGGAGTACGTGCGCTCGGCGATCGCCGGGTACATGAACTCCCTGCTCGGCTACGGCGTCGACGGCTTCCGTATCGACGCGGCCAAGCACATCCCGGCCGGCGACCTGGCGAACATCAAGTCCCGTCTCAACAACCCCTCCGCGTACTGGAAGCAGGAGGTCATCCACGGCAGCGGCGAGGCCGTCCAGCCCACCGAGTACACGGGCAGCGGTGACGTCCAGGAGTTCCGCTACGCGTACGACCTCAAGCGCGTCTTCAACAACGAGAACCTCGCCTACCTCAAGAACTACGGCGAGGGCTGGGGCTACATGAACAGCTCCGTCGCGGGCGTCTTCGTCGACAACCACGACACCGAGCGCAACGGCTCCACGCTCAACTACAAGGACGGCGCCGGCTACACGCTGGCCCATGTCTTCATGCTCGCCTGGCCGTACGGCGCGCCCGACATCAACTCCGGCTACGAGTTCTCCGACACCGACGCCGGTCCGCCGGGCGGCGGTACGGTGAACGCCTGTTGGCAGGACGGCTGGAAGTGCCAGCACGCCTGGCCCGAGATCCAGCGCATGGTCGCCTTCCGCAACGCCACGCGCGGTGAGTCCGTGACGAACTGGTGGGACAACGGGGGCGACGCCATCGCCTTCGGGCGGGGCGCCAAGGGGTACGTGGCCATCAACCACGAGTCCGGCTCCCTCACCCGTACGTACCAGACCTCGCTGCCCGCGGGCTCGTACTGCGACGTGCAGAACAACACGACGGTGACGGTCAACGGCTCCGGCCAGTTCACCGCGACCCTCGGCTCCCACACCGCCCTGGCCGTCTACGCGGGCAAGTCGAGCTGCTGAGCCGACTCCGCTCGCCCTGCCCCTCCGTGTGACCGCGCGTTGTTGCGGCTGGCAATGCGCGGTACGCGAGGGGCTGACGGCCCGGGAGCGCCGTCCTACGTTCCCCTCACAGGCATGGGAGCGTTCCTCTGACGGGCGTGGATCATGCCGCGCAGCTGGTCACCTGCGGTACTTCAGGTCCTGGACGTCGAGCAGCATCGCCGGCACGTGGACCCCGCTCGCCGACAGCGAGAGCAACCCTTCGCGCTGCCTGCACCCCTCGGCCACCGGCCCCTACAACACCCTGCCGTGGCGGCTGGGCCTGCTCACGCAGACCAACTCCAGCTGCTGAAAATTCTTTCCGAACCTTTCAGGACTCTTGCTGTAAGCCTTTCAGCGGCGATACCGTCGCGCGGTGTCGGACCCGAGAGAGCCGTCATCGCAAGGAGTCGACGTCAGTGATACCGAGATGGCCGGCGCCGTCGAAGCGCCGTACCGCACATGCCGGACGGGTCGCTGCGGTCACCGTGACCGCGCTGGCCGCAGCACTCGTCCAGCCCTTGGCCGCCCGGGCCGACATGCCGTCCGCGCCCTTGCCGGCGCCCCCGTCCGACGCGAAGCTCGCCGCCGAGCCCGCCCGGCACGACCTCACCCGTGAGCAGTTCTACTTCGTCCTGCCGGACCGATTCGCCAACGGTGACACGTCCAACGACAGGGGCGGGCTCACCGGCTCACGCCTCACCACCGGCTACGACCCCACCGACAAGGGCTTCTACCAGGGCGGCGACCTCAAGGGCCTGACCAAGAGGCTCGACTACATCAAGGGCCTCGGCACCACCGCCATCTGGCTGGCGCCGATCTTCAAGAACCAGCCCGTGCAGGGCGAGGGCGCCAACACTTCCGCCGGCTACCACGGTTACTGGATCACCGACTTCACCCAGGTCGACCCGCACTTCGGCACGAACGGCGACCTCGAAAAGCTCATCGACAAGGCCCACGCCAAGGGCATGAAGGTCTTCTTCGACGTCATCACCAACCACACCGCCGACGTCGTCGACTACGACGAGAAGTCCTACGACTACCTTTCCAAGGGCGCCTTCCCGTACCTGACCGAGGACGGTGAGCCCTTCGACGACGCCGACCACGCGGACGGGAAGACGGACTTCCCGGAGGTCGACGGCGACTCCTTCCCGCGTACGCCCGTCGTGGCCGGCGCGAAGAAGAACGTCAAGGTTCCGGCGTGGCTCAACGACCCGTCGATGTACCACAACCGGGGCGACTCCACCTTCGCCGGCGAGAGCTCCACCTACGGCGACTTCTCCGGCCTCGACGACCTGTGGACCGAGCGTCCCGAGGTCGTCAGCGGGATGGAGAAGATCTACAAGAGGTGGGTCAGGGACTTCGACATCGACGGTTTCCGGATCGACACCGTGAAGCACGTCAACATGGAGTTCTGGACCCAGTGGGCCACCGCGCTCGACGCGTACGCGGCCAGGAAGGGCCAGGACGACTTCTTCATGTTCGGCGAGGTCTACTCCGCCGACACGTCCGTCACCTCGCCGTACGTCACTCAGGGGCGCCTCGACTCCACGCTCGACTTCCCCTTCCAGGACGCGGCCCGCTCGTACGCCTCCCAGGGCGGCAGCGCGAAGAAGCTGGCCGCGGTCTTCGGCGACGACTACAAGTACACGACCGACAAAGCCAACGCGTACGAGCAGGTCACCTTCCTCGGCAACCATGACATGGGGCGCATCGGCCATTTCCTGAAGCAGGACAACCCCGAGGCGTCCGACGCCGAGTTGGTGAAGAAGGACCGGCTCGCCAACGAACTGATGTTCCTCAGTCGCGGCAACCCTGTCGTCTACTACGGCGACGAGCAGGGCTTCACCGGGGCGGGCGGTGACAAGGACGCCCGGCAGACGCTGTTCGGCTCCCGGGTCGCGGACTATCTGGACGACGACGAGCTGGGCACGGACCGTACGCACGCCGAGGACGCGTACGACACGAGTGCACCGCTCTACCGGCAGATCAGCGCTCTCGCCAAGCTCCGCAAGGCCCACCCGGCCCTCGCCGACGGCGTGCAGACGGAGCGGTACGCCGCCGACGGCGCCGGCGTGTACGCCTTCTCCCGTACGGACGCGAAGACCGGCGTCGAGTACGTCGTCGCCGTGAACAACGCGGAGGAAGCAAGGGCGGCGACCTTCCTGACCGGTAGCGCGGACATGAAATACCGGGGGATCTACGGGACGGACAAGTCCCTCACCAGTGACTCGGACAAGAAGGTCACCGTCACGGTCCCGGCTGGTTCCTCGGTCGTCTTCGAGGCGGCGGGCAAACTCGGCCGGCCCGCCACCAAGCCCTCCCTGACCTTGAAGGCTCCGGAGTCCGGCGCCACCGGCACCGTCGAGCTCGACGCCGATGTCGACGGCGGCGGTCTCCACCGCGTCGTCTTCGCCGCCCAGGTCGGGGGCGGCAAGTGGCGCACGCTCGGCACCGCCGACCACGCCCCCTACCGGGTCACCCACACGATCAGGGCTGGTGCCGGAACACCCGTACGGTACAAGGCCGTTGTCGTCGACTCGGCGGGCCGGACCGCGAGTGACCTCGCTTCGACCACGGCGGGCGCGCCCCCGGCCGAGGAGGAGCCGAGTGCCGTCGAGCGCGAGTACGTGGTCGTCCACTACAAGCGGACCGACGGCGACTACGACGGCTGGCGGCTCGCGTCCGGCGACGGCTTCGCCGAGTTCAGCGGCCGGGACGCCTATGGCGCCTTCGCCTGGCTGAAGGTTCCCGAGGGCGCCGAGGACCTCCCGTACACCGTCGTCAAGGACGGCACCGCGGACGGCCCGCGGCGCACCGTCCCGCTCGCCCGCACCGGTGAGGTGTGGATCGAGCAGGGCGAGGACGGCCAGGCGACCACCGCACCGGACGGCGCGTACCCGCCGCAGGACACGTCGAAGGCCGTCCTGCACTACCACCGCGCCGACGGGAACTACGACGGCTGGGGTCTGCACGTGTGGACCGGTGCCGCGCAGCCCACGGACTGGTCGAAGCCCCTCCAGCCGGTGAAGACTGACCCATATGGCGCGGTCTTCGAGGTGCCGCTCACCGAGGGTGCCACCAGCCTCAGTTACATCATCCACAAGGGCGACGAGAAGGATCTGCCCGCCGACCAGTCCCTCGGCCTCAAGGCCGACGGTCATGAGGTGTGGCTGTTGAACGGCCAGGAGAAGCATCTGCTGCCGCAGCCCGCGGGCAGCGCCGCCGCGCTCGATCTGACGACCTCCAAGGCGGTCTGGATCGACCGGAACACGGTTGCCTGGAACGGCAACGACAACGCCGCGTCCACCCAGTTGCTGTACTCGCGCACCGGCTCGATCGCGGTGAAGGACGGCACCCTGACGAGCGACGACGAGCGATGGCTCCGCCTCACCAAGTCGGCCCTCACCGACACCCAGAAGGAGAAGTTCCCGCATCTGAAGGCGTACACCGCCTGGTCCGTCGACCCGCGCGACCGTGACCGGGTGCGCGAGGCTCTGCGCGGCCAGGTCGTGGCCTCGCAGCGGGCCGCGAACGGGGCGGTGCTCGCGGCGACGGGCGTCCAGATCGCCGGCGTACTGGACGACCTGTACGACGGGACCGACGCCGACCTCGGGCCGGCCTTCCGGGACGGCCGCCCGACGCTCGTCGTATGGGCGCCCACCGCGCAAACCGTCTCCCTCGACCTCGACGGCACGCGCGTGCCCATGAAGCGGGACGACCGCACCGGCGTCTGGTCCGTCACCGGCTCCAAGTCCTGGCAGAACAAGCCCTATCGGTACGTTGTGAAGGTGTGGGCGCCCAGCGTCCGGAAGGTGGTCACCAACAAGGTCACCGACCCCTACTCGGTCGCCCTCACCGCCGACTCCGAACGCAGCCTCGTCGTCGACCTGGGGGACCCGTCCCTCGCACCGAGCGGCTGGTCGGGCCTGCGGAAACCCAAGGCCGTTCCGCTGAGGGACGCCCAGATCCAGGAGCTGCACATCCGGGACTTCTCGGTCGAGGACAAGACCACCGACGCCGGGCACCGGGGCACCTACCTCGCCTTCACCGACCAGGACAGCGACGGCTCACGGCATCTGCGGAAGCTCGCCGGGGCGGGTACCTCGTACGTGCACCTGCTGCCCGCCTTCGACATCGCCACCATCCCCGAGCGGAAGGCCGACCAGGCGACCGTCGACTGCGACCTCGCCTCGTACGCGGCCGACTCCGACAAGCAGCAGGAGTGCGTGGCGAAGGTCGCCGCGAAGGACGCGTACAACTGGGGCTACGACCCGTACCACTACACGGTTCCGGAGGGCTCGTACGCCACCGACCCCGACGGGACCGGGCGCACGGTCGAGTTCCGCGAGATGGTCAAGTCCCTGAACGAGGACGGCCTGCGGGTGGTCATGGACGTGGTCTACAACCACACCACCTCCAGCGGTCAGGCCGGCACCTCCGTACTCGACAGGGTGGTGCCCGGCTACTACCAACGGCTCCTCGCCGACGGGTCCGTGGCGACGAGCACCTGCTGTGCCAACACCGCACCCGAGAACGCCATGATGGGCAAGCTGGTCGTGGACTCGATCGTCACCTGGGCGAAGGAGTACAAGGTCGACGGTTTCCGCTTCGACCTGATGGGCCACCACCCGAAGGCCAACATCCTGGCGGTGCGCAAGGCGCTCGACGCACTCACGCCGGAGAAGGACGGCGTCGACGGGAAGAAGATCATCCTCTACGGCGAGGGCTGGAACTTCGGCGAGGTCGCGGACGACGCCCGCTTCGTGCAGGCCACCCAGAAGAACATGGCCGGGACGGGCATCGCGACCTTCTCCGACCGGGCCCGCGACGCCGTGCGCGGCGGTGGCCCCTTCGACGAGGACCCGGGAGTCCAGGGCTTCGCGTCCGGGCTCCACACCGACCCCAACTCCTCGAACGGCAACGGGAGTCCGGCCGAGCAGAAGGCACGCCTGCTGCACTACCAGGACCTCATCAAGGTGGGCCTGTCGGGCAACCTCAAGGCGTTCACCTTCACGGACACCGAGGGCAAGGAGGTCAAGGGCTCCGAGGTCGACTACAACGGCACGGCCGCCGGTTACGCGGACGCGCCCGGTGACGCCCTCGCGTACGTCGACGCGCACGACAACGAGTCGCTGTTCGACGCGCTGGCCTACAAGCTGCCGCGGTCCGTGAAAGCGGACGATCGCGCCCGCATGCAGGTCCTCGCCATGGCGACGGCCACCCTCTCGCAAGGGCCGTCCCTGTCCCAGGCCGGGACGGACCTGCTGCGCTCCAAGTCCCTGGACCGCAACTCGTACGACAGCGGCGACTGGTTCAACGCCGTCCACTGGGACTGCCGGGACGGCAACGGCTTCGGGCGCGGGCTGCCGATGGCCGCCGACAACGCGTCCAAGTGGCCTTACGCCAAGCCCTTGTTGACGTCGATCGAGGTGGGCTGCCCGCAGATCGAGGGCGCCTCGGCCGCGTACCGGGACCTGCTGCGGATCCGGACGAGCGAGAGCGTCTTCGGTCTCGGCACCGCCGAGCAGGTGCAGTCGAAGCTGTCCTTCCCGTTGTCGGGCAAGGACGAAACGCCCGGTGTGATCACGATGCGGCTCGGCGATCTCGTCGTCGTCTTCAACGCCACCCCCGAGCGGCAGAAGCAGCGGGTCGCGGCGCTCGCGGGCACGGCGTACGCGCTGCACCCGGTGCAGGCCGCGGGCGCGGACTCCGTCGTCAAGACCTCGTCGTACGCGTCGGAGTCGGGCACCTTCGCCGTTCCGGCCCGCAGCGTGGCGGTATTCTCCCGGATTCCTCCCGGGCCGGCCGATGAGCACCGCGGCCCGGGGCGCGGGCTAGGGTGAGCGCAGAAGCCCTAGCACAGGAGTGCCCATGCCGCAGATCACCGTCGACTACTCCGCACCGCTCGCGGAGGCCTTCGATCGAAAGGGCTTCGCGCTCGCGCTGCACGAGGTGGTGGTGGAGACGGCGAATGCGAAGATCGAGGCGTGCAAGACGCGGTTCCGGCAGACCGAGGACATCGTGGTCGGCGCGGAGACGGATGGGCACGCGCTGGTCCACATCATGGTCGCGCTGCTGCCGGGCCGCACCGACGAGGCGAAGGCCGCACTGACCGAGGCGGCGCTGCGGGTGCTGCGCGCCCATGTGAAGCTCGCCGACGGGGTGACGCTGCACGCCTCCGCCGAGACGCGCGACCTGGACGACTCGTACCGCAAGTTCGTGGAGTGAGGCGCGGCGCGGCGTGAAGCCGGGCAGGGGAAATCCCAGGAGTTCCCAGGAGTTCCTAGGACGCCAGCGTCATCAGGCGGCCGATGAGGTCGGCGAACGGCCCCTCGGTCGGCTCGTCCGCGAGCATATGGCGCAGCAGTCCCGCCATCTCGTCGTCGTACAGGGCACTCACCGCCACCAGCGCCGCGAAGTCACGGACGAGCTGCATCTCCAGCTCGGCCCGCGGGATACGGCGCCCGTCCAGCCAGACCAGCGCGGTCGACTCGGCGAGCGAGAGCCAGGAGCGGATGACCAGATCCAGCCGGGCGGGCGGCTGGTCGATCTTCAGGTGCGCGAGGATCTGGACGTACGCGGCCTGCCGTACGCCGTCGACGAGGACGGTGGTGCCCGAGGCGCCGCCCCTGGTGAAGGTCTCGCCCGCCGGGACCGCAGGACCGCCGCGCATCAGCGCCGCGAAACCCGGCCCGTGCTGGTCCACGAAGTCGAAGAAGCGCCGGACGACCCGCAGCAGCCGTGCCCCCAGCGGCCCTTCGTGCGGCTCCACGAACCGGGCCGCCAGATCGTCCGCCGCCCGCTGCAACGCCGCCTCGTACAGGCTGAGTTTGCCGGGGAAGTAGTGGTAGACCAGCGGCCGTGAAATGCCCGCGGCCGACGCTATCTCGTCGATGGAGACCGCGTCGGGCGAGCGTCGGCTGAACAGTTCGAGCGCGACGCCGATCAACTGCTCGCGCCGCTCCTCGACACCCATCCTGCGGCGTACCCCGGTTGTCATGCGAACACCTTACCGATCGAATCCAGCCTTCAATGGGCCGGTTCCGTACTGGTGTTCAATGCGGGTCGACCGGCTCCACCAGCAGCCGCGCGTAGTTCGCCATCGACCGCTGGTAACGCGGCAGATGAGGGGCGAGCGCCCCGAGCACCAGGGCGAGGCCCTCGCGCTCCCGGCCGAGACTTGCCAGGCACAGGGCCAGGGTGGCGCGTACGGCGTCGTCCAACTCGTCGGAGGGAGCGTCGAGTTCGGGTGTCAGGAGCTTTACGCCCTCCTCCGGCCGCCCGGTGTTCCGCAGGGAGCTGGCGAGCTGGATCTTGGTTCGGCGGGCGCGATATCCGGTCAGTCCGCGCGCCAGCGCCTCCTGGTACAGCGGCACGGCCTGATTCGAGTGGCCCGTCGAGTCCCAGGCACAGGCCCGCTCGAAGGGGGCGACGGGGCTGTCGGCGGGCAGCTCGGCGACGAGCGCGTCGATCACCGCGCGGAAGTCAGCCGCCCGTGTCTCGTCGTAGTCGTCGAACGTGGCCCAGGCGGCCGCCACCCGCTCGTCCCAGTCGTCGGCGGGGTCATCGGTCAGGTCTTCGCCCAAGTCACCAGCCGGGTCATCGGCCAGGTCATCGATCAGGTCTTCAGTCACGTCGTCGGTCACGGGCCCACCCTCGCACGAGTGTGCCCGTGACCACCTTCGGATTTCCCGCGGCCGTGGAGCTACGCCGTCGTCCAGCCGCTGAACTCCACCGCGCCGCGCGCCCCGCCGCCCCCGTTCGTCGCGCTCATGAACAGCCCCACGTCCTGGACCGCCGCCGCGCCCGGCACCGGCACGGTCGCCACCGTCTGCCAGGTCGCCCCGTCGTCCGTGGAGCAGGCGCCGGTGAAGGAGCCGCCGGCCCGGCTCAGCCGCAGCGTCACCGGCGCCTTGATGCCGGTGATGCGCCGGTACGTGTCCAGGGTGCCGTCGCCGGTCGTGTCGTACGACAGCACGACACCGTTGGCCGGGGTGACCGCCAGGTTCAGGAACCCGGGGGAGCCGGGTGCGGCCATGCTGTCGCGTGCGATGATCCCGGCCCGCGCCCAAGGGCCGGTGACCTCCTGGGAGTCCACCCTCAAGGTCACCGTCACCCCGTCCGTGAAAGCGCCCTCCCGATAGGCCGACCCGAACTCCGTCGTGCCCCGCCACAGATCGGCGCCCGCCCCGTCGATCGCGAACCGCTCGCCCAACTGCCCGAACACGGCCGCGTTGTTCGTGTACGTCCGCCATCCGTCCGCGAGCGGCCCCGCCTCGTAGAGCGTGCCGTCGAACTCCGTACGCACCCGCTCCTCACCGCGGGGCCCGTACCGCACGACGATCGTGTACGGGAGCGGTCGCAGCGGGCGGTCCAGTGGCGTGCCCGGCGCGCTCGCCTGCCAGCGGGCCGTGCCCGACCCGGCGGCGGGCACGCTCGGGAGCGATGTCGGCCCTTCCGGCTCCGCGTCGATCCCGGTGAGCGCGAAGTCCACGCGCCCGGTGGCCCGCAGCCCGTTGGCGTATCGGAAAACGGCCTCCAGGCGCGCGTGCCCGCCCGGGGGGAAGGCGGGCGGCTCGGCGGTGACCTTCAGGGACCCCTGGTAGGGGGCCCGCGCCAGGACCTCCCGTACCCGCGCGGCCGTCCGATACGGATCGCCCACCGGCCGCAGCGGATAGTCCTTCCGCTCCCGGGTCCACGGCTCCTCGAACGCGAACCAGTCCACCGCCGCCGGCGGCGTCCCCGTGGTGAGCGCGTCCTCCAGCGTGTCCAGCCACTTCTGCCAGCGCGGCACATAGAAGTCGGCCATCAGGCCGTGCCACTCCCGGTTGCCGTACTCGTGCAGGTTCCCCGGGTCCGAGGTCGCCCGCCCGCCCCACACCGTGATCAGTACCTTCGCGGTCCGCTCGAACTCGGCGCGCTCGGCGTCGTCGGTGGCGAGCAGCCGCGCGTCATTGATCCACGGCCCGAGGAGGAACGCGGCATGCGTCCCGGTGACGTCGTCCGACAGGCGCATCAGCCGCAGCCACAGCGTGGACAGCGCCTTGAAGGTGTCCCGGTCCTTCTTCTGGTACGCGGCCTTCAGCTGCGGTAGTAACTGGCGGCTGCGGTGCGCGAGCGCCTGCCGGGCCACATCCACGAGGTCGTACGTGTACGCCGCGCTGCCTCGCAGAGCCGCGGGCAGGTCCAGCAGCCCGGCGAACGCGGCGTCGAAGCGCCCCGGGTCGTAGGTGAGATCGCGCGGCGCGTAGTACGCGGCGCGGTTCGCGGAGAGGTCCGGGCGGGCGCAGAACAGCGAGTCGTGCGGGTCGCTGCGCTCGACGGCCCGCTGCTGGAAGGCGGTGTCGTGCATCGCCCGCCAGGCCGCGCGCGCCGAGCGGTCAGGGCCGCCGTAGCGGAAGTCGGCGTAGGACGAGAACCAGGCCGCCCGGTCGATCTTCGTCTCGGTCCAGGCGAGTTCGGAGAACAGCTCGAACGCGGCCGGGTCCCGGTCCACGGCCTCCGGCATGTACGCGGTTCCGGCCAGCGCGCTGCCCGCCTTGTCCCGCCAGGCGAAGAACCGTTCGGTCCACAGGTGCGCACGGGCACCGATCGTGGTGCGGCCGCCGAAGTTGGGGATCGTGCCGAACGCGTACGGTGTGCCGCCCCAGTCCGCCTCGCGGTCGGTGACGTTCGTGTAGCGGTCCGATACGCCGTCGACGATGAGCATCTTCCGCTTGTCGATGGCGTCGAGGAGTTCCGGCAGCGGGTTCTCCTGCCAGCCGAGGATCACCCAGATCGCATCCGGGTGCGCCTTTTGGAGCGCTGTCTCCACGCCGCGCGCCGCGTCCGGCACCGGTACGTCCCCGGCCGTGCCGCCCTCGTGCAGCAGGTCCATCTTGAAGTGGGCGGCCTCACCGAAGACGTCCTCCTGATGGCCGTAGAAGGAGGCGGCGACCGCGGCGAACGACTCGGTGCGCGGATCCAGCCAGTCCACGCGCTCGAAGCCGTGCCAGACGCCCTGCGGCACGACATGCGCGTCGCCGCCGGCCCGCTCCACGAAGCCCTTGGGCACATGCCCGTAGTAGCCGGGCAGTACCGGCGCCATGCCCAGCTCGCGCAGCCGGTCCGCGATCCGGCGGCCCAGCCGGGCGCGCCCGGCGATCAGTTCGGGGGAGAGCGGACCGCCGTACCCGTAGAGGTTCTGCAGCAGCTGCCACGGATGGTGCGGGGGCGCCGACAGCCAGGCCCGCGCCTCGGCGTCGCTGTAGCCGAACTCCGGCAGCATCCGGTGGTAGACGGCCTCCATGCCCGCGACGACGAGCACCTCGTTGCAGCCGTGCAGCGCGAGGACGTCGATCAGCCGCTCCCAGTACGACCAGTCCGCGAACGGGGCGGTGTAGCCGTCGTTGGTGTCGTTGAGCGCGAACCGGTGGGGGAGCGCGGTGGATCTCTCGAGCGGACGCGTCGGAGCGGGCAGCCGGCGTGGCAGGTCCAGTTGGCTGCCGTTCCAGGCGATGTGCGCCCCGCACACGTACTTGAGGTACCAGTGGACTCCCGTGAGCAGGACGGCCGGGGTGGTTCCTGCCACCTCGATGCGTCCCGGGGATCCCGTGACGCGGAAGCGATCGGGGCCGCCGGGGTCGCCGGAGCCGTCATCGAGGAGACTGAGGCGGAACTGCCGCGCATGCTCCGGCAGCAGTCGATTGAGCGCGGAGCGTGCGGGAGCCGTATCGAAGGCAGGGCCCTTGCCAGGGCTCTCAGCGGCGTGGGCCGGAACCGTCACCCCCAAGGTGGTTCCGAGGCCGATGGCACCGGCCGTGCCCAGCACCGTGCGTCGCGACGGACTGTTCATCTCTGTGTGCCCCCTGTGTCGACAGGACCGGCACGCTAACGGGAGGGTGGTTCGCGCTCAACGGTGCTTACGGAGCTGGCGAGTTCATGTCGCCGGACGCGACCGGAGGAAAAAATGAGGTTGACGCGACAGAAGCTTGCTGCGGCAGGGGCCGTGGCGGTGCTGGCGCTGTCGGGCTGCGGGTCCGACGGTGACGGTGACAGTGAGGAGGTGCCGAAGACGGCGACGGGCAGCCTGGAGCACCTGGCCGCCGAGGTGAAGTGCAAGCCCAACATCCAGACGGATGCCGACACGGTCCGCCAGGCGATCTGCAAGGACGGCGACCGCAAGTTCATCCTCGCCACCTTCTCCACCGACCGTGGCCAGCGTGAGTGGATCAATTCGTCCAAGCCCTACGGCGGTCACTTCCTCGTCGGCATCGGCGCCAAGTGGGTCGCCGTGGGTGACTCGAAGGTGGTCACAGCGCTGCGCGGCCAGCTCGGCGGGACCATGGAGGAGGGCGCCTCGCACCACTCTGGGAGCAGCGGTGGTGGGGGAACCGAGAAGCACTCCGGTCACGCCGGCTGACCGCGCAGGATCAGGGCTGATCGCAATGGATCAGCGGGGGGAAAGAAACGAAGAAGGCCGAAGAAACGAAGAAGGCCGGTGACGGAATTCCGTCACCGGCCTCTTCATGGTGTCACCGGTTCACAGTGTCACTGGCACTGCTGGCCGCTGTTGATGCAGTCGACCACCTTGTTCATCTCCTGCTCGTCGAAGACGTTGATGAAGTCGTTGTGGTCGGTGATCGGCTTGTGCAGCTCCTCGGGGAAACTGTCCACCGCGAACGGGTTCTGTACCTGTCCGTTTTCGATGACCGGGGCCTGAGCGTCGTACACCAGTCGGATCTGCAGCTGGGGGATGGCCTGGAAGCCTTCCTTGCAGCTGCCGTCCTCCTGGACGAAGGACACGTGATCACGGTGGTTGGCGCTGTCGATGTTCTGGCCGTCCCAGCAGCTCTGGAAGTTGGCCGTCCGCACCACCTGGCTGCCCTCGGGGCAGATCGGGTACTTGTCGCTGATCTGCCTGTCCTCGAAGCCGGTGCAGCTCCAAGAGGCGTTCTCGTTGCCGACGCCGTTGGTGTTGGACTTGGCGTCACCGGTGATGATGCGCAGGAACTTCGGCATCGCGACGACGTCGCTCTGCTTGTTGCCGACGAACTTGATCTCGGCCTCGGCGGCCTCGAGGATCGTGCCGACGTTGCCGTCCGCGCCGCCACCGCCATCGTTGGCGTCGAACTCGTCATTGCCGTCCTGCTGGCGCAGCACCGGCCAGTAGTACGTCGACTTGTCGCCCTGGTTCTGGCAGGACGTGTCGCCGTTCGCGAGGTCCTCGTCGCTGGCGAAGGCGTCGTTGGCCTGGTTGCCCACGTAGTCGTGCGTGTGGTGGGCGCCGTTGTCGACACCGGGCGCAGCGATCAGGTTGTCGGAGTTGAACACGTTGTTCGCGTTCGTACCGCACTCCGTGGTGAAGGTGCCCTGCGAGCCGCCTTCCCCGTCCGCGGCCAACCCGTTCGCGGCGTTCCCGGCCGGATCGTTGTTCGGCTGGACCTGGTTGATGTCGATGAAGTCCCCGGCCACCGGGCCCGCGGCCCCGTTGCCGTTGTCACCGACCTGGCCCTGGTCCTGACCGCCCTGGTCCTGACCGCCCTGGTTCTGGTCCTGACCGGCCTGGTCCTCACCGCCCTGGTCCTGACCGTCCTGGTTCTGGTCCTGACCTTCCTGGCCCTCACCGGCGGCGGTCTGTGCCTGGTCCGCGGGTTGACCCTCGCACTCGGCGAGCGACTGCAGATCCTGAGCGTCACCGCCGGCCCGCTGCACGTTGATGTTGATGCGGTCGAGAGCTGCGGTTCGCTTGCTCTTGAGCGGGCCGAGGATGGAGTTCTGTACGAACCCGGGGTCCTTGGCCGCCGCATCGCGAGTCGAGTTGAGCCGTGCGTACGCCTCGGTGATCTGGCTGTCCATCTTGGCCAGTTCCTCGTCGACGCCCTGGCGTGCACCGTCGGGCACGTCGCTGAGCTTCTGGCCGACGTCCGGGCAGGCGATGGTGGCCATCTGGCCCGCGGCGGTCGTCTGCGCGTTCTGCTGTGAGTTCTCCTCACCCGCCGAAGCGTAGATGTTCGCCGCCAGCAAGCCGCCGCCGCCCAGCGCGAGAGCCGCCGATGCGGCTATCGCCCGGTTGGCGAGCGTTGAGCGGCGTTTTCGGTTTGTGCGTCCCATGGAACTCCTCTGGCTTCCTTGCGGGGCTATCGAGGCGCCCGACAGGAGGTGAAGCGGCTCCGTTCAATACGGGAGGGGTTCATGGTGTGTTCAGCGTCGTCAGAAATTGGTGAGAGATTCGTGGCACAATTCCGGCGCAACGGACCCAGAACCCCATGTTTCAACGGCAGTTGAGGGGGAATCATTGAATATCGTTCAGTGGGGCGGATCCTTGTCCGAGGCCTTTTCAGCGACCCTGATCCAAATACGCGAGAACAGCCAGAACGCGGCGGTTGTCGTCGTCCGACACCTCCAGATCCAGCTTCGCGAAGATGTTGGAGGTATGTTTGGCGATCGCCCGTTCCGTCACGACCAGTCGCTCCGCGATCGCCGCGTTCGAGCGGCCCTGCGCCATCAGCTCCAGCACCTCCAGCTCGCGCGGTGTCAGCCGGCCCAGCGGCCGGTCGTCCGCCTGACGCCGTGACAGCAGTTGCTGGATCACCTGCGGGTCCATCGCGGTGCCGCCCGCCGCGACCCGGCGCACGGCGTCGATGAACTGCTCGGCGTCGAAGACCCGGTCCTTGAGCAGATAGCCCACCCCGCCCGTCCCGTCGGCGAGCAGCTCACGCGCGTACAGCTGCTCCACGTGCTGCGACAGCACGAGCACCGGCAGCCCCGGCCGCTCGCGCCGTGCCCGCAGCGCGCACTGGAGCCCCTCGTCCGTGTGCGACGGCGGCAGGCGTACGTCCACCACGGCCACGTCCGGCGCCAACTCCGCGAAGGCCCGGGTGAGTTCGGGCCCGCTCTCGACGGCCGCGGCGATCTCGAAGTCGTACGCCTCCAGGAGCCGGACCAGTCCGTCGCGCAGCAGGAACAGGTCTTCGGCTAGGACAACTCGCAAGGAATCTCCATGGTCACCATGGTGGGACCGCCCGCTGGACTGCTGACGGCCAGGACGCCGTCGAATGTACCGAGTCGCCGCTCGACTCCGGAGAGTCCCGAACCCGCGCCGATCGTCGCGCCGCCCTTGCCGTTGTCGGTGACCGAGATCCGCAGCGTCCCCTCGGACGCGCGGAGGTACTGCACGTCGACCCAGATCCGGTCCGCGTCCGCGTACTTCACCGCGTTGGTGAGGACCTCGCTCACCGCGAAGTACGCCGCCGACTCCACGGGCGCCCCGGGCCGCCCGGGCAGATCCACGTCCACCTCGGTGGCCACGGGCATCCGCAGCGCCAACGCCCGTACGGCGTCGCCCAGTCCGCGCTCGGCGAGCACCGGCGGGTGGATGCCGCGGACCAGGTCGCGCAGCTCGGTGAGCGCGTCCGCGGAGGACTTGCGGGCCTGCGTGAGCAACTCCTTGGCCTTCGCCGGGTTCTTCTCGATCAGTGCCTCGATGGTGCCCAGGTCCATGCCCATGGCGACCAGCCGGGCCTGCGCGCCGTCGTGCAAGTCCCTCTCGATACGGCGTAGTTCGGCCGCCGAGGTGTCGACGGCGTCGCGCCGGGTCTCGGTGAGTACCCGTACGCGCTCGGCCAGTTCACCCTGATCGCCCGACAACACCGTGCGGGTCAGCAGAAAGTGGACCCGCAGGAGGAGCGGGACCGTGAAGTAGCCGGTGACGAGGAAGGCGGCGCCCAGCCCGGCCGCGAGCAGCGCACTGCCCTGTCCGCTGATCGGCACGAACGCGTACCACCAGCCGACGTCCGTGCCGTCGGTGAAGACCCGCCACAGCCCCGCGGCCAGCGCGAACCCCTCGAAGGGGTACAGAAGCAGCGCCACGGGCAGCACGACGGTCACAAAGCCCGCGGTCATGTCGACCAGCAGCCAGCCCAGGTCCCGCCAGGTCGCCGGGTCCCCGAGCATGCGGAAGCACCGCGCCCACGGGTTGGCTCCCTTCGGGATCGGCCGGTACGCGGGCGGAATCCGCACTCCGCACCACTGGGCCGCCAGCATGCGCCGCAAGTCCGCGAAGGCGCGCACGCCCGTCAGCACCCAGGGCGTCGTGACGATGCCGACGCCCAGCGGGATCAAAGCGATCGACACGACGGACAGCACGAAGAGCACGGCCGCCCCCGGCAGTGTGACAAAGACCAGAGCCAGCGCCCGCACCCCGTCGAGCACGACACCACGCGCCCGACCACCGACATCCTTGGTGTCCCCGCTCTTCGCGTCCATGCCCACAGTCTCACCGACGGTGCCGCCCCGGTCACTGGGCCGAGCCCCCGAGCCGGGGTGGTGCCGGCTCCACCCAGGGAAGGGGGTGGTGCGTCAACCCCCGGTCGGCGGCGCGTACTTGTATCCCACTCGCCGCACTGTCTGGATCGTCCGCCGGTGCTCCGGGCCGAGCTTGCGGCGCAGTCGGGCGACGTGGACGTCCACGGTCCTGCCGTCGCCCACATGCCCGTAGCCCCACACCGTGGTCACCAGCTGGTCGCGGGTGTGCACCCGGTGCGGATGGGCCACGAAGTGGGCGAGCAGCTCGAACTCCAGATACGTCAGGTCGAGCGGCCGTCCGTCGACCTCGGCGGTACGCCGCGTGATGTCGACGCGTACGGGGGAGTCGGCGGCGGACTCGCCCCGGCCCTCGTCCGGCACGGCGACCGGCGGGAGGGGCTGCGGGGCGACCTGGTCGGCCTGGTCGGCCGGCACGAGCACCAGGTAGCCGACCATCGGCGGGCGGCCCGGCAGGTGGGGCAGGGTGTGCGGGGGAGCGGGCAGCCACGTGGCGCCCTGCGGCAGGAAGTCCGCGACATCCACCGTTTCGTCCCGGTCGACGGCACGCAGCCGGTGCCGCGCCGAACCGCCGGCAAGGGCGGAGGCAGCGGCAGAGGCCGTCGCGGGAGCAGAGGAGAAGGATCGGGTGTTGGGCATGAGAGTCAGCTCTTTCGCGCGAGGAGTCGTCTGTGGACGTACGTCGTTGCGCGCCGGCCGAAGGCCGCGTACGGCTCGAGAAGGCCGCGTACGGCTTTAGAGGGCCCGCGCGTTCGTCGCGCGGCAACACACCCGGTCGAAGTCGTGGTGCTGACGGGAGGGCCAGAAGGGCTCGAGGTCGTGGCGACCCGTCGCGGTGAACTTCTGGAAGCCGGTCATGTCCCCATTGAAGCAGACGAGGCCGGGGCACAGCCGAACGAGTCCGTTCCGTCTCGGCAGTTGATACTCGCCGTCCACGGATGTCGCCCTCCCTGCATCCTGCCTGGCCTCACCCCGTGAGGCGCTTGCGCCAGTCCAGGTCCCGCACCTCGATCGCCTTGGCCGGTGAGCCGTCCCACTCCGGGGACAGACCGGCGGCGGTGAGGGCGGCCACGACCTCCCGGCCGATCTCCGCCGTCCGCTCCTCCGACTCGTCGAACGCGCCGTAGTACAGCGCGAGCCCGTGCCCCTCCGCCGCGCTCTCGGTGCCCTGGTGGTGGAAGAAGACGAAGCCCCGGGCCCCCTCCTTGCCGTCCGCCTCGGCATCGATCTCCGCCATTCCACAGCTTCGGCAGCAGGTGAAGTCCTCGCGGGAGACGATGCCGCCGAGCTCCAGGGCGGCGAAGGCCTGCTCCAGGCGGTCCGGGTCGGTCGTGCCGGTCCACGTCGCCTGCTCGTCGAGCCTTTCGAGCCACAGCCGCTCCACGATCTCGCCCGCCTGCGCCTCGGAGAGGGGCGCCTGGTCCTGGCGGCCCCGCATCAGGTACACGGTCTCCCGCACGAGCTCCGAGATGCCGAGGTATCCCTCGCGCACCATCCTGCGCGCAAACTCCTCGGCCCGCTCCCTCACCTCCGGGGCGAGCTCCGGTATCTCCTCCCGCGGTCCCAGATCGACCGGCTCCCACGCGAGCCCCGCGTCCCAGCCGTCCCGCTGTCGGGCCCAGCCCGTCAGGGCGTCCGCAACCCGCTCCGGGTCCGTGAGATTCGTACCGGAGAACTGGTCGTCGCGGAGCCGGTGTTCGAGCCGGTAGTCCCCGCCCTCCTCATGCCACACCTGGGCGAAGACAGATGGAATGTCCGGTATCCGCTGCACGGTGAGGAAGCGGTCGCCGCTGCCCCCGATGCGGTGCACCAGCTCGCGCAGTCGCTCCGGCGCGATCCGCGCGTGCGTCTGCCCGTTCTCCGTCTCGACCTTGATCGCAAGCATGGCACCACCATGGCACGCACCACTGACAACGACGGGGCGCCCGGCTGACAGCGAAGGGGCGCCCGCCGAAACCGGCGGGCGCCCCTGCGGAGTGCGTACGGATCAGACCTGGCCGGCCTTGTCCAGAGCGGTGCAGCAGGTGTCGACGATCAGTCGCGTCACCACGTACGGGTCGACGTTGGCGTTCGGGCGGCGGTCCTCGATGTAGCCCTTGCCGTCCTTCTCGACCTGCCACGGGATGCGGACCGAGGCACCGCGGTTCGAGACACCGTAGGAGTACTCGTTCCACGGGGCCGTCTCGTGCAGACCGGTCAGACGGTCGTCGATGCCGGCGCCGTAGTTCTTGACGTGGTCGAGCGGCTTGGAGCCCTCGCCCAGCGACTCGCACGCGGTGATGATCGCGTCGTAGCCCTCGCGCATCGCCTTCGTGGAGAAGTTGGTGTGCGCGCCGGCGCCGTTCCAGTCGCCCTTCACCGGCTTCGGGTCCAGCGTCGCGGAGACACCGAAGTCCTCAGCGGTGCGGTAGAGCAGCCAGCGGGCCACCCACAGCTGGTCGGCGACGTCCAGCGGCGCCAGCGGACCGACCTGGAACTCCCACTGACCGGGCATGACCTCGGCGTTGATGCCGGAGATGCCCAGACCCGCCTTGAGGCAGTTCTCCAGGTGGGCCTCGACGACGTCACGGCCGAAGATCTCGTCGGCGCCGACACCGCAGTAGTAGCCGCCCTGCGGGGCCGGGAAGCCGCCCTCCGGGAAGCCGAGCGGACGCGAGCCGTCGAAGAAGGTGTACTCCTGCTCGATGCCGAAGATCGGCTCCTGCGCGGCGAACTTCTCCGCGACCTCGGTCAGCGTGGCCCGCGTGTTGGACGCGTGCGGCGTCATGTCGATGTTGAGGACCTCGCACAGCACCAGCACGTCGTCGCCGCCGCGGATCGGGTCCGGACAGGTGAAGACGGGCTTGAGCACGCAGTCGGAGGCGTGGCCCTCGGCCTGGTTCGTGGAAGACCCGTCGAAGCCCCAGATCGGCAGCTCGGCACCCTTGGCGTCGTCGGCCAGAATCTTCGTCTTCGAACGCAGCTTGGCCGTCGGCTCGGTGCCGTCGATCCAGATGTACTCAGCCTTGAAGGTCACGGGCCACATCCTTTGGGGTGGGTCTTGATGCACAGGTCGTTGCGGGTGCGCGCGGCGCAGCGGCACTGGAACGCCACGGGACGGGAGAAGCCTGTCAACAGGGCATTTCCCGACCATTGCCCGACTGTGAACCCCGTGTTACCTGGTGCTTTCTGTGCTGCGCCTCACTCCCTGAGGGGATGGGTCCGCGAAGGGCGTGCGAGCAGGACCCATCCCCGACCCCGTCAGCCCACCTTCTCGATGCGCGCGTTGCGGATCAGGAACTTCCCGGGCTCACGGACCTGCTCGAACGCCGCGTCGTTCAGCAGGGCGCAGCTGCCGGAGACCGAAGTGACCTCCACGGTGGTGGACTTGTCGTTGTCCAGGTTCGTGACCTTCAGCTTCGTACCGGCCGGGAACTGGTTGCTGGAGGCGGCCGGGGCGCCCGCCTCTCCGGAGAGGGTGACGGTCGAACCGGCACACACCTGCTCCCCGCCGACGGCACCGGAATCGGCACCGGAATCGGCACCGGAATCGGCACCGGAATCGGCACCGGAATCGGCACCGGAATCGGCACCGGAATCGGCACCGGAATCGGCACCGGAATCGGCACCGGAATCGGCACCGGACTCGGCAGTGGCCGGCGAAGGCTGCTGCGCCGCCGGCGGCTCAGCCGAGGAGCCCTGAGCCGGCCCCGACTGGCCGACCGTGCACCCGGAGGCCTCCTGCTTGCGCTTGATCTCCGCGATGACCGCCTCCCGGTTGGCGATCCGGGCCTCCGACTGCGCGTCCGGGTTGGCGCGCTGTCCCTCGATGAACTTCTCGTTGTTCCCGAGCGCCGTGGCCAGTCCGTCGCAGACGGCGGAGGACTCCGACTGTCCGGCCGGCGCGGCGTTCGAGGTGGCCGCCAGGGCGAAGGCCCCGCCTCCGGCCATCGTCGCGGCGCTCACCCACAACACGAGCTTCTTCTTCGGGCCGAGGGTTCTTCTACGTGACACGGTGCGCCTCCTGTCTCCGGCCGCCCCGGTCGGCGGCCGGTCATGAGTGGGGAGTACGCCGCTATGTACGAGATGCCGAACAGAGTTACTCAGCAGTCAACACGAGTCACTCATATGACGCAGGTCACGTAGGGGTCGATGCGGCTCAGCCGTCCTCGTGGGCCACGACGTTGTCGTTGACGTACTGCAGGAGCCCCTCCGTCTGCTGGGTGAGCGCCTTCTCGCGCGTCTCGGCGCCGTCTGCCCACTGGCCGTTCGCGAAGACGACGGACCGCACGGTCATGAGCCGCCGGAACACCCCGGCCGAGCCGGGCGGAACGGTCGGCAGCCCCGCCTCCGGGGGAGGGTCGAGCGACACCACCTGATACGTCACCGGATCCATGGAGGCCATCGCGAACACCCGCGAGGCGTCCTCGACCCGCCGGAAACTCAACACGGTCACCGTCACCTGTGAACGCCGGTCGGCATCCGTGAACAGCGCGGCGGTGAGCCGAGCGCACTCCTCGCCCTGCTCGATGAGCGCGGCGAGCTCCGGCGACATCCCGCGCGCGCACTCGGTCGTCGTGGCCCTGTCCACGCGCTGGTACGTCGACCCGTCCTTCAGGCGGACGCTCGTCTCGGGGAAGGCCTGCTCGGGGCGCACGATGGGCCGCTTGAGCAGTGACGGCAGCCGCGAGGGCGCCCCGGACGGCGAATCGACGACCACGGACGGAACGGCCGACACGGCCGGCGTACTGGAAGAGGAGGAGGCGGCGGGAGCCGCCACCTCCTCCTCACTGTCCCCGCTCCCCATGTACACAGCGCCCCCGGCCGCGACCACCGCCACGAGCACGACGCCCACCGCGCTCCCGACCGCGAGCCGGGTTCTGCGTCTTCTTCGTATCCGCTCCTGCTCGGCCACCCATTGGGCATAGGGGTCGGGCGGTCCGTACGGCTGGGCGTAGGGGTCGGGCGGCCCGTAGGGCATTCCTTGATCATCAAAGGTCATGGCGGCGGAGAATAACAGGGCGACCCACTTACTATCCGGTCACCCGACAAAGGCGTATCTATCGGGACAGGGCGTCCCGTACCGCCTCATCCGTACGGGCCACGACGGCGGTTCCGTCCTCCGCCGTGATGATCGGCCGCTGGATGAGCCGGGGGTGCTCCGACAGGGCCCTGATCCACTTCTCGCGCGAGCCGGCGTCGCGAGCCCATTCCTTCACGCCGAGCTCTTTCGCCTCGGCCTCCTGGGTCCGCGTGATGTCCCAGGGCTCCAGCCCCAACCGCGTCAGGACCTCACGGATCTCGTCCTCGGTCGGTACGTCTTCCAGATACCGCCGCACCGTATACGAGGCACCCTCCTCGTCCAGCAACTCGAGGGCGCCGCGGCACTTCGAACAGGCCGGGTTGATCCAGATCTCCATGCCGCACAAGGTACGCGAACCAGGGCGGGGGGCCAGGGCAGGGTGCCGGGTCAGGGGGCCGTGCGGCCATGCGAAACCGCGGGTCCGGGCGGCATGCCACCCGGACCCGCACCCGCCTCCGCACCCGCACTGATCGGACCGTCAGCGGCCCATCAGCGCGAAGACACCCCAGCCGAGGTATTCACGCTCGTAGCGCGCATAGCGGGCGGGGGCGGTGGCCAGCTCGGCCCGCACCTCGGCGGCGAGCTCGTCGCCGGGGTTCTGGTCGAGCCAGCGGCGAAGGTTGTGCCACTGTGCCGCCCGGTACCGGTCCCAGCTGTCATGATCGGCCAGCACCATCTCCACGGTGTCGTACCCGAGGTGGCCGAACTGCTCGATCAGCTCCGGCAGCGTCCGGAAGTCGGATGGGCTGTCGGCGTGGCAGGCCCGGACGGTTTCCTGGTCCGGCGGTGCCTCGCGCCAGTACGGCTCGCCGATCAGCATCAGGCCGCCGGGGCGCAGGCTGCGGCCCAGCAGCTCGACGGTTCCGGCCACGCCGCCGCCGATCCAGGTGGCACCGATGCACGCGGCGAGATCGACCGGCTCGTCCGCGACGTACCCGGAGGCATCGCCGTGGACGAACTCGACCCGGTCGGCGACGCCCAGTTCGGCCGCGCGGGCACGTGCCTTGGCGATGCCCTGCGTGCTGATGTCCACACCGGTCCCGGTGACGCGGTGATCCCGCGCCCAGGTGCACAGCAACTCGCCCGATCCGCTGGCGAGGTCGAGTGCGCGCGTCCCGGGGGCCAGGTTCAGTGCCTGGCCCAGGATGGCGAGCTTGTCACTGGTGAACGGCCCTCTGAGCCTCTGTGTCCATCGATTTTGTTCGCGTCACCCGTGGTGGATCGCCGTACCCGCCGAGGGCTCTGTTCGATTTTTGGTCCACCCCTTCCGCACCTCCCCGCACTGGCGTGACAGCTCGTCAATTCGCCCTCTGTCCTGGGAGTTTGTTGGTCCTCGTGGACCCTCTGGATGTCAGTGGCGGGCGCTAAACTGGAGGCAGTGTTCGAGGGGGTCGACGGATGGCTCCCTGACCGCGACAGGAGGATGCCCGTGCCCGCTGCCGCACTCCGCCCGCTGCCCACCCAGTCCACATCCAAGAGGGCCGTTCTGCTGGAACTGCCCTACGAGCCCGTCGAGAAGCGTCCGCTCCCGCCGGGGCGGCCGCGTGACTGGTACATCACGCACAACCGCCGTCTCAAGGCGATGCGGCTTGCCATCGCTCTCCTGGACTCCGGTGTCTACATGCCCAACCAGGCTCGCAACGAGAGGATCCGCAGCACGGCCGAACTCATCGGCGTCCACCCGCCGTCGGACACGACCTGCCACATGGTCCGAGCGCTGATGCGCTACGCCCGCTGACGCCTCCGGCGGTATGTCAGGTGCCGGTCGCGCTCGGGGCGGCCGGCACCTGGTGCGTGGGGGCGGGGTTCCCTTTCCCCGACCTCACCCCTTCCCGAAACAGAGAGGCTGGTCGCGCAGTTCCCCGCGCCCCTGAAGGGGCGCGTCCGCGTAAATCGTTTCCTCCGGGCAGGGGGCACCCGGCATCCTGAGGGCTACTCTCAAGCCACCCGATGAACCGGCACCCGGAGACTGTCATGGGTACCTTGATCATTCTGGCGATCCTTGTTCTGGTCGTCATGGGCTTCAACAACCCCCTCTGGTGGATGGCCGCGGCCGCGCTGCTCTACCTGCACCTCCGCTACGGCAGCACCGGACAGTCCTCGTCGGCCGGCGGTTCCTCGGGGTCCTCGGCTCGCTTCGACGACAGCTACCGCGCGTACCGCGACCGCCGTGACCGCCAGGCCAAGTGGGAGCGCCGCTACCGCCGCGAACGCCCCTGGGCGGGCCGCCAGCCGAAGGGCCGCTGACCAGGCCGCCGACCTGGGCCCCTAGGGGGTGTCGGCCTGGCCCAGACCCGGCGCACCCCAGATCGGGAACCAGCGGCCCAGGTCCTGCTCCACCCGCAGGTCGTTCACCAGCACGGCTCTGACCTGCAACTCCAACGCGTTGTCGCGCCGCTCGCCGCCGCCCGGCAGCGGCGCGAAGGGGTAGAAGGTACCGCGCTTGTAGAGATAGACGAGACCGAGCGGTCGCCCCTCGCCGTCCTGGAAGCCGGCCACGGAGCACAGCAGCTGAGGCCCGAAACCACTGCTCTCCAGGGCACTGTTCACCGCGTGCAGATCACCGACGAGCGCGGGCAGATCCTCCGGCTTCCGCCGCGAGACCAGCCACGTGTACCCGTAGGCGTCCCGGCTGACCTCCACAGGCGGCCCGTTCCGCCCGGCATCCGCGTCCAGCAGCGCCCGCACTTCCTGACGTACGTCGTCGAAGGCGGCCCCCTCGACGGTCGCGAAGCACACCGCGCCGTGGCCGGTCGGTGTGAACCCGGCCGCCGCCTCCAGAGTGACGGCGGCCGAAGGCAGCCCGAAGAGCTGATCGAGATCGGGCGCGACCGGCTTGCTGCGGCCCAGCAGGATGTCCAGGATCCCCATGCTCAGCCCGCCTGCCCGGAGGTCGGTGACTGACCCAGCTCGCTGGAGATACGGCCGAGTTGCTCAAGCCGCTGCTCCAGGCTGGGGTGGGTGGAGAAGAGCCGCTGGAGGCCGGGCGTGGCACCCAGCGCGGGCGTGAAGTAGAAGGCGTTGAAGGCTTGCGCGGTCCGCAGATCGCGCGTGGGGATCTTGGCGATGTCCCCGCTGAGCTTGGTCAGCGCGGAGGCCAGGGCCGAGGGTCGGCCGGTGAGCATGGCTCCGGCGCGGTCGGCGGCAAGCTCCCGGTAGCGGGACAGCGCCCGAATGAGGACGAAACTGATCGAGTAGACGGCCACCGACACCGCCATCACCGCCATCAGCATGACGGCCGTGTTCTGATCCCTGCGCGCCCCGCCGAACATCTGCGAGTAGAACGTGAACCGCACCACCAGCCCTGCGATCACCCCGAGGAACGAGGCCACGGTGATCACCGCGACATCGCGGTGCGCCACGTGAGACAGCTCGTGCGCGAGCACACCCTCCAGCTCGGCGGGCTCCAGCCGCCGCAGCAGCCCGGTCGTCACACAGACCACGGCATGATCCGCGTTGCGCCCGGTGGCGAAGGCGTTCGGCATCTCCATGTCGGACACGGCGACGACGGGCTTCGGCATGTCCGCGGTCGCGCACAGCCGGTCGATCACACCGTGCAGCTGCGGATACTCCTCGCGCTCGACGACCCGCCCGCGCATCGCGAACAGCGCGATCCGATCCGAGAACCAGTACTGCGCGCCGAGCAGCGCCGCCGCGATCACCACGACGAGCACCCACGACTTCAGCAGCACGATCAACGCGGCGACGAACGCCACGTACAGCAGCCCGAGCAGGAACAGCGTGGCCCCCATCCGCATGGTCAACCGCCGGTCGGGCTGGAAACGGCTCCGCATCACGATCACCCCATCCATCGGGCACTCGTCCCGTCCTCCATTGTGCTCCGACCGCGTCCAAAGAACGGGAGCCGTTTGCCCATGATCGGCCCCTGTTCGCCCCCATGAGAGGCAAAGAACGACGGAACGAGGACATGGCGGAACGAGGGCATGGCGGAACGACGGAGCCCCGCCACTGCCGGTGAGGCGGTGGCGGGGCTCTGAAGCCGAAGGCTTTACGCGTCGACCATGTCGATCACACGTCGAAGTAGAGCTCGAACTCGTGCGGGTGCGGACGCAGCTGGAGCGGAGCGATCTCGTTCGTGCGCTTGTAGTCGATCCACGTCTCGATCAGGTCGGACGTGAAGACGTCGCCCTGGAGCAGGAACTCGTGGTCGGCCTCGAGGGAGTCGAGGACGGCCGGGAGCGAGGTGGGGACCTGCGCGACGCCCGCGTGCTCCTCGGGAGCCAGCTCGTAGAGGTCCTTGTCGATCGGCTCGGCCGGCTCGATCTTGTTCTTGATGCCGTCCAGGCCGGCCAGCATCAGGGCCGAGAACGTGAGGTACGGGTTGCCGGAGGAGTCCGGGGCGCGGAACTCGACGCGCTTGGCCTTCGGGTTCGAGCCCGTGATCGGGATACGCATGGCCGCGGAGCGGTTGCGCTGCGAGTAGACCAGGTTGATCGGGGCCTCGAAGCCGGGGACCAGGCGGTGGTACGAGTTCACCGTCGGGTTCGTGAAGGCCAGCAGCGACGGGGCGTGCTTGAGGATGCCGCCGATGTAGAAGCGGGCGGTGTCCGAGAGGCCCGCGTAACCCTGCTCGTCGTAGAAGAGCGGGGAGCCGCCCTGCCACAGCGACTGGTGGACGTGCATACCGGAGCCGTTGTCACCGAAGATCGGCTTCGGCATGAAGGTCGCGGTCTTGCCGTTGCGCCAGGCGACGTTCTTCACGATGTACTTGAAGAGCTGGAGGTCGTCGGCGGCGGCGAGCAGCGTGTTGAACTTGTAGTTGATCTCGGCCTGGCCGGCGGTGCCCACCTCGTGGTGCTGGCGCTCGACCTGAAGGCCGGAATTGTTCAGCTCAAGGGAGATCTCGGCACGCAGGTCGGCGAAGTGGTCGACCGGCGGCGTCGGGAAGTAACCGCCCTTGTAGCGGACCTTGTAACCGCGGTTGTCCTCCACCGCACCGGTGTTCCAGGCGCCGGCCTCGGAGTCGATGTGGTAGAAGGACTCGTTCGCGCTGGTGGAGAAACGCGCGCTGTCGAAGACGTAGAACTCGGCCTCGGGACCGAAGTACGCGGTGTCGGCGATGCCCGTCGAGGCGAGGTACGCCTCCGCCTTCTTCGCCACGTTGCGCGGGTCACGGGAGTACTGCTCGCCCGTGATCGGGTCGTGGATGAAGAAGTTGATGTTGACCGTCTTGTCGCGGCGGAAGGGATCGACGCGCGCGGTGGACAGGTCGGCGCGGAGCGCCATGTCGGACTCGTGGATGGCCTGGAAGCCGCGGATCGAGGAGCCGTCGAAGGCCAGTTCCTCGCTCGGGTCGAAGGCCTCTGCCGGCACCGTGAAGTGCTGCATCACGCCAGGCAGGTCGCAGAAGCGGACGTCGACGAACTTGACGTCCTCGTCCGCGATGAACTTCTTGGCCTCGTCGGCGTTCTGGAACATCCAGCTCCTCCTACTCCCGACCGTTGTGGACCGGGGTGGTAGTTCGTTCGTGCGGCCAGTGCGGTGGCACACGCTGAGCCCGACAATAGGGACGGGTGGTTTCTCTGACGTGACCCATTTGTTTCGCCCAAGTTAACCGACCCCGGCCCCCGTGACCCCACGTGTCCGCATGTCAAAACGGGAGCAGTACCTTGTACGCGTGGACAACAGGCGAGCAATCGGATCGTGGCTCTCCGGACCGCGTGCGGCCGCGGAGGAAGCCGGTGCCGACTTCGGATACCGGGGCGAGCAGCTGGGCCTGCCCGAGTCGGGGCCCGGGTCGATCGCCCGGCCGGGACGACGCCTCGGCGCCCTCGCCGTCGACTGGGCCCTGTGCCTCCTGATCGCATACGGGCTGCTCACTGAGGGCTACAACCAGGCGACCGGCAACTGGGCGCTGCTCATCTTCTTCGTCATGGGCGCCCTGACCGTCGGAACGATCGGCTCCACCCCGGGCAAGCGCCTGTTCGGCCTCCGGGTGGTCACCGAGGCCGGCGGCATCAGCCCGCTCCGTGCCCTCCTGCGCACGGCTCTCCTGTGCATCGCCGTCCCCGCCCTGGTCTGGGACCGGGACGGCCGGGGCCTGCACGACCGCTTGGCGCGCACGGTCGAGGTCCGGATCTGAACCAGCCGTATCGCGCACAGCCGATGGCGCACAGCCGATGGCGCACAGCCGTATGGCGCACAGCTGTATGGCGCACAGCCGTGTCGGGCATCGCTGAGCCCCCGCAGCCGATCGGCTGCGGG
>NZ_VCHX02000117.1 GCF_005768555.2 Streptomyces sporangiiformans
AGCAGCGCGGCGGCCACCATCAACACCCCGATCGTGACCAGGATCGAGCGCGGTTCACCCTCGACCACCCCGTCGACCACCCGGCCGAGCAGGAGCACCGGGACCACTTGGAGCGCCGCCCCGGCCACCGTGGTGAGCACGGTGGCGACCGCCAGCCATGACACCTCGCGGCAGTGCGCCCCGACCCATCGGGTGGCCTCGCGTCCGGTCGCCGTGCGCAGGATCGCCGGGGCGACACGCGTGTCAGTGGTAGTCACACCTACTCGGCCGACTTGACGAGCTCGTCGATCGCGTACGGCATGGAGAGCAGGGTGCCCTGGGAGATGGCCGCGCCGACCGCCGGGCCCTCACTGTCCAGCAGGTACGACACCTTGCCGTTCTTGACCGCGTCCAGGTTGGCGAACAGCTTGAACTTCTTCAGCGCTTCCGTGTCCGCCTTGTCGTTGATGACGAAGATGCGGTCGACGTCGACCAGGTCGACGCGCTCGGGGGAGAGCTGGGTGTAGAAGCTGCCGTCCGCGATCTTGTCGATCTCGGTCTGGTACTTGAAGCCGATGCCCGTCGTCAGCCGTCCACGCACGTCGGTGGAGGTGAACGGCGCCACGGAGTCCTTGTACCAGGACAACACGACGGCCTTCTGGTCCGCGAACGCGGGGTGCTCCTTCTTGGCCGCGTCGAGCTTGCCCTGGATGTCCTCCACCATCTTCTCGCCCTCCTCGGCCTTGCCGAGTGCCTTGGCGATGTGGAGCGCGTTGTCCTGCCAGGGTGCGCTGAACGGCTCCTTCTCGGCCTTGGTGCGGCCCACCGTCGGGGCGATCTTGGAGAGCTTGTCGTAGGCGGCCTGGTCGATCTCGGAGTAGACCGCGACGATCAGGTCCGGCCGCAGGGCGGCGATCTTCTCGTAGTTGGGGCCGGAGTCGCCGTTCTTCATGACGACCTCGGGCTTGGTGTCGCCCCACTTGTCCTTCACCCAGGGCCACTGGGTGTTGATGTCGGGGGTCTTGCCCGCAGGGTTCGGGTACTGGTCGACCATGCCGACCGGCTTGATGCCGAACGCCAGGATGGTCTGGTCGTCCGTGTAGCCGACGGAGACGACCCGCTTGGGAGCCTCGCTGACCTTCGTGGATCCGAACGCGTGCTCCACGGTGACCGGGAACGCGCCGGCGGCGGCCGGGGCGTTGTCGCTCGACTTGTCCCCCTCGTCCGCCGAGTCGGAACCACATCCTGCGAGGAGGCCGACGCTGAGCGTCGCGGCGGACAACACTGCCGCCAACCGCCGCCAAGGCTTCATGAGCGCCGTTCTATGGAGGAGCATCCCAAATCCCTTGCTTTCGCACCGATCCGCCACCCCTGTCTAAGGGCAGGCAAACCTTACCCCGCAGAAGTGAGGTTAGCCTAGCCTAAGTTGGTCTTGTTCTTGTCGGGACCTAGTCGAGCTGGACGTGGGTGCGGCCGATCGGCACGATGAGCGGCCGGCGGCCCACCGGGTCGTCGATCACCTTGGCGCGCAGTCCGAACGCCTCGTGCAGCAACTCGGCGGTGATCACGTCACGCGGGTGCCCGTGCGCCAGGACCGACCCGTCCCGCATCACGATGAGGTTGTCGCTGTAGCGCGTGGCCAGATTGAGGTCGTGCAGCACCATGACCACGGCGCACCCCGACTCGTGCAGGTCGTCCACCAGGTCGAGTACGTCGATCGCATGCGCCAGGTCGAGGTAGGTGGTCGGCTCGTCAAGGAGCAGCAGGTCAGTCCCCTGAGCCAGGGTCATCGAGATCCAGACGCGCTGACGCTGTCCCCCGGACAGCGAGTCGACCGGACGGTCGGCCAGGTCGGACACCCCGGTCATGGCCAGGGCACGCTCCACGACGGCGGCGTCGTCCGACGACCACTGCCGCAGCCAACTCTGGTGCGGATGGCGGCCCCTGGCGACCAGGTCGGACACCGTCAGCCCCTCCGGCGCGACCGGCGCCTGCGGCAGCAGGCCGAGCTTCTTCGCCACATCCCTGGTCCTGAGCCTGGCGATGTCCTCGCCGTCCAGCACGACCGTCCCCTTGGCCGGCTTGAGCAGCCTCGACAGGGTCCGCAACAGGGTCGACTTCCCGCAGCCGTTGGGGCCGATGATCGTGGTGATCACCCCTGGTGGGATCGCCACGTCGAGATCGTCGATGACGGTCCGGGTGCCGTACCCGACCGTGACGCCCCTGGCTGCCAGCCGTGAGGCGTCATCGACCCCGGACTCGATCTCGGTGATGGACTGAGCGACCACAAGGCCCCCTCGTTTAGGTCTGCCTGACGTTTTATCAGCTATCTGCGGTTCGCCCGCACCAGCAGATAGACGAGGAAGGGGCCGCCGATCGCGGCGGTGACCACACCGACCGGGAGACTGATCGGCAGTGCCGTGCGCGCGACCAGGTCCGCGCCGATCAGCAGCAACGCTCCCACCATGCCGGAGGCCACCATCGGCGGCGTCGGGCACCTCGCCAACCGCATCGCCACCTGCGGCGCCACCAGCGCGACGAACGGGACCGGGCCGGCCGCGCTCACCGCCACACCGGCCAGCAGCACCGCGCACAACAGCATGACCGCCCGCACCATCGAGTACCGGACGCCCAGGCCCGCGGCGACCTCGTCGCCGAAGTGCATCGGTTTGAACTGGAACGCGACACACGACACGACGACCATGAGGACGAGCGTGCCCCAGAGCGCCACCCGGACCTCGTCCCACGAGCGTTCGTCCAGCGAGCCGACCAGCCACGCCTGAGCCTTGGCCACGTCCCTGATGTCGGCCGTGACCAGCAGCCAGGTCGTGATCGCCTCCATCACCGCGCTCACCGAGATGCCGATGAGGATGAGCCGGAAGCCGTCGATCCCGCGCCGCCACGCCAGGAAGTACACCAGCAGACCCGTGCCGAGACCGCCCGCGAGCGCCGCCGCCGACAGACCGACGGAGCTGACGATCGCCGCGGCGGTCCCGCCCGACACCGTCACCAGGAACACCGCGACCGCGCTGGCCCCGTGGGTGATCCCCAGAATGTCCGGGCTGGCCAGCGGATTGCGCGCGATGGACTGTGTGATCGCCCCGGAGACCCCCAGCGCGATCCCCACGATGAGCCCGGCCAGGGCACGCGGCATCCTCAGGTCCATGATCACGAACTGGTCGACCTGCTCACCCCGGCCGAGGATCGTGGCCATCACCTGGGGCAGGCCGATGGGGAAGTCCCCGACGCCGATGGACACGCAGAACACCAGGAAGGTCGCCGCCGCCAGCAGCAGCGTGACGAGGACGATCCAGGGCCGCCATACGAACGACACGTGGCCGAGCCGCACGCCCGGCGCCACCGATGGCTTCACATCTGCCTCGTTCGGCTTCACGCCTGTCCCGTTCGGCTTCACGTCTGTCCCGTTCATGCGTTCTTGAATTTTCCGCGCCACACCAGAGCCGCGAAGAACGGGGCGCCGAGGAGCGCGACAACGACACCCGCGTCCAACTCGCCCGGACGCACCACCAAGCGCCCCACGACGTCGCAGACCAGGAGGATGATGGCTCCGAGCAGACCCGCGTACGGCACCAGCCAGCGATAGTCCGGCCCGGTCAGATACCGGGCCACGTGGGCCACCATGAGCCCGAGAAACGCGATGGGGCCGCACGCCGCCGTCGCCGCGCCCGCCAGCAAGGTGATGGCGACGATGCCGATGGTCCGGCTCAACGCGATGTTCACACCCAGCCCCCGCGCCACGTCGTCACCCAGGTTGAGCAGGTTGATGGCGGGCAGCGTGGTCAGTGCCAGCACCAACCCGGCCACGATGAACGCGGTCACCGGCCAGATGACGTCGAACCCGACACCGGCCACCGAGCCCGCGTTCCAGAACCGCAGCGCGTTCAGCGACGCCTTGTCCGACAGCGCGACCGCCGTGGTCATCGCGGCGAGGAACACCGTGATGCCCTGCCCGGCCAGTGCGAGCGTCAACGGGTTGCCGGCCCCCCGGCCGATGCTCGCCAATCCGAACACGACGACACCGGCGACCGCCGCCCCCAGGAAGGCGAACCAGACGTACTGGAACGGGTTGGAGAAACCGAACAGGGCGACCACCGACACCACGGCGAACGAGGCGCCGGAGTTGACCCCCAGCAGGCCCGTGTCGGCGATCGGGTTGCGCGTGTACCCCTGGATCAGCGCCCCGCCGACTCCGAGGGCGATGCCCGCCACGATGGCGAGCACGGTCCGGGGCACCCGCACGGTCTGCACGATGAGCCTGATCTCGGTGAGCCGCTGGTCGGAGTCCGGTGCCGCGAACAACCCGTGCCACACCTCGGCGGGACTCAACGCGCGCGCACCGACGGCCAACGACACCGCCCCCGCGGTCACGAGGATCGCCACAAGCATGCCCAAACCCACAACCCGCCGCCGACGGGCCTCTGTTGTGCCCCTGGACGCGGGGCGCTCGACTGCAGTCGTGACCATGTCGACGTACGTTATCCCTTTGATCCACTGGGGACGGTCGTGCGGGGCAGCCGCCTGTCAGGCGTGCGGAAAGTACGAAAGGCGGGCACGCCGACGGAGCGGCGGACCGACAACTTAGGCGAGCCTAAGCTAAACCCCCGAAGCTGTCGATAGGGCGAGCGGGCAACCGGACGCGAGGACGGACTCGCCAACTGGGGCACTCTGTGCGCCCGTTGCAAACTAAGGTAAGCCTTGCTTTACTTGCCTCGGTCAATCCCTGCCCTGAGGAGGAACCCCATGCGGGTCGTCATGTTCGGTTACCAGACCTGGGGGCACCGCACCCTGCAAGCCCTCCTGGACTCCGAACACGACGTGGCACTGGTCGTGACGCACCCCAAGAGCGACCACGCGTACGAGAAGATCTGGAGCGACTCCGTCGCCGACCTCGCCGAAGAGCACGGCGTCCCGGTGCTGATCCGCAACCGCCCTGACGACGACGAGCTGTTCGAGCGCCTCAAGGAGGCCGACCCGGACATCATCGTGGCGAACAACTGGCGGACGTGGATCCCCCCGCGCATCTTCGACCTGCCGCGCCACGGCACACTGAACGTCCACGACTCGCTGCTGCCGAAGTACGCCGGCTTCTCCCCGCTGATCTGGGCCCTGATCAACGGGGAGCCCGAAGTGGGCGTCACCGCGCACATGATGAACGACGAACTCGACGCCGGCGACATCGTCCGGCAGGAGGCGGTCCCGGTCGGACCGACGGACACCGCCACCGACCTCTTCCACAAGACCGTCGACCTCATCGCCCCGGTCACGACCGGCGCGCTCGACCTCATCGCCGCCGGGCAGACGGAGTTCACCCAGCAGGACCGGTCCCAGGCGAGCTTCTTCCACAAGCGGTCCATCGAGGACAGCCGCATCGACTGGACCTGGCCGGCGGAGGACCTCGAACGCCTGGTCCGCGCCCAGTCCGAGCCGTACCCGAGCACCTACACCTTCCACAAGGGCAAGCGCCTCGAAGTCCTGGCGGCGGTCGTGTCCCAGGGCCGGTACGGCGGCACTCCCGGCCGCATCTTCTACCGCGAGGGCGACGGCGTGGTGATCGTCGCCGGAGCCGACGCCCGCACCGGCGGCAACCACGGCCTGGCCATCACGCGCGTACGGACCGAGGACGGCCGGGAGCTGGCCGCGACGGAGTACTTCTCCTCCATGGGCGGCTATCTGACCACCCACCCCTGACGCGCCGGCCCCACCACCGCGCTCGCCGCCGAACGCGCTCGCCGAGCATGTCGGCCCCGGTACGGTCCCGGGGGCCGACAGGACATCGCCGCCGTACGGACCACCGGTCCGTACGGCGGCGATCGTCTTCCTGCCCCGCTTCTGCGTGCGTCCGCGCGCCCGATGACCATCTACGTGACCAAGCAACGCATCCATGACCCATGTCAGGTGTATTGCAACGTCAACCAGCTGCCCCTACGCTCACGCGGTCTTTCTCATGAACTCCGTTCACATGGATGATTGGAGAGCTCGATGAGTGCAAGACCTCGCTCAGCCGCCCTGCTGGTGGCGGTGGCCACCTTCACGGCGGTCGTCCTCCCCACCGCCTCGGCCCTTCCGGCGCCGAGGGTCCCGAAGACCACCGTCCTCGACGGCGTGCGGCTCCAGCAGACGAAGCTCCGGCTCGACCGCGGCGATCACCAACTGCGGCGTACGCTCAAGCAGTTGACGACACGCGCCGACACCTGGCTCGACAAGGGCCCCTGGACAGTCGTCGACAAGCCGCGGCCCGCGCCCGGCGGTGACGTCCACGACTACCTCAGCCAGGCCCCGTACTGGTGGCCCTCGCAGCCCAGGACCACCGACAACCCCTGGGGCTGCCCGTATGTCCAGCGCGACGGCGAGCGTAATCCGGAGGTCGACACCGGAACCGACCGTCAAGACGTGGAGAAGGTCTTCGACTCCACGTACGACCTCTCGCTCGCCTGGTACTACACCGGCGAGCGGAAATACGCGGAGAAGGCCGCATCGGTGCTGCGCACCTGGTTCCTCGACCCGGCCACCCGGATGAACCCCAACCTGAACCACGCCCAGTTCATCCCCTGCAAGTACGCCGGCCGGGCGATCGGCATCATCGACTTCTCGCAGTCCTTCACCAGCGTCCTCGACGCGATCGCGATCCTCGACACGGGGGCCCCGGGCTGGACCGGTCAGGACCGCTCCGCGATGCGCGCGTGGAACGTCGACTTCCGCGACTGGCTGGTGAACAGCGCCTTCGGTAAGGAGGAAGGCGCCGCGAAGAACAACCACGGCACCTTCTACGACATGCAACTCGCCGCCCTCGCCCACGCGACCGGTGACAAGGCGCTGACGCGCCGGATCGTCCTCGACGCCCGTGCGGGGCGCATCGACCCGCAGATCGCCGCGGACGGCAGCCAGCCGCAGGAGCTCACCCGGACACGGAGCTGGCACTACTCGACGTTCGCCCTGGTCGCGTACACACGCCTGGCCGCCGTCGGACGGCACGTGGGAGTGAACCTGTGGTCCTACGAGGGGCCCGACGGGCAGAGCCTGTTCAAGGCAGTCGACTACCTGCTGCCTGCCGCCTCCGGAGCCGCGCCGTGGCCGCATCCGGACCTGGAGTTCCGCCGGTACGCGGCCACCGACGTGGTGCACGCGGCGGCGGACGCCGGCCATCCCGAAGCGCGGGCGGCGGCGGCCCGATTGGAGCCGCCGCCCGGCGGTGACCTGTGGGAACTGAGGCCCGCGGCGGAGCAGTTGGACTCGATCGCGGGGTGAGCGACCGCGTCGGTGACAGGTGAATGGGTACGTCGGTCGCGCGGCGGTGCTCTCCGGGCGTCACCGGGCGCCCGACGTACCGGAAGACGGTCCTGCGAAAAACACAAAACGATCAAGAGGCCACCTCGAATCAACTCGAAAGGGCCTCCGACCTGCTGCTTTCGCAAGTCGGGACGACAGGATTTGAACCTGCGACCCCTTGACCCCCAGTCAAGTGCGCTACCAAGCTGCGCCACGTCCCGATGTGCCCCACCACGGAGTTCCGTAGAAGAACACGCAGGTAGACCCTACCGTACAGCCGCCGGTCAGGGAGCGTGAGGGTGCCTCAGGAGGAGCCCTGCCCGGCGAGCTCGATGTGGACGTCGACGACGCCTTCGACGGCACGCGTGAGCCTGGCGAGAGTCGGCACGAGCGAGCGGTCGCGCACGTCGCCGCTCAGGGTGACCACGCCGTCGTCCACGGAGGCACGCAGCCTCGCCGGGGTCAGCTGTGCCAGAACGGTGTTGCGTACCTCCTGCGCTATGTCCTCGTCCGTCCGCAGAAACACCTTCAGCAGGTCGCTGCGGCTGACGATGCCCTGCAGGATCCCGTGGACGTCCGTCACGGGCAGCCGTTTGATGCCTCGCTGTGCCATGATCCGGGCGGCCTGGGCAACCGTGGCGTCCGCGCGCACCGTGATGGCCGGACTGGTCATCAGCTCGCCCGCGGTGACGGCACCGGCCTTGGCCAGATCGGCCAGCCGTCGTGTCCGGGCGACGAACGGGTCTCCCGTGGACGACGGCCGCGCCTGGAGGAGAACGGGTTCGGTGTCCCGGAACTCCTCCTTGGCCAGCAGGTCCGCCTCCGACACCACGCCGACCACACGCCCCTCACCCTCCAGCACGGGCAGGGCGCTGACCCGCCACTGATCGATCAGCCCGACGATCTCCTTGAAGGACGCGTCACGGCCGACAGAGACGACCGTCTGCGTCATTACGTCACTCACCGTGCTCGGGGATTCACTGACTTCAGGCATAACGGGCCTCCTCAGGCCATGGTGCCGCCGGTGCTCGCGCCAGTGCCAGTGCTGGCGGCGGTATCGGCGGCCGTCCGGTCCTGGCACGCACCGAGCGATGGGGCCGAAGGTCCCTTTCCCTTGGGTCCTTGGGGCAGCTTCCGTCGCTGAGGGCTGTTACCGGAGGAAACATCGGTCTCCGACTTGCTATACAGGTGACGGCCGCCGGCTCACTCCGCGGCCACTCCCCCTGTTCCATCCCGTCCTGGGAGGCCTCATGCTGTCCGCAGAATCCGCAGAAGTGATCCGGGCGACCCTGCCCGCCGTGGGCGGGGCGCTCGACGAGATCACCACGCGTTTCTACGGAGCGATGTTCCGTGACCGGCCCGAGCTGCTCGACGGGATGTTCAACCGTGGCAACCAGGCCAGCGGAGCCCAGCGCCGCGCCCTGGCCGGCTCCATCGCCGGGTTCGCGAGCGCGCTGCTCGCCGACCCCGACACCCGACCGGACGTGATGCTGGCCCGGATCGCCCACAAGCACACCGCGGTGGGTGTCACAGACGACCAGTACACGATCGTGCACAAGTACCTGTTCGCCGCGATCGCCGAGGTACTGGGCGACGCGGTCACCCCGGAGGTGGCCGCCGCCTGGGACGAGGTGTACTGGCTGATGGCCGGCGCCCTCATCGCCCAGGAGGCCCGCCTGTACCAGGAAGCGGGTGTGCTGCCGGGTGAGACCCGGCGGCAGTGGACGGTCGTCGAGCGCCGCGAGGAGACGGCGGACGTGGTGTCCTTCCTGCTGCGCCCGGCGGACGGCGAACCGGCACCCGCCGCCCGTGCCGGTCAGTACGTGAGCGTGCGGCTGCGCATGCCCGACGGGGTGCACCAGTTGCGCCAGTACAGCCTGTCCTCCGACCCGGGCGGCGAGCTGCGCCGCATCACCGTCAAGCGGGTGGCGGGCGAGTCCGGCGCACCGGACGGCGAGGTGTCCAACCTGCTGCACGGGCAGATACGTGCCGGGGACGAGCTCACCCTTTCCGCGCCCTTCGGCGACGTGGCGCTCGACGACGCCGACACCCCGCTGGTGCTGGTCTCCGCCGGCATCGGCTGCACCCCCATGGCCGGCATGCTCGGCCATCTCGCCGCCACCGGCTCCACCCGCCCGGTCCTGGTCCTGCACGCCGACAGCTCACCCGCCGAGCACGCGCTGCGCACCGAGGTGCGCGCACTCGTGGACGGCCTGCCCGAGGCGACGGCGGCCTTCTGGTACGAACGCCCCGGCCCGGAGGAGCCCGACGCGCGCACCGGCCTGATGGACCTGGCCGGAGTCGACATCCCGAGGAACGCCACCGTGTACCTGTGCGGCCCGCTGCCTTTCATGCGCGCCGTTCGCGGCCAGTTGCTGCAGGCCCAGGTTCCCGCCCGGAGCATCCGCTACGAGGTCTTCGGCCCCGACCTGTGGCTGCCCGACGCGACCTGACCGGCTTCCCCGGGCATCATGACGGACAAAAGGCTGCACCCTCGGTCGTACCGCCCGTTACTCAGTGGTGTTCATGGGTACTGCTGCACATCCCGGAAGCGAAGAAGCAGTCGATGCCCCAGGGGGTGCAGCCGCCATGACGTCCGCCGGGAGCGCAGCGCAATGAACGACTGGATCTGGCCTTACGAGGGCTACGACCCCGCGCAGGAGCGGCTCAGGGAGTCACTGTGCACCTTGGGCAACGGCTACTTCGCCACGCGCGGGGCGGCGTCGGAGTGCGCCGCGGACGACGTGCACTATCCCGGAACGTACGTGTCCGGCTGCTACAACCGCCTGACGTCGGACGTCTCCGGCCGGCTGGTCGACAACGAGGACCTGGTCAACGTCCCGAACTGGCTGCCGCTGCGCTACCGCTCCACCGACGACGGGCGCGCGGGAGAGTGGCTGACGCCGGACAGCGATGCGTGCGTCGCGCACCGGCAGTCCCTCGACCTGCGGTCCGGTGTCCTGGAACGGGAGACGCGGTACGAGGAGGGGGACGGCCGGGTCCTGCGCGTGTGGCAGTCGCGGCTCGTGCACATGGCCGACCCTCATCTGGCCGCGCTGCGTGCGGAGTTCACCACCGAGGGCGGGCCGTGCGAGCTGGAGGTGGAGACCGCGCTGGACGGGGCCGTCACCAACGACGGCGTCGCGCGCTATCGCGAGCTGGCGAGCGACCACCTCGTGCGGGTACGGACCGGGGAAGCGGAGCCGGACACCGTGTGGCTGCGCTGCCGCACGTCCGACTCCCATGTCGGCATCGGCATGGCGGCCCGCACGAGCACCGACGCCGGGGCGGTGCGGCTCCCGCGACGGGACGAGCCCGGTCGTGAGACGGGAAAGGCCGCCCAGCGCTTCCGGCTCTCCCTGGCCCCCGGCCGTCCCGCCGTCGTGGACAAGATCGTCGCCGTGCACACCTCGCGCGACCGGGCGATCAGCGAGCCGCTGCGGGCCTCCGTGGAGCGGGTGGAACACGCGGGCACCTGGGACGAGCTGCTCGCCTCGCACCGCGTCGCCTGGGAGCAGCTGTGGCGCAGGGCCGAGCTGACGGTGCCGAACGAGGCCGGACGGATTCTGCGGCTGCATCTGTTCCATGTGCTGCAGACCCTCTCTCCGCAGACCGCCGACCTGGACGTCGGTGTGCCCGCCCGTGGCCTGCACGGCGAGGCGTACCGCGGCCATGTCTTCTGGGACGAGCTGTTCGTGCTGCCGTACCTGAACCTGCACTTTCCCGAGGTGTCGAGGGCCCTGCTCACCTACCGCCATCGGCGCCTGGACCAGGCCCGCCGTGCCGCGCGCCGGGCGGGGCGGGCCGGGGCGATGTATCCGTGGCAGAGCGGCAGCGACGGCCGCGAGGAGACCCAGCAGATGCATCTCAACCCGCACTCGGGCCGCTGGCTGCCCGACCACTCCTGTCTCCAGCACCACGTCAACTCGGCGATCGCGTACAACGTGTGGCAGTACTGCGAGGCAAGCGGTGATGCCGAGTTCCTGCACACCAAGGGCGCCGAGATGCTCCTGCAGATCTCCCGTTTCTGGGCCGACGCCGCGACGTACGACGACCATGTGGGCCGCTACCGCATCCGTGGTGTCATGGGCCCCGACGAGTACCACGACGCCTACCCGGACGCGGATCGTCCCGGCCTGGACGACAACGCCTACACCAACGTCACCGCCGCGTGGGTTCTGGCCCACACCGTCGACGTGATCCGCGCGCTGCCCGAACCGCGCCTGCGCGAACTGGCCGAACGTACCGGGCTGGACCACGGCGAGCTGGCGCGGTGGGACGACATCTCGCGCCGGCTCCACGTGCCGTTCCACGCCGGGGTGATCAGCCAGTTCGACGGCTATGGGCAGCTGACCGAGCTGGACTGGGACGACTACCGGGCCCGCTACGACGACATCCGCAGGCTCGACCGGATCCTCGAGGCCGAGGGCGACACCGTCAACCGCTATCAGGCCTCCAAGCAGGCCGACGTCCTCATGCTCGGCTACCTCTTCTCCCCCGCCGAACTACGTGGCCTCTTCGGGAGGCTGGGCCACCAGCTGGACGAGGAGACCTGGCGGCGCACGGTCGACTACTACCTGGACCGCACCAGCCACGGCTCCACGCTCAGCGGCCTGGTGCACGCCTGGGTGCTGGCCCGCGCCCGGCGCACCGAAGCCTGGACCTTCGCTCAGGAAGCCCTCAAGGGGGACATCGCCGATCTCCAGGGAGGCACCACGGGCGAGGGCATCCACCTGGGCGCCATGGCGGGCACGCTCGACCTCGTGCAGCGCGGTCTCCCCGGCCTGGAAACCCGCTCAGGCGCCCTCTGGCTCGACCCGGTCCCGCTTCCCGAGCTCTCCGAGTCCAGCTTCGCCATCCGCTATCAGGGGCACTGGGGCATCCGGCTGACGATGCGGTCCGGCACTCTGCACATCGACGTGCCCGCCTCCGACCGCGATCCCATCGACATCCAGCTCCGGGACCGTACGGTCTCGGTGGCCCCCGGCGAGTCGTGCGACCTGCGCCTGCCTCAGTGAGCCGGCCCCGGCAGTGAGCCGGCCCCGGCCCGCGCGCCGGAGTCCGGGCTACCGCTCCCCCACCGGCACATGCCACACGACGGTGGTGCCGTCGCCCTGGGAGCTGGTCAGCTTGAGGTCGCCGCCCAGTTGCCGGGCCCGCTCCGCCATGTTGAGCAGGCCGCTGCGACGGCCGTCCGGCGGGATGCCCACGCCGTTGTCGGAGACCGTCAGCCGCACCTCGTGCCCGTCGGTCTCCAGCACGACCCGCGCCTGATCGGCGCGGGCGTGCCGGGCGACATTGGTCAGTGCCTCCGAGAGCACCGCCAGCACATGGTCGGCGACCTCCCTCGACACATGGGTGTCCAGCAGGCCCTCCATCCGCAGGCTGGGCGGGAAGCCCAGCACCGGCGCCGCCTCGCCGACGGCGCGCATCGCCCGCGCGCGCAGCCCCTGTCCCGCCACGGAGTCGCGCGAGCGCAGTCCGAAGATCGTCGAACGGATGATCTTGATGGTCTCGTCGAGGTCGTCGACGGCACGCAGCACCCGCTCGGAGGCCTCGGGGTGCTCGATGAAGCGTCCCGCGCTCTGCAGTGTCATGCCGGTCGCGAAGAGCCGCTGGATCGCGAGGTCGTGCAGGTCCCGGGCGATACGGTCGCGGTCCTCCAGCACCGCCATCTGCTCGGCGTCGTCGCGCCGTTCCGCCAGCTCCATGGCCACGGCGGCCTGCGCGGCGAAGCCCTTGAGTGGCTCGGTCTCCTTCGCCGAGAACACCGTTTGTCCCGCCTCACGGACCAGCAGCACCACTCCCCGCACCCGGTCACCGGCGCCGATGGGTACGGCGACGGCGGGGCCGAGTCCCCCGAAGCGCGGCGTGCCTCCCGTGGCCCTCCCCCGGTCTTCGGCCGGGAGGACACCCGTCTGTGGCCGCTCGTCCCGGGACATGTCGGCGCTGGTCACCGGGGCCACGGTGGAGAACGCGGTGCCGAGCAGGCTGCCCTCCACCGGCAGCACCAGCCCCCGGTACGACTCCGCGTCCTGCCCGATGGCCAGTTCGATCACCAGGCTCCCGGTGTCCTCCATCGGCACCGCGACCACGGCGAGCACCGCGCCCGTGCTCTCCATGGCCCGCTCGGCGATCAGCCGGAGTACCTCGCTGCCGGAACCTCCCGAGAGCAGACTGTGGGTCACCTCGGCGCCGGCCCGCAGCCAGAGCTCGCGCCGCTGGGACTCCTCGTACAGCCGGGCGTTGTCGATGGCCACGCCGGCGGCGACGGCGAGCGTCGACAGCACGGACTCGTCCTCGTCGTCGAACTGCGCCCCGCCCCGCTTCTCGGTCAGATACAGGTTGCCGAAGACCTGGTCCCGCACCCGGATCGGGACGCCCAGGAAGGAGTTCATCGGCGGATGGTGGGCGGGGAAGCCGTACGAGGACGGGTGCTCGGAGAGCTTGGTCAGCCGCAGCGGCTCGGGGTGGCGGATCAGTTCCCCGAGGATGCCATGCCCCTCCGGGTAGTGCCCGATCTCGGCGATCTGTTCCTCGCTGACTCCGACCGTCAGGAAGTCCGAGAGCCGCTTTCCGTCGGGTCCGATCACGCCGAGGGCGGCGTACTGGGCCTCGACCAGCACCGCGGCGGCCTCGACGATGCTCCGCAGCACCTGCCTCAGGTCCAGCTCACGTCCGACCGACAGCACCGCCTCCAGCAGGCTGTGCACGCGGTCCCGGGTGCCGCGGGCCGCGTCCAGACGGGCCTGCAGCTCCTCCAGCAACTCGTCCAGCCGCAGCTGCGGCAGGCGCACACGGGCTCCCTCGGAGCTCTCCACCGCTGCTTCCTCCACGTCCGCCGCGTCGAAAGGGGTGACCGGCCGATCCGGCCCCTTGCCACGGTACCGGCCACGCGGTCGTGGAACGGGATCACCGGGGCGGGCCCTCTCGGCGGCCTGCCGGCGGCGGCCCGTTCGGCATTTGCCGGTCCTGGGCCTGGGTCGCGATCACGGCGGCCTGGACGCGCCGCTCGACGCCGAGCTTGGCCAGCAGCCGGGAGATGTGGTTCTTGACGGTCTTCTCGGCGAGGTAGAGCCGCTGACCGATCTGCCGGTTCGTCAGCCCCTCACCGATCAGCGCGAGGATCTCCCTCTCCCGGTCGGTCAGGCCCGGCAGCGCGTCCGGCTCCTCCTCCTGCTCCTGTTCCCCGCGCAACCGGGCCATCAGCTTGGCGGTCGCACTGGCGTCCAGCAGCGACTGGCCCGCCGCCACGGTGCGTACCGCCGACACCAGGTCCGAGCCCTGGATCTGCTTCAGCACATATCCGGACGCGCCGGCCATGATCGAGTCGAGCAGCGCCTCCTCGTCGTCGAAGGAGGTCAGCATCAGACAGGCCAGGTCGGGCACCCGCGAGCGAAGCTCCCGACAGACCATCACTCCGTCGCCGTCCGGCAGCCGGACGTCCAGCACGGCCACATGCGGACGCAGGGCGGGGACCCGCGCGAGGGCCTGCTCGGCGGTGGCCGCCTCGCCGACCACGGTGATGTCCGGCTCGTCGTTCAGCAGGTCGTGCACGCCTCGCCGTACCACCTCGTGGTCGTCCAGCAGGAAGACCCGGATCAGGGTACTGGGGCCGGGCTGCTCGCCGTCCGTCATTGACCGCTCCCGTCCTTTCCTTCGTCCGCAGCGCCGCTGTCCGCCCTGTCAGCGAGCCCTGCTCTCCTTCCAGGGATCCTTCTCGCTTCCGGTCCGAAAGGCCAGGGCCGACCGGCCCTGTTCAACCGACCCTGTTCAACCGGCCCACGTCCAGTCGGCGACCTCGGGCAGATCCGTGCCGTGCTCGCGGATCCAGTCGTGGTGGCGCTGTCGTGCGTCCTCCATCGACTGGCGGACGGGCGCGGCGCGCACGGCCAGGCCGGGCACGCGGTCGATGACGTCCATGACGAGGCGGTAGCGGTCCAGGTCGTTGCGGACCACCATGTCGAAGGGCGTCGTGGTGGTGCCGATCTCCTTGTAGCCCCGCACATGCAGCTGCGGGTGGCCGGCGCGGCGGTAGGCGAGGCGGTGGATCAGCCACGGGTAGCCGTGGTAGGCGAAGATCACCGGCTTGTCCGTGGTGAACAGGCCGTCGTACTCGAAGTCGCTCATCCCGTGCGGGTGTTCCTCATGGGGCAGCAGCCGCGCGAGGTCGACGACATTGACCACGCGCACGGTCAGGTCGGGAAGGTGGCGGCGCAGCAACTGTGCGGCGGCCAGCACCTCCTGGGTGGGGACGTCGCCCGCCGCGGCGAGCACCACGTCGGGTTCGCGGGTGCCGTCCTCGGTGCCGGCCCAGTCCCAGATCCCGGCGCCGCGCGCGCAGTGGACCCGCGCCTGCTCCATGCTCAGCCAGTCGAAACAGGGCTGCTTGCCGGCCACGATGACGTTGACGTAGTCACGGCTGCGCAGCGCGTGGTCGGCCACCGAGAGCAACGTGTTGGCGTCCGGCGGCAGATAGACGCGTACGACCTCGGGGCTCTTGTTGAGGACGTGGTCGACGAAGCCGGGGTCCTGGTGGGAGAAGCCGTTGTGGTCCTGCCGCCAGACGTGCGAGGTCAGCAGGTAGTTGAGGGACGCGATGGGGGCGCGCCAGGGCAGCCGACGCGTCACGCGCAGCCACTTGATGTGCTGGTTGACCATCGAGTCGACGATGTGGGCGAACGCCTCGTAGCAGGAGAACAGGCCGCTGCGGCCGGTCAGGAGATAGCCCTCCAGCCAGCCCTGGCAGGTGTGTTCGGAGAGGATCTCCATCACCCGGCCGTGCCGGTCCAGGTGCTCGTCGACCGTGAGGGTCCCGGCCTGCCAGGCCTTGCCGCTGGCGGAGTAGACGGCCTGCAGCCGGTTGGAGGCGGTCTCGTCCGGGCCGACGACGCGGAAGTCGCGGCGCCCGGCGGTGTCGTGCATGACATGCTCCAGCAGGTCGCCGAGGACCCGGGTGGGCTCGTGCGTCGTCACACCCGGCTTGTCCACGGTGACGGCGTACCGCTCCAGCGGCGGCAGAGGCAGCTCGCGCAGCAGCAGACCGCCGTTGGCGTGCGGAGTCGCGCCGAGCCTGCGCGCGCCCTCCGGTACGCAGTCCAGGACCAGGGGACGCGGGCTGCCGTGCTCGTCGAACAGCTCCCGCGGACGGTACGAGCGCAGCCAGTCCTCCAACTGCCGCAGGTGCTGGGGGTTGTCCCGCACTGCGGACAGCGGCACCTGGTGGGACCGCCAGGTGCCCTCCACGGGCAGGCCGTCGACCTCGGCGGGGCCGGTCCAGCCCTTGGGCGTGCGCAACACGATCAGGGGCCAGCGGGCGCGCTCCGCGACGCCCTCCTCCCGTGCGGTGCGCTGGATGAGGGCGATGCGATCCAGCGCTGTGTCCATGGCGCGGGCCATCGCACGGTGGACGGCGTCGGGGTCGTCGCCGGCGACGTGGATCGGCATGTGGCCGTAGCCCCGCAGCAGTTCGTCGAGTTCGGGCTCGGGCAGCCGGGCCAGCACCGCCGGGTTGGCGATCTTGTAGCCGTTGAGGTGCAGGATCGGCAGGACGGCGCCGTCATGCACCGGGTCGAGGAACTTGTTGGAGTGCCACGACGCGGCGAGCGGTCCCGTCTCCGCCTCGCCGTCGCCGATCACGCAGGCGACCAGCAGGTCCGGGTTGTCCAGGGCGGCACCGTAGGCGTGGGAGAGGGAGTAACCGAGCTCGCCGCCCTCGTGGATGGAGCCGGGGGTCTCGGGTGCGACGTGGCTGGGCACTCCGCCGGGGAAGGAGAACTGCTTGAAGAGCCGCTCCATGCCTGCCGCGTCCCGGGTGATGTCCGGGTACGTCTGTGTGTACGTGCCCTCCAGCCAGGAGTTGGCGAGCACGGCGGGCCCGCCGTGACCCGGCCCCCAGACGCACAGGGCATCCTGGCCGCGTGCCTTGATGACACGGTTGAGGTGGGTGTGCACCAGGTTCAGTCCCGGGGACGTGCCCCAGTGGCCGAGCAGCCGCGGTTTGACGTGCTCCGGGCGCAGCGGCTCGGCGAGCAGGGGGTTCGCCATCAGGTAGATCTGGCCGACGGCCAGGTAGTTCGCGGCACGCCAGTGGGCGTCCAGCGCCCGCACCTCCTCGTCCGTGATCTCGCGGGGCGCCTGCTGTGTGTCGGCGGACATGGTGGGGTCCCTTCCGGGCCGGGGTCGTATGTCGGTCCGTGCCGTATCTCTCCCACCCTCCGCTCGCCCGAGCGGTGCCCGACAGGGCCGATCGGGCCATGCGGGAGGGCTGTCCGGGTACCCGCGGGCGCGGTCCAGTACCCGCGTACGGCACCAGGGGGCCGATCGGCCACGGCAGAGGGCCGAACGGCCCTGGGCAGCCGTCGCCGCGGGGCCGCGCACACCGTACGAGCACGGGCCCTCCGCCGCGGGCTTACCGTGGGCTGCCGCTGCCGTAGGGGGCGTACAGGTCCAGCAGCCGGGTGCGGGCGGCCTGCAGCCGCTGGCCGAGGACCATGCCGACCCACTGCCCGATGGCCGCGCCCAGCGCGGGATCGGCCGCGCACATCCTGCGGACGTCCCGCGCGTCGAACTCGTAGGCGCGCACGGGCGTCATGGCCTCCGCGCCCAACTGCCAGGTGTAGGGGGCGAACAGCCATGACCAGCCGAGGAGTTCGCCGTGCCCGAGCGAGTCGATGGCCGGGGAGCGGCGCCCCGGCACATGCATGTCCAGGGACACGGTGCCGGTGCGGATGATCCAGAAGCGGTCGGCGCGCTGCCCTTCCTGGAAGATGCGTGCTCCCTCGGGGAACGACACCTCACGACCGACGCTCATGAGTGCGTCGCGCTGCTCGGTGGACAGCGCCCTCATCATGGTGTTTGTGGCGGTCATGGCGACGACCTGCCTCTCTTGCGTCGCGAGCGAACAGGCGGGGGCGTGGCCCACTCGGCGGCCCGCTCCGTCGGACCAGTCCGACGAACCGGTCCGGCGAACCGCTGAGGGGCTCGCCCCTCTCCTATGAGCCTGTCGCACGGCGGGGCGGAGCGCTGTGGGCCGAACGTCCCCGGTCGGGGCCGGACCGGCCCTCCGCACCGGCCCTGCTCCGCACCGGCACCGCACCGGCCCTGCTGCTGACCTGCCCTGCTCCGCGCGGCGGAACGTGCCATGGTGGGACGAGGGCTCCCTCCCGTTCGCGTGCGAGAGGCGGTGCGGATCATGGAGCTTCCCCTGGTGGTGGGGGCAGACGGATCTGAGTCCAGCCTCCAGGCTGTCGACTGGGCCGTGGACGAGGCGGCCCGCCACGGGCTTCCCCTGCGGCTGGTCCATGCCTCGCTGTGGGAGCGGTACGAGGGTGCCGGCCTCGCCGATGAACCCGGCGGGCCTCCGGAGCGGGGGCGGGCCGAGGAGGTCGTCCACGGGGCGGCGGAACGCGTCCGGCGGCGCGACCCGCATGTCAAGTGCTCCACCGATGTGTGGCCCGATGACGCCGAGACCGCGCTGTTGCGCGAGTCACGCAACGCGACCGCCCTGGTCGTCGGGCATCGCGGCCGGGGCCAGGTGGCGGAGATGCTGCTCGGCTCGGTCGGTCTCGCCATGGCGACCCGCGCCGACTGCCCGGTGATCGTGGTGCGCGGCACCGCCGAGAGCCGCGCGGGCGAACACGGTCGCATCGTGCTCGGGGTGGGCGAGGCCACGAGCGAGGAGACACGGGGGTCCGCCGGGCCGAAGGCCGAGGCAGGGACGGCATCCGTCCGTTTCGCCTTCCGCGAGGCCGGGGCGCGCCGGAGCGTCCTGGTGGCGGTGCGTTCCTGGCGGCGCCCGGCGCACAGGACGATGGATCATCCACTTCTGACCGGCGAGCCCGCCCACCAGCACGAGGACCACGCCGCCGAGCTGCTCGACGAGGCGCTACGCGTCCTCGAGCGTGAGCACCCCGGCATCGAGGTGCACCGCACGCTCGTCGAGGGCCCGGCACGCAAGGTCCTCCTGGACCTCGCGACCGACGCCGATCTGCTGGTGGTCGGATCCCGGCGGCAACCCGGCCACGTCGGCGACCAGCTCGGCCGGGTGCCCCACACCCTGCTGCACCACGCCGACTGCCCGGTGGCGGTCGTACCGGAGTGGGGCTGAACTGCACTCGAGAACGAAAACCAGCGAACTCGCGCGCGAGCACGCCACGCCGGACCCCGAGCTGCCTCGCGCCACAGCGATGGAGGTGCACTCATGCAGCAGCCAGTCGTCGCCGGAGTCGACGGATCACCCGAAAGCCTGGCCGCCGCCGAGTGGGCGGCGCGCGAAGCGGTGCGCCGCGGACTGCCGCTGTGTCTGGTGCACGCGACGAACTGGAACCCGACCCCAGAGCCCTCCGCCCCGGCGGCGAGCACGGTACGCCGCCTCCCTGAGGGCCGGGACATCCTCCGCCAGGCCGAGGACCGCATCGCCCGTACGTGCCCCGGGGCGCGCCTCGTGGACGAGCAGCTCGAGGGCCCCGCCACCGCGGCCCTCGTGCGGGCCGCGGAGGAGAGCGCACTCATGGTGCTCGGCTCCCGCGGGCTGAGCGGCTTCACCGGGTTTCTCGTCGGCTCGGTGGCACAGGGAGTCGTGGCGCGCGCGGCCCGGCCGGTGGTTCTCGTGCGGGCGGGCGAGGAGGCGGCGGACGAGCATGTGCCGGACGTGGACGGCCAGGCGTCGGCCGATACGCCTTACCGAGATGTCGTCCTCGGCATCGACCTCAGCGACGCAGGCGACGAGGTGATCGAGTTCGCCTTCGATGCCGCCCGGGTGCGGAAGGCGGGGTTGCACGTCGTGCACGCCTGGAGCGCCCCGTCCCCCCTCACGCTGGGACCCGGCGAGATCGGACTCGTGGAGGGCCCGGCGCGCGGGGAGGAGTGGCGCGGCTTCCTGTCCGCGGTGCTGGAGACCTGGCGGGAGAAATTCCCCGACGTCGAGGTCACCGAGACCCTCGTCGAGGGCAGGGCCGGCACCCACCTGGTGCACGCGTCCACCGGCGCCGGTCTGCTCGTGCTCGGCCGCCGCGCCCACGAGGGCCCGCTCGGTCCACGCACCGGCCCGGTCGCCCACACGGTGATCCGCCACGCGAGCTGCCCCGTGGCGATCGTGCCGCACGACTGAGGTCCACCGGCACGGACGTGTCCCGGATTCAGTGGGATCACGAGCCATGAGCCCACTGCCACCACGCGGTTTCCGGGGCGGTGTGCAAGATGAAGCGCTCGTCGCCGATGGCGAAGTCGCGGATGCGGTCGGGGGCCCCGATGAGATGGAAGCGCGCATCAGGGATCCTGGGGAACAACGTGTGCAGTTCGTCGGCCAACGCCCCGTCGGCGCAGCGGAGTTCCCGCAGGTCGAGGAAGAACTGGCGGTAGCCGTCCTGGGCATGGCCGTGCAGCCACTGCCGCAGTTGCCGTTGCGTGGTGGCGCCCAGCGTGCCGCCGGCCGCCATCCACAGTCGGGAGGGCGCCTCAGCGAGCAGGCGCATCCGTATGGTCGGGATTTCCAAGGGTGTTGTGCTCCATGGGCGCTTCCCATGTGGTGAGCGCCGTATGCCCGGTGATGGCCGCCGCTCTTCGTACCCCTGTCTCCGCCACCCCAGTAGTGCGCGCTCCGCGACTGCGCGAAGCCTCCCCCGGCCCCACACACGTGTGACGGCGGACGCACAGGTTCGTACCGGCTCTCCAGGCTCGATCCGTTTTGGTGTCGTCGTAGGCCCTCGTCACTGCTAGCCTCCGTCGTAGGAACCGGTTGCCATGGGTGTTGCCGCAGTTCCCAAAGGACTGAGTGATCCCCGGGAAGGCCGCGAAACGCTCCCCCCGGGGCGGAGGAAAGGGGGCGGCGATGACGAGGAAGAGCAACGGCGACGCCGGGGGCCGCAGCACGATCCGGGATGTGGCGGCCCGGGCGGGGGTGTCGGCCTCGACGGTGTCGCGTGTGCTCGGCGGCGAGTACCCGGTGAGCACGGCGACGCGTACGCGCGTGATGCGCGCGGTCCGCGAGCTGGACTATGTCGCCGACGCTCGCGCCAAGGCGATCGCGGGTGTGGGGACACCGACTCTCGCCTTCGTCCTGGACGACATCACCGGCCCGTCGTTCGCGCACATGGCGCACGGCGTGGAGCGCGAGGCGACCCGGCTCGGTCATCTGTGCCTGGTGTGCAGCACGGACGGCGACACGGACCACGAGCTGGAGTTCATCGAGACGATGCGCGCCCAGCGAGCCGCCGCGGTGATCCTGGTCGGCGGCGCCGCGGACACCGCCGAGTACCGCGCGCGCATGTCCCGTATCGCCGACTCCCTGGCGTCGGCCGGCTCACGGCTCGTGCTGTGCGGGCGGCCGCCACTGGATCCCGGCACCCCCGTGACGGTCATCGAGTACGACAACGAAAGCGGGGCGTACGCACTGTGCGCCCACCTCCTCGCGCAGGGACACCGGCGCGTCCTCTTCCTCGGGGGCAAGCCGGAGAACACCACGGCTCAGGGTCGCGAACGGGGCTACCTGGCCGCCCACCGCGCGCACGGCGTCGACCCGGACCCGAAGCTGCGCCTGTCCGCCGACTTCACCCGCGACGCGGGCCACCGTCTGATGCGCCAGGCCCTCTCCCAGGGCCTGGAGTTCACAGCGGTGATGGCCTCCACGGACATGGTCGCGGCCGGCGCGCTGACCGCGCTCCACGAGGCGGGCCTGAGCGTGCCGGACGACGTGTCCCTGGCCGGCTACGACGACATTCCCTTCGCCCGCGATCTGTACCCGGCCCTGACGACGGTGCACGTGCCGTACGAGGAACTCGGCCGCCTCGCCGTCCGTACGGCCCTCAGCAGAACCCCGGACACCCCCGACGAACACCTGTTGCTGGGCACGCACGTGGTGGTGCGCGGCTCGGTGGCGGCGGTGGGTGAGGCGGCGGGCCGATGACGCGCTCGGCGGGGTCGCCGTCGTCACGGCCGACCGGCGCCACCGGAGCGACGGAATCGCCGTACGGCTGACAGGGGTGCCGTACGACGCGTGGACGGGCCGGGACGAAGGGGCGGCGCGGGTCTGGGTTCCGCGGGCGTGAGGGGATTCACGGACTCGGCGTCCCACAGGGCGAGTTCGCGGTCGCGCGGCCCGCGCTCCACCGGCGGCCCGTCCGCGCCGAAGACGCGCACCGGGTGCGAGGCGTCCCATGCGGGCCAGCCCGGGTCGCCGTCCACGGCGAACCGCACCCATGCCGCGTGCATCGCGTCGGCCAGTTCCCGTGGGGCGCCCTCACCCGCGAGGCGGGCCGATTCCGGGACGTCACCGGTGTCGAAGACAAAGCCGAGTTCCAGGGCGTGGCAGGCGCCGAGGCCGGGCACGTTCGAGGGCCAGGCGAACTCGTACAGGTAGGACGAGGCGGCGCGGGCGTCGGCCAGCCGGTGCAGCGGGATGCGCAGCAGGTGGTCGGTAACCATCTGGCCGACGATCTCCGCGGTGGCGACGTCCGGGCTCAGGGCCCGGTAGCCGCGCGGGATCTCGGGGCCGCAGTGGCAGCGGGCCATGGCGCCGGCCACGGCGACGGGGCCGAGCCGGTTGATCCGCTCCAGGAGGCCGCCCGGCACGAGCCACAACCGGTACTCCTCGCTGGTCCAGCCCAGGAGCAGGTCGGCATCGGGCGCGGCGCCGCCCTCGGTCAGGGCCTCCAGGGGGTCGCGCGGGACCAGGTCGCCGTCGACGACGATGCCGAAGGCGGGGCCGCCGAGGACCGGACTGCTGAGCTTGCTCACCTCGGCCTGCGTGCGCAGCAGCAGGTCACGGTCGACGGCGGCGAACGCCTCCGCCGTCGCGGGGATCTTCAGGCGGGCCGCCATACGGCGCACCATGCGCCGTACCTTGTCGCGGTCGGCGGCCTCGGGCGGCCCGCTCTGCAGCACGGCCCGGTGGATCAGGCCGGCGGTCCGCGGGGCGGCCAGCAGCGCGCCGATGCTGATCGCCCCGGCCGACTGGCCGAAGACGGTCACCCGGTCGGGGTCGCCGCCGAAGGCCGTGATCGAGTCCCGCACCCACTCCAGCGCGGCGAACTGGTCGCGCAGCCCCGGGTTGGCGGGTGCGTCCGGGAAGAGGCCGTACCCCTCCACGCCCAGCCGGTAGTTGACCGAGACCATGACGACGCCGTCGCGTGCGAAGGCCCGTCCGTCGTAGACGGGAACGGCCGACGAACCACGGGTGAGCGCGCCCCCGTGGATCCACACCATCACCGGAAGCCGGGCCCCTGGGCCCGGCTCCGGCGTCCACACATTGAGGTTGAGGCAGTCGTCGCCCGGCACGACCGGGTCGGACAGGATCCGGGCGAACGCCTCCGAGTACGGCGGCTTCGGCGAGGTCGGCCCGAACGCGGCCGCGTCGCGCACGCCCTCCCAGGGCTCGGGCGGCACGGGCGGCCGGAACCGGCGGGGGCCGAAGGGCGGGGCGGCGTACGGGATGCCGCGGAAGACGGCGATCCCGTCCTCGTACCGGCCGCGTACGGCGCCGTAGGGAGTGCCGACCACCGGCCCCGCCTGGTCCGCCTGGTCCGCCATGCGGCATCAGCTCCTCACTGCCCCGCGAACCGTTCGCATCAGGTCATCGAATCGCCTCCAGGTTAGGTGTCGGATGCCGCTACTTCGCGTACATCAGCGTGCCGAAGCCGAGCTGGTCGTAGCCGCCGCTGGTCGAGCCGTAGTCACCGCCGCCTCCCTCGGGGGCGACCGAGAAGCACATCTGGGCGATGTACTTGTCGTCCAGGAGCAGCCGCCGACCGTAGTGGTAGTGCAGCATCGCCCAGACCGGGCGGACCTGGCCGCGGGAGCCGGAGCCGATCACTGTCTGCGACTGCTGGGAGCAGCTCTGGCCGCTGCCCCAGGTGTAGGTCGTGTACGGCACGTTCATGCCAAGGTTGTACTTGGCGACGTACTGGGCGGCCTTCATGAAGCGACGGCCGTCGTAGGAGTACAGGTCGGTGCCCTGGTTCCAGGCCATCTCGCAGAGCGCGCCCATCTGGCCCATGCCCATGACGGTGTGGCCCTGGTCGCGGCCGGACTCCTGCCACTGGCCGAGGTCGTAGCCCTCGACGTTCGGGTAGAGGAACGGGACCGCGCGCCCTATGGAGCCGTTGCCCCCTCCGTTCTTGAAGTAGTTCACGGCCTGGTCGTACTTGGCGCCGTCGTCGCACAGGATCCCGATGGCCATGATCGAGGCCATGTTGCACAGGTCCCAGTTGGCCCAGTAGTTGGTGATGCAGGCGTCGTTGTGCTCGAGGAGGAACCGGTTGTTGAGCGGGTAGAAGACGTTGAGCATCATCGTCTTGAACCGGTTGAGGTCGAACCCCGCGTAACCGCGCATGAGTTCGGCGGCCTGCGCGAACTGCCAGCCGTAGAGCCCGGCGGCGAGGTACCGGTCGGCGTTTCCGGTGATGCTGGTCAGCGTGGACGACCAGGCGTTGAGGATGCGCACGGCGCAGTCGCCGTGCGCGGCGGTGCCGGCCACGTTCCAGCGCAGTGCGTTCTGGTAGGCGGCGGCGATGTCGTTGTAGAGGAGCCCGTAGTTCTCCCCCGTGCCGCCACGGATGATGGTGGCCTGGGGGCGGGCCGTCCAGGTGGACTGTGAGTGGGAGTTGGCGGTCAGCCGGTTCCAGCCGGACAGCCAGGGGTCGTCGCCCGCGGCGACCCTGACCTTGGCGCGGTTGATGTCACCCCAGTTGTGCAGCATCCCGGGGTGCGTGAAGGTGGCGGGCGCCGCCGCCGCGGTGGTCGCGGCGGCGGCCGAGCCGCCTACGGCGAGGGCGGCGGTGAGGCCTCCCGCGGTCCGCAGGAGGCTGCGCCGGCTCACTTCTGGGTGATCACTGCTGGTGTGGGGGTTTGTGCGGCTCATTGCAGTGCATCTCCGTTCTAGGTGGGGGTGATGCTCACCTGCTCGAAATGCGTGGTGCTGCGGACCAGGGGGCTGCGCGAACAGACCACCAGGCCCACGTAGTAGGGGGCGTCGCCGAAGCCGGGGATCTCTCCCGCGGCGAGGGGGGTCCAGCTGACGCCGTCATCGGTGGAGACGGACGCGGTGAAGGCGGTCCCGGCGCGCTTCAGCCGCAGCAGACAGGGGGCGGTGACCGTGCCACTGCCCGTGAAAGTCGACCGACCGGCCACGGTCGTACGGAGCATCAGCTGAGCGCTGCTCCCGCCCGTGACGATCGCTCCGGCCGCCTGGTCGAACGGGGACAGTGACTTGGCCATGAGCAGCCCGACCCGGTCGCCGCTCGCCCCGTCCCGGGAGACGAGCCGGGCGGTGACCTCGCAGTCACCGGTGACCGGGCGTCGTACGAACTGTCCCGTCATCCCTTGGTTGTTGACGGTCAGGTCGCTCCCGGCGCCCCGCACGACGAAGGTCCCGTCCTCGTACGCGGTGCTGCCGGGGGTGGCGACGGCCACCACGCCGAGGGTCCCGAAGTCGCGGTCGTCGAGGACCACGTCGCCGAGGTCGCCGTACGTCCAGGGATCGGGCGGCGGCGTGCCGACCGTGAGCTTCAGCGTGCCGGTCCCGTCACCGGCGGCATTGCCGGCGGTGGTGGCGACGGTGAACTCGCCGGTCTCGGTGGGCGTTCCGGAGACGACACCCGTGCGCCTGTCGAGGCGCAGTCCGTCGGGCAGGCCGTCCGCGGTGAACTGCACGGGCTCGTGCGAGGCCCGCAGCAGGTGCCGGAAGGCGACGCCCTTGTTCGGATACGCGGTGGTGCCGGAGGTGAGTTGCGGTACCGACGGGGTCGGCATCGTCCCGGCGGCGGGCTCCGAGAGCGGACCGCGTCCGCCGCCGTTGGACTTCGCGACGACGTAGTGGTACGTCGTGCCGGGCGTTCCCGTCGCGTCCGCGTACCGGATGCGGGCACCGAATCCGACCGGGCCGATGCCCGTCGCGACCGTCTCGTACGGGCCGCCCGGGTCCGTGGACCGCAGCACCTTGTACCGGGCCGAGAGATCCGGGTCGGTCCAGGCCAGCTCCACGGCGTCGGCTCCGGCGGACGCCCGCAGATCGGCGGCGGTACGGGTGGGGCGGGGCGTGGTCCAGACGTCACCGACGGCCGACGACACCACGGAGACGTTGTCGAAGGCGCCGGTGCCGGTCTCGGCGTACTCCTCGTCGATGCCCAGACAGGAGGTGAGCGCGAGTCCGGCGTACGCGGTGCGCCCCAGCTCGACCTCGGTGGAGCCGACCTCGGTCCAGCGGATGCCGTCCGGGGAGATGGCTCCTGTACAGCGCCGTCCCTTGCGGGTGACGCGCACCCAGTACGGCATGCGCAGCCGGTAGCCGTCGCCCGCGCCCTCGACGTACGGGGCCTGAAGCGGTGTCGCCGACTCCGGCAGCTTGCCGAGGTCGGAGATCGGGAACGACGCCTTGCTGGTGATCGCCTGTTGTTGGGTGGGCGGCACAGGGGTGCTGCCGGTGGCGGAGACGGACGCCCCGGTCGTCGGGCGTACGGTCCACACTCCGCTCCAGGTGTGCAGCGGCAGGCCCTGGATCAGCATCGACGCGTGCGCGGCGTCCGCGTCGAGGGAGTCGCGGAGGGTGACGCCGATCTTGGAGTACTGCGAGCTGAGCGGGAACACGATGCGCGCGGTGACGGTGCCGTCGCCGGCCAGCGGCAGCTGGGCGAGGCGGTAGGTGTCGGCGGTGCCGCTCGCCTCCAGCACGAATCGCTCACCGTCGAAGACGGCGGAGCCAGGGGTCTTCACATCGCCGACGTCTCGCGTCGACCAGGGCTCCGGGAGTCCTGCGGTGGCGGCCACCGGACCTGAAGTGCCGCTGTTTCCCTGGGCGCCCGCGGCGGTGACCGTGTAGTAGTACGTTCGGCCCGCGTTCACGTCGCTGTCGGTGTACGCCGGCTTGCCGACTCCGGAGGCGATCTCCTCGTACGGGCCCTCGGGCCTGGCGGCCCGCCGGACGGTGTACTCGCCCGCCCACGCGGACGGCAGCCAGGCGACCGTGACGGCCTTGTCCTCGCCCACCGCCGTGACACCCGCCGGAACCGCGGGAACGGCAAGCGAGGGGGCCTTGGCTCCGGCGTAGGCGAAGGTGCCGAAGCTGGGCAGGTCGTCATTGCTGCCTTCGACGACGCGGGTGCCACCGGTGCCGCGGAAGACGGCCGCCTTGGTGTACGGGGTGTCGAGGCCGCGTACGCCGGCGTAGTGGGCGTACGCCATCTCGTAGATCGGCGGCAGGTTCCCGCGGCCGTTGGCGCCGAGGGCTTTTTTGATGTACTTGCCGGTGCGGTCGAGGTCGGTGGTGAAGGGCACGTCGCCGCCGAGGTTGTAGCGGGCGAGGTACTCGAAGTTGGCGAGGATGCGCTGGTCGTCGTAGCCCCACAGGTCGACGCCCTGGTTCCAGGCGACCTGGGCGGCGTCCGCGAGCAGACCGGCCGCGAGCTGTTCGTGACCCTGGTCGCGGCCGCTCTCCTGGCCCTGGCCCGCGTCGGTGACGATGCGGCCCCGGACGCTGCCGTTGCCCGCGCCGGCGGCGGCGAAGCGCAGCGCGTCCTCGAAGAGCGTGGGCTCCTCGCAGAACACTCCGATGGCCAGGATCGACTGAACACTCGTCAGGTCCCAGTTGCCGTTGGCGTAGAGCATGTAGCCGGATATGGCGGGATACCACACCCGCAGGAAGGATTCCTCGCAGCGGGCGATGTCCTTCGCGGTCCATCCGTCGTAGTCGCCGTGCCGCAGCAGCTCGGCCGCGTTGACGAACTTGAAGACCTGGAGCCCGGCGCCGAGCGGCCCGTCGGCCCCGGTGACCATCGTCAGGGACGCCGACCAGGCGTTGAGGATGTCGCGGGCCTTGTCGGCATGAGCACGGTTGCCCGTGACGCACCACATCAACGCGTTCTGGTAGGCGGCGGCCGAGTCGGCGACGGCCTGGTTCTGGAAGTTGGTGGGACCGCGGCCCCAGGAGGTGATCTGGCCGGTGTTCTGGATCGTGTACGTGGCCTTCGACCGGGCGTGGGCCGCGAACGTCAGGTATCCGTCGTAGACGGGCGATTCCTGCGCGGCGACCGCGGCTTTCATGCGCGCGAGGTCCGCGGCGCTGTGCAGCAGTCCGGGGTGGGTGAAGGCCCGAAGCCGGGTCTTGTCGTCCTGGGCCCACGCCGCCGGGGCGGCGGCGGACAGCAGTCCGCCGCCGGCCGCGGCCACGAGCCCCGCCGCGCCGAGGAAGGTACGTCGGCTGAGAGGAAGCACGGGTGACTCCTAGTGGTTCAGAGGTGCCGCATCACGCGTGCTGCACGGTGAGCGTGACGGTCTGCGTCGCGGTGCCCACGCTGTTGGTGGCGGAGACGGTGACCGTGAAGGTGCCGACGTTGTCCTCGGCGGTCCCGGAGATCAGACCGGTGTCGGTGTCGATGTCCAGCCCCTTCGGCAGCCCGTCGGCGTTGAACGACGTCGGCAGCCCGGAGGCCGTGATCAGGTAGTTGAAGACCTGGTTCTTGGTGGCCGTCGCCTCGTCCGGGCTGGTGACCTTGGGCGCGTCGCCGGCCGTGGCCTCGGTGGAGTTCAGGAACCGCGTGCTCAGCACGTGCTCGTTGGCGTAGGCCGGCATCATGTCCGTGAACTTGTACCAGCCGGGCTTCTTCATCCCGTTGCCGATGAACTTGCCGTTGATGACGAGGTTCTGGAAGGTGACGTTCTTGATGGCGTGGTCCGCGTCGTAGCCGACCATGACGGACGGGTTGGCGTGCGTTCCGGTGTACTTCAGATTCCGGATGAAGACCCCGTCGATGCCCCGTCCGACCGAGGTGTTGTAGCTCTTGTTGTACATGACCCGCATGTTGATCAGCTGACCCCAGCGGAAGTCGTCCACCCGGATGTCCTGGGCGCGGACGTTGCGCAGCAGGTTGCTGTCGCCCGGGTTGAGCGCGATGCAGCCCTGGTAGTCCATCTGCGGTTCGCGGTGGTCGAGGATGTCGATGTTGCTGAAGACGAGGTTCTCGATGGTCTCCGGCTTGTCGGTGTTGCCGTGCGTGCCGACGTTGATCGGGTGTGCGACATCCGCCCAGAGGGTGGAGTTGCGCACGGTGATGTTGCGGCAGTCGCCGTAGTACTCCCAGCGGTGGGCGTAGATCGCGATGCAGTCGTCGGAGTTGCGCATCCAGACGCCGTCGATCAGGACGTCCTCACTGCAGAAGACGTCGATGCCGTCGCCCCACTGGCCGTGGCTGTAGGAGTGCAGGTTGCGGACGGTGACCTGCTTCGACTGGCCGACGGTCACCGAGTAGCCGCTGCTCGGGTTGAGCACCATGATGCCGTCGATCTCGATGTTCTTGGAGAACTGCAGGAGGACACCGCTGGGCGAGTTGTACAGCACGCCGCGGCCGAGCAGACGGGCGTTCTCCACGTTGACGAACTCCACCCGGGACGTCAGCACCGCGCCGCCGGCCAGGTAGACCGTCTTGCCGCTGGGCACCTTCACCACGTTGTCGGTGGTCCTGTGCAGGCCGGGGCCGAAGTAGATGACGTCCGGATCGTCGGGGTCGGGCGCGTTCGACTCGATCGGGTTGGCGTGCAGCTGCAGGTTGTTGAAGATCTCGCCGTCGATCTCGATGGAGAGGTTGCGCGGCTCGGTGAGGGTGAAGCTCACCGTGGCGCCGTCCACCGTGAAGTCGGTGTCGTACGACAGCGGGCGGATCCGCGCGGAGCCGATGGTGCCCTTGGACGAGGTGACGGCGACCTCGACGGTGCCCTTGAAGTCGAAGGTGGCCACGGAGGAGTTGAAGACCGGACCGCTGCCCGTGTTCGCGTCGATCTGCTTCGCCCGGGCGCGGTAGACGGGCACCGTCTGCCATTCGCCGCCCGGTGTACGGGCCTTGACGGAGAAACTCGAGTTGGTCGGTACCCCGCTCGGAATGGGGTACACCACCAGCCGGTCGGACGCTCCGGGCGTGTCCTCGGCTCGGGCGGTGCCGGCCGCCGCGCCGATCAGTGAGTACGCGGCGGCGGTGGCGCCCGCGGCTTGGAGAACGGTGCGCCGGGACAGGCCGGCTCTCTGGGTCTCGTCCATGGAAACGTTCCTTCGTGGCAAGGAGGGTGAGGTAGGTGGCTTCGTCCGGAGGCTGCTGACGGCAGTCCGGAAGGCGGAGGCCAGGGGCGTCCGGACCGGTCCGTTACTTGAGGCCCGAGGTCGAGATGCCGGAGATGAAACCGCGCTGCATGATCAGGAAGAGCGCGAGCACGGGTACGACGTACATCACCGCGCCGGCTGCGACGACGTTGCCGAGCTGGGCGCCGTGCTGGTTGACGTAGCCGGTGGCGAGCTTGACCGCGAGAGTGGTGCGGGCGTCGTCCAGCAGCAGGGCCGGGGCGATGTAGTCGCCCCAGGTCCAGGAGAAGGACAGGATCAGACTGGTGGCGATGACCGGCCAGGACTGCGGCAGGAAGATCCGCCAAAAGATACGGATCTGCCCGCAGCCGTCGACGATCGCCGCCTCCTCCAGTTCCTTGGGCATGTTCGTGAAGAACTGCCGGAACAGGAAGATGAGATAGGGGGCGCCACTCAGACCCCACAGCACCCACGGCATGTAGGTGTTGGTCAGGTGGAGCTTGGCGAACATCAGATACGTCGGGATCAGGGTGATCACGGCCGGCAGCATCATCGTCGACAACAGCACGCTGAAGATGGGCTTCTTGCCCGGTGCCTCCAGCCGGGCGAAGCCGTAGCCCGCCCAGGCCGAGGCAAGGGTGACCAGCACCGCGTAGACGGTGGCGATCGTCAGCGAGTTGCGGGCGTAGCCGAGGTAGTCGAAGAGGGTCAGAGCCTGCTGGAAGTTGCCCAGGTCAGGCTCGTGCGGCCACCAGTGGATGGGGACGGCGCGCAGCTCGGACGACGCCTTGAGCGCGGTGATCGCGAGCCAGCCGAAGGGGCTGAGCATCAGCGCGAGGATCGCGATCAGAAGCATGTAGGTGGTGGTGCGCCGGGAGAGCACACTCATCGGACGCCTCCGATCGTGCGGGCCTTGGGCTTCGCCTGCTCCGGTTCCACGGAGTAGAAGACCGCGCCCTTGCTGAGCTTGAAGATGACGAAGGTGACGACGCAGATGATCGCGAAGAGCACCCACAGCAAGGCGGAGGCGTAACCGTAGCGGCCGTTGGCGAAGTACTCGGCGAAGACGTTGATCATGTAGAAGTAGTTGCTCTCGGGCACGGCCGTGACGCCCCTGGGAGTGGGGTCGAGCGCGATGAGCAGCGGCATGAAGCTCTGCAGCGAGCCGATGATGCCCGTGACGACCTGGAAGAAGATCACCGGGGACAGCAGTGGCAGGGTGATACGGGTGAAGGACTGCCAGGGACTGGCACCGTCCACCCTGGCCGCTTCGCCCAGTTCCCTGGGGATGTCCTGCAGGCCCGCGAGTGAGATGATCATGCCGTTGCCCACGGCCCACATGGTCAGCACGATCAGCACCCAGCGGGCGTAGGGGTCGACCAGCCAGTTGATGCCGTTGATACCGGCTATGTCCAGTACCCCGTTGGCCGATCCCGAGTCACGGTCGAAGATCAGCTTGAAGGTGAGGGCAGCACCCACCGGGGGCACCACCGCGGGCAGGTACAGCAGGGTGCGGAACACCCCGCGAGCCCGGATCGGCTGGTTCACCAGTACCGCGAGCAGCAGCCCCGCCGCGATCGTCAGCGGCACCGTGATCGCGGTGAACACCCCGGTGCGCCACAGGGAGTCCATCGTCTCCGGATCGGTGAACACCTCCCGGTAGTTGTCCAGCCCCACGAAACGCGAGTTCTGCGACAGCCCGTCCGCGTTGGTGAAACTCAGCCACAGGGCGTACCCCAGCGGGAAGGCCGTCAGGGCCACGAAGCCCAGCACCCAGGGCACGGTGAACACATAGAACGCCCGCGCCCGGCGGGTCCGCAGCGAGGGCGGCCTGCGCGTCGTGCCGGCCGGCGGCCGGGACGGGGACGACGGCGCCGTACCCGTCCCGGCCGCCTGATCGGTGAGCTGACCGGTGCTCACCCCACCAGCTCCTTGCCCTTGGCGATCTGGTCGTTCATGAGCTGGTTGAGCTCGTCGGCGACCTTGCCCGCGGACGTCTTGCCCTTGATCGCCTTCGGCAGCACCTTGTTGATCACGCCGTCCAGGGCGGCCAGCTGCGCGTACGGCGTGAACGTCAGCACCGAGAAGTGCTCGAGCTCCTGCTCCTGCACCTTGAACGCCTGCTTCTGGAACGCGGTGCTCTGCGGCATCTTCGGACGCAGCGACTTCAGGCTGGGGATGCCCCAACCGCCCGCGGCCCGCTCCTCGGCGGGCTTGCCACCGAAGTACTCCTCGAAGAACTTCCAGGCCCCGTCCTTGTTCTTGGCCGCCTTGGGGATCCAGAAGCCGGTGGCGCCGAAGCAGGGGCTGACGCGGTTGCTGCCGAGCTGCGGGGCGGGCGCGAAGCGCGACACCTCGGAGACCTTGGGGTCGGCCCCGATCGCCCCGCCGAACCAGTAGCCGTCCTCGGCCATCGCCATCCGCCCGGCCTGGTAGGTGGGCCAGTCCCAGCCGTCCGGGTTGGGGTTGGCGACGTTGGGGCCGATGTCCGCCCGCGCGTACTCCAGATACCACTTCAGCGCCTTCTGCGCCTCGGGCGAGGAGAAGTCGACCGAGGCGAGATCCTCGGCGAACAGGTTTCCGCCGGCCGAGACGGTCATCCCCATGAGCTGCGTGAAGGTTCCGAGCCCTGAGGCGTTCATCCCGTAGACCTTGACCTTGCCGAGCCGGCGCTTGGTCAGCTGCTTGCCCATGTCCAGCCACTCGTCGTACGACAGCGGCTCGGTCTCGCTGGGCATGTCCAGCTTCGCCGCCTCGAGCATGTCCGTGCGGTACCAGAACATCTGGTCCTGCGAGTAGTCCTTGGCCATGCCGTAACGGGGCCCCGCGCCCTGCTTCTTGCCGTCGAAACGCCAGACGTCGTTCACCGGGTCGAGGTCGGAGACCTTGAGCAGCGAGCTCTTGGCGAAGTACGGGTCCAGGTCGGTCATCAGCCCGCGGGCGGCGAAGTACGCCGTGTCCGTGGCACCCAGGCCGCGCACCAGGTCCGGCGGGTTCTTCGCCGCCAGCATCGCGTTGAGCTTGGTCGGGTCCAGAGCGACGAAGTTGACCTTCAGGCCCATCCCCTTCCCGGCAGCCTGGAGGACCTTCTTGTCATCCTCGGTGGACATGACGGTGATCGTCTTGCTGCCGCCCTTCGTACCGCCGTCACCCGAGCCGTCGTCGACGGAAGCGGCACAGCCGGGCAGGGCAGTCGCGGCGAGCGCCGCACCGGCGGAGGCGGCGAGGAACTGACGCCTCCCGAGGGAACCGGCGGGAGTGGACATATTTATTGGCCTTTCATGCGTGTGTACTGCTGGCTGGGGGACGAAGACAGGCGCATTGCGACGCGAGGCGCACCGGCATGAGTGCACATGAACGCAGCACCTCCTGCTTCCAGCCGTTCGAAATGACGACCACGGATCGACCTGTCCGCCTCAAAGAGGCCCGACTGTCGGCAACCGGTTGCCATGTGTCTGGGCAGAGCTTCTTCCTGTCCGGAATCTGCGTCAAGACTCTTGACGAACTTTCGAAAAGAACGTGTAACCTCGGCGCCATGAGCCAGAAGGCCGGAGGATCGCTGCGGAGCCTGCGACGGTCGAACCAAGAGCAGCTCATCGCCCTGCTTCTAGCCCAAGGGCCCGCCCATCGGGCCGAGTTGGCACGTAAGGCCGGTGTGTCACGGACGACGGTGTCGACCATCGTCAGCGAGCTGATGGCGCGCGGCTTGATCATCACGGCGGACGCGGAACCGCATGACGATCTCGACGGCAGAGCTGGAAACCGGTTGCTGGTCAACCCGCGAGCGGCGGTCGTGGCGGGCATGAACCACACCTTCGACGGCGTCTTCGTCCAGCTGAGCGATCTGGCTTCGAGGGAGATCGCCAGCTCCGGCACGGCACTGGACGCCGGCACCGGCCCGGCCGAGCGCATCGAGGCCGGTACGTCGATCCTCCAACGGCTGCTCGGCACCGCCGAGCTGGACAGACGCCAGGTCATCGGCGTGGGCGTGGGCGTACCCGGGCCCATCCACCGAGAGACCGGAGTGGTGGGGGTGTCCCTGCCGGGCCAGCCCTGGTCGGAGGTACACGCCGCCGAGGAGTTCGGCCGGGCCCTCGGCCTGCCGGTCACCGTGGAGAACAACGCACGCCTGGAGGGCTTGGCCGAGGCACGCTGGGGCGCCGGCCGCGGGGTGGCGAACCTGCTGTACTTCGGCCTGTCCAGCGGCATCGGATCCGGCCTGATCCTCGACGGACGGCTGTACCGCGGAGCGGTGGGCGCCGCGGGCGAGCTGGGCCATATGTCGGTGAGCATCGACGGGCCGCCCTGCCCCTGCGGCAACCAGGGCTGTCTGGTGCTGCACGCCGGCCTCCCCGCCGCGTTCGCCGCGCTGCGGCCCGTGTTCGGCAAGGACATGACTCTGGAGGAGATGCTGGCCCGCACGGCGGCCGGGGACCGCGCCGGCGACCAGGTGTTCACCGAGGTGGGTACCGTGGTCGGCCGGGTCCTCGCCAACCTGTGCAATCTGCTCAACCCCGAACGCATCGTGGTGGGTGGCGAGTTGTCCCGGGCGGGCGAGGTGCTGCTGGCCCCGATGCGGGACGCGATACGCCGCCACGCCCTGGCCCTCGTCCGCGAGGTGGACCTCGTGCCCGCCGAGCTGGGGCTCGGCGCCCGGGTCGGTGCGCTCGGCGGCGCCGCACTCGTCCTCAGCGAGACACCCGACCTGGCCGCCGCGCTCAACCGGATGTCCGTGAACGGGATCACCGTGTGACGAGCGGCGTCAGCGTCGGTGTGGGCGTGGCGTCGGTGTGGGCGCGGGCGTTGCGTCGGTGTGGGCGCGGGCAGAAGCGAGGCAGGGCCGATGAAGTCCGGATCTCTGTTTTGTCGGCACACAGGGCATGCGCGCCGAGACAGCGGGCACCGTCCGGCGGTCAGCGGGGCACCGCCGCTGACCACCGGACGTTCGGGGCCCGATCCCGGTCCGATCACCGGTCCAGGTCGCGCAGTTCGAACCAGTCGAAGTCCGCGGGGACGCGGGTGCCGTTCAGGTCCTGGACGCAGACCCCGACGAACGCGCCGGTGAACCGCAACCGGTCTCCGTAGTCGTCGCTGAGCTTGCTCGCGTCCAGGATCCGCCCCACGGGGCGCCAGTCCGCGCCGTCCGGCGAAGCCGAGAAGCGCAGCTCCGCGCCGTCGAAGCGGGCTCTCAGGTACACCAACGGCCAGTCGTCCACGTCGAGTTCGCTGTCCTCGAGTTCGCCGTAGACGCCGTTGTCGGTGAGGACGACACCCAGCACACGGCCCTTGCCCTCGGAGTGCGTCAGCCGCAGGTAGTAGTGCGTCGACGTGTCGTACCAGCAGATCAGGCCCGCGAGCTGGCTGAAGTGCCCCGGGCGGAAGTCGACGACCGTCGTCGCCTCACAGTGGACCGAGGTAAGCCGCTGGGCGACCAGGCTCTGGTCGTAGCGCGAGTGCAGGCTCTGCCGCCCGCGCAGCCGCAGATGCCCGGGGCGCTCGGCGAGCGTCAGCCAGTCGGGGCCGGCGGGCGTGCGCAGTGTGCTCCAACGGCCGTCCACGGATGCCGAGTCGAAGTCGTCGCGCCCGCCGGGCGCGACGACCGGTCCCGGCTCCACCCCCGTGGGTGCCGGCACCTCCAGACTCGGCAGCCGTCCCCCATCGGCCAGCCGCAGCCAGCCGTCGTCCGTCCACTCCACCCGCTGCAGACACGTCTCGCGGCCCAGGACGCAGCGCGGCCCGTCCGGCGTCCGCACAGGGCGTGCGGCCAGATGCGCGAGGTACCACTCCCCCTCCGGTGTTTCGACCAGCTCGCCGTGCCCCGCCTTCTGCAACGGCCAGTCCGGGGTGTCCCGAGTGGTCAACAGCGAGCCGTGCGGGTCGAGTTCGTACGGCCCCGTCAGCTCGCGTGAGCGGGCCATGAGGATGCCGTGGTTCCAGCCCGTGCCGCCCTCGGCGAGCATCAGGTGGTACCAGCCGTCCCGGCGGTAGACGTTGGGCCCCTCGATGAGCTCCTCGTGCCGGAGGATCGTGCGCGGCTGCCCGATCAGGGACCGCCCCGCGGCGTCGTACTCCTGGAGCAGGATCCCGGCGAACGAGGGGTGTCCCACGCGCGGGTCCCACTGGATGTTCAGCAGCCAGCTGCGGCCGTCCTCGTCGTGGAAGAACGACGGGTCGAAGCCGGAGGAGTTCAGGAAGACCGGCTCCGACCAGGGGCCCTCGATCGACGGCGCCGTGATCAGGTAGTTGTCGACGTCCTTGTAGGGGTGCCCGATGGTGCGGACGACGCTGTAGACGAGCCAGAACTGCCCGTCGTGGTACGACAGCGAGGGCGCCCACACCCCGGCCGAGTCGGCGACTCCGCGCAGGTCGAGCAGATCGGTACGGTCCAGGATGTGGCCGGCCGGCTCCCAGTGGACGAGATCGGTCGAGCGGTGCACGGGCACGCCCGGGAACCACTCGAAGGTCGAGGTGGCGAGATAGTAGTCCGCACCGGCGCGCACGATGCTCGGGTCCGGGTGGAATCCGGGCAGCACGGGATTGCGGAGGTGGCCCGCGGTCATGCAGGTCCTTTCACAGGTGGCTTACGGAGGTGGGGGCAGCCCTCGACCGGGCGCGCGCCCGTCACTGGGGTCAGCCCTTGACGGCGCCCTGCATCACACCGGCGACGATCTGCTTGGACAGCAGAAGGAAGACGACGAGCAGCGGCAGTACACCGATGGCGGCGCCGGAGAGGATGAGCGTGTAGTCGAGGGCGTAGCCGCTGGCGAGCGAGGACAGCGCCGTCTGCACGGTGGGCGTCACGGACGGGTCGAGGACGATCAGCGGCCACATGAAGTCGTTCCAGGTGGCCATGAAGGTGAACATGGCGAGCACGGCCGCCTGCGGGCGGACAGCGGGCATCGCCACATGCCAGAAGATGCCGAGCGTGGAGCAGCCGTCGACCCGGGCGGCCTCGACGAGTTCGTACGGCACGGCCTCGTCGCAGGCCTGCCGCATCCAGAAGACGGCGAAGGCGCTGACGAGCGCCGGGACGATGACGGCCTTGAGGGTGGCGATCCAGCCGAGCTCGCCCATCAGCATGTACAGCGGGATCATGCCGAGTTGGGTGGGGAGCATCGCGGTGATGACGACGGTGACGAAGAGCGCGTTGCGGCCGCGGAACGGCAGCTTGGCGAAGGCGAATCCGGCGAGCGAGGCCAGGAACACGCAGCAGACCGTCACCGTGCTGGAGATGATCATGGAGTTGCGCAGCGCGAGCCAGAAGTCGACGGTGTCGTAGACGCGTTGGATGTTGTGGAACAGGTTGCCGCCCGGCGTGAGGGTGAGCGCGGAGTCGCCGATCGCCGAGTTGTCGCGGGTGGGCAGGACGAAGGAGTAGTAGAGGGGGAAGAGGGAGGCTGCCATGACGCCGACGAGGGTGGCGTAGACGAGGGCGCCGGACCGTTCGGTGCGCGGGCGCGGGCGGGGGCGGGGCGCGGGACGCAGAGCGAGGGCCATGGTGGTGTCAGTCCTTCGACGCGATGCGCCGCGACAGCGCGTAGTTGATGCCGGAGACGACGGCGATGAGCAGGAACATCACCCAGGCGAGGGTGGCGGCGTAGCCCGCGTTGAACTCGCGGAAGCCCTTCTCGTAGAGGTACATCATCAGTGTCTGGAACTGCCGGTCGCTGCCGCCGGTGCCCTCCGTGCCCTGCACGTCGAAGAGCTGGGGTTCGGCGAAGGTCTGCATACCGATGATCGTCGACATCACCACGCAGAAGACGATGGTGGGACGGATCGAGGGCACGGTGATCGACCAGAAGATCCGCCGCTTCGAGGCGCCGTCGAGCATGGCCGCCTCGTTGAGCTCGTGCGGGACACCCTGCATCGCGGCGAGGAAGATCAGCGCGAAGTAGCCGGCCCAGCGCCAGATGATGATGGTCGAGACGGCGATGATCGCGGACCAGCGGTTCGCCTGCCAGTTGATCCGGTCGAAACCGACCAGTTCCAGGACGTCGTTGAAGATGCCGGTCTGGTAGCCGAAGAGCTGCGCGAAGACAAGGCTGACGGCGACCACGGAAATGACGTGCGGCAGCACGACGCCGGCCCGCCAGAACGCGCTGCCGCTCAGTTTCCGGTTGAGGACGGCGGCGAGCCACAGGGCGGCGAGCAGTTCGCCGCCGGTGCCGAGCACCAGCAGGAGCCCGGTGTTGAGCAGGGCGTTCCAGAAGTAGGCGTCGGCGAACAGGTCCTGGTAGTTGCCGAGGCCCGTCCAGCCCTGGTCGCCTTCGATGATCGCCCACTCGTGGAACGAGATCCAGCCGGTGTACAGCAGCGGGTAGACGGCGAAGACACCGAAGATGACGAAGAACGGCAGGATGAACAGGTACGGGGTGTAGCGCAGGTCGAACCGCGAGATGCGGCTGCGCCAGGGGCTGCGTGGGCGCCGCCGCGCGGCGGGGGCCTCGGGGGCCTCCGCCGCGCGGGGCAGTTCGGTGACGCTCACCCGGCGACCTTCTTGGCGTCCTCGATCGCCTGGTCCCAGGCCGCTTCCGGCTTCTGCTTGCCCTGTTCGACGCGGAGCAGGGCGTTCATGAAGGCGGAGGCGACGTCGCTGTCCTTGGTGCCGCGGTAGATGGGTTCCATGGAGTCGGCGGCCTGCGCGAAGATCTTGCCGGTGGGAGCGTTGGAGAAGTACGGGTCCTTCTTCGCCTGCACCTCGGGGTCGTTGTAGACCTTCGGGTGGCTGGAGAGGTAGCCCTCATCGAGGAAGAGCTGCTTCTGGGTCTTGGACGAGGTCAGCCAGCGGGCGAGCTCGACGGCTTCCTTCGGGTGCTTGGTCTGCTTGGGCACCATGAGGTAGGACCCGCCCCAGTTGCCGCCCTCGGGGGCCGCGGCGACCGACCACTTACCGGCGTTGTCGGGGCCCGAGGCCTCCTTGGTGCGGTCGAGTTTCCACGCCGGGCAGACAGCGGTTGCCGCTTTGCCGGTCTTCAGGGCGTTGGCCATTTCCGGGGAGAAGGGCGGGTATCCGCCGCTGACCTTTCGCACCGACATGTTCGCCGCGGTGAGGAAGTCCTGCTTGAGTTCGGTGTTCTTGTCGGCGATGAAGGAGTCGTCGGATTCCGCGAAGAAGGTCTCCTTGTGCTGGTTGCCCATGCCGACCCAGATGTCGCCCGTGTTGGCCGTGAAAGAGGCGTTCTTGACCTTCTTGGAGAACTTCTCGCCGGTGGCCGTGAAGTCGTCCCAGGTGGGCCAGAGTTCGGCGACCTTCTCCGGCTCGGTGGGCAGTCCGGCCTTCTTGAAAAGGTCGGTGCGGTAACAGATGCCGAGGCCCCCGATGTCGGTGCGCAGGCCCATCACGAACTTGCCGTCCTCGACCGTTCCGGCGTCGTAGGCCCACTGCACCCAGGGGTCGTCCGTGTTGTTGACGCCGTGGTCGGCGAGGTTGAGGAACCGCTCGTGACTGGGCTTGAACTTGCCGATGATGTCGTCGCCGACACCGACGACGTCGGCGGCGCCACGGTTCGCCGCGAGCTGGGTGACGAGTTTCTTCGGAAGGTCCTCGACCAGGACTTCCTTGACCTTGATGCCGGGGTGGGTCTTCTCGAACTCCTTGTAGAGGTTCCGGTAGCCGTAGTCGACATGTGTCGTGACCGTCAGCGTGACGGTCCCGCCGTTCGCGCTGTCCGAGGAACCTCCGCCGCAGCCGGACGCCGTGAGGGCGATGACCGCGGCGCCGGCCGCCACCCGTACTCCATGGCTGGCGTGATGTCTCATGCCCTCACCCCTCTGTTTCACCGCGATCGGCACTCGGCCCGCGTTCTTCGAATTTCGAAAAGTTTCGATGCCCGAGCGGCGCCGGAATCCCCGGCCCGCACGCCGTGTCAAGGCGCGCTCAATGTAGGAACCGGTTGTTGGGCGGTCAATGTTTCGGGCGCGTGAGAATCCCTATTCGAAAGTTTCGATGCTCTCGCGGGCCGCCGAGTCACACCGGCGGCAGCGGCTGTTCCGCCCAGATCGTCTTGCCGTTGCCGGTCTGCCGGCTGCCCCAGCGCTGCGTGAGCTGGGCGACGAGCAGCAGGCCGCGCCCGCCCTCGTCGAAGACATGCGCGCGGCGCAGATGCGGTGAGGTGGAGCTGCCGTCGGAGACCTCGCAGATCAGCGCGCGGTCCCGGATCAGGCGTAGCTGGATGGGCGGTTCTCCGTACCGGATCGCGTTGGTGACCAGTTCGCTGACGACCAGTTCGGTCACGAAAGCCGTCTCGTCCAGGCCCCATTCGGTCAGCTGCTCGATGGCGTACTGCCGCGTGGCGGCCACACGTTCGGGATCCGGCGAGATGTCCCAGGTGGCCACCTGGTCGGCGCCCAGCGCACGGGTGCGGGCCAGCAGCAGGGCCACGTCGTCGGCGGGCTGTGCCGGCAGCACGGACTTCAGCACCGCGTCGCACAGGGCGTCCAGTGAGTCGGTGGGGACGGTCAGCGCACGGCACAGCTCGGCGCTGGCGCGGTCGAGGTCGCGGTCGCGGCCCTCGATCAGCCCGTTCGTGTAGAAGGCGATCAGCGAGTCCTCGGGCAGCTCCAGTTCCGCCGCCTCGAAGGGCAGGCCCCCCACCCCGAGCGGCGGCCCCGCGGACATCGTGACGATCCGTGCGGTGCCGTCGGGCAGGAGGACGGCCGGTGGCGGATGTCCGGCACCGGCCAGGGTCAGACGGCGCGACACGGGATCGTAGACCGCGTACAGGCAGGTCGCGCCTTGCTCGGCGACATCCTCGTCACCCACGTCCGTCGCCAGGTGGATCACCAAGTCGTCGAGGTGGGTGAGGAGTTCGTCCGGCGGCAGATCCACGTCGGCGAGGGTCCGTACGGCCGTACGCAGGCGCCCCATGGTCGCGGACGACTGGATGCCGTGTCCCACCACGTCGCCCACGACCAGAGCGACCCGGCTGCCGGACAGCGGGATCACATCGAACCAGTCGCCGCCGATACCGGCCACCGCGTGGCTGGGGAGGTAGCGGTGGGCCACCTCCACCGCCGCCTGTCCGGGCAGCCCCCGCGGCAGCAGGCTGTGCTGGAGTGTCAGCGCGGTCGACCGCTCACGGGCGAACCGGCGGGCGTTGTCCACACAGACGGCGGCCCGGCTGGCCAGTTCCTCGGCGAGTGCGACGTCGTCACCGGCGTACGGGTCGGGGTTCGCGACCCGGATGAAGACCGCGACCCCGAGCGTGGTGCCACGGGCGCGCAGCGGCACGGCCAGCAGTGAGTGAACGACCACTCCGTACTCACGGTCCTTGGCGTGTCGCGCCTCGTGGCCGCTGAGCCACTGGTCGAAGTCCGGCTCCCCGGCCCTGCTGAGCACCGCCCGTCCGTCCAGCAGGGCCCGCGCGGGCGGCGAGAACGGCGGATAGGTGTCCTCCTCGCCCAGCTCGACGGCCGCCTCCGGTGTCCCCGTGGTGACGGACCGGTGCGCGACCCGGCGCAGCACGACATGGGTGCCCTCCGCCGCCGACGGTTCGTCCGCTCGCAGAACCCAGTCGAGCAGGTCCACGCTGGCGAAGTCCGCGAATCGCGGCACGACCAGGCCCAGCAGCTCATCGGCGGTCCGGACCACGTCCAAGGTGGTCCCGATGCCGGCCGCGGCCTCGTTCAGCAGGGCCAGCCGCTGCCGGGCCCAGTGCTGCTCGCTGCTGTCGAACGCGGCCATGGCGACCGCGGCCATGGCGCCGGAGGCGTCGCGCACCGGCCACATCTCGATGTTCCACGCGTGCTCCCGGCTCCCGGACGGCGCACTGGTGTAGCTCTCGTAGTGCACGGGTCTGCCGGTCCTGGTCACCTCGCGCAGGTGCTGGAGAAACCCCCGGCTGGTCCGGTCCTCCGGCACGGTGTCCAGGTAGAACCGCCCCACCAGGGCGTCCTCGCCGACCCCCATCACCCGGCAGGCCACGTCGTTGAGCCGCAGACAACGCTGGTCCGTGCTGAAGGCGGACATCGAGACGGACGCCTGCTGGAACGACAGTCCCGCCAAGTTCGGTTCGGGCTCCGGCTCCCCCGGCCGGGCGGAGATGACCATGAACGCGTGCGGTTCGCCGTCCTGGCCCAGCACGGCCTGCGCCGTCAACGCGAGCTCGACACGGTGGCCGTCCCGGTGCCGCACGACGACCTCACCGGCCAGCGCGGCCACCGCCCCCGGTGATACGTCCTCGGCGAGCAGCTCCGCCGCCGCCCCTCCCACGACGTCCTCGGCCGCATATCCCGTCAGCCGCCGGGCACCGTCGCTCCACCCCGTCACCGTGCCCTGTGCATCGATGATCGCCGCAGCGGCGACATGCTCCATACGCCCCAGAATGATCCCTTCACGGCTTTCCCTCAACCCGGTCACCGCTGTCAGGAGCGCGTCATGAATCCAGGGGTTGCCGCATGATCAGGCGCTGGTTCGTCTACTGCCCCGCCGTGGTCGGCGCGGCCGGGGCGGCTTCCTGTGTGGCGTCCGTTTCGGCATAGGAGAGGAAGTCGTCGACCATGCGGTGAAAGAGCGTGGCGAGCTGTCGCAGTTCTTCGGGCGACCAGTCGGCCAGGGCCAGCTGCATGCCGCGAGCGCTGGACTCACGGATGCGCCGCACGGCCTCCTGACCGGTCGGGGTGAGCTGGATGCGCTGGGCGCGTCGGTCGTCGGGGTCGGGGACGCGCGTGACGTAGCCGGCCTTCATCAGCTGCTGCACCTGACGGGTGACGTGGGAGGCTTCCACGGCGAGCCGGTTCGCCAGCTCACCGGGACGCATGGGCTCCGAGTCTGCGATCTGCCGCAGGAGGGCCACCGCGGCACGGTCCAGCGGCACGCCGGCCAGCGCCATGAGGCGGTCGTGCTGTCGGGCCCGGCTGATCAGATAGGAAATGCGAGTGAGAGCTCGCTCGATCTCGATCACTTCCGTCGACGCGGAGTCGGGCAGGGGTGATGGTGTGGACATACACACCACTTTACCATCTCATTGCCTAACTCAAGTAAATTCCGCCCCGAGCGGTGCGGGTGATCACCGAGACGGTCACCGTCCGTCGAGTCGAGCGCCGGCGGCCGGTGTCGCGGTGGGTACCGTCTCATGCCACGCCGCGCGTGCCGCAATGGCCTGCCGCCACGGCCGGATCGCCTTGGGCGGCATGCCGACCGCGAGGACGCCGGTCAGCCGGTCGCCGGTGCGATAGGCGGCCACGAACCGTCGCCCGCTCAAGTCACCGTCGACGACGGCGACTTCGTCGTGGCCTCGCAGGTAGCCGTAGGCCTGGACCCTCATGTCGTACTGGTCGGACCAGAAGTACGGCACCGGCGTGAACGGCTTGCGCGCCTCGGGGCGCAGGAGGTTGCGGGCCACGGCCATACCCTGCTCGGCGGCGTTCGTGCGGTGCTCGATGCGCATCGGCACGCCGAACAGCGCGTTGTACCAGCGGGCGACGTCCCCTGCCGCGTACACTCCCCCAGCCTTCGGCCGGGGGGACCCCCAGGCGGCCTCGCCGTACTCGTCACAGATCAGGCCGTCGCCCACGGCCAGGCCGCAGTCCACGAGCCACTCGGTGTTCGGCAGGGAGCCGACGGCGACCAACACCGCGTCGCCCTCGACCAGTTCACCGTCCGCGAGCCGCACCCCGCCCTCGGTCACCGCGGTCACCGTGACCCCGGTGCGCAGTTCCACCCCGTGGTCCAGGTGGGCCTGCGACAGCACGCGCCCGACCTGCTCGCCGACGGCGTGGGCCAGCGGCACCGGTGCCGGTTCCAGGAGGGTGACCGCACAGCCGAGACCGCGGGCCACCGCGGCTGCCTCCGCGCCGAGGAACCCGGCGCCGACCACCACCAGGCGCCGTCCCGGTGCCAGCCGGTCGCGCAAGGCCAGGGCGTCGTCCACGGTGCGCAGTACGTGCGCGCCGTCGCCGGGCAGACGGCGCGGCCGTACGCCGGTGGCCACGATCAGTCCGTCGTACGGCACCCGCGTCCCGTCGGCCAGCACCACCGTACGGTCGGCGAGTTCAAGGCCGGTCGCGGCGACGCCCAGGCGCAGGTCGAGGTCCAGACCGTCGAGGTCGGTGGAGCGGCGCAGCGGCAGCCGGTCGGTGCTCCACTCGCCGGAGAGGATCTGCTTCGAAAGCGGCGGCCGGTCGTAGGGCGCGTGCGGCTCCTCACCGATGAGGGTGAGGGCGCCGCCGTATCCCTCGCGACGCAGCGTCTCGGTCGCAGCGAGCCCGGCGGCCGAGGCGCCGACGACCACGATCCGCTTCACTCCTCCACCAGCCGGAGCGCCGCGGCCGGGCAGACCGCCACCGCTTCCCGTACCCCGTCGAGGAGTTCGTCGCCGGGCCGCTCCTCCAGCAGGATGGCGACGCCGTCCTCCTCACGCTGGTCGAACACCTCCGGGGAGGCCATGACGCACTGCCCCGCCGCCACGCATTTCGGTTCGTCCAGTTCCACACGCATGATGTGTTCCTTGCTCCTTGGTACGTTCGCCGACGCGGAAATGGGTCACCAGGTGACGGGAAGGGAGTGGACCCCGTAGGTGGTGCCGGTGTGGTCGAACTCCAACTCGTCTACGCGAGCGGCTAGTTGGAGGGTGGGGATACGACGGTAGAGGGTGCCGTAGACGACCTGGAGTTCCAGGCGGGCGAGGTTCTGGCCGAGGCACTGGTGCGGACCGTAGCCGAACGCCTGGTGCTGGCGGGCGGGCCGGCCCAGGTCCAGCCGCTCGGCCTCGGGGAAGGCCTCCGGGTCCCAGTTGGCGGCCTGGACATCGAAGATCATGCCCTCACCGGCGCGGATCGTCAGGCCACCGATCTCGATGTCCTCGAGGGCGACCCGGCGGACACCGGTCTGAAGGATGCTGAGGTAACGCAGCAGTTCGTCCACCGCGTTCCCGATCACCTTCGGGTCCTCGGTGTCGCGCAGCACGGCCAGCTGCTCGGGGTGCTGCAGCAGGGCGAGCGTGCCGAGGCTGATCATCGTGGCGGTGGTCTCGTGTCCGGCGATCAGCATGGCCACACCCATGTTGACGGCCTCGGCGTGCTCCATCTCACCGGCCTTGACCCGGCCGGCCATCTCGGACAACACGGCATCGTCCGGGTTTTCGAGCTTCTCCCGGAACAGGGTGTCGATGTACTGGCCCAGCGCGCGGCTCGCCGCCGTCGCCTCGTCCGCGGAGAGTGAGTTGTCGAGGGCGAGACCGGCGTTGCGCTGGAAGAACGCGTGGCCCTTGTACGGCACGCCGAGCAGTTCGGCGATGACCAGCGAGGGCACGGGGAGCGCCAGCGCCGTGAGCAGATCGGCCGGGTTGGGGCCGGCCAGCATGTCGTCGATCATGCCGTCGACCATCTTCTGGATGGCGGGCCGCATGGCCTCGATCCGCTTGACGAGGAACGGCCCGTTGACCGTCCGGCGCAGCCGGGTGTGCTCCGGAGCGTCGGTGTTGGTGATCAGTTTCGGGGTGTGGGGCGCGATCTGCGCCCGGTGGGCGTTGACGTGCGGAAAGCCGGGCTCACAGTCGTCGTTGCTGACGCGGGGGTCGGTGAGCAGGGCGCGCTGGTCCGCGTGACGGGTGATCAGCCAGGGCGTACCGCCGTTCCAGATCCGCACTTTGGTGATCGGTTGCTCCGCCCGCAACGGCTCCACCGCCGGAGGCGGGGCGAGCGGGCAGGCCTCTGCCCTGGGCATCGGATACGCGGGAACCGGCGCGCCCGCGTGCGCGGGACAACCGGTCAGGGTGTCGGCCATGTCTCTCCTCGGCAGTGGGGGCTCCGACGGGATCGGAGACCGGGGATACGGTGGTCGAAGGCCTCGGTGAACCCATGCAAACAGAGCGCTCTGACAGCTTCCGGTCAGTTACCTGACAGCAAGCTGACGTGAGGCAGGTCACAGGCCAGTGGCGCCGCGTCGGGCGCAGATCGGGTGGGCCGATCGTGGGCGCGGCGCGCCAACTCCCGTACTGCACAAGGAATTTCTTGTTCGAGGTCAGGCGGTCAGGGGCGCTCAGGCGGTCATCATCAGCAACATCGTCGCCATCGACCCACCCATGCCTACGTGACCGGCCAGGCGCGCGTTCGGCGCCGAGAGCGCCGAGAGCGCTGTGGGCTTCCGGTGTGCCCGGCGATGGCGTGCGCTGCCGCCGGATTCCGCGGTCTGCGGCGATCCGTCCGCGCCCCGCATCCGGGCACGTACCGCCAGGGCCATGAAGACCAGGAAGTACGCGGCCAGGACCCAGAAGGTCGCTCGCCAGGCGAGCGTGGATCCCGTGGAGGCGGCGGCTTCGGCCATGCCGTGGCCGTCCATACCCTCCATGCCTCCCATCCCGGCCATGCCCGGCATGGCTCCGTGCCCGTGCCCGTGCCCGGAGGAGCCGGCCAGTGCGAGCACGGGCCCCGACGCCGCGCCCGGCATGGCCAGGGTCATCAGCACCATGGCGGCGCTGCCGATCACCAGGTGGGCGCCGTGGTGCATGTGCCGCAGGCCTCCCTGGGTCGCACGCCGAACGGACTGGGCGACGCCCCCGACACAGAGCAGCCCGAAAACCGCTGCCCACCACACGCCGTACGTGCCGTAGAGCGCCGCTGTCGGAGGCGCGGACATCACGGCCATGCCTGCGCCCATCAACGCCTCGGCACCCGCTTCGTACCGCGCCCAGCCCGTGACCATGGCCACCCGGACAAGGTTCCCGACAGCCACCCCTGCCCCCAGTACCACCAACGTCCAGCCCAGGTACTCGCCCGTCACGTCGCCACCCTTCACGAGAACCGGTCCCCCGGCTCGCCGATCGCCGACTACTACGTACACGCTTAGTACGTAGCGTTCGGTGGTACGACTCACGACGGCGTGGCCCAGATACTCAGTGCGCTTCGGTGTGGGCGAAGAGGTGGAACTCGAAGCCGCGCCGCGCGGGCGGGAAGCAGTGGGTGCCGTACTCGACCGCACGGCCGCCCTGGTCGAATGTCGTGCGCGTCAAGGTCAGCAGGGCGAACCCTTCGGTCATGTCGAGCAATTCGCACTCCTCGGCCGTGGCGATACGCGCCCCGATCGCGTGCTGGGCGCTGTACGCGACGACTCCGGCCGCCCGCATCAGACCGTGCAGACCGACGGCGCCCAGCCGACCGTCGTACGGCCCCAACGCATCCGGAAGCAGCAGGTCGCGGGGCAGGTGGTTGCGCAGGTGGCCGATGCGCAGGCCGTCCGCGTACTGCAGCCGCTCCAGCACCGTGACCTCGGTGCCCTCCGTGATGGCGAGAGCGGCCGCCACCTCCGGCGAGGCGGGTTCGGCCCCGCAGCGCAGGACCTCGGCCTCGGGGGCACGCCCCGCCTCGCGCAGGTCCTCGTGCACGGCGGCGGCGTCCATGGTGTGCGGGGCCCGGCCGTGCGCCACCAGGGTGCCGATGCCCCGGCGGCGCACCAGTAGCCCCTGGTCCGCCAGCGACTGGATCGCCTGACGGACCGTGACGCGCGACAGGCCGGTCTCCTCCGCCATCCTGATCTCGCCGATCAGCAGGCTGCCGGGCGCCGGCTGACCGTGCTCGATGGCACGCTTCAGCTGCTCGGCAAGTTGCCGGTGGAGCGGTGTCCGGCTCGTGCGGTCCAGGACGAGGCCGGGGGGAGTGGAGCCGCGCGTGTGGACATCCAGGTGTTCATCCCGCATCGCGTCGTCCTGACGTTCGGTGCCGCACCTTCGGCCGGCTGGGGGGCGCTCCCCGCCGACGCCCCCCCCCGCGCGGTCGCTGCCGCGATGTGCGCGATCAGCTCTCGGACCGCATCTCCAGCTGGAGCTGCGCCAGTTCGGCCTCGAGGTCGGCCATGGCCTCGCCTCCGGCCATGAGGTCGGTGATCTCTTCCCGGGTGCGTTCGCCCTTGCGGAAGTCGTCGGCTTTCTGACCTCGGATGAGGACGGCGAAGTGGTCGCCGACCGTCATGGCGTGGCGGACGTTGTGGGTGACGAGAATGACCGCGACGCCCTTGGCGCGGGCCTGCATGATGATCCGCAGGACGTGGGCCGCCTCCTTGACGCCGAGGGCCGCCGTGGGCTCGTCGAGGATGAGGACGTTGGCGCCGAAGTACACGGCGCGCGCGATGGCCAGGGCCTGGCGCTCACCGCCGGACAGGCTGCCCACGAGGCGGCTGCCGTCGGTGACGCGGGTGATGCCCAGCGACTGCATCTCACGGACGGCGATCTCGCCCGCCAGCTTCTTGTCGAACAGCTTGAACGGGCCCCAGCCCTTGGTGGGTTCGGCCCCGACGAAGAAACAGCGGCCCACACCCATCAGCGGGAACGTCCCGCCGAACTGGTGCACGGTGGCGATGCCCTGGGCGCCGGCGTCGCGAGGGCTCTCGAAGACGACCGGTTCGCCGTTGACCTCGATCGTGCCGGTGGTCGGCTTGTGGAACCCGGAGAGAATCTTGATGAGGGTCGACTTGCCGGCGCCGTTGTCGCCGAGCAGGCACAACACCTTTCCGGCTTCCACCTCCAGAGAGATGTCCTGCAGCGCGTGGGTGCCGAGGAACGACTTGCTGATGCCGGTCAGGCGCAGAAGGGGTGCGGTCATGGTCAGGCCTTCTTCGCAGTGCGGGGCTTGTGGGACAGGGCGAGCCGGCGGAAGGTGTTGTTCATCAGCACCGCCGCGAGGATGAGGATGCCGAGGATCAGGGCGGCCCAGTCGGAGTTCCAACCGGTGTAGTAGATGCCCTGGTTGACGATGGCGAACGTCAGGGTTCCCAGCACGACGCCGACGACCGATCCGTACCCTCCGTGGAGCAGCACGCCGCCGATGACCACGGCGATGATGGAGTTGAAGACGAAGGCCTGGCCGTTGGCGACCTGCGCGCCGTTGTAGAGGATGGTCTGGATCACGCCGACCAGGGCGGCACAGAACCCGCTGGCCATGTACAGCGCGATCTTCACCTTGGCGACCGGGATTCCGGTGGCGCGCGCGCTCTCCTTGTCGCCGCCGATCGCGAAGATCCAGTTGCCGTACGGCATCATCTGCAGCAGCACCGTGACCAGGACGGCCACGGCGATCCACCAGAAGATCGCGACTTCGAACTGACCGCCGATCAGCTGGCCGAAGATCGTCTTCGAGGTGGGGTCGGGGGCGATGGCGACGCTCGTGGTGCCGGTCGTGACCCGTGACAGGCCGAGCGTGAGACCGGACAGAGCGAACAGGGTGGCCAGCGTGACGACCAGGGACGGGACGTTGCTTCTCGTGACGATGATCCCGTTGAGAAGTCCGGTCAGCAGCCCGAGCGCCAGCGCGAGAACGATGCCGACGATCATCGGAGCGCCCCAGTGCCCGGAGACGATGGCCAGCGTCATCGAGCTGCCCGCCAGCACCGAGCCCACGGACACGTCGAGTTCGCCTGCGATCATCAGCAGTCCGACGGGGATGGCGATGATGCCGAGCTCGGCGGCGATGTTCAGCCAGCTCGCCGTTCCTGCCCCGGCGAGGAACTTCTCACCGCCGAAGATCGCGAAGAAGACGAACACGCTCAGTGTTCCGATGAGCGCCCCGGCCTCGGGGCGATGTCGCAGTTGTCCCAGTCGGCTCTCGGCCTGCTTCGGCGGGATGACGGCGGCCTCCGCGCCGGCCGTCGTCTTGGGGAGGGAGGTTGTCATCGGTCTGGTACCACCTTCGTGGATCTCGGATGTGCCGGCCCGGCATGCGCCGGGGAGAGGTGCCGGGCCCGGGCCGGGCCCGGCACCTCTGCGCGGATCAGGGGGCTAGCGGACGCCGGCCTTCGTGCCCGCGATCGCCTCGTCGACGTTGTCCTTGGTGACCAGGAGCGGGCCGGTCAGGAGCGGGTTCTGCGGCGGGATCACGCCGTAGGACAGGTACTGGTTGGCTATCGACACCGCGTAGAAGCCCTGCAGGTACGGCTGCTGGTCGATGGCGAACAGCTGCTTTCCGTTCTTGATCCGGTCGAGCTGGCTCTGCGAGAGGTCGAAGGTGCCCAGCGTGACCTTGTCACCGGCTTTCGCCTGCTCGATCGCGGCGGCAGAGCTGTCGGCGTCCTGGACGCCGATCGTCACCAGCGCGTCGATGGTGTCGTCCTTCAGCAGCGCGCCCTTGATCGCCTGCGTGACCGCGGACGGGTTGCCGAAGTTGGAGGAGGGCAGGGGCAGTTGCTTGGACTTGGCACCCTTGCTCTTGGCCCCGTCCTTGATCCCCTTGCAGCGAGCTTCCGAGTTGGCCGCACCGGGCACGGTGTTGACGCACAGGATGTTCTTGGCGCCCTCTTCGGCGAACTTGACGCCCCCGGCCTTGCCCGCCTCGTAGTCGTCCGACCCGATGTACTTCAGTGAACCCGTTCGCTCGGCAGCCTCGACACCACCCGCGTTGTAGACGAACACGGGCACGCCCTTCTTCACGGCCTGCTTGATCGCGTCGTCCTGGTTCTCGGGAACCCAGTCCGGCACCACGATCGCCGACGGGTTCTGCGACAGCGCGGTGAGTGTCAGCTTGGCCGCGTCCGGGCCGAGGTTGTCGTAGGTCTTCGGGCCCAGGAAGGTCACGGAGCCGCCGCCCGCCTTCACCAGCTTCCCCGCGTCCTCGCCGCCCCGCTTGATCGCGGACCAGAACGGGTCGTCGGGCTTTCCACCGATGACGTAGATGGCGTTCTTGCCGCTCTTCGCGGCGGACGTCGATCCACCCTCGCTCGCCGTCGCCTTCGCCGTGTCGCCTGTGGCCTTGCCGCTACTGCACCCGGTCAGCGCGGCCGCCGCCGCGGCGAGCACGCTCACCGCGGCCAGGGCTCTTCTGGAGAGGCGACGGCCGCCCAGCGGCCGTCCGATCTGAGTGCGTTCCATGTGCGGGGTACTCCTTCATGTGAAACCGGGCGCGGGCGTGGGGCGAGGCCTGGAGGACAACTGGCTGTTCTGCGGCGGTTTGTCCCGCATGCGGCAAGGCGGTCCTGGAAGCGCGCGGGACGACGGGAGACGGGGCGCCGCCGACCCGGATGGGGTCGGGCGGCGTCGAGGCAGGTGGCACCCGATCCGGAACCGGCACAAGTGCCGGCGCGGGTCCAGGTCCGGGCGGGGCGAGGGATGGATGATCACGGGGCTGGGACGACGACGCCGGCAGTTCGGCGACCGCCTTCCGGGATGCCGGCCGTCCGCAGCTCAGTGATCTTTTAAAGCGCTTTAGGCGGTGCGCAGAGCATGCTTCTGTTTCCGGGAGGTGTCAAGGCTTTGTGATGACATTTGAACCTGCTCGCCGACCGGCAGACGGGGCGAGCCGCCGGTCGGGAACACACGCGCGGAGGGCGGGGCGGTGCGGACGGCTGACAGCGGACAGCGGACAGCCGACAGCAAAAGACAGCGCACGGCGGCGCGGTCAGGAGACCGCTGCCGTGGTCCCCCGGGCGATCAGCCGGGGGGCGAGGACGATCTCACGGAACGCGGTGCGGCCCCCATCGAGGCGTTCGACGGCGGCCGTCACAGCATGGCGAGCCTGCTCCTCCGCGTTCTGGCTGACCGTGGTGAGGTCGAAACACCCCAGCCGGGACAGCGTGTCGTCGTCGTAGCCGGCCACGGACACGGCACCCGGGACGGCGATCCCGGCCCGCCCGAGAGCGGCGAGCAGGCCGATGGCCGACTGGTCGTTGTAGGCCACTACGGCGGTCGGCAGGTCGCCGCTGCCGAGAAGGCGCCGTGCGGCCGTTTCGCCGGCCTTCTCGGTGGAGTCGCCGCGGAGGACCCTGATGTGCGCTTCCAGCCCGTTGTGACGCATCGCGGCGCGGTAGCCACAGCGCCGGTCAGTGGCGATGACGTCCTTGCCGCCGTCGACGTAGGCGATCGACCGGTGACCGAGACCGGCCAGGTGGTCGACGATCTGACCCACTCCGTCCTCGTCCGCGGTGCGCACGACATCCACGTCGACGGAGGCGACCCGGCGGCCCACGGCGATGACGGGAGTCGTCCGGCCGAGGGCGGTGAGTGCGGCCGCGGGGGCGGTGGGACCGAGGAGGATCAGCGCCTCGCTGCGGAAGGCGAGGAGCGTCTCGACGGCGGTTTGCTCGCCACGAGTGCGAGTCTGGGTGCTCAGGACGAGGTCGTAGCCGACCTGTTGGGCGGCCGTGTGCAGGTGCTCGACCAGCTCGGCGTGAAAGGGGCTGTGGATGTCGACCATGACACCGAGCAGCCGACTGCGCCGACGTGCCAGCAGGCTGGCGTTGCGGTCGGGGCGGTATCCGAGGGCGTCTGCCGCCTTCAGCACCCGGTCGCGGGTTCTCTCGCTGGGACCCGGCACGCCGCGCAGGACCAGGGAGACCGATGCCGTCGACAAGCCCACGCGGGCTGCCACGTCCTCCAGGCGGGGACGCGGAGTCGTACCGTTGCCGCGCGCCCGGGCTGAGCCTGACTCATCCACACACCCTCCCCGGTGAACGTTCGCAACACCCTTGACGCACCCCCGCGGCGGCGCTCACAGTACCAGCATCTAAAGCGCTTTAAGCTGCGTCGTCGCTGGTCGCTGCCCAGACCGCGCCGTGCGCGGCGTACGGTCGCGACCTCGTCCCGATCCTGGAGGTGCCCGCAGACGCACCGGGCGCGGATGGCAGGCGGCACGGGCACGCTGTTGCCTGCCGAAGCCGCGCGGGGAGGCGAACCGGGCGTCAAGGCATACGCCCCTCCCCTCCCCCGGTGGGCTGTTCACCGGTGAGCCAGCGCAGGGCGAACCAGAGTTCCATCCGGACGTCGAGATCCTCAAAATCCACGTCGAGCAGTTCGGCCGACTTGGCGATGCGTCGGCGCACGGTGTTGCGATGGATCTCGAGAGCGGCTGCGGTGCGGTCCCAGTTGCCGTGGTGCGCAAGCCAGGTGCGCAGGGTCTCCAGCAGAACGACGGGGCCGGGCGCGGAGGCTTCGGTGAGAGGGGCGAAGCGGGCCTGCGCGAGCGCGACGGCATCGCCCGCGCTGACCAGGGAGTGCATGGTCAGGTCCTGGGTGCGGTGCCGTGCCAGGGACGAGCCCGTGGCGACGGCATGGCGCAGCATGCGATCGGCCTGCCTGTCGGCGATCGCGAGGTCGGCGGCGGCGACGGGTGAGCTGATGCCGAGGGTCCAGCCGAGTCGGACGGCCGGGTCGAGATCGGGCGGTGCGGAAGCGGGGGCGCTCGGGATCAGTGCGCGCAGAGTGGTGCCGTCGATGTCGAGGTAGGGAGTGCCCAGGGCGGTGCCGAGGGCAGCCAGTTGCACAGGGCCCCCACCGGGACGCACCGTTGCCCCGGGGCCCGGCCCCGCGAGGCGGCCGTGGACCACGACCCAGCTGTCCTGCCGTGCGGCCGACGACAGGAGCGGGGCCACGTCGACCGGGTCCTGACCGAGCATCAGGCGGACCAGCGCCGCGGACGCGAGGGTGTCGGTGCCCAGGGCGTGCCGGGGAGTGGTGAGCAGCGACAGCAGGACGAGAGCGGTGCCGATCACGGACCGGTGCACGGCGGTGGGCGCCACGGCGGCCGCGACGCCGAGAACGAACGGGCCGTCGGCGGTCTGTGCGGGGAGGGTGTGCACCGTGAGGTGGACCTCGGCGTTGTGCTCGGCCGCTGCTGTAGGCGGCTGCGGCCGTCCGTCGGCGGAGCGGGACCGCACGCGGGCCGTGGTGCGCGCGGCGAGTGCGCGCACCTGATCCGCGGCGGATGCGCTCGGCCTGGTGCCGGCGGCGAGGAGTTCATTGCCGAGCGGATCGAGCAGGACGGTCCAGGCGCCGAGCCGTGCGGCGAGTTGGTGCAGAACGGCTTTCAGCGCGTCGGTGCGGGCCGCAGCCGTGGCGAGGGCCCCCTGGGCCTCGGAGATCTGGCGCAGTTCCTGGTGCCGGGCCTCGGCCATGGCCGCGTGGGCGGCATGGTTCACGGCGACGAACGGCGTCTCGGGCGGGATCCGCAGCAAGGGCAGTCCGTGCCGGTCGCAGGCTCGAATCAGGGCGGGCGGGACCTCGTCGTGCACGGGGGCCACACCGAAGCCGAGCGCCGCGATGTCCGCCTGGACGACGCGCCGTACGTAGGCGTCGATGCCGTCGGCGGTCTTCGGAAGGCGGACGCCGGCGATGAGCAGGAGTTCACTTCCGAGCAAGTACGGGGCGGGGTCTTCCAGTTCCGTGGTGCCGATCGTCCCGACGAGGCGGTCCTCTCGGGGCCCGGCGACCTGCCGCATCCCCAAGCCGGCGTCGGCGAGCAGAGTGCTCAGCGGGATCGCCGGGGTGCCCGGCGCGGATGGGGTGGGGGTGGGAATTGGGGTGGTCGGCGGCATGTGCGGTTCCTCGGAATCGTCGTGCACCACCGGCGGGTTGATTCATCCCTCGGCAGTCAGGATATGAGACGAATGCGCCACTGTGGTGTCAAGTCCCCGGCGGCCTACGGTTGTCGGACTCCCACCGGACACCGGGCACACACCGTTCCACACCGGCACCACCGTCCCCCCACGTCCCCCCACGTCCCCCACCGTGGTCCAGCCCGGCTGTCGCCCCTGAGCAGCAAAGCCGCCGCCCTACCCGGCCTGCGCGCAGCCGCTCCCTGACTCGAGCATCCCGGTACCGCGTTCCCCGACGCGGGCCGCCAACGACCGGAGGACGTCATGGGCGTCGACTACGTAGTGATCATCGGATATCTGCTCGGCATCGTCGCCGTCGGGTGGTGGGGCAAGAGACGCGCCCGTTCCACCAGCGACTTCCTCGTCGCCGGACGGCGCCTCGGCCCGGCCATGTACTCCGGCACCATGGCCGCCGTGGTCATCGGTGGCGCCTCCACCATCGGCGGTGTACGCCTCGGCTACACCTACGGCCTGTCCGGCGCCTGGATGGTCTTCACCATCGGCTTCGGACTGCTGGCACTGAGCGTCTGCTTCTCCGCCCGCATCGCCCGGCTGCGGGTCTACACCGTCGCCGACATGCTGTCCCTTCGCTACGGCGACTCGGCCAGCGTCATCTCCGGCCTGGTGATGTGGATTTACACCCTGATGCTCGCCGTCACCTCCACCATCGCCTACGCCACCGTCTTCGACGTCCTCTTCGACGTGCCTCGCTGGGCCGCCGTCGTCATCGGCGGCACGATCGTGGTCGGTTACTCGGCCCTCGGCGGCATGTGGTCGATCACCCTCACCGACATGGTGCAGTTCGTGGTCAAGAGCATCGGCGTTCTCGTGGTGTTGCTGCCGGTCGCGGTAGTCAAGGCCGGCGGTTTCTCCGAGCTGTCCGCCCAACTCCCCGACAGCTACCTGTCGTTCGGATCCATCGGCGCCGAGAGCATCTTCACCTACGTGCTGATCTACACCTTCGGCATGCTGATCGGCCAGGACATCTGGCAGCGCGTCTTCACCGCCCGCAGCGACAGGGTCGCTTCCTGGGGCGGCACCGTCGCCGGCCTGTACTGCCTGTTCTACGCACTGGCCGGCGCCGTGATCGGCATGGCCACCAAGGTCCTCCACCCCCACCTCGCCGACGCGGACAGCGCCTTCGCGACCATCGTCGAGAGCGCCCTGCCGACCGGCGTGAAGGGCCTGGTTCTGGCCGCCGCCCTGTCCGCGATGATGTCCACCGCCAGTGGCGCCCTGATCGCCTCCGCCACCGTGGCCAACAACGACATCTGGCACCGAGTGCGTGCCCTCGGCGGACGAACCGTCCACCGGCAACCCGGCGAGGACCACGACGAGATCGCCTCCAACCGGATTGCCATCATCATCCTCGGCGCGGTGTCCATCGCTCTCGCCTGCCTGCTCGACGACGTCCTCGCAGCCCTCACGGTCGCCTACAACCTGCTGGTCGGCGGCCTGTTGGTGCCCATCCTCGGCGGTCTGCTCTGGAAGCGCGGCAACTTGCCCGGGGCTCTCGCGGCCATGACCGCCGGCAGCGTCACCGTCATCGCCCTGATGGCCACCGAGGGCATGCTCGCCAACGAGCCCATCTACTACGGCCTCGCCACCAGCCTGGTCGCCTACGCCGCGGTCAGCCTCTCCACCCGGCCCACCGATTCACGCGTCCTCGACCAGTGGCGCCGCCGCCTCGCCGGACAGGCCACCGATCCCGACAGCGGCCAAGCCGCGCAGCCCACGACGGCATCAACTTCCCTCTGACGCTTCGACAGCTGACGCTTCGACAGGAGTTAGGTTTCATGGCCACCAACGCCACACCCGCTGAGACCGCCTCGCCCACCGCCGCAGCCACGTCCATGCCCACCGGACAACAGGCCCACAGCGAGGAAGAACGGCGTCTGCGGAGCGAACTGGCCGCCGTCTACCGGCTCGTGGCGCACTTCCGCATGACCGACCTGATCTTCACCCACATCTCGCTGCGGCTGCCTGGTCCCGACCACCACTTCCTCATCAATCCCTACGGGCTGCTCTTCGAGGAGATCACCGCGTCCAGCCTCGTCAAGATCGACCTTCACGGCAACCCCGTCGAGCCGACCCCGCACCCGGTCAACCCCGCCGGATTCGTCATCCACAGCGCGATCCACGCCGCCCGGCCCGACGCCCACTGCGTGCTGCACACCCACACCAGGGCCGGCTGCGCCGTCGCCGCGCAGCGGGACGGACTGCTGCCGGTCAACCAGATGTCCATGGAGTTCCACCAGCGAATCGGCTACCACGACTACGAGGGCGTCGCCCTCAACCTCGACGAGCAGCAGCGCCTTGTCGCCGACATCGGCGACCACCCCGCGCTCATCCTGCGCAACCACGGCCTGCTCACCGTCGGCGAGACCGCCGCCGAGGCGTTCCTGCGCATGTACTACCTGGAGAAGGCCTGCGAGATCCAGGTCACCGCCCAGGCCGGCAACACCCCCCTCACCCTGCCGCCCGCCGACGTACGCGAGCAAACCGCCCGCCAACTGCGCGGCGAGGAACACGGTTCCGACCTCCAGGACCGTCAGGCCTACGACCTGGCCTGGCAGGCCCTGCTCCGCCTGCTGGAACGCATCGCCCCCGACTACGCAGACTGATCGCCTCCACGCCACCGGCTCCGGGCGGACACGGACACGACGCCGAGCGCCTGCGCGTCGCCGGCCGCGAAGACGGCCGTGGGCGGATCGTCGGAGCGCAGGATCCGCAGGCCGGCGAGGGTCCTCGTCGGCCGGCGTCGAGATCACGATGATCAGCCGGCGCGGCTTCTACCGGGAGGCCCGTTCGCCTCTACCGATCGATAGAGAGCATCCGCGGGGAGCGGGGGCTCGGGGGACGGTGTGGGAGACGGCGTGAGCAGGGATGAGGTGCCCGTCCGACGCCGCCCCGCGCAGGCGGGGCGGTGGCGTTCATGCCACCGCCCCGCCGCGCCGAAGTCCCCGGTGGACACGGGCCGGAGGGCAGCTACCTGGACCGGGTAACCGAGGCGGCCGACGCGTGAACGGGGCTACGGGTCACCGCGCCCTGCGCTCCCACCACGCGGCCGAGGCGTCGCGCAGGGTGTTGGTGCCGCAGTGCACCTCGCCCATGCCGAGGTGGTACGTGTACCAGTCGTCGATGTACGACACCTTCAGGCCGACTCGCCTGTATACGGCGGTGACAGCCTCGGTGAAGATGTCCTTGCCGGCGACGACGGGGCCCCACTGGCGCGGGGCGAGGTAACGGTCGCGGGAGAGCAGGATGCCATTGACGGCGCCGGGGACGTACGCACTGGTCTTGACGGTCGGGGCGGCAGGAGCGCTCGCGTCGCCGGCGAGCCACTTCTGCTGACCGTGCTTCTCGAGCGTGTCCACGAGGGGCGTGGTGCCGCCCATGCGTGTCAGGCGCGGCACGGAGATGCCTTCTCCGCCTTCCACCGGCTCGGTGTCGCGAACGTACAAGGCAGGCACCCGCACGATCTCGTCGTCGGTGACGCCCGTCTCGCGCTTGAGTATGTCCAGGTTGGCCGCGATGCGCTCGGCCGCCATGGCGTTGTCGGCCACCAGATGCCGGTTGGCGAGGGCCTCGTCGATGGTCTCCTTCGGCGCCGGCATGCCCTGGCGGCGCGGAACCGAGAACATCTTGGTCCCGCCGTGGCCGTCTCGCTTGGCATCACGCAGCAGCCGCAGCCCGGCCTCGGGGTCGGCGACACCGATCCGCCAGCCGCGCGGGGTGTCGGCGGGCAGGAACTGCACGAACTCATCGACATGACCGACGCCCAGCCACGAGGTGTCCAGCAGCAGCGGATCCTGCAGGCCCTGGGACTTCAACAGCGTGCGCATCGCCTTCGACGGCCGCGCGCCGCTGTCCTTGCGGTAGCCCATGATGATCCGCCCGGCCGGGAACGAGCGGCCGCCGTGGGCGTAAGGCGGGACGGTCTCCAGGTTTCCCATGGAGTTGAGCGACCAGTCGTCCGGCCGGCCCCGGTCGAAGGCCTGCACGACGCCGATGTCCCGGCCGCGCACCTTCTCGAACAGCTCCCGGCCCGCCTCACGGTCAGACTGGGCCGAGCGCAGCATCACGCGCATCACCTGTTGACGCCCGCCCGGTCCGGTCATGCTGACGTAGGCCGGCTCGACGAAGTCCTGCGCCCAGATGTCCTCGTACTTGTCGAAGGTCACGAGCGGCTTGGTGATACCGGCGCCCTTGGCCTCCTTCTCCAGTTCCCTGACGAACTTCCGCTGCAGTCCGCCCCATTCGCCTTCGCCGCGCACTTTGGTGACCATCAACTGCTGGGTGTTCTGCAGATGGTGGTGGGTGAGGAGAGGAGCGACCCGCAGCGTGACCCTGTCGGACGTGGTCCGGCCGGCGGATGTCACGCTCAGGCGGATCACCGCCCGGCCGTCCCATTTCGCGCTGTCGCGGATCACATCGGTGGCTTCGACACCGAACTCCGCGCCGGAACGCAACTCGGCGGAGGACAGCCGGGTCCGGGAGGTGACCAGGACCCACCTTCCGGAACGCTTGACGAAGACCCGGGTGTGCTTGGCCCCCGCTGTGACCTGCACGCTGCCCTTGGCCCCGGACGGCAGGCCCCGCATCGGTACGGAGCGTACCCGGGCCAGGTCGGCGGCGTCGGCACGGCCGTTGACCTTGGTGTCGGAGGCGTCGTTGCAGGCGGCCAGCTTGGCGATGGACAGCGGTCTGCCACCGGGGCCGGTGACCGGGCAGCGCTTGGTGTCGTCGTCGGTGTTGGGCAGGTAGACCGCTCCACGCCCGGCGGACCAGCTGTCCTCACCGGCCGTGTCGGTACCGCCGGTGAAGTCGACCCGGCCGTCACGGTTCACGTCCGCACGGAGGTCGGCCGACGAGGACGATTCCACCGCGGAGGCGGGTGAGAGCGGTGCAGCCAGAACGGATCCGGCTGCGGCGAGGGCGAGGGCGAGGGCGAGGGCGACGGGTCCCGCGGAGTTCGTACGTAGACGCGTACGTGTGCGCACTGCGCGTCCCTTCTCAGGTGGGGGGTGTGACGCCGTGCAAGAGGAGGAACGAGAGTTGTGCGTTCACTGGGGGGCGCGAGGTTCATACCTGGGTCTGTCGGCATCTCCCGTAAGGATCAGAGCGGACCAGACCCTGAGAGGTTTCGGGAGCGACGCTGATGCGGTGCAGAGCGGCTCCCGTTGCTCGCGAAAAAGGCCAGTCCAGACGCCCACGCCATCGAGGGACGACGTTTCCGCAGGTCAGAGGGGGAATCCCTCGATCTGGTGCGGTATTGGCGTGCGGCGGTCCGCGACCGCCGACAATCGCCCAAAACAACGAAGAGACCACCTCGGGGTCAACCCGAAATGGCCTCTGACCTGCTACTTCGCAAGTCGGGACGACAGGATTTGAACCTGCGACCCCTTGACCCCCAGTCAAGTGCGCTACCAAGCTGCGCCACGTCCCGATGCGCTCCGCCGCGGTGAACCGCGTGATCGCGCAATCAGAACTCTACCCCACACCCCGGCNCGCTCCGCCGCGGTGAACCGCGTGATCGCGCAATCAGAACTCTACCCCACACCCCGGCCAGGTCCGAAAGCGGCGTGAGGGCGAGGAACAATGGGCGCGAGGGACAATCGGCGTATGAGCGCTACTTCTGATGTCGGACGGGACCGGGACCCCGAAGGCCGGGCCCGCAACGCGCGGCCACGGGACGGGCTCGGGCGGCCCCTGCCGTACGGGGCCGCCGGGGTGGAGCGGCAGCCCGAAGGGGTCGTGCGCACGCCCGAGGAAACCGTCGCCGAGGCGCAGTCGCTGATGGCGGCGGGGAAACCGTTCCACGCGCACGAAGTCTTCGAGGATGCCTGGAAGTCGGGGCCCGAGGAGGAGCGAGCGCTGTGGCGGGGGCTGGCGCAGCTCGCGGTGGGGCTCACGCATGCGGCTCGGGGGAACGTGACGGGCGGGGCGCGATTGCTGCGGCGCGGGGCCGGGGCGATCGAGGAGTGGGGCACGGAGGCCGGGCGGGAGCGGCCGCACGGCGTCGATCTGCCTGGACTCGCCGCCTGGGCACGGGAGTTGGCGGGGACTGTGGAACGGGAGGGTGCCGCGGTGGACGCGGAGGCACGGGCTCCTCGGCTGCGCGGGAGGACGGCGTAGCAACGGCGTGGCACGCGAGTGCTGTGCGATGACGGGGCGTACGTGGCACGGCTCGATGTCCTTTCCCGGCTGTTCCGGTCCGGTGCGGTGACCGGGCTGTCAGTGGCGTGGGGCAGACTCGGGGTGTGCGAAAGATTCATGTCATCGGCATCGGGGCGGGCGACCCCGACCATCTGACCCTTCAGGCGGTCAAGGCTCTGCGGAGCACGGACGTGTTCTTCATCCTGGACAAGGGCGAGGTGAAGTCCGACCTCGTCCGGCTGCGCCGTGACATCCTCGACGCCCACCTGCCGGACGGGGCGTATCGGCTGGTGGAGGCCCGTGATCCGGAGCGGGACCGGGCCGCCGGGGGCGCGGGCTACTCCCCCGCCGTCGGCGACTGGCGCAGCGCCCGCGCCGACATCTACGAGCGTCTGATCGCCGAGGAGCTGGGCGAGGACGAGAGTGGGGCGTTCCTGGTGTGGGGCGATCCCTCGCTGTACGACAGCACGCTCGGGATCCTGGAGGAGATCCTCGACCGGGGTGCCGTGCCCTTCGACTACGACGTCGTGCCTGGTATCAGCAGTGTCTCGGCCCTCGTCGCCCGTCACCGTACGGGCCTCAACCGTGTCGCCCGGCCCGTCCAGATCACGACGGGCCGGCGTCTCGCCGAGGGCTTCCCCGAGGGCGTCGACGACGTCGTCGTCATGCTCGACGCCCACCAGATCTTCCAGAAGTACGCGGACCAGGACATCGACATCTACTGGGGCGCCTACATAGGCACCCCTGACGAGATCCTCGCCTCGGGCCCCCTCGCGGAGACCGCACCCCGCATCGCCGAACTCCGCTCCGAGGCGCGCGAGCGCAAGGGCTGGATCATGGACACGTACCTGCTCCGCAGGCGGCCGCGAGGATAGGAGGCTCCGGGTTGGGGCGGGGGCCACAGACCACCTGCTGTGGCACCCGGCGGATACGCGTGTCCGTCACGGCGAGTTGAGGCCCAGCCGGGTCAGTGTCTCGGCGACGTCGGAGGCAGGTGTGACGCCCTCGGGCAGCGGAGGGCGGCGTACGACCACGACCGGCAGGCCGAGTGCGCGGGCCGCGGTCAGCTTGGCCGACGTCGACGCGCCGCCGCTGTCCTTGGTGACCAGCACGTCGATACGGTGCTCGCGCAGAAGGGCGGTCTCGCCCTCCACCGAGAACGGGCCGCGCGCCAGCAGGACTTCCGTGTGGCGCGGCATCGGCGGCCCGGGGGCCTCCACCGAACGTACGAGGAAGTAGAGCTCGGGCACGCGCGCGAAGGCCGACAGGCCCAGGCGGCCCGTGGTCAGGAAGACGCGGCGGCCCAGCGACGGAAGAAGATCGGCGGCCTCGGCGAGGGACGCCACCGAGTGCCAGCGGTCGCCGGGACGCGGTTCCCAGCCGGGCCGGCGCAGGACGACGACCGGCACGCCCACGACGGCCGCGGCCCGCGCGGCGTTCGCGGTGATGCCCGCCGCGAAGGGATGCGTGGCGTCGGCAACGGCGTCCACATGGTGCGCGCGCAGCCACTCCGCGAGCCCCTCCGCCCCGCCGAAGCCCCCGATGCGTACGTCCCCGTCGAGCGAGCCGGGCCGGGACACCCGGCCCGCGAGCGACGTCGTCACGCGCACGCCGGGCCGGGCGGCGAGGGACGCGGCGAGTTCACGAGCCTCGGCCGTGCCGCCGAGGACCAGGACGTGCTGGTGGGACATGGCGTCGAGCGTACGGTGCCTGGAAGCTGGCAAAAAGGCCGGATCGGTCGACGGCACTGCGGCAAGCTCAGCGGAGCAGAAGCTGGATTCCGCCCAGTACCGTCGCCGCGATCACCAACTGTTCGAAGAGCCGCTGATTGATGCGGTTCACGGCCACTTTGCCGATGAGGGCGCCCGGGACGACGAACACGGCGAGGGCGGCGTCCAGCAGCAGCGAGCGGCCGTCGATCAACCCGAGGCCGACGCTGAAGGGCACCTTCGAGACGTTGACGATCAGGAAGAAGAAGGCCGAGGTCCCCAGGAAGCCGAGCTTGCGGAATCCGGCGGAGAGGAGATACATCGACATGACGGGGCCGCCCGCGTTGGCGACCATCGTGGTGAAGCCGCCGAGCACACCGTACGAACGAGCCTTGATCCGGCCCGCCCGCGAGGTCACCGAGTCCGGCTCCTCCTCGGCCGTGACCTGCCTGCGGCGCCACACCGTGACCCCGGCCATGAACAGCAGAATCGCGCCGATCGACATCCGTACGATCCCGTCGTCCGCCCACATCAGGAACAGGGTGCCGAAGACGACGCCCCCTGCGACCGCCGGGAAGAGCCGCCACAGCGTGGGCCAGTGCGCGTGCCTCCGATAGGTGAGCACGGCGAGCACGTCCCCGACGATGAGGATGGGCAGCAGTACCCCCGTCGAGGCGCGGGCGGGCAGGACGGCCGCGAAGATCGCGAGACTCACCGTATTGGCCCCGCTCACCGCGGTCTTCGAGAAGCCGACGAGCATCGCCGCGGCGGCGAGTGCGGCGAACTCCCAGGCGGAGATGTGCCAGAGCGTCATCGTGTTCATGCGAAGGCCGATGCTATGCGCAAGCATCTAGCCGCGGGAGACCGTCTCGCCAGGTGACCCCTGCCCGCACGGGACCGCTGGTCTTGCCCTGTGGACCGCCGTCCCGCCCCCCTGGGAAGATCGTCCGGAACCTTTGCCGACGACGATGGAGGAGCGATGACCGACTCGCGCGAACACACCCTCACCGGCACCAGGGGCACCATCACCGCACGCGAGTGGCCACGGGAGCGTCCGCGGTACGTCGCGCTCCTGGTCCATGGCTACGGGGAGCACATCGGCCGGTACGAGTACGTGGCGGACGTACTGAACCGGCATGGCGCGGCGGTTTTCGGGCCCGACCACATGGGGCACGGGAAGTCGGCGGGCGAGCGGGTGCTGATCGAGGACTTCGAGGACGTGGTGACCGACGTCCACGCGACGGAACGGCTGGCGCGGGCCGCCTACCCGGGGGTGCCGGTCGTGCTGATAGGCCACTCCATGGGTGGGCTGATCGCGGCGCGTTACGCCCAGAGGTACGGAGAGGGTCTCGCCGCCCTCGTGCTGTCCGGGCCGGTGATCGGCAGCTGGGCGCTGCTCGACCGGCTGCTCCCGCTCGACCCGCTGCCCGATGTCCCCATCGACCCCTCGACGCTCTCGCGGGACCCGTCGGTCGGCGAGGCGTACGCGACGGATCCCCTCGTCTGGCACGGCCCGTTCAAGCGCCCGACGCTGGAGGCGTTCGTCCGTACGCTGGAGACCATCTCCAAGAGCGGGAACGTGGGCGCACTCCCGCTGCTGTGGCTGCACGGCGACGACGACCGGATCGTGCCGATTTCCCCCAGCCGCGCGGGCGTCGAGGAGCTGCGCGGCAGCGACTGGACCGAACGCATCTGTGCGGGAGCCCAGCACGAGGTGTTCAACGAGACGGACAAGGCCGCGGTTCTCGCGGACGTGACCGGCTTCGTGGACCGCGTCCTCGGGAACTGAACCACCGGTGTTTCCACTGGTACGCCCTGGGCACTCGCGGCCGCATGGAGTGGTTGCGGAGAGCAGCCTGCGCGGATGAGGACCCGGAACTGTTCTTCCCCGTGGGCACGACCGGACCCGCAGTACGGGACGTCGTGGCCGCCAAGCGGATATGCGCCCGCTGCCCGGTGACCTTCGAGTGCCTGACCTGGGCGCTGGACACCGGACAAACCTCGGGTGTGTGGGGCGGAACCGGTGAGGAAGAGCGCACGGAGCTGCTCCGTATGGTTCACGGTCAACCCACAAGGAGAAGCGCGTCATGACTGTGGTGAAGAGCACCCTCCCCGACGCCGCACGTCAGGTGGTCGGGGACGCCCTGCAGGGCACCCTGGTGGATCTGCTCGGACTCTCACTCATAGGCAAGCAGGCCCACTGGAACATCGTGGGCCCACGATTCCGCTCGATCCATCTGCAGATCGACGAGGTCGTCGCGACGGCACGTACGTACTCCGACACGGTGGCGGAACGTGCGGCGACGCTCGGCATCCCGCCCGACGGGCGGCCCGAGACCATCGCCACGACCTGCGCCCTGCAGGCCCCGAAGCACGGCGGCTGGATCCAGGACACCGAGGTCGTCAGCCTGCTCATCGAGGCCCTGGAGACGGTCATCGCGCAGCTGCGCGAGCGGATCGACGCGACGGACGAAGCCGATCGCGTCACCCAGGACCTGCTGATCGGTCTCACGGCCGAACTCGAGAAACACCGCTGGATGTTCCAGGCCGAGGACTGGCCGAGCTGACGTCCGAGGAAGGAAAGGGGGTCACGCCATGACCGACACCCTCGAACTCGACGCGCTGTGGGACGAGTTCCACCGCGTGGTGAACATGACCTCGCAGGAGCTGGCCGCCTGGCTGAAGGCGCTTGACGCGGGCGAGGAGACCGAACCGCTGCCGGAGCACGCGGGGTCACCCACCGGTCAGCAAGTGCTGGACATCCTCCAGAAGCGCCGTACGGACCTCACCGAGGACGACATCAGCGTCATGTACGGGGTCGTGGACACCGTCACGGAAGAGACCGAACAGGCGGACCGGACGGGCCAGGCGGACCGGACGGGCCCCGAGCAGGAGTACGAGGCCGAGGAGACCCGGCGGCGCCATCGGCTGATGACGCTGGGTCATGATCCGCTCAGGGCGCCGTCATGACCAGGCACAGCCGGATCGTGGAGGCGCTGGTCTCCGAACACGGCACGACGTTCGCCGAGGAGGCGGGCATCACGCTGCGGAACACGCCGCAGCCGCTGTACCGCACCATGGTCATGGCCTGCCTCCTCAGCGCGCGTATCCGCGGTTCCGTCGCCGTGGCGACCACGCGTGCCCTGTACGAGGCCGGGCAGCGCGATCCGCGCCGGATGGCCGACGCGAGCTGGCAGGAACGGGTCGACGCGCTGGGCGAAGGCGGCTACCGGCGCTATGACGAGCGCACGGCGACTCAACTCGGCGCAGGCGCCGAGCTGTTGAGGGAGCGCTGGGGCGGCGACCTGCGGCGTATGCGGGACGCGGCGGACGGTGACCTCGACGAACTGCGGTCGCTGCTGCGGGAGATACCGGGGCTCGGTCCGGCGGGCGTGGACATCTTCCTGCGTGAGGTGCAGCGGGTCTGGTCCGAGGTCGCGCCATATCTCGACGCGAAGGCGCTGCAGGGCGCGGAGCGGCTCGGGCTGCCCAAGGATCCCGACCGCCTGGTGAAACTCGCCGGTGACACCGACCCGGCCGTGCTGGCAGCCGCGTTGGTGCGCGCCGCGCTCGACAAGAAGGTAGTGGAGGAGTGTCTGCGGAGCGCCGCGCAAGCTTCCTCGAAGGCGGCCTGAGCGACGGGGTTCGAGGGGTAGCGCCGGAGCCCGACGGCCCGTCACCCTCACGCGTGACCGGATCTGAGGAACTCCGCCATCGCGCTCAAGTCACGTTCCCCGAAGCCCGCTTCGGCTGCGCCTCGGGCCAACCGGCCGTTGACGTAAGCCTGTTGCATGGGCGCGCCCACCCGTTCGGCGAGCCCAAGGATCAGGTCCAGGTCCTTGGCGACCAGTTCGAGGGTGAAGGCCACGGGGGTGTCGTCCGGGTGCAGATAGGCGTCCTTCTTGTAGCTCACGAAAGGCGCCCCCGCGGCGCTCGCCGCGAACACCTCGTACGCGGACTCTCTCGGCACACCGGCCCGTTCGGCGAGGACCAGCGCCTCCGACAGGGCCTGGTTGAGGGCGTGGACGACGGAGTTCACCGCGAGCTTCATCGCCGCTCCCGAGCCGCTGTCGCCGAGGTGGAACACCCGCGTGGCCAGCGCGTCGAGCACGGGCCGTGCTTGCTCCAGCGCCTCGGCGGAGCCGCCCGCCAGCACGGTCAGTCTGCCCTGTTCGACGAAGGAGACGCTGCCGGAGACGGGGGTGTCGAGGAGGCTCGCGCCGGTCTTGTCGACGAGGGTGTGCAGGGCCGACACCGTCTCGGGCGCGATCGTGCTCGTCTCCAGGACCACGCTCCCGGCGCGCAGCCCGGCGGCGATGCCGTCGTCCCCGCCGTAGGTCTCGGTCACGGCCGCGTCGTCGGCGAGCGAGACAAGGACGGTCCGCGCGCCCGCGGCCGCCTCGCGGGGCGTCGCGGCCACGGTGTCGGCGACCGCTTCGGCCTTCTCGCGTGTGCGGTTGTACGCGATCACCTCGAAGCCGGCGTCGCGCAGCCGCCGCGCCATGGCCGCGCCCATACGCCCGGTGCCGACCAGCGCGACCCGCCGCACGTCGCCCGCTCCGTCGTCGCCACTCATCGCAGCAGCCACCCGCCGTCCACGTTGAGATTGACGCCGTTGACCGAACGGTTGCGCAGCAGGAAGTCCACCGTATCCACGACGTCCCGCATGCTCGTCAACCGTCCCGTGGGCGTCTGCGCACGGTAGTTCTCCAGCACCTCGGCCGGCTTGCCCGCCCAGAACGGGCTGTCGCCGACGATGCCCGGGTGGACGGCGTTCACCCGGATCGGGGCGAGTTCGGTCGCGAGGGTGCGCACCAGCCCGGTCACTCCGGCGTTCACGGTCGCGACCGTCGTCGCGCCCGGGTAGGGCCGCTCCTTGGCCTGCCCGCCGAAGATCACGACGGCGCTCTGATCGCTCATCCGCGGCAGTAGCGCATGCACCACCTCAGTGTATCCGACGAGCTTGAGCGTCACGAGGTGCAGCGCGGCGTCGATGTCGTACTCGGCGACGAGGTTCTGGTCGCGCGAGATACCGACGAGGACGAGATGGTCGACGTGCCCGATGTCCGTCAACGCAGAAGCGATGTCATGGGGCCGGGACAGGTCGAGGGCCAGTCCCCGCGCGCCGATCTCCTTGGCGACGGTGTCGGCGCGGTGCGCGTCGCGCCCGGTGAGCACGACCTCGTCCCCGCGCGCGGCGCAGAACCGTGCGATCTCGCGTCCGATACCTGCCGTACCCCCGATCACCACCACGCTGGTCATGGCTGCTCCTTCAGTGCCGTGCGCAGGTAGTCCCAGTCCCGGGTGAAGCGATAGGCGTGGCGTGACGGAGGCTGCGGTGCCTGTGTCTCCAGCCAACGCACCGGGCCGGGCCCGACGTTGGCGAAGCTGTGCACACAGCCGGCGCCCGCCCAGGCCGCGTCGCCCACCCCGAGCCGGTGCCGCTCGCCGTCGAAGGTGGCGTCCACGGTGCCCTCGACGATCAGATACGTCTCCTCGAAGGGGTGGTCGTGCCCGCCCACGACGCCGTCGGCCGCGTACTGCACCATGAACATCGTGGAGGCCACCGCGCCCAGGTCCGTGTCCACCATCATCTTCACGGTGATGCCGCTGTAGACGAGCAGCGCCGTGCGCATGCTCGCCGACACCGCGAGCAGTTCCTGGGACTGCTTGCCGGGTTCCATCTGGGCGGCCTCGAAGTGGCCGAACGAGCGGGTGCGCGGGTCGCGTACGTCGATCCGGACCGGCTCGCGGGCGCCGGCGGCCGGCAGCGCGGGCACCGTCTCGGTGTCGTGCCCGTACCGTGCGCGCGGCACCGGTGCGAGCATGTCGGCCCAGCGCGCGGCGGTGTCCCCGGCGCCGCGCCAGGCGTGCGGCACGCCGGTCGGCAGGACTCCGTAGTCGCCTTCCTCGAGCAGGTACGCGCCCTCCGGCACATCGAGGATCACCGTCCCGGACAGCACATGGAAGGACTCCTCGTACGCGTGCACATGCGCGCCGATCGCCCCGTCGGGCGCCAGCTCGCAGACGCCGAAGCCGGTGTGCACGGCGCCGTCCGCCTCGTCGACGACTGTTCGCCGCCTGAATCCCTTGCTGCTGTAGGGCAGTTGGGACGGAACGGCGAACGTGGCGTCCGCCGCCCGCTGTACGACGTAGTGCGTCACGCCTGCTGCCTCTTCCGCTCCTCGACCGCCGCCGCGAGACGGTCGCGGGACTCCTCGACCAGACGGCGCGCCCGCGCGGTGTCGGCGAGCAGCCGGCCGTCCCGTTTGTGGACCGTGCCGTCGACGATGACCGTCTCGACGTTGGACACGTCCGCGCACAGCGTCACCGCCGCCACCGGGTCGATCAGGGGCGCGACGTTGAGGGCGGTCGCGTCGATCGCGACGACGTCGGCGCGCTTGCCGGGGGTCAGTGACCCGGTGCGCTGCTCGAGTCCCGCGACATGCGCGCCGTTGACCGTCGCGATCTCCAGCATCCGACGTGCCGTCAGCATCGTTTCGGGCACGGTGGTGTTGGCCTGCCAGCACTCCGCGTTCACCCGGGCGCGCTCGGCCCCGAAGGCGGCGCGGATCTGGGTGAACATGTCGCCGGGCACGGTGGTGACCACGTCGATGCTCAGACTCGGCCGCAGCCCGTACTCAATCGCCTTCATCACGGGCGGCCAGCCGTGCCCCATCTGCGTCTCCACCTGCGGCGCGATGGAGACCGTGCCGCCGCTGTCGGCGACCATCCGCCACTCCTCCTCGCTGAAGTAGCAGCAGTGGACGTAGGTGGTGTCGGAGCCGAGCAGCCCGAGGTCGTGCAGTTGCCTGACCATCCCGAAGCGCCCGGCCAGCCGCCCCATGCCGACGTGCACGGTGATCGGGATGTCCAGCTCGCGTGCGAGCCGCCACTCGGCGTCGACGACGTCGTTGACGCAGAAGCCCGGGCCGCGGGTCGCCAGGCCCATGGTCAACAAGCCCTCATCGGAAGGGAAGTGACGCTCCCTCACCCGTCGTACGTCGTCCCTGGGCATGGCGATCTTGCTCTCGAACCAGTAGTCGGCGAGCGAGGTGTTGGCGCTGCCGTACGCGTACTGGGCGCGGATCCCGGTCTCGCTCAGCGCCTGCACGGCGGCGTCCGGGTGCTCGGGCGTGTTGTTGATGTGCGACCAGTCGACGAGCGTGGTGATCCCGGCGTTCAGGCACTCCAGCGAGCCCGCGAGATTGCCCGCGTACACGTCCTCGGGGCCGTAGACGGGTGCGAAGGTGTCGAGTACCTCGACGAAGTAGTCGTCGAGTGTGGCGTCGGGCGCGCAGCCCCTGATGGGTGCCTCCCAGGTGTGGCGATGGGTGTCGACGAATCCCGGCATGACGATGCGGTCCGTCATGTCCAGGACTTCGGCGTCCACTTCGGCGGCGATCTCCCGTTCGACCGCCGCGATCCGGCCGTCCTCGATCAGGACGTCTGCCCGGGGCAGGTCCCCGATGCCGGGGTCCATCGAGATCACATGGCCCGCGCGCAGGAGCATTCGTTTGGTCATCGCGCTACCCGCCTTTCTCCGTGCCGGGTTCAGTAGCTGGTGAGGTCGCGGACCGAGGCCTCGACCTTGTCGACGGTGGGGATGACCTGCTCTTCGAGCGCGTCCGCGAAAGGCAGCGGCACGCATGCGGCCGCCACCCTGCGTACGGGCGCGTCGAGGAGTCCGAATCCCTCATCGGCGACGACCGATACAAGTGTTGCGCCCCACCCGCCCTGGTAGGGGTTCTCCTCGACGGTCACGAGCCGCGAGGTCTTGGCGAGGGAGCCGAGCACCGTCCGGGTGTCCAGGGGCACCAGGCAGCGCAGGTCGATCACCTCGGCGTCGATGTGCTCCTCGGCCAGCCGCTCGGCCGCCGTCAGCGCCACGGGCACCATCGAGGCGAGGGCGACGAGCGTGACGTCTGCGCCCTCGCGTACGACGGCGGCCCGTCCCAGCTCGACGACGTGGTCCGGTGGCGGGGGCACCCCCTTGGTGGCGAGGAGCCCTTTGTGCTCGAAGAAGACCACGGGGTCGTCGCTGCGGACGGCGGCCGCCATCATGCCGATCACGTCCGCGGGCGTGGCGGGTGCCGCGATCTTCAGTCCGGGCACGGTGAACGCCCAGTTCTCGGTCGCCTGGGAGTGCTGCGCGCCGAAACCGAGACCGCCGCCGTTGGCCGTGCGCACCACCAGCGGCACGGTGACCTGGCCTCCCGTCATGTAGCGGACCTTGGGGATCTCGTTGGCGAGGTAGTCCCAGCAGCAGGCGAGGAAGTCCGAGAACATGATTTCGGCGATGGGCCGCATCCCGGTCATCGCGGCACCCATCGCCGCCCCGACGATGGCCTGTTCGGAGATCGGCGTGTCCCACACCCGCTCGGGTCCGAACTCCTTGTGCAGTCCGACGGTCGTCTTGAACACCCCGCCTGCGGCGCCGATGTCCTCGCCCAGGCAGACGACCGCCGGATCGCGCCGCATCTCACGTGCGATGCCTTCGGCGACCGCCTCGCGGTAGGTGATCACGTCCGCCACGCCGCACCTCCGTCGGCCCATACGTCGGTCAGCGCCTCGCGCGGATCGGGCGCGGGGGCGTTCTTCGCGGCCTCGACGGCCTGCTGTACGAGGCTGCCCGCGCGTTCGTCGGCCTCGGTGGCCGCCTCCGCGGGCACGCCGAGTTCGGCGAGGCGGCCGCGGGCGACGTCCAGCGGGTCGTGCTTGAGCCAGCGCTCCACCTCCTCCGCCGGCCGGTAACTGGCCGGGTCGGCGCGGCTGTGGCCGAAGTGCCGGTAGGTCTGCGCCTCCAGCAGGCTGGGCCCGTCCCCCGCCCGGGCCCGGTCCGCCAGCCGGCTCACGGCCTCCTGGACGAGGACCACGTCGTTGCCGTCGACGATCTCGCCGGGGATGCCGTATGCGGGAGCGCGGTCCGCCGCGGGGTTGGCCACGGCGGTGACGTCGGCGATCGGCGTGTACTCCATGTACAGGTTGTTCTCGCAGACGAAGAGCACCGGCAGTTTCCACACGGCCGCCAGGTTGAGCGCCTCGTGGAAGGCGCCGATGTTGGTGGCGCCGTCGCCGAAGAAGGCCACCGCGATCTGTCCGGTGCCGCGCAGCCGGGCGGACCAGGCGGCGCCGACCGCCATGGGGAGGTGGGCGCCGACGATGGCGTACGAGCCGAGCATGTTGCTCGACGCCTTGGTGAGGTGCATCGAACCGCCCTTGGCCTTGCACAGGCCGGTGGCACGGCTCATCAGTTCGGCGAGGCACTCCTCGGGGGTGGCGCCGCGGGCCAGTGCGTGGTGATGGCCCCGGTAGGTCGCGAACACGTAGTCGTCGTCTCTGAGGGCCGCGCTCGCGCCGACGGCGATGGCCTCTTGGCCGGAGGCGAGGTGGGTGGTGCCCTTGACGAGGCCGGACATGAACAGGTCGTGGGCGGCCTTCTCCGTACGCCGGATCATGGCCATCTGCTCATAGAGCGCGAGGAGCTGGGCCGCGTTCGTCATGACTCGCCCCTGCCCTCACGGGTGTTGAGGTGGGACTGCGCCTCGCGCCTCGTGTTGAGCTCACCGCCGACCGTCCAGTACTTGCGGCCCGCCACGAGCAGTTCCTCGGCCGGGAACTTGGTGATCACCTCGCAGCCGTCGGCCGTGACGACGACTTCCTCCTCGATCCGGGCGGCCGACCAGCCGTCCGCCGCCGGCCAGTACGTCTCCAGCGCGAACACCATGCCCTGTTCGAGGACTTCGGGGTGGTCGAGCGAGACGAGGCGGCTGAAGATGGGCTTCTCCCAGATCGACAGGCCCACGCCGTGCCCGTACTGCAGCGCGAACGCGGCGGTCTCGTCGGGGAAGCCGAACTCCTCGGCGCGCGGCCAGACCCGGACGATGTCGGCGGTCGTGGCGCCCGGCCGCACCAGGGCGATGGCCTCGTCCATGTAGGCGCGGCAGCGGACGTACGCGTCGCGCTGCGCGGCGGAGGCGCTGCCGACGGCGAACGTGCGGTAGTAGCAGGTGCGGTAGCCGAGGTGGCTGTGCAGGATGTCGAAGAACGCGGGGTCGCCGGGGCGGATCAGGCGGTCGCTGTAGACATGCGGGTGCGGTGAACAGCGCTCCCCCGAGATGGCGTTGACGCCCTCGACGTATTCGCTGCCCAGGTCGTAGAGGACCTTGCTGACGAGTCCGACGCATTCGTTCTCGCGCACGCCCGGCCGCAGGTGGCCGTACAGCTCCTCGTACGCCGCGTCGACCATCGAGCAGGCCTGGGTGAGCAGGGAGATCTCGTCGGGGGTCTTGATGCGGCGGGCCTCCAGGAAGACCTGCTGGCCGTCGACGACGTCGATGCCCTGGTCCTTGAGGGCCTGGAGTATGGGCATCTCGGCCAGGTCGACGCCCAACGGCTCGCCGGCCAGGCCGTGTTCGCGCAGTACCTCGGCGATCTTCGCGGCGACGTCCTCGGCGATCCCGGCATCCGGGTGGAAGGCGCCCCGGAGCGTCGAGATCCCGGCGCGGGCGCCCGTGGGCGGGCCGCCCTTGCCGTCGCTGTAGTCCAGCCACGGGTTGTAGAGCTGGTGGTGGCGGGCGGCGGAACCGAAGTCCCAGACGACCGGTTCGCCGCCGCGGACGAGCAGCGCGAAGCGGATCAGCTTGTCCATGGCCCACGTGCCGATGTGGGTGGACGACATGTAGCGGATGTTGGAGAAGTCGAAGCTCAGCAGCGCGCCCAGCTCGGAACGGTTCAGCGCCGCGTTCAGCCGCGCCAGCCGTTCCTTGCGCAGCCTGTCCAGGTCGACGCGCTCTTCCCAGTCGACGGCATTGGGGCCGAAAGTGCGGATCGCCATGGCGAACCTCCCCTTCGAGTGAACGACCGTCCGAGGGGAGTGTCAAGGCATACTGAACACGAACCACACGCCGACAGCCGGGTCGTCCCCGTCGTTGCGATAGCGGTGCGGCGTCGTCGACTCGAAGGAGACCGCGTCGCCGGGCCGCAGCGTGTACTCCTCGAAGCCGAGCGTGAGCACCAGTTCGCCCGAGGTGAGGTAGCCGTACTCCGTGCCCGGGTGCCGCATCAGCTTGCCCGTGCCGGACGAGGTGCCCCCCGGTCGGTACGTGACCAGCAGGAAGTCGACGTCCGTGCCCGGAACCCGGCCGAGACGCTCCCATACGACACCCGAGTCGAGCTCCAGGACCTCGCGGTCGTGGGCCTCGACCAGCGGACCGATCCTGCGGCCGGGGTCCGCGGCGAGGGCGGCGAGGGCGCGCAGCACCGTGCCGGGCGGTGCGCCCGCGCTCGCCTGCGTAGGCACGTCGGACACACTGGTCACTTCAGTCGCGCCTGCCCCCTCCGCCGCGTCGAAGAGCGACTCGACCGGTATGGAGAGGGCGGTGGTGATGGCGTACAGCGTGCTGACCGACGGCTGGCTCTTCCCGGTCTCGATCTGCGAGATGAGGCTCGCGGACACCCCGATCTCCCGAGCCAGGCCGCGCAGGGTCATGCCCCTCGCGGTGCGCGCCTGACGGATGCGCGCACCGACGGGCGGCACGACCACAGGGGACACGGACGGCTCCTCTCGCGAAGAACGTTCGCTCCCATTGAACAGGTGCACGGAGCGGAGCGGAACCGCTCAGGAGGCGGTGGGTGTCCAGTTTCCCAGCCAGTCGTCGATCTCCTGGCCGGTGGCCTGGGCGTCGGTCAGCTGGGGCCGGTCGCCGCTCGCCGAGCCGGCGCCGGGGCCGGTGTTCTTGTACTCGGCGAAGCGGTCGTCCTTCCAGGAGAAGCCGCCCATGTCGGTCCAGGGCTTGGACTTGATGGCGTTGCTGAGGGTGGAATTGCGGACCGTGGTCTGCGGGTCGAGGGACGCGTCACCGCCGGCGTGCCAGTTGCGGCCGAGGAAGAAGCTTCCCGCGGACACGTCGCCGTTGAACGTGGTGTTGTTGATCAGGAAGCCCTTGCGGTCGGGGGCCGTGCTGGGCGCCGTGACGTATCCGGCCGACGTGCCGTCCCACCGCTTCTTCAGGGTGATCACCGACTTGTTGATCACCGCGGTGGCCCGGCCGAAGATGAAGTCGACGTTCCCGACGATGTAGGAGTTGGTGATGTAGACCCGGCCGAGCTTGTCCCTCGCCGCCGTGTCCAGCAGCAGCGTGTCCTGGTCCCCGGTCATGATGACGCCGTCGAGGAGGACCTTGTCCGCGCCGGTGCGCAGGGCGACGGCCTGGTGTCCGTTCAGGTTCTGGTTCTTCGCCTCGTCGAAGTCGTTGGAGATGGTGAGGTTGCGGGCCTGGAAGTCGTCGGCGTCGACGGCGACGGTGGCGCTGCCGCCGGTGCCGTAGTTCCCCGAGCCGTCCGGCTTCGGCGTACCGGCGGCGTTGTTGAAGACGATCACGGTGTCCTTGCGGCTGCCACCTGTGCCCTGGAAGGTCACATGGGGCTTGTTGGACGGGACCTTGACCGTCTCACGGTAGGTGCCGGGCTTGATGGAGATGACGACCCGTGAGGGGTTGTGCGCCGGTACGGCGTTGACCGCGGCCTGGACGGTCGTGTACTGGCCGCTGCCGTCCTTGGCGACGGTGAGCGTGGCCGCCGCCTTCGGGCTCGAGGTACCCGTACCCGCCGTCGTGCCGATCGAAGTCCGGGGCCCGGTACCGGACTTGAGGAGCGCCGGGATGTCGGCGGCCTTGTCGAGCGTGTAGCTGTAGAAGCTCTTCGGATCGAAGGCCGCGCCACCGCTCTCGTTGCGTCCGCTGGTGCCGGAGAACACGTTGCCGCGCTGCACGAGGGCGGCGGTGCTGTCCTTGGTGACCGGGTTCTTCAGACCCTGGAAGTAGCTGTTCTCCAGGACCATCTTCGTCTTGCCGCGCGCGTAGTTGCCGTACGACGTGGTGATGTCGGTCCCCGACTCGTCCTGCAGCCAGTTGTTGTAGAGGTGCGCGTGGGCGAGGTTGTCGGCGGAGGGGTTGCGCTGCTCGGTCTCGCGGAACCAGTTGTGGTGGATCGTCAGGTCGGCGGTGGCGTTCTCGGTCCAGCCGATTCCGAAGGTCTTGTTGTTGTTGCTGAGCTTGTTCCAGGACACCGTCACGTAGGTGGTGTCCTTGCGGCTGTCGATCAGGCCGTCGGCCATGTGCCGCAGGTCGTTGTGGTCGATCCACACGTGGTGCGCGCCGTCCATCTGGATGGCGTCGAAGTCGTGGTCCTTGTCGTTCCACGTCCCCATGTACGAGTCCCGGATCGTCAGGTTCCGGATGATCACGTTGTGTACGCCCTGGCCGAGGAAGAAGCCGCCCCCGACGATCTGGCCCGAGGTTCCGGAGCCGACGATCGTCTTGTCCGAGGCGACCTTGATCTCCTTGCCCTTGGGGTCCATGTTGATCGCGCCGGCCACGACGATGACGTACGGCTCCGCCGCCGTCGCGTACTTCTCGAGGTCGGCGAACGTCTTCACGGTGACGGTCTTGCCGCCCCGGCCGCCGTAAGTGCCCTTCTGGCCCAGCGCGTTGACCGAAGCGAAACCGTCGGCCGTGTCGTTCGCCCAGGCCGGGGCGGCCGCCGCCGAGGCCGTCCGCTGAGCGTCCTCGCCGAACAGACCGAGATCCGGGCCGTACGACAGTCCGGCCGCGGCGGCCATCGCCACCGGGATCCCGACTGTCAGGCCGAGCCTGCGCCTGCGGTGGCGCGCCTTCTGCTGGGATGAATCCATTACCTCAACCGCCCTGGTGAACTGTTGGTCCGACTTGTGCGTCCGACACTTCTTCGGTTCATTGCTCCAGGCAGTTGCCGCCCCGGGCGAAAGGGTTGCCGACGATGCCGACCCCGAAAGTTTCGACGCTCCAGGCACCGTCGCTACTTGATCACCTCACGGTGCCGGCCCGTCAGTTCCTGGAGCGCCTGCGCCATGACCTGCCTGGTGAGTACGCGGTCGGTCTCATCGCCAGACGGAGGCCGGGACCCGGACGGACGCCGAGGCGGACAGGAGGGCGTCCGCCGCGTCGGGGACATGGGGCAGCCGGTTCTCGGCCGGCCGGACCCTGCGAGCACGGTGGTGGTCCACGACGAGGCGGCGGACCGTCGTGAAGAGCCACGGACGCGCTTCCCCCGCGTCACCGTCGATTGCGTTCGCGTGCTTCCAAGCCCGGGTGACCGCCTCCTGCAGGACGTCCTCGGCCTGATGCCAGTCCCCTCCCAGCAGCCGGGCGGCGTACCGCGTCAGCCTGGAGCCGTGCTCGTCGTACAGGCCCCGGATGAACTCCTCGCCTGTGCCGTGCATCGCCAACGCATCCCCGTTCTCAGCTGTTCGGTCACTCACGGACGGAGCGTGACCGTGTCGCATGCTCACCTCACAGACCGGTCAGGTGCTCACTTCTGCCCCCGGGCGCCGGACACGGCGACGCCGCCGTCCCCGTGAGAAACTCGGCCGGTGATCATCGAACGAGCGTACGCACATGTGGACTCGTACGAGGACGACCAGTGGCCCTGGTCCGTGCCCTGTGTTCGCGGGCTCCTGGCCGACGGTCTGCGCTTCACCGCCCCGGTGACCTTTCTCGTCGGGGAGAACGGCTCGGGGAAGTCCACTCTCGTGGAAGCGCTCGCGGAAGGCTTCGGTCTGGACCCCTGGGGCGGCTCGCACGACTGGCGTTATGCCTCCCCCCGGCCCGCATCGGTGCTGGGCGAGCGGATCCGCTTCGACGCGGCGCCGCGAGGGCGGCGCATGCTGGGCAGTTGGTCCGCTCGCAAGGGATTCTTCCTGCGCGCCGAGACGGCCGTGCACGCGCTGGACCGGGAAGGGCTGGCACCGCATTCGGTCAGTCACGGGGAGGGCTTTCTGGCGGCGTTCCGGGGGAAGTTCCTCCAGCCCGGGCTGTATGTGATGGACGAGCCGGAGGCGGCCCTCTCGTTCTCGTCCTGCCTGGAACTGCTCGGCCATGTCGACCATTTGGTGAAGACCGGTGGCCAGGTCATCTGCGCCACCCACTCGCCGCTGCTGACCGCGCTGCCGGGCGCCGACATCCTCGAGGTCGGCGACCACGGCATACACCGGGTGGCCTGGCACGAACTCGCCTTGGTCGACCACTGGCGCCGCTATCTCACCGACCCGCAGGCCTATCTCCGGCATGTTCTCGACTGAGAGAACGCCCTTGACACCGGGGCGATGATCCGTGCGGAGCAACTGGCCTGGTCGTACGTCGTGATGCGGGACGACGGCTACTGGAACGCCCATCTCGGGGACATCAACAGTCGCTCATGCTCGGCGCCAGAACTGTTCAGTTCACAGACCGGTCCGCTGTTCAAGTGCCGCTCATACGCCGACCACGTCGCGGCCACGTGGCCCGTCAGCCTTCGCCCACGGCGGTCCAGAACCGTTCCAGCGCGTCGGCGGCGCTGCCGGGGTCGTTGCTGGATCACCAGCCCGGGGGTGGCGGCGGGGGCGGAATGCTCGCCACATCCATGGCCCAACTCCAGGTCGAAACAGAGGAGTTCATGGCCACCCGCGCCACCAGCAGTGCGCCCCAGTCGTGCCCGACCAGGTCCCGGCCCGTCGACCCCTCGCAGCTCCTGCTCCAGCCACTGGACGTACTCGTCCATGGTGGCGCCGAACCGGGCGGGACGCGGCACCCCGAACCCGGGCAGGTCCAGGGCTGCCGAGTCGGTCGACACCTTCGCGTGGGAGGTCGGATGATCCCGCGCGGGCGGCGCTCTGCCCGCCGATCGACGGGAGACGGGATCCGCGCGGTCGGCCGGGACCGGGTACGCGACATGCCCGTCCGACCGTCATCGCTGACAACGGCGGCCGTCCGCAAGCGGTTCACTCGGGGAGCGGTTGGTTCAAGGCTTCAGTCTCGGTGCCTCGCCCGTCTCTTCTCAGCGGGTCACTCCTCCCCGCCGGTCAGGCGGCTCGTGACGGGGGCCAGCCACAGGCCGACGATCGCGTCGATCAGCCCGGTGGCGGCGTCGTGCCAGCACGAGCGGGCCGTGGGGGCGCTCTCGGCGAGCGCACGTTCACGCTCGGCGCACACGTGCAGGATCAGCTGGCGCGCCATGTCGGAGCGCTCGGCGTGCACCTCGACCGGCAGCTCGGACAGGCACCGGTGCAGTCGTTCCAGGATCCGCCGCAGTGTGGGGGAGGTGAGGGACTCCTCGACCATGATCTGACGGAGGGCGGGGTCGGTCATCACCTGGGCGCTGAACCGCGCGTACCAGCTCGGGCTGCCCAGGGCCGCCAGATGCTCGGTGAGCGGGCGTACCAGGCAGGCCACCCAGTCCCGCAGTTCGGTGGAGTCGCCGATCTCGGCCAGCATCCGTACGCGCGCCCGCTCGACCTGTTCGGTGTGTCTGCGGGCGATGGCGAGCACCAGGTCGGCCTTGGTGCCGAAGTGATAGCCGACCGCGGCGTTGTTGCCCTGCCCGGCCGCCTCGCTGACCTGACGGTTCGACACCGCGTACACACCGCGCTCGGCGAACAGCCGCTCCGCCGTCGTCAGAATCAGTTCTCGCGTCGCGCTGACCTGCGCGGCCCGTACGGTGCCGGCCGGCATCGTCACCACCTCACCGGGACTTCGCTCAGTCCGCCGATGACAAGGCCCTCGACGCGGCGCAGGTCCTCCGGCGGCACGGCAAGCTCCAGGGAGGGGAGCCGGCGCAGCAGCACCTCGAGCACGGCCTGCAACTCGGTGCGGGCCAGTGCCTGGCCCAGACACGAGTGGGGCCCGACGCCGAACGCCAGATGAGGGTTCGGGGCGCGGTCGAGCATCATCTCCTCGGCCGCGTCGAAGGCCGTCTCGTCACGGTTGGCCGCGGCCATGCTGCACATCACGGTGGTGCCGCGGGGCAGCACGGTGCCGGCCACCTCGACCTCCTCGGCGATGTACCGCGGCATGCCCAGCCCCGGGTTGGCGTCGAGCCGCAGTGCCTCTTCCACCGTGGAACGCACCAACGACCGGTCCGCCAGCAACCGCTCCCAGAGCCGTCGGTCGGCCAGCAGCATGGCCACCATCTTCCCGATCATGTTGGCCGTGGTCTCGTGCCCGGCGATCAACAGGCCCTGACCGGTGGCCACCAGTTCCCTGTCGGACATCCGGTAGCCCCCGGGGCCGGCGGCCGTGGTGAGCTCACTGAGCAGGTCGTCGCCCGGCTTCGCTCGTTTGGCAGCGATGTGGGCGGCCATGTACTCGACGAACTCCGCCTGCGCCGCGTCCACTTCCTGCTGCTGATACCGGGTCAGATTGAGCATGGTGTCCGACCAGTGGGCGAACCGGTTCCGGTCCGCGTCGGGGACCCCGAGCAGATCGCAGATCACCCACACCGGCAGCGGGAAGCCCAGGCCCGCCTTCAGATCCACCGGGTGACCGCGCTTGACCATGTCGTCGATGAGCCGCTCGGCCATCGCCTCGATCCCCGGCCGCAGCGCGGCCATGCGCTTGGCCGTGAACCACTTGGTCAGCATCCGCCGCCACCGCTGATGCGCCTCACCGGTCTGGGGGATGGCCGCCGCCATGTCGTCGTTGAACACGCCGCCCGACTCGGTGTCCGAGATCCGGGCCGCGTCGTCGGCGTCCAGCAGCCGGCCGAACCGCGGGTCCGACAGCACCTGCTTGACGTCCTCGAAGCGCGTCAGCAGCGACGCCTCGTCGCCACTGGGCAGCGTCACCCGCGCCACGGGGCACCGCTGTCGCAGCCGCTGCCACTCCTGCGGCGGACCCAGCGCCGTACGGCTGGACAACGGGTAGCTCAGCACCTGCTCGCCGGCGCCCCGCTCGCCACCGCCCTGTTTGCCGGCGCCTTGCCCGCTGTCGCCCTGCTTGCTGTCGCTCCGGCCCACCAGGTCCTCCTCCGATCCGGCAGCCCCCGCAAGATCAGGCAAGCCCATCCCCGCAACGTCAGTCAAGCGCCTGCTTTAAAATGTCCGGAGTCAGCCCCCGCCGGTTGACGTGCAGCGGTACGCGCATCAGGAGGCCCGGAAAGTATGATCAGCCAATGTCTGACATGACCGAGACCACGCCCGGCTGGCTGACTTCCGACGAGCTCGAACTGTCGCGCGCCCGCATGCCGATCCTGTACGTCGAAGCCGTTCCCGTACGAGTCGACGACAGCGGCGAAGTCACCAGCATCGGGCTGCTCCTGCGCATCGGGGCGGACGGCACGGTCAGCCGCGCCCTCGTCTCCGGGCGCGTACTGCACCATGAACGAGTCCGGGACGCCCTCCTGCGCAATTTGGAAAAGGACCTCGGCCCGGTGGCGCTGCCCCGGGTCCCGGCCTCCTTGCAGCCCTTCACCGTCGCCGAGTACTTCCCGACGCAGGGGGTCACGCCGTTCCACGACCCCCGCCAGCACGCGGTGTCCCTCGCCTACATCGTCCCGGTGGCCGGCGACTGCCGCCCCCGGCAGGACGCCCTGGACCTGGTCTGGTTCAGCCCCCAGGAGGCCTCATCGCCTCTGGTCCAGAACGAGATGCCCGGCGGGCAGGGAGTCCTCCTCAAGCAGGCTCTCGCACACGTCGGCTGCCTCTCCTGAACGAGGCCTCCATGGAAGGGAATTGAACCGGCCGTGACAGGTTCCGCGCCCATCATCCGCCCGGCGGCGTCCGGGGACCTCAAGGCCGTGGCCGACATCTACGCGCACTATGTGCGGCACACGGTGGCCACGTTCGAGGAGACTCCGTGGCCCGTCGCGGCCTGGCAGCGACGGCTGGACGAACTCGCCGGAGGGGACCTGCCCTTCGTGATCGCCGAACTCTCCGGCGAGGTGGCCGGTTTCGCCTACGCCGGGCCTTGGCGGCCCAAGCCGGCCTACCGTCACACCGTGGAGGACACGATCTACCTCGCTCCCGGCTTCACCGGCCGGGGCCTGGGCGCCCCTCTCCTGGAGTCCGTGGTCACGGGTGCCGCCCGGGCCGGGATGCGCACGATGATCGCGGTCATCGCGGACACGGGCAGCGAGGCCTCGGCCGCACTGCACCGCCGCTTCGGCTTCACGGACGTCGGCCTGCTGACGGACGTCGGTTACAAGCACGGCCGGTGGGTCGACACGCTGCTGATGCAGCGTTCTTTGAACCTACAGGGCCGAGCCGACGACCGATCCGGCGGCAGCTGATCGAGGTCCTTGGGGATGCCGGAGCGGTACTACTCCGACGCAGCGGCCGTCATGGTCGAGCAGGTGCCCCATGTGCTTGATCGTGCGCAGCACCACCGAGCGATCGGCGACGGTGAGGCGCGGCAACCTGCGGGACAGGTGGGCCTCGAAGGCGTGCACATCCCGCAGGTCGCGCAGCCAGACGTCGATCACCAGATTGTGCGGGCCGGCCGTGATCGCGCAGGAGCGGACCTCGCGCACACCGGCCAGCACGCGGCTGGTCTCCTCCACGTGCTGCCCCGGTACCGATGCGAAGTACACGGCGGACAGCGGCCATCCCGACAGTGGCCGGGCCAGATCGCAGCGCAGGCTCAGGCGTGAGGCAACCAGTGACTGCACTCTGCGGCGCACCGTGGTCAGGCTCGTGTCGGTCGCCAGCGCCAGGTCGCGCAGCGACATGCGTCCGTCCACGCTCAGCAGTTCCAGCAGGCGCGCGTCCAGGGCGTCCCAACGCGCCACGGCCGCGGGCACGGGCCGACCGGTCGGGGGAACAGCCGCCTGGATGCGCGCGCTCTGGGAGTCGTCCAGGCTGCGCAGCCGCCATCGGCTGCCCTCGGTGGAGACGCCGGTCGACACATGGGTACGCGTCGCCCGTACCCCTGGTGTCCGCTGGAACAGCAGCGTGGTGACGCGGGCCAGCTCATCCAGGCTCCGGGCCTGTACGGAGGCCACCAGATCCCGGCCGCCCGCCGTGAGCTTGAGGTTCGCCACCGCGGGGTCCGCCGCGAGAGTCCGCGCCACGTCCTCGGCCACACCCGGCTCGATGTCGACCTCGACCACACCGCTCACCACGATCCGGGAGTTGGACAGCCGCGGATAGGCGGTCACCCACGCCAGGCCCGCCTCCTCCAACCGGTGCCAGCGCCGCGCGGCGGTGACCGGGTTGACCCCGAGTACCTCGCCCACCAGCGTCCACGGTGCCCTGGGGTGGATCTGCAGGGCGTGGACGACAGCGCGGTCGAGTTCGTCGAGCTCCACACCGGTGTCCGCGGCCGCCGCGGCGCCGGCCGCCGCCTTGGTCGCGGCGGTGGTCGCAGCGGTGGCCGCGGCTGCTTGCTCAGCGGCACAATCCTGCACACCCATGGACGGCGCTTCTCTGCGCACGTCCGGGGAATCCGGCGTGAAGCCTGCATCGCAACACCAGGATTTCTTCCGCATTCCACACTCCCTTCGCCTGTTCCCGACAACGGAATTCCCGACCACGGAGGAGTGACCGCGCCCTATGACGCAAGCCACCACGGCACCGGGGGACGCCCGGACCGCCCTGCGGATCCACAACGCCCGGCTCATCGACGGCACCGGCTCGTCCCCCGTCGACGACGCCGTCGTCACCATCGATGCCCAGGGGACCATCACCTACGCCGGAGCCGCCGCGATAGCTCCCCCGGCCGCCGACGACGCCTCGACGGTCCGCGCCGTCGACGCCGGCGGCCGCACCGTACTTCCGGGTTTCTTCGACTGCCACGTCCACCTCGCCTACGCGCAGGGCTCGCCGCCCGGCCGCCGCGCGGAGCTCGACCCGGTCCTGGTCACCCTGGACACGGTCACGCGGCTGCGGCAGACCCTCGACGCCGGCATCACCAGCGCCCGCGACCTGGGCGGTCTGTCGGCGGGCTTCCGCACGGCCGTCGAAACCGGACGGGTCGTGGGGCCGCGGCTGCACACGGCCGTACGGATCATCAGTCACACCGGCGGACACGCCGACGTACGCCTGCGCGACGGCACCGATCTGAGCGCCGGGATGTCCGAGATCGCCGACAGCACCGACGCGGCCCGGCTCGCCGTGCGCCGGGTGCTGCGCGACGGCGCCGACCTGGTCAAGGTCTGCGCCACGGGCGGCATGGGCAGCCCCTATGACGACCCCGACGACGAGGGCCTGTTGGAGGAGGAGATCCGGGCCGTCGTGGACGAGGCCCGGCGCCACGGCGGCAGGCCGGTCGCCGCCCACGCCCAGGGCAACGCGGGCATCCTCAACGCGCTTCGCGGCGGCGTGACCAGCATCGAGCACGGTTACGGACTGGACGAGCGGGCGCTGGACCTGGCCGGTGAGCGCGGTGTCTTCGTCGTGCCGACGCTGTCCACCGTGTACGCGGGCATCAACAAGGACACGATGCCGGACTACCACTACCAGAAGAAGGTCCGCTGGTCCGGCACCACCAAGGAGAACATCGCCCGGGCCATCGAGTACGGCGCCCGGATCGCGCTCGGCACCGACGCCGCCGTCGGTCCGCACGGCGTGAACCTGATGGAGCTCAGCTATCTGGTGGACCTGGGCATGGACCCCATGGCCGCCATCGTCGCCGGCACCCGCACCTCCGCCGAACTCCTCGGCGTCGCCGACCGGTTGGGCACTCTCGCCCCCGGGCGCACGGCCGACCTGATCATCTGCGACGGCGATCCGCTCCGGGACATCGGTGTCCTCGGTGATCCCGCCCGCATCGTGTGCGTCGTCCAGGACGGCGTCGTCCGCAAGGACCTCCTTCTCCCAGCGGCTCCGATCGGAAGGCAGCCCTGATGTCCTCATTGACCAACCTCCCGGCCCCCGGCAGCGAATCGCCGGACACGCGGCGGCCGACCGGCATCGACCGCGTGCTGTCCCTCATTGAGCGAGCGGGCAACGCCCTGCCCAACCCGATTCTGCTGTTCACCGGCCTCTTCGTGCTGCTGGCCGTCGTATCCACCGCGCTCGCGCTGGCGGACGTGTCCGTCGCCGTCCCCGGCACCGACGAGACGAAGTCCATCACCGGGCTGTTCACCGGCGAGGGGGTGCGCTGGCTGACGGAGAATCTCATCACCAACTTCGCCACGTTCCCGCCCATCGCCGCCGTTCTGCTCATGATCATGGCCGTGGGCGTCGCGGAGAAGGCCGGACTCCTGGAGACCGTCATGCGGGCCACGCTGGCCCGCGCGCCGCGTGCGGTCCTGCCGTACCTGCTGGCGCTGATCGCCTGCCAGGCGCACATGATCAGCGACGTCGCCGCCATCGTGCTCCCACCGCTGGCGGCCGTGGTCTTCAAGAGCGCCGGGCGCCACCCCGTGGCCGGCCTGATCGGCGGATTCGCGTGCGTCGGCGCCGGTTACGCGGCCGGGTTCACGATCGGCTCGCTGGACGCCCTCTACATCGGCATCACCCAGCAGGCGGCCTCGGTGCTGCCGGCCGCCGAGGGCCTCGACCTGAACTTGCTCATCAACTACTTCTTCACCGCCTCCAGCAGCCTCGTGCTGGGCCTGCTGGGCGGCTTCCTCATCAGCCGCGTCCTCGAACCGCGCCTGGCCCCGTACGAGCCCACCGCGGACGAGCCGGACGAGCCGGACGAGCCGGATGAGCCGGACGAGCCGGACTTCACCCTGACGCCGGCTCAGCGCCGGGGGCTGCTGTTCACCGCCCTGGTCGTCATCCTGTACGCGGGAGCGGTCCTGTCCCTGTGGCTGCCCGAAGGGGCGCCGCTGCGCGGCGAGGGCGGAGCCCTCGTACCCTCGCCCCTGCTCACCGGCGTCGTCCCGGTGCTGTTCGGCGCGTTCCTGCTGGCCGGGATCACCTACGGCTTCACGGTCAAGGCGCTGGCCGGCTCGGAGGGCGTGGTCACGGCGATGACCGACTCGGTGAAGAACATGTCGGGCTACATCGTCCTGATGTTCGTCGCCGCCCAGGTCATCGCCCTGTTCAATTGGTCCAACGTGGGGATCCTGCTCGCTGTGAAGGCTGCGGCGGGGCTCGACTCCATCGGCCTGACCGGGTTCTGGGCGCTCATCGCCTTCGTCCTCCTGGTGTCCTGCCTCAACCTGTTCATCGTCTCCGGGTCCGCCCTGTGGTCGCTGGTCGGTCCCGTGTTCGTCCCGGCGTTCATGCTCCTGGGCATGAGCCCGGCCCTCAGTCAGGCCGCCTTCCGCATCGGCGACTCCGCCACCGGCATCATCACGCCGATGAACCCGTATGTCTTCCTGCTGCTGGCGATGCTGCGCCAGTACGAACCGGAGGCACGCCTGGGCACGCTCATCTCCCGGCTGTCGATCTTCACCGTGCCCTTCCTCGTGGTGTGGCTCGCGATCCTGGGGATCTTCTACGGGTTCGATCTGCCGCTCGGGCCGGGTGCGCAGCTCGGCCTCAAGTGACCGCGCTACGCGGACGCCGCCCATGCCAGTACGACCTTGGCGAACTCCCCGGGCAGTTGCTCGGGGAGTGGGACGTGGCCGCCGGAAAGGACACGGGTCTCGCAGCCGAGGGCGTCGGCGAACTTCTCCAGCGCCGGCAGGGAGTAGTGGTCTCCGGGGGCGCAGACGGCGAGGGTGCGGGCGGTGACGTACGGCAGCCGTTGGTCCATCGCGTACTGCCGTACCGCCACATGGCCCTCCTCCACCCGGTCCAGCACGGAGAGCGCGTCGACCATGAACCGGGTGAGCGCGGCCTCCTCCCCGTCCGCGTAGAACCCGCGGCGCCGGTTCCACAGCTCAAGGAGGTGCGAGCCGTCCGGCTTCGGGTCGACGTGGTCGACGGGCTTGCGCTCGCCGGCCGTACGGCGCTTGTCCTCGTCGATGAAGGGCGTGGCGGAGAGCAGGAGGCTCGCGACACGGCTCTGGAGGCGCGCGGCGAGTTCGACGGCGATCACGCCGCCCGTGTGGTGGCCGACGAGGTGGAAGCGCTCCAGTCCGAGTGCGTCGACCAGCGCCTGAGCGGCGTCGGCGAAACGCTCGATCGAGTGGGGGTCGTCGGGCTTGGCGGAGGCTCCGAAGCCCAGGGTGTCCATGGCGATCGCCCGGTGCGCGGCACCGACCAGCGGCAGCACGTCTAGGTACTCGGTCCACGAGCGCGGGGTCTGATGGAGCATCAGGACGGGTTCGCCCGCGCCGCATTCGACGTAGTGCAACTGGCCGAAGCCGCTGGGCACATAGCCCTTTCGGAAGGTCATCAGTCGTTCGCCTTCGCTCGGGTCGGGGACAGCGCCGGCAGCACGGAGGAGCCGACGGTCTCGATCAGTTCGGTGGGAGGGTCGTAGGAGCCCACGTGCTGGAGGAACACACCGGTGACTCCACTCGTGTGCAGCGCGCGGAGCCGTTCGGCGATCTGCTCCGCGGTGCCGAACAGACAGAATTCCTGGGCGAATCGGAGGGCGTCCTCGTCGCTGATCCAGGCCGAGCAGATCTCGACGGCCCGGTCCCAGTCCTCGGCGTGGACGAGGTCGGGGTAGACCCCGTCGACCGTCGCGGGCACCTGGACGTCCATCCCCGCGAGGGCGAGGAAGGGTGCCCCGCCGTTCTGCGCGATGGAGGCGCAGATGGGTTTGACCAGCCGGGCCTCGGCCTCGATGTCGTCGGTCACCGCGCAGAACGCGGAGACGGTCAAGGGGATGTGGTCGGCGTTCCGGCCCGCCGCCGCGGCGCCTTCGCGTACGCGCGCGGTCGCTCCCGCCAGGGTCCTCGGTGAGACCCCGCTCAGGAGGATCACGCCGTCGGCGATCTCACCCGCGAGCCGCAGGTTCTTCGGCCCGCTCGCGGCCAGGTGCAGCGGCAGTCCTGGCTGGGGGTCACGCAGCCGCGAGCGGACCTTCCCCGCAAAGTCCCACTCCTCGCCGCCGAGCAGTGCGCGCACCATGCCGACTCCCTCACGCATCGCCGCCGAGGTGGTCTGGCGCAGCCCGATGGGGCCGACGGAGCTGTTGCCCACGCCGAGGCCGAGGGTGAAACGTCCGGGGGCAAGCTCGGCGACACTGCGTGCGGCCGAGGCGACGACGGCCGGGTGCCGGGTCGCCAGGTTGGTGACCGCGGTGCCGAGGCCGATCCGCTCGGTCCCCAGAGCGGCGGCGGTCAGTGTGGTGAACACGTCCCGCCACAGCAGCTGGGAGTCGGGGAACCACACGTCGTCGAAGCCGAGTCGCTCCGCTCGTCGTACGGTTTCGACCACGCGGTCCGCCCGGTCGCAGGGCGGCACGCGGACGCCGACCCGCAGGGGGGTCCCCGGTGCGCTCATGCCCGCGCCTCCCCCACCAGATCCAGGGCGACGTCGGTGATCAGGTCCTCCTGTCCGCCGACCATGCCGCGCCGGCCGACCTCGACGAGGATGGCCCGGGTGTCCAGGCCGTAGCGCTGGGCGGCCGCCTCGGCATGGCGCAGGAAGCTGGAGTACACGCCCGCGTAGCCGAGGCTGAGGGTCTCGCGGTCGACGCGCACCGGGCGGTCCTGGAGGGGCCGTACGAGGTCGTCGGCGGCGTCCATCAGCGGGAACAGGTCACAGCCGTGCGCCCAGCCCATCAGGTCGGCGACGGCGACGAACGCCTCCAGAGGGCAGTTGCCGGCGCCCGCGCCCTGACCGGCCAGCGAGGCGTCGACGCGGGTGACGCCGTTCTCCACCGCGACCACACTGTTGGCCACGCCGAGGCCGAGGTTGTGGTGGGCGTGGATGCCCAGTTCGGTGTCGGGCGACAGCACGTCGCGGTAGGCGCGGAAGCGGTCACGCACGCCGTCCATGGTGAGCCGCCCGCCGGAGTCGGTGACGTACACGCAGTGGGCGCCGTACGACTCCATCAGCTGGGCCTGGCGGGCCAGTTCGGCCGGCTCCGCCATGTGCGACATCATCAGGAAACCGGCCACGTCCATGCCCAGCTCGCGGGCCGCGGCGATGTGCTGGGCGGAGATGTCGGCCTCGGTGCAGTGGGTGGCGATGCGCACCGAGCGGATGCCCAGCGCATGGGCCTGCTTGAGGTCGTGCACGGTGCCGATGCCGGGCAGCAGCAGGGTGGTGGGGATCGCGTGCCGTACGGCGTCGGCGACCGCCTCGATCCACTCCCAGTCGGTGTGGGCGCCGACGCCGTAGGTGATGCTGGAGCCTGACAGGCCGTCGCCGTGCGCGATCTCGATGGCGCGAACGCCTGCCGCGTCCAGGGCGGCGGCGATGGTGCGGGCCTGCTCGACGGTGTAGCGGTGCCGGACGGCGTGCATGCCGTCGCGCAGGGTGACGTCCTGCACGTACAAGGCGGTCACCTGGCTGCCTCCTCGCGGGAGTGGTGGGCGGCCAGCCGCTCCGCGGTGCGCAGCGCGGCCGAGGTCATGATGTCGAGGTTCCCGGCATAGGCGGGCAGATAGTGGGCGGCGCCCTCGACCTCGAGGAACACCGAGACCTTCACGCACGGGGTGCCGAGGGGCACCAGGGCACGCAGCGGGTCGTCCTCTTCGATCCGGGCGAACTGCACCTTCTGCTTGAGGCGGTAGCCGGGTACGTAGGCCTGGACGCGGCCGACCATGGCTTCGATCGAGGCCGTGACCGCCTCCTCGTCGCACTCGGAGACCAGGCAGTGCACGGTGTCCCGCATGATCAGCGGTGGTTCGGCCGGGTTGAGGACGATGATCGCCTTGCCCCGCCGCGCGCCGCCGACCTTCTCGATCGCGGCGGCGGTGGTCTCGGTGAACTCGTCGATGTTGGCCCGGGTGCCGGGGCCGGCCGAGCGGGAGGCGATGGAGGCGACGATCTCCCCGTAGTGGACGGGAGTTACCGCGGACACGGCGGCCACGACCGGGATCGTGGCCTGGCCGCCGCAGGTCACCATGTTGAGGTTCGGGCTGTCGAGATGGGCGCCGAGGTTCACCGGCGGCACGACATAGGGGCCGATGGCCGCCGGCGTGAGGTCGACCACCGTCCGCCCGAGGTCGCGCAGCACCTCGTCGTGGCGGCGGTGGGCACCCGCCGACGTCGCGTCGAAGACGATCCGCACGTCGTCGAACTCGTCCAGGGCGACCAGGCCGTCCACTCCCTCGTGTGTGGTGGCGACCTTCAGACGGCGGGCGCGTGCCAGTCCGTCGGAGTCCGGGTCGATGCCGGCCATCGCGGCCATCTCCAGGCTCTCGGACAGTCGCAGCACCTTGATCATCAGATCGGTGCCGATGTTCCCGGAGCCGATGACGGCGACCTTGGTACGGGTGGTGTCCTTCACGGCCTGTCTCCCTCCGTCTCCGTCGCGAACTCGACTGTGATGCGCCCCAGTTGGCTGATGCGTGCCTCGAACCGATCGCCGGGGGCGGCGATGGCCATCGGCCCGAGCGCCCCGGTCAGGACGACGTCCCCGGCGCACAGCGGATCGCCCATCGCCGCCAGCGTCGAAGCCAGCCAGGCGGCGGCGTTGAGCGGGCTGCCCAAGCAGTCGGCGCCGGTTCCTTCGGAGACCACCTCGCCGTCGCGGGTCATCGTCATCCGTACACCGCGCAGGTCCAGGCCGGTCAGCGGTACGGGGGTGCCGCCGAGGACGAACAGTCCGCTGGAGGCGTTGTCGGCGACGGTGTCGACGATGCCGATGTCCCAGTCGGCGATACGGCTGTCCACGATCTCCAGTGCGGGCAGCGCGAAGTCGGTCGCGCGCAGCACCTCGGCCACCGTGCAGTCACGGTGCGGCAGTTCGGCGCCGAGGACGAGCGCGACCTCCGCCTCCACCTTGGGCTGGATGAGCCGCCCGGCCTTGACCAGGCCGCCCTCGGGGACCGCCATGTCGGCGAAGAGCGTCCCGAAGTCCGGCTGGTCCACGCCGAGTTGGGTCTGTACGGCGAGCGAGGTCAGGCCGATCTTGCGGCCGACGATCCGCCGGCCGGCGGCCACGCCCCGCTCGACGTTCGTCCGCTGCACCGCGTACGCGGCCTGGATGTCGCCGTCACCGAGAAGGGAACGCACGGGCGGACACGGGGAGTTCGTACGCGACGCCTCCCGCAGCACGTCGGCCGTCTTGGCCACCTCCGCCGCGGTCATCGAGCGCTCACCAGCGGGGTGTCGGTGCCTACCGGCCCGAGACCGGCCGCTCCGCCCGGGGCTCCCAGAGGCGCCTCACGACCGGGCAGGGGCTCCTCGAAGAAGCGGCGGTTGTCCGCACGGAAGTCGGGGTCGGCGAGGCGGTCGACGGTGATCGCCTGTTCGGGGCAGGCCGTCTCGCAGGCGCCGCAGTCGATGCACTCCGTCGGATGGATGTAGAGCTTGCGCTCGCCCTCGTAGATGCAGTCGACCGGGCATTCCTCCATGCAGGAACGGTCCATGATGTCGACACACGCCGGGCCGATGACGTAGGCCATGTCAGTTCTCCTTCTCGGTGGAGTGCCCTGGGAACAGGGCCGCCTCCGGGTCGATGACGGTCGCCGCGTTGTTCACCGCGGTGGCGACCTCGCCGAAGCCCACGGAGATCAGGCGCACCTTGCCCGGGTAGTCGGTGATGTCCCCGGCGGCGAAGACGCGGGGCAGGTTGGTGGCCATCCGGGTGTCCACGACGATCCGCCGTGCCTCGAGCGCCAGGCCCCAGTGCTGCAGGGGCCCGAGGTTGGCGATGAAACCGAGTGCGGCGACGACGGTGCGCGCCGGGAGCAGCCTGGCCTCCTTGGTGGTGCGGTGCCGGATCTCGATCTGCTCGAGATGCCCGGCGCCGTGCAGTGCGCTCACCTCGGAGTCGGTGATGATCTCGATGCCGAGGGCGCGGACCTTCTCCACGGTCGAACGGTGGGCCCGGAACCGGTCGGTGCGGTGGACGAGCCGGACGGAGCGGGCGATGGGGGCGAGCAGCGAGGCCCAGTCGAAGGCACTGTCGCCGCCGCCGACGACCACGACGTCGTGGTCGGTGTGTTCGGCGGGGTCCGGTACGAAGTACACCTGCCCTCGGCCGAGGTAGTCCTCGCCCGCCGGGAGCGGCCGGGGGGTGAACGTCCCCACCCCGCCGGTGATCACGACCGCTCCGGCCCGGACCACGGCCCCCTGGTCGCTGCGGACGACGGGACGGCCGTCGGGATCGTGGGAGAGTTCGGCCGCCCGGTGGCCGAGGAGATAGCGGGGGCCGTACGGCTCAGCCTGGGCGACCAGGTTCGCGACCAGATCGCGGCCGCGCACCGCCGGGAATCCGGCGATGTCGAAGATGGGTTTCTCGGGGTACATCGCGCTGATCTGACCGCCCTGTTGGGGCAGGACGTCCATGACGGCGACGCTCAGTCCACGGAAGCCGGCGTAGTAGGCGCCGTAGAGGCCTGCGGGGCCGGCGCCGATGATCAGGATGTCCGTCTCGATCGTGCGCGAGTCGTCGTCCGTGCTCGTGGGCACGTCGGAAAGAACACTCATGGGCGGCGAGCGTAGGAGGGGCCCACGGTTTCGCCCCATGGGTTCGTTCCGGTGAGCAGGACGCCAGGCTTATGCGACCGCGCACAATGCTGGGACCGTCGGCATCCCATCAAGTCCGGCGCCGGGAGAACGCACATGAACACCGAGAGAGCCAGCAACACGGAGCGAGTCAGCAAGAGGGGAATCAGCAGGAGAGGTGCCACCGCAGTCGGCTGTACGGCCCTGGCCCTCGTTCTCGTCACGGCCTGCTCGGCCGGTACCACGGATTCGGCCGGGGTGTCGTCGGCGGGGAAGCCGACGGTGCGGGTCGCCCTCGGGGTGGACGCCTCGTACGCCCCGTTCTATCTGGCCGTGGAGCGCGGCATGTTCGCCAAAGCGGGCGTGAACGTCGAGTTGGTGAAGACCGAGGGTGGTCCGGCGGCGTCCGAGGCCGTGTCCGCGGGCACCGCGCAGATATCGGCCAACGCGGACTCCACCGCGCTGCCTCTGATGGTCAACAACCCCGATCTGCGGGCCCTGGGTGTCTTCCAGTCCTCCGACCGCTATCTGAAGGTCGTGCTGCGCGACGGCATCAAGTCCCCGAAGCAGATCAAGACCATGGCGTCGATCGGCGGTCTCGGCCTGTACTCGACACACCGGTATCTGCAGCACAACGGCATCAACCCGAAGTCCGTGAAGATCCTGCAGAGTTCACCGCCGGAGATTCCCGGGATGCTGGAGCAGGGCTCGATCGACGCGTACGTCCTGTTCGAGCCGTGGGCGGCCCGGGGTGACGCGACGGGTGGTCACATCGCCGGGACGATCGGCGACTTCGGCGTGAAGTACGTGCAGTGGCTGCTTGCCGACCAGAGCTGGCTGAAGGACAACGAGGACACCGCCGGCAAGATCTTCAAGGTGGTGGCCGCCGCGGACAAGCTCGTCACCGACGATCCGGCCGCCGCGGCGAAGGCCACCAAGCAGCAGGTCAAGCTGCCCGAGGAGCAGACGGTGAAGGTGCTGCCGGAGATCACCTTCACCGCCCGCGGCATCGACGAAGCGGATGTCGCCGAATCGAAGAAGATCGTCGACTTCTACCTCGCCCAGAAACTGATCAAGAAGTCGCCGGAGCTGGGGACGACCTTGCTGAAGGGCTGGTACGAGCAGAACGCCAAGTGAGTTCGACGTGCCCGGTGACGCAGGGGGCGCCGTCGCCCTTGAGGACGGAGACGTCCAGCGTCACCAGGGCCCCCTCCTCGCAGGGCGCCACCGTGCGCACCGTCGCCGTCCAGGTGAGCGGCTCTCCGGCCACGGCTGTCGCGCGGTTGCGCCAGCTCACCGACGTAAGGCGCGCTCCGGGCCCGGCCCACTGAAGCGCGTGCCGGCTGAGCGTCTCGCCGTGCAGCGTCGACTGTACGACCACGTCCGGGAAGCCCTCGGAGGCGGCGAACTCGGCGTCGTAGTGGATGCGGTGCGCGTTCCACGACACGGCGCTGAACCGGAACAGCTGCACCCTGCTGTGGGAGTACGCGCGCGACGGGCAGACCTGCCCGGCGACCGGGGCCTTTGCCGTCATGCCGCGGCCTCGCTCGGCTCGTTGTCTCCGCTCGGCTCGCTGTCTCCGCTCCGCCCGTCGGCACCGCTCCGCTCGCCGTCCCCGCTCCGCTCGTCCGGAACGCCGTCGAGCGCGTCGAGTACGACGATCGTCTCGTCCACAGCCATCAGGTCCTCTCCGTCATGTGCTGCCGTGAAGCGGGTGGTGACGCCGAGCAGCACGAACTCGCCCGAGCGGCCGCGGCGGTGGTCGGCCGAGGTGACCGCCCGGGTGGCGGTGACCCGGACGCCCGCGACCGGGGGCGCGCCCAACCGCACCGTCTGGCCTCCGTGTACCTGGCGGACCGGCAGGCCCTGGGTGCAGGGCGACTCCCGGGCGGCCAGTCCGTCCGGGCGCAGTCCGTCCTCCGCCGGGCCGTCCTCCCAGCTCAGCGTCCCTGCGAGGAACAGGGCGGGGGCCTGGACGGCCTCTCCCGCCGTCTCCCGGGCGCGGGCGGTGCGGATGTAGTCGAGGTCGTTGAGGGCGGCGGCGTACCGGCAGAAGTCCTTCACGGTGAGCACGCCGCAGTCATCGCCCTCCCACTTCCCGATCAGGTTCCGGGCCCTGGAGAGGACCTCCTCCAGTACCGGGCTCACCGCAGCGACCGGCTGATCCCCGAAGCCGCGGCGCGCAGGGCGACGGCGTGCCCGGAAGGATCCATGCGGTAGGTGGGCGCGGTGATGGACAGCGCGCCCACGAGGGAGGCCCTGCCACCGAAGACGGGGACGGCCATGCTCGTGTAGCCCAGGCGGATCTCCTCGGCCTCGGTCGCGATGCCCTCCGCCCGGATCCGCTCCAACTGGACCCGCAACCGGCCCGGTGAGGTGACCGTGTGGCGGGTGAAGGGTTTCAGCCCGCTCCTGACCACATCGGCGAACAGGGAGGCCGGGGAGAAGGCGAGGATCGCCTTGCCGGTGGCCGTGCAGTACAGCGGCAGCCGGCCCGCCACCCGCGACTCCTCGTTCAGCCCCCGGTGCGGGAAGATCTTCTCCAGGTACACGACGTCCAGGCTGTCGTGGATGGCGAAGTGGATGGTCTCCTGGGTCGCCAGCAGCAGGTCCTCCATGTACGGCTGGGCGACCTCGCGCAGGATGCGCTGGCGGTGCACGCGCTGCCCGATCTCGAAGAGGCGCAGCCCGAGCCGGTAGTCGCAGCCCGACCGTTCCAGCAGGCCCCACACGACGAGTTCCTGGGCGAGCCGGTGCACGGTGGCCTTGGCGACTCCGGTCCGGCGCACCAGCTCGGCCAGGGAGAGGGTGGCGTCCTCCGCGGTGAAGGCCTCCAGGATGGGCCTGACCTTGCCGAGGACCGAGTTCATGGGATCGGGACCGGGGTCCGCGTCCCGGGGGATGGCGGACCCGCGGGGTACGACGGGTGCGGGGTCGGTGCGGCCGACCGCGGTGACAGTCATGGGGAGAACCTCCCGGTCGATCCGTTGCCTGCCTCGGAACACGTTCTTGGCTGGATCCGGCCCCTCAACGGAACCACGTGTTCCTTGATCATGGCCATGGGCGGCGTCGTAAATTCGCGGTGACCGCGGGCCCGCGCTGGGGGCGGGTTCACGAAACCCCGGCGAGAAACCCCAGGCTGAGCGGGTTGTACAGGTCGGCCTTCTCGTGCTGCGGCCAGTGCCCGCACTCATTGAAGATCTCAAGACGGGCCCCGGGAATGGCGGCGGTGATGGCCTCGGCCTCCGGGACGTCCCCGAACGGGTTCTTGTTGGCCCAGACCACGAGGGTGGGTGCCTTGATCCTGGCCATGCGGTCCGGCCGGAGCAGGTTGCGTTCACGGGTCTCGACCTCCTGCAGGGCCAGCAGGTTGTGCAGATTCCGCTGGAAGTCGGGCTGGTGGTAGATCTCGTACCGCACCTGGGTCAGCTCGTCGCCGAGGTCCTCGTCCCACTCCGCCCACAGCAGGCGCAGCCGGTCCCGGGTGAGGGAGATGTCGTCCTCCAGCGCGGCGGCCCGCGTCGAGGTCTTCAGCCGTTCCATCACCTGCGGGTTGACCTTCGTACCGCCCATGCACAGCAGTTGCAGCGAGGCGACGCGGTCCGGGTACTCGCTCGCCGCCCAGGACGACACCCAGCCGCCCAGCGACTCGCCGACCAGGTGCGCGCGTTCGGCGCCCACCGCGTCGAGGTACGCCATCAGGTGCTCGACATACGCGGGGATCTCACCGGGGCGGTCCGGCTTGCCCGTGTAGCCGTGGCCGAGCATGTCGACGGCGTGGCAGCGGTAGCGCTCGGCGTGCGCCGGGATGTTCCGTACGAACGCCTCCAGATGTCCGGTCGTGCCGTGCAGGAACACCACGTGCTCGCCGTCCTCGGGACCTGCCTGCAGCGCGCGGGTCCTGATGCCGCCGGCGTCGACGTAAGCGTGCCGGTGGTCGATGCCCGACAGTTCGGTCCAGATGCTCATGGCTGCCTTTCCTGGGTGGTGCGTGCGGGGTCGAGGACGGCGACGGCCATGCCGGTGAGCCACTCGGGCATGGGCTCGTACGCCAGTCGGCGGGCGGGTGCGTGGTCGAGCAGTGCCGCCGTCAGCAGCCAGGTGCGCAGCTCCTGCGCCCCGTTGCCCGCCGTCTTCTCCAGCGCTTCGGTGGTGTACTCGGTGATGCGGTGTGTGTGGCCGCGCTCCACCAGGGACAGGAACTCGTCGTCGAACTCCGGGTTGAGCGCGGCCTCGGCGGCCCGGATGATCTCGCGGCGGCGGGCGTCGTAGTCCTGCCAGTTCTCCCGGCCGTCGAGCCAGGCACCGACCATGAACTCCTCGTCGTCACCGTGCGGTTCGCGCCAGTCGGGCCAGGGCAGCCGGTGCGAGAGCCCGCCGGAGCCGATGACGGCGACCCGGCGGTCCTCGGGGAAGGCGAGCACGGCGTCCCGGATCGCCCGGCCCAGCTGCTCGCAGCGGTCCAGGGTCGGCAGCGGAGGCGCGAAGACGTTCACGACGAGCGGCACGATCTCCACGTCCAGCCCGTCAAGGAGGTACTGGATCGCGTGCGACTGGCCGTGGTCGATCTGCAGCCGGGCCGAGAAGGCGACATCGAAACGGCCGCCTTCCACAAGGGAGTTCGCGATGTGCCGGGCCAGGGGCACGTCCACCGGCTGCGGGCCCTTGGGGGTGCCGGACTCGCCGCTGGCGACGCACTCCCCCACGCCGATCGTGAAGCTGGGGATCAGGTCAAGCCAGAAGCCACGGAAGTGGTTGGAGCCGACCAGGATCACCGTGTCGGGGCGGGCCGCGGCGAGTTCGTCGCGCGCCGAGCGCAGTGCGTCACGGAACCGCTCGGCGCGGCCCTTGTGGACGGTCTCCTCCCAGTGGGTGTTCATCAGCGTGCTGTGCGACGCGCCCACCCCGAGGACGATCTCGGTCATGCCGGCTCTCCTTCCAGCTGGTGCAGTTCGTCGCGGGAGCGGGTGACGGTGTCGACGGCCGTACGGATCAGATGGCGTGTCAGCTTTTCCATGGCTCGTACGGACACGGTGTTCATCCCGCGGGCGAAGTCGATCTCGAAGGGTGCCTCGCCCTCGGGGACCTTCGGCATGCCGACCCGGACGGTCGGGATGCCGCGCCCGCGCAGGATATTGGCGTCGGTGGCGCCGCTGTTGCCCCGGACGACCTCGTGCTCGCGTCCCTCGAAGGCCTCCCAGCCGGCCGCCGCGCTGCGGAAGATCCAGCTGTCCGGACCGGTCCGTGTCCCGGGGATGGCCAGGATCATCTCAGCGGTGACGTCGAGTCCGGGCACCTTGTCCCGGATGGCCTCCAACGCGGCCGCGAACTCCCGTTTGGCCCGCATCGGCGTCGTGTCGGGGCTGATGCGCAGGTCCACCCTGAGGGTGCAGGAGGCCGGGGTGACGGCCGCCATGCGCGGCCAGCCGCCTCGTATGGAGGAGACGATGCCCTGCGGTGCGACGGTGCCGTCCGTGTGGCGGTCGGCGTAGGCGACGAACCACTCCTCCAGGTGCCGGGCGACCTCGCCGGCGCGGGCGATGGCGTTGCCGTACGGGAGCCGGTGACGGGAGCCCACGTAGGTGTGCGTGCCGCGGACGGTGACCTCGAACCATACGAGGCCGACCTCGTCCCAGGAGACGGTCCAGCCGGGCTTGGCGATGAGCGCGTAATCGGTCCACACGCCCTGCTCGAGGAGGAACGAACAGCCCACGCCCTGCCCGGTGTTGCGGCGAGTGCCGACCGGCCGGGCATTGGTGGGCATACCGCCGGCGCCGAACGCCGCGACGAGATCCCCGGTGAGCGGGATCCCGGCGACGGCGATCGCTTCGGCGGCCATCATCACGCAGGCCGCGTGACCCTTGGGGTTCGATGCCCCGAGGCCGGTCACCAGGTCGTCGTAGACGGTGGCCCGCGGGCGCATGTCGTCCCGCAGCTCCGGGCCGATCCAGGGGAGGTCCTCGTTCTCCTCGCCCACGGTGAGGGTGTCGATCGGCGCGTACAGCATGAGGTCGGGGCCGGTGCCGTCGCCGGAGAGCCTGGCCCAGGCGTTGGCCTGCCGGTCGTCGAGGGGCTGGACCGCGGCGCCGCATCCCGAGGCTTTCAGCGTGTCCGCGATGTGGGTGGCGAGCGGCCCCTCCTCGCCGGTGGGGCTCGGGATGTCGACGAGCCCGATGATCAGCTCGCGCAGCCGGTCGCCGGTGACGTACCGCCAGGCCTCCTCCACCCAGGTGCGGCGTGGGGTGTCGAGTCCGGCGAGTCCGTCGCCGCTCATTGGTTGATCCTGTGGACCTGGGTCATGGTGGCGCGCGCGAAGCGCTTCTTGGCCCGGGGCAGCCCCACGGCGAGGGCGACCCCGGCCAACATGGCGAGCAGTGTGCGGCGCATGGTCACGCCTCCTTCTCACTCCGGGTGTGGGCGCCGACCGCGGCCAGCTTCTTGCCGTACTCCTCCTCGCTCAGGTTCCGCCAGGCGGTCAGCGAGACGTCGGGGCGGTAGAGCTTCTCCGGGGGCGCGTCGGTGACGTCGACCATCCAGGCGTCCTGGCCGGAGAACTGTCCGTGGAACAGCCAGCGGATGGCGCCCAGGTACTTGGCGTAGAAACCGAGGGTCTGCCAGCCCTCGGTGAAGTTGACCATCACGCCGACGTAGCGGTGGTGGTCGGCGTCGACGGGGACGTAGAACTCGTAGTGGATGAAGTTGGGGTAGACGATGCGCAGCACGCCCGGCATGGAAAGGGACGCGAAGCCGGGGAACTCCTGAGCCTCGATCGTCGGGTTGACCTTGTCCGCCGCGCCGGTGTTGCCGATGTTGAAGGTCTCCTTCGGCGGCTGCATCTTCCACCAGCGCTTGTTGGTCCAGCGGCCGACCCCGGGGAAGTCGGCGTCCCAGTGGACCTCGTCCTGCACCCGGAAGATCCAGCGGCCCTTGGGCACGATCCGGGTGATGTTCCAGGTCGGCATCGGCTTGAACAGCCGCCACAGGGCCGTGCGGTGCAGGTACTTGGCGTGGCCCTCGTCGAAACCGTTCTCGCAGGCGAAACGCCAGTTGCCGCCGCGGGGCTCGATACGGCCGCCCATGACGAAGCCGTTGGACACGAGTTCCTCGGGGAGCTGCTCGTCGATCGGATGCGGCTCCTCGTCGGCGAGGGGGATGTACACCCACACCATGCCGAGGCGCTCCTCGACCGCGTACGTCCGCACCTGGACCTTGCCGGTCAGCCGGCACTCGGGACCGTCGGTGATGACCGCGCTCAGATTGCCCGTGGGCAGGTCGAACGTCCAGCCGTGATAGGGGCAGCTGACGGTGCCCGGGAACTGCTGGTCGCCCTCGGACAGCGGCACTCCGCGGTGCGGGCAGCGGTTGTGCAGGGCGTAGGCCTTTCCGCCGTCGCGGATCAGCGTGATCTTCTCGCCGCAGATCGTGTACGGGAGCGGCTTGCCCGTGATCTGGCTGGACCAGGTGACCGGATACCAGTAACCGCGGAATCCCGCGGCCGCCCCGTCGTAGTGCGGCCACGACGTCCAGTCCTGCCGGCCGGGCTGCCCTGTGCGGCCGCGCCCGGACCGGCTTCTGCCCTTGGGGGCGAGCGAACCTTCACCCGTCGTCATCGTGCGTGACCTCCTGCTGCAGTCGATGCATGGCTTGAGCATCGGGTGAGGCGGCGCGTCCCGCTACGGAACCGTTCCGCCCAGCAGACCGCCCGGCGGACGGCGGTCATCCCCGGTCACCCCGCGGGTCGCGTCCCACTGAGCGGACCAGGGTCCATGCGCTCCCGCGGCGCCGCGTTCTACTGTGCGCGCATTCCCGCCACCACCCATCGAGGTGCTCATGGAGCCACAGGCCAGCCGAGGACACCCCGCCAGAAGCGTCCTCACCCCGCTCACCGCCGCGTCGGTCTCACTCATCGGGTGCAGCGCCGCCACCACCGGCTCCGCCACCGGGGGCGGCGGCGCCACCCGGCCGACGAAGGGATCGCGATGACGAACGCCATCAAGGCCGCGACGACGCCCGCCAGGGCCGAAAAGACCGACAGGAGTGGGCATGGCGCGGCCGTACGCGTCGATGGCGTCGACATCAGGTTCGGCTCCTTCCACGCCGTACGGGACATATCGCTCGACATCGCCGCCGGGGAGTTCCTCTGTCTGCTCGGGCCGAGCGGCTGCGGCAAGTCCACCCTGCTGTCCGCACTCGCCGGATTCGTCCGGCCGCACCAGGGCAGCCTCACTGTCGACGGCACGCCCGTCACAGGTCCCGATCCCGAACTCGGCATGGTCTTCCAGAGCAGCGAGGCCCTCTTCGACTGGCTGACGGTCCGCCAGAACGTGGCCTTCGGCCCGCGGATGCGCGGCAGGTCCAGGGCCGAGCAGGCGGCGCTGGCCGACGAGTACCTGGGGCTTGTCGGGCTGCGGCACTGCGCCGACCGGTACCCCGCCCAGCTGTCGGGCGGGATGCGCCAGCGCGTACAGATCGCACGCGTCCTGGCGAACAAGCCCCAGGTCGTGCTGATGGACGAGCCGTTCGGGGCGCTCGACGCACAGACCCGGCAGGTGATGCAGGAGGAGATGGCCCGCATCTGGCAGGCCTCGGGCTGCACCGTCGTGTTCGTCACCCACGACATCGACGAGGCGATCCTGCTGGCGGACCGCATCGCCGTCATGACCGCCGGTCCCGCGGCCTCCGTCAAGTCCGTCTACCCGGTGGACCTGCCCAGGCCGCGCGACGAGTCCGACCCCGCCGCCCTCGAGCTGCGCCGCAGCCTGCGGCAGGACATCGGCGAAGAGGTACGCAAGGCCCTGCGCGACCAGGGGCTCGACACGGAGCGCGATACGGAACTCGCCCCGGAACGCAGCCCGGAACTCGGCCCGGAATCCGGCCCGGAGGAGGAACGATGACGACGGTCACCGTCGAGGCCACCCCGAAGCCCCGCACCGAGCGGCGCGCGCTGCAGGCCACCCGGCTCAGGCTGCGCACTGTCGCCCTGTACGCGGTGTCCGTCCTCGTCGGCATCGGCGTCTGGCAGCTGCTCGCGATGAGTTACGGCCCCTCGCTCGTTGCCTCCCCGAGCGCGACCCTGTCCGCGGCGGGCGAGCTCGCGAGCGACGGCACGCTCACCAACTCGATCATCGCCTCCGCCCGCCGCATACTGATCGGCTGGGGTCTCGGCCTGCTGGTGGGCGTACCGGCCGGCCTGTTCATCGGGCAGATCCGGCTCGTACGCCAACTCCTCGAGCCCTACATCGAGTTCTTCCGTTTCATCCCGCCCATCGCCTTCGTGACCCTGGCCGTGGTGTGGCTGGGCATCGGCGAGTCGTCGAAGGTCGTCCTGATCTTCTACACGGCGGTCTTCATCGTCATCCTGAACACCAGCGCCGGGGTGATGGCGGTGAGCGAGTCGAAGCTGCGTGCCGCGGCGAGCCTGGGCGCGAGCCGGCGGCAGATCCTGCGGGGGGTCGTGCTGCCCTCGACGGTGCCGTACATCATCACCGGGGCGCGACTGGCCATGGGCAACAGCTTCCTGACCATCGTCTCCGCCGAGATCGTCGCCGCCCAGGTCGGACTCGGCGCGCTGATCTGGACCTCCCGCAACTACGGTCGTATCGACTGGGTCTTCGTCGGCATCATCACCCTGGGCATCCTCGGGTTCGTCTTCGACCGTGTGCTGCGGATCGTCGCGTCCCGGGTCCTGCGTCGATACGGAGTGAAGCTGTGAGCGGTGTGACGTCACGTGCCCTGATCCTGGAGCACTTCGGTGAGCTGCCCCGGCTGGTGGAGCGGCCCGTGCCCGCGGCGAGCCCCGGACAGACACTTGTACGGATGCTGGCGACACAGGTGGCCCATCTCGATCTCAACGTCGTCGACGGCAAGTTCGGGATCCTCCCGGATCTCCCGGCGGTGCCCGGCACGAACGGGGCCGGGATCGTGCTCGCCTCGGACAGCCATCCTGAAGGCACCCTGGTGAGGGTCAACGGCAAGGGGCTCGGGCTGCGCCTGGACGGTTGCTGGGCCGATCACGCCGTGGTGCCCGATGCGACCGTGATCGCGGTACCGGAGGGCACGGATCCCGCGCTGGCGTGCAGCTTCTTCACACCGGTCGGCACGGCCTGGGCGGCGGTGTACTCGGTCGCGGCCGTGCAGCCGGGCGAGCGGGTCCTCGTCACCGGCGCGGCGGGTGCGGTGGGGTCCCTGACCGTGCAGATCGCGGCGCGTGCCGGGGCCGAGGTGATCGGCGTCGTCGGCCGCGCGTCCAAGCTGAGCCACGTGCCCGCGCCGGCCAAGGCGGTACTGGCGACCGAGATGTCGCCCGAGGCCGTGGCCGGGCAGATCGATGCGGTCGTCGACACCGTGGGCGGCCCTGTACTGCGGGACGCCCTGGGCCTGGTCCGCCCACGCGGCCGCGTCGCCCTGGTCGGCTACACCGCCGGACGCGAATTCACCGTGGATCTCGCGGACTTCCTGCTGGCCGACGTCTCCTTGCTGCCCGTGAACCTGATGACGCGGGGCAAGGAGGTCGCCGCGGACGCGGAGCGGCTCCTGACCGAGCTGGCGGCGGGTGAGCTGAACCTGCCGATCGAACGCTACGGACCGGACCGGCTGACCGAGGCCGTGGAGCGGCTGCGGACGGGAGCCGCGGTCGGGAGGGTGGTGCTCGACCTGGCCTGACGGGCTCAGCCCAGGACGACCACCTCGTGGCCCCGGCAGCGGACGATGCCGGGGCCGCCGGCATGACCTCGGCACCGGAAGCGGCCGTGCCCCGACGGCCGCGGAACCGGCCCACTGAGCGGACCGGTCCGCTTGGTCCGGCGTTCCGGCACCCGAGACCATCCGCTCATGGATCTCATGGACATTCAGGCGCCTCCGCAGGGCGCCTACGCGGAGGCGGACGGCGTCAAGTACCACTACATCGAGCTGGGCGAGGGCAGCCCCACGATCTTCCTGCACGGGGGCGGCCCGGGGTGCACCGGCTGGTCGGACTTCGGTCAGGTGGCCCCGCTGTTCGCCGAGGACCGCCGCTGCTTCCTGGTCGACATCCTGCAGTACGGCAAGTCGGCGAAGCCCGTCATCGAGGGCCCGATGTGGGACTACCACGCCGCCAAGACCGTGGCCCTGATGGACGCGCTGGGCATCGACCGTGCCGACTTCGTCTGCAACTCGTGGGGCGGGACGATCGCGCTCAACCTGGCCGCCAAGTACCCCGAGCGCGTACGGTCGCTGGTGATCACCGGGAGCATGCCCGTCTTCCACGGCCCGCTCGCCCCGCTCCCGGAGGGCGGCCGCCGCGGACGCAACGCCCGCGACAGGTACTACGGCGGTGACGGCCCGTCCTGGGAGAAGATGCGGGACCTGATGGCGCGCCTGGAGTGGTACGACCCGGAGGCCATCCCCGACGGCACCGTGACGCTGCGCTACGAGCAGAGCCTCGACCCGGAGGAGACAGCGCTGGCCGGCGCGTCGGACAACCCGCGCGGTGACTGGCAGGACCTGTCCGCCGAACTCGGCCGTATCCAGGCGCCCACGCTCTTCTTCTGGGCGATGTACGACGCGTTCCTGACGCCGGACTACCCGCTGATGCTCGCCCGCATGGTCCCCCGGGGAAATCTCCATGTGATGAGCCGGGCTTCCCACCATCCCCAGGAAGAGCGACCGTATGACTACCACAGTGTGGTCAGCGGCTTCCTGAACCAGCACCACGGCTGAGAGCGAGCGGAGGACACGTGAGCGCATCGATCCCCCGCGTCGTCGAACTATCCAGTCCCTTCACCCGGTTCGCGGGCAGGCTGCTGGTGGGGCTCGGCTTCGAGGTCGTCCTGGTCGAGCCCCCGGAGGGCGACGAGACCCGGCGCGAACTCGACGGCGACGCCTTCGCCCACTGGCACGCCGGAAAGCGCTCGGTGACCCTGGCCCCTTCCGCCTCCGCCGAGTTGCGCGACCTCCTGACGGGCGCGGACGTGCTGCTCGACGGAACACCGGACGGTGCGGGGGCGGCCGTCGAGGGTCTCGGGCACCTGGTCCACGTACGTGTCACGCCGTTCGGACTGGTCGGCCCCCGAAGCGGCTGGCAGGGCACGGATCTGGTGGTGGCCGCGCTGGGCGGGATGCTCGCGCAGGTGGGCGATCCCGACGGCCCGCCCCTGCGTATGCCGGAGAACCAGGCGGAGCATCTGGCAGGCGTCAACGCGGCGATCGCCGCCCTGCTGGGCCTGCGGGCACGACGCCGCGGGCCGGGGCAGCTCGTCGACGTCTCCGCCCAGGCCTGCGTCGCGGCGGCCCTGGAGGCGGGCACCCTCGCCTACCTGCACGAGGACCGGGTACCGCCACGTCCGGGACGTGTGCATCCCCTGGTCCCGCACGGGCTGTTCCGCTCAGCCGACGGCCATGTGGGCGGCGGACTCGGCGGCAGTCCCCGCATGTGGGACGCCTTGCTCGCCTGGCTGTGCGAGGAGGGGGCTCAGGCCGACCTCGCGGAGCCGCGGTGGCAGGACCCGGTGGAGCGCAAGAAGCACCAGGATCACGTCTTCAAGGTCGTCCAGGACTTCGTGGGCACCTGGCCGAAGTCCGAGTTCGCGGAGCAGGCTCAGGCAAGGAAGCTGCCGTGGGCGGCTGTCGACCTGCCGCCCGAACTGCCGGACAACCCTCAGCTCGCGGCCCGGAACTTCTTCACCGAGGTCGAGGGCCGGACCGACCTCGGCTTCCCCTTCGCGTTCCCCGAAGGCCGCAGGATCACCTCGCTCACCGTACCCGGGCCCGGTGAGGACCAGGCCCTGCTCCACGAGCACCGGGCGACGCCCGCGATCGGCGGCACCGGCTCGCCAGCCCGGCCCGCCCTGGAGGGGGTACGTGTCCTGGACCTGACCTGGGTCCTCGCCGGCCCGTACTGCACCAAGGTCCTGGCCGACCACGGCGCGGACGTCATCAAGGTCGAGTCCGTCCGCCGCCCCGACCCCACCCGGTTCGCGCCGTTCATGCACCTGTCCCGCGGTCCCCACACCGACCCGAACACCAACGGCTATTTCAACGAGGTCAACCGGAACAAGCGCGGTATCGCCCTCGACACCCGGACCGAGGAGGGCGTCGCCGTGCTCCGCGACCTGATCGCGTCCTGCGACGTCCTCGTGGAGAACTTCAGCGCCACGGTCATGACCGGACTCGGCCTCGGCTACGACGCGCTGCGCGAGATCAACCCTGATCTCGTCTATGTGAGCATGTCGGGCATGGGGCACAGCGGCCCCCGGGCCGGCTGGGTGTCGTACGCGGACACCGTCTCGGCGAGTGCGGGGCTGACCGGCCTGACCGGCTGGGGGCCGGACGACGTGGTCGGCGTGATCTACGGACACGGCGACATCGTCGCCGGCCTCCAGGCGGCGCTGGCGACGATCGCCGCGCTGGAGCACCGCGCGCAGACCGGCCGCGGACAGCACATCGACCTGTCCCAACTCGAGGCGATCGCCGCCCACATGGGGACGAGCCTCCTCACGTCGTCAGGGTCCCCGACGGGCAACGCGGATCCGCGGTGGAGCCCGCAGGGTGTCTACCGGGCCCTCGGGGCGGATCGCTGGCTGGCCGTCAGTGTCCGCTCGGACGCGGAATGGACGGCCCTGTGCCACGCCGTCGGACGCCCCGAACTGGCCGCCGACGACAGGCTGCGCACGGCGGAGGGCCGTGGGCGGGAGCGTGCCCTGGTCGACGGGGTGATCGCCGAGTGGGCTCGCGGCCTGCCCGCCGACGTGGCCGCGGAGACGCTTCAGGAGCACGGGATTCCGGCCGGCGCCGTGCAGGACGGCCGCGATCTGGTCGAACACGACCCGCAGTTGAGAGCGCGTGGCTTCTACGTCTGTCTCGCACACCCCGCCGCGGGCGCCTTCCTCCACGAGGGCGTACCCATCCGCCTCACCGGCACGCCCGGCTCCGTCCGCCGACCCGCGCCCCTGCTCGGCGCCGACACCGACGAGGTGCTGCGCGAGGTGGCGGGCTTCTCCCCGGAGCGGCTCCGGCGTCTGCACGAGGCCGGCGTCCTGCGGTGAACGACATGACCGTGCCGGGACTCGTCGAGGCGGCGGCCGAGCGATTCGGCGACCGCGTCTTCCTGCGCGTGGCAGACACGACGCGGACGTACGCCCAGACCCGCGAGGCCTCGGCCACCATGGCCGGGGCCCTCGCGGCCCACGGCTGCCGGCCCGGCGACCGCGTCGCGGCCCTGCTGTCCAACCGGATCGAGCTCGTCGACCTGGTCCTCGGCTGCGCCTGGCTCGGCGCGGTCGTGGTGCCGTTGAACACCGCGCTGCGCGGCCGGTCGCTGCGGCAGGTGCTGCACGCGGCTGAGCCGCGATTCCTGTACGCCGAGGCCGAGTTGGCGCAGCACGCCGTCGCGGCGGGACACCGTGGGGGCGTGTGGGTGGTGGGCGGGGACGACGTCCCCCGGCCCGGCGCGACGACCGAAGCGGTCCGGCCCGCGCCGGTCCGTCCGGGAGACACCGCGGCCATCCTCTTCACGTCCGGCACCACGGGTGTGTCGCGCGGCGTCCGCTGCCCGCAGGCCCAGTTCGTCTGGTGGGGCCGCAATGTCTCGGACGCCCTGCGCCTCACACCGGACGACGTGCTGTTCACCTGTCTCCCGCTGTTCCACACCAACGCCCTCAACACCTTGGCGCACGCCATGACGGTGGGCGCGAGCTGCGTCGTGGAGCGGCGTTTCTCCGCCTCGCGCTATTGGTCGCAGGTGGCCGACGCGCGCGCCACGGCCGTCTGTCTGCTCGGCGCGATGGTGCCGATGCTGCTCGCACGGCCACCCGGTCCGCACGATCGGGCGCACCGGGCGTGGCGCGGCCTTTCCCCGGCGACGCCGGGGCCGGTGTGGGAGCCGTTCCGCGCGCGCTTCGGTGTGAGGCTCGTCGACGGGTTCGGTTCCACGGAGACGAACCTCGTCATCGGGTCCACACCCGAGGAGTACCGGCCCGGTTACGTCGGAACCGTGCGCGCGGGCTTCTCCGCGCGGGTGGTCGACGAAGCCCTCGCTCCGGTCGCCGACGGGACGCCCGGCGAACTCGTCGTGCGCAGCCACCAGGAGTACGCCTTCTCCACCGGTTACCTGGGGGACCCGGAAGCGGCCCCCGACTCCTGGCGCCGGACGGGCGACCGGGTGATCCGCGAACCCGACGGCTGGTTCCGTTTCGTCGACCGGATCAAGGACGTCATCAGGCGTCGCGGCGAGAACATCTCCTCGTACGAGGTGGAGTCGGCCGTCCGCTCCCATCCGGCGGTCGTCGAGGCCGCGGCGTTCCCGGTGGCCTCCGAACTGGCCGAGGACGAGGTCATGGTCGTGGTGGTCGTCCGGCCCGGCAGCGTGCTGGATCCGGCGGACCTGGCCCGCCACTGCGCAACTGAGCTCCCGGCGTTCGCCGTCCCCAGGTACATCGAGACGGTCCCGGCCCTGCCGCTCACCGAGACGGGCAAGGTACGCAAAGCGGTGCTGCGGGAACGGGGCCTCACCACCCGCACCTGGGACCGGATCGCCGGGCGGTCCCCGTGAAGCCCTGTTCCCGGAGCGGCTCACGAGTCGATGACGAGCCCCTTGGCTTCGAGCACGGCGGCGAGGTCGCTGACCTCGATGACGCTCCGCCCGGAGCGGTACGCGGCGATGTACGAGTCCTCGGCCGCGACGCGCTGCTGGGACTTGCGGATGACGTCCTCCACGTCGTCGCGCCGAACCACCACGACGCCGTCGGCGTCCGCGCGCACCACGTCTCCCGGACGGACGATCTCGCCCCCGATCAGCACCGGTTCGGCCATCGGCCCGACGGTTTCCTTGACGGTGCCCTTCATGCACACGCTGTACGAGAACACCGGGAAGCCGAGTTCGCGAAGTTCCTGCGTGTCGCGCACACCGGTGTCGGTGACGAGGCCGCCCAGGCCCTTGGCCACACACGCGTTGGCGAGGACGTCGCCGAAGGAGCCCGCCTCGGCGTACGCGCCCGCGGAGACGACGATGACGTCGCCGGGCTGCGCGTGGGCGATGGCGACCTGCAGCATGATGTTGTCGCGGGGAGCGCAGGACACCGTGAACGCGGGGCCGCACAGGGACATCGTGTGGTCGACCGGCTTGATCGTCGAGTCGAGGGCGCCCAGGCGCCCCTGTGCCTCGTGAACGGTGGCGGCGGAGTACTTGCCCAGCTGCTCGACCAGCGCCGGTTCGGGCCGCTCGAACTTGGTGTTGACTCGGATCATGTCGCTCCTTCAGCTCCTTGAGCTCCGTCGGGAGGGATCGGCCGGGGACAGGGCCGCGCAGGCGCGGCCGATGCGCTCGCAGGCCTCGGTGAGGACGTCGGTCGAGGTCGCGAAGGAGACGCGGAAGTAACCCGGCGATCCGTATGCGGCGCCGTGGATGACCGCCACCTGCTGCGACTCCAGCAGATAACGGGCGAAGTCCTCGTCGGAGCGGATCTCCTCGCCCGTCGGTGTTCGCCGTCCCAGTACGCCGGAGCAGTTGACGAAGGCGTAGAAGCCGCCGCTGGGAGGGGTGCAGGACAGGCCCGGAACGTCGTTGACGAGCTTCACCGTCAGATCGCGGCGCCTGCGGTAGACGGCGACACAGTCGCTTACGAAGGTCTGGTCACCGGTGAGCGCCGCGGTGGCCGCCGCCTGGCTGATCGACGACGGGCAGGACGAGATCTGCGACTGCAGGGCGTTGACGGCCGACACCAGTTCGGGGGAGCCGACGCCGTAGCCGATGCGCCAGCCGGTCATCGCGTACGTCTTGGAGACGCCGTTGGTGAGGAACACCCGGTCGGTCAGGCGCGGTTCGACGCCGGCGATGCTGGGGACCTGGCCCGGCTCGTACCAGATCTCGTCGTAGATCTCGTCCGTGAGCACCTGAACGTGCGGATGAGCGAGCAACACCTCGGCCAGCGCGGTGAGTTCTGCGGCGGTGTAGGCGGCGCCGGTGGGATTGCCCGGAGCGTTGAGAACGACCCAGCGCGTCCGGTCGGTGATCACCGATTCCAGCCGCTGCGGAGTCAGCTTGAAGCCGTCCGCCTCCGGGCAGGGGACGATGACCGGAGTGCCGTCGTTGGCGAGCACCATGTCCGGATAGGACACCCAGTACGGAGCGGGGATGACTACTTCGTGGCCCGCGTCCAGGGTGGCCATCAGCGCGAGGAAGATGACCTGCTTCGCTCCCCCGCCGACCGCGATCCGGTCGGCCGGGTAGTGCGGTCCGTGCCGGTGCTGGAGCTTCTGCGCGATGGCGGCCCGCAGTTGGGGGGTGCCGTTGACCGGGGTGTACTTCGTGTCGCCCTGCCGGATCGCCTGAATCGCGGCGGCCTTCACATGGTCGGGGGTGTCGAAGTCGGGCTCGCCCACGGTGAGGTCGAGGATGCCCAGGCCCTGGGCCTTGAGTTCGCGGACACGCTGGGCGGCCGCGGTGCTCGGCGAGGGCTTGATGCGCCGTACACGCCGGGCGGTCGTCATGCCGGTCGTCGTCGTGTCGGTCGTCGTCTTGTCGGCGGCCGTCATGTCAGCCGGTCCTCCTCTCGAAGTTGAGGCCACCCGGTACCTGGAACGTCGGCAGGATCTCCACATGGCCGATGTTCACGTGCCGCGGTGAGCCGACCGCGAACTCGACGGCGTCGGCGATGTCTTCCGGCTTCAGCGACTCGTAACCGTCGTAGAACTGGCGCTGGGCCTCTTCCATGTCGCCGAGGAGACGGCCGAAGATCTCCGTCTCCACCCGGCCCGGGCAGATCTCGGTGACCCGGACGCGACGGCCGTATCCGTCGACGCGGAGCTGGCGCGAGAGGGTGTGCACGGCCGCCTTGGTGGCGTGGTAGATGGTGTTTCCGCCGAAGTTGTAGACGCCGGCGATCGAGCTGATGTTCACGATGTGCCCGCGGTCGCGTTCGACCATCCCCGGCATCAGCAGGCGTACGAGGTGCAGTACGGCCTGGATGTTGACCGCGATCTGCTCGTCGACGGCGAACTCGTCGGCGGTGAGGATGTTTCCGGTGCGGGAGACCCCGGCGTTGTTGACGAGGACGTCGATGTCGAGGTCCTGCAGGGTGTCGCTCAGTGCCGCGGTGTCGGTGATGTCCACGGCGTGCGGTGTACATCCCGTACGCCGGGCGAGGTCGTCAAGCCGCTCGGCGTTACGGGCGATGGCATGGACCTGGAGCCCTTGTTTGGCCAGCCGCTCGACGACCACCGCTCCGATTCCGGTCGAGGCACCGGTCACCAGGGCAGTCCTGTAGTCGGAAAAGGGCATGAGGGTGTGCTCCTAGGGATCTGGAGAGATATGTGGGGGGGTGATCAGCCGGTCGGGCGTCTTATACGTCGCGCAGCGGCAGGTGCGCCCTGTCCTGCACCCGGGACACGGCGATCAGCGTGCCGAGGGCGGTGACGACCGCGTAGAAGGCGGGCACGTTGACGTTGCCGGTCTTGTCGATGAGGTACGTCATCAGCAGCGGCGCCGTGCCGCCGAAGAGGGCGGCGGAGACGTTGTAGCCCAGGCCGTAGGCGGAGTAGCGGACGCGGGTGGGGAAGAGCTCGACGAGCAGGATGTGGATGACGCCGGTGTGCCCGGCGAAGATGACCGCCATGAGGCAGGCGCCCAGGATCGCGAGCGGGACGCTGCCGGTGCCGATGAGCAGGTAACAGGGAATGCCGGCGACGGCCATGGCTATCGCCGCGCCCGCGAGGACCTTCTTGCGGCCGATCCGGTCGGAGAGGTGGCCCATGTAGGGGATCGCGAGGGAGATGGCCACCAGGCTGGCCGCGGTGACCAGCAGGCCCTGCACCTGGCCGAAGTGCAGCTCGGTGCTCATGAACGTCGGCATGTAGCCGAACAGCACGTAGTAGCCGGAACCGTTCATGAGCGGGATGAACAGGGCGAGCAGCATCGCGCGGCGGTGCTCGGCAGAGGTGAAGGCCTCCTTCAGCGGGTTCTTCGACAGACCACCGCCTTCTTGCAGGCGCGTGAAGTTGGGGGTGTCACTGATCCGCTTGCGGATGTAGATGCCGGTGACGCCGAGCGGGACGGCCAGCAGGAACGGGATGCGCCAGCCCCACGACTCCATGCGCTCCGCACCGAGGCCGCTGGTCATCGCGGCGGCGATGAGCGTTCCGGTGAGCAGGGAGAGGAAGGAGGCGATCTGCGCGTAGCTGGTGTAGAGGCCGCGCTTGCCCTCGGGGGCGTGTTCGGCGAGGAAGCTCATCGCGCCGGAGGCCTCGCCGCCGACCGAGAAGCCCTGCGCGACGCGCAGCAGGATGAGCAGCGCGGGTGCCGCGATCCCGATGCTCGCGTACGTCGGCAGGATGCCGATGCCCGCGGTCGCGACGCTGATGAGCAGGATGACGAAGACGAGCATGCGCTGCCGTCCGATGCGGTCACCGAGGTGTCCGCAGATGACGCCGCCCAGGGGGCGGAAGAAGAACGAGACGGCGTAGCCGAGGAAGACGAGCTGGACGGCGTTCTCCGAACCGGGGAAGAAGACGGCGGCCAGGGTGCCCGCCATGAAGCCGAAGATGCCGTTGTCGTAGAGCTCGGCGAAGATTCCGACGCATCCGGCGAGGGTGACTTTCCTCGCCGTTCTCGGGTCGACGGTGTTGGGTACCGGCTGAGCGGCCACGGTACTCATGGCGTCTCCTGTCTGGGGTGGGACGGGGATGGGTTGCTCACGGCTCGATGCGGGTGCTGCTTTCAGGGGGCGGCGGGTGACGGTTGAAGGGGACGGGATACGGAACGAGGGGACGGGTCAGGGGCTGAGGGGAACGGGTTACGGGCTGAGGGGAACGGGGATACGCAGGGCCTCGAAAGCCGAACGCACCCGCGCCTTGAGGGCGTTGACGGCGTTTCGCTGAGAGCGGTAGGCGGTCACCGCTTCGGCGATGGTGCGGTGCCGGAAGCGGACGGCCTGGCCCGGTCCGGCCTGCCCCAGTGCGGAGAGACCTGTCGCTGTGACGACCGCGAGGACCGGATAGCCGGCGGTGACACCACGGCCGCGGTGCAGGACCAGGAGTTCGTCTCCCGCGGGCACCTCGACGGCCCCGACGGGGACGCCGCGCGAGAGCACCTCGCCGGTCGCGACCCGCCGCGGTACGTCGCCGCGCAGGCGAAGCCCGATGTGGTTGCTCTGCGGGCTCACGGTGTACGGCGACCGGAAGAGCCGTTCGGCCGTGTCACCGAACTCCGTGCGGTCGGGGCCGTCCGTGACGTCGATCGTCCACGCGGCGTGGAAGCGCCGCACGGGGGCATGCAGCCGGAACAGCGGGATACGGAAGTGCGGATGGTCGATGGGCGGGCAGTGGGTGCGCAGGCCCACTTCGTCGCCGTCGCGCAGCGCGCGCCCGAAGCCGAGGATCGTGTCCGGGGCACAACTGCCTTGCAGCCAGGGGGCGTCCACCGAGCCGAGCACGGCCAGGTAGACCCTGATGCCGACCCTGATGCCGGTGATACGGATCGTCTGGCCGGAGCGTACGGAGACGGGTTCCCACTGGGGGCGTGCGACGCCGTCGACGGTCAGGTCCGCCGGCGCGCCGGTCACGGCCATGAGCACGTCGGTCGAGGGAGTGCAGCTGAAGTCCAGGGCGGTGATCTCTATCAACGGCGCGCCCTCGTCGTTGCCGCACAGCACGTTGGCGACACGGGCCGAGTGCTGGTCGAGCGCGCCGTTGACGGGCAGACCGTAGCGCGAGCGTCCGAACCGTCCGAGATCCTGCACCGTCGCGAGACCGGCGCGGTGGACGGTCAGTGTGTCAGCCATGGGACACCGCCAGGGACAGGCCGGCGTGGTCGTCCCACTGGTCGGGGGTGATCGGCTGAAATCGGAACGTGTCGCCGGGCCGGTACGGAGTCATCGGGTCGGCGGCGAAGTCGAGTACGCGCAACGGGGTACGGCCCAGGAGCGGCCAGCCACCAGGTGACGGCATCGGGCAGATGACGGCCTGCCGTCCGGCCACCGCGATCGACCCTGGCAGGACCCGCGTACGCGGCGAGGCCAGCCTGGGGACGGGTCCGGGGAACGCCGGGCCGTCCATCATCGGGGCGCCGGCGGGTGCCCCGAGGCAGCGGACCGTCAGGTCGGAACCGGAGTGGAGCTCCACGACCTCCTGCTCGGTGATCCCCAACTGCTCGGCCACGACGGGGAGATCGGGGCCGTGTTCGCCCCCGTACACCACCGGGACCACGAAGTGCCGTGCCGTGGCCGTGTGGAGCGGGCCCTTGCCGAGCCGGTCGGCCTCGTGCCGCAGCACGCGCCGTACCGTGTGCTGATCGGTGCCGGCGCAGTCGAACTCGACGAGCAGCGCATCGTACGTGGGCACGATCCCGTGCACCCCGTCGAGCCGGACCGAGTCGATCGCGTCGGCCAGGGTGTGCACGAGTCGCCAGTTGTGCTCCGCGTCGCTGCCCATGGCCCTGGCCATGACGGCCGAGTCACCGCAGTCCACGATCACGACGCCGCTGTCCGTTTCAGGCATCCCGCCGGTTTCAGGCATCACGGCCGTCCAGGACGTCCGTGAGCGACGTGATCTTGATGCCTGCGGCGAGCAGTTCCTCGCGCACGCGGTGCGCGAGCGCGACGGACCCCGGTGTATCACCGTGCACCAGCACCGTGTCGCACCGTACGGGGATGTCGTGGCCGCCGACGCCGCGTACGACCCCTTCGGTCACCATGCGGACGGTCCGTTCGGCGATCTCCCCCGGGTCGTGGATGACGGCACCGGGCTCACTCCTCGGCACCAGCGTGCCGTCGTCCCGATAGGCCCGGTCGGCGATCCCGACGATGCCGACGCGAAGGCCGCGCGCGTGTGCGGCATCGGCAAGCTCTCCGTCCTGCGCCAGCACGATCAGCGACCGGTCGACGGAGGCGACGGCGTCGGCCACCGCGGCCGCGTAGTCCTGACGGACCGCGACCAGGTTGCCGAGCCGGCCGTGCGGGGCCACATGCTGCACGCGGGTGCCGTGCGCGGCCGCGAACGCCTGCAGCGCACCGATCTGGTAGAGCATGTCGGTGCGGACCTCGTCCGGTGACAGATCCATCGCGCGGCGACCGAATCCGACGAGATCGGGAAAGCTGGGGTGCGCGCCCACGGCGACGCCTTGCCGCACGCAACTGCGGACCGTGTTGTCCATGATCCGCGGGTCACCCGCGTGAAATCCACAAGCGATGTTGGCCGAGGTGAGCACATCGAGCAGCGCCTCGTCATCGCCCATGGTGTAGGAGCCGAAACCCTCGCCGAGGTCGGCCACGAGATCGACCGTATGGGGCATGAATTCCTCCAGAAAAGGAAGAGCACGAAATCGCCGCTTCTTCTCTTTCGGCGCTTTCCACCGGACCCGCCCATCACCGGCGGCGGGAAATCAACAGGCCATCAGATTCCCGCGGCAAACCTGAGCCTGCCGTCGAACAGCCGGAATCTTTGCGTTGCGGTGAACGTAATACCAACGCGACGTGGCGGCAAATAGGCGTTCTGCGTGACGTAATCACCGCTGGATATGACGTGGGACACACGGGCCAGGGCTCGGCACGCGGTGCGGCACCTACCATGAGGCTCCGCCCACGCTGGAAGGCCGCGCATGGACACCAGGCGTCTCTACTCGTTCGTGAAGATCGTGGATGCCGGGAGCATCACGCGCGCGGCCGACATCCTGCACATCGCCCAGCCCGCGCTGAGCCAGCAACTCTCGGCGCTGGAAGCCCAGTTCAAACAGCAGCTACTGATCCGCAGCAAGCGAGGGGTCGCCCCGACCGAAGCCGGCCGCGCGCTGTACCGGCACGCGCAGCTCATCCTGCGCCAGGTCGAGCTCGCCCACGCGGCGGTCGACGTCTCCGGCCGCGCGCCGGCCGGCAGCGTCTCCGTGGGCCTGGCTCCGTACAGCATGGGCGCGGCACTCGCACTACCGCTGCTCACGAGCGTGCGTGAGCGCTACCCCGACATCCTGCTGCACATCAACGAGAACTTCGGCGGCGTCATCAGCGAAGCGATCATGACGGGGCGTATGGACATGGCGTTCATCTACGGGGCCGGGCCCCTGCGGGGCGTGCAGTTCGAGCCGCTGCGCACCGAGGACCTGTTCCTGATCGCCGCGCCCGGCGGAGCCGCGCCGCCCGGGGAAGGCGATGTCCGCCTCCAGGAGCTGGCCGACGTGGGCCTGCTGCTGCCCAGCCGTATTCACACCATCCGGCAGGTGGTCGACGGCGCGTTCCAGCAGGCGTCGCTGAAGCCGCGGGTGGTCGGCGAGATCGAGTCGGTTCTGACCCTGGTCAGCGCTGTCGGCGCCGACCTCGGGGCGACGGTGCTGCCCTGGTCGGCGGCGCGCCCCATCCTCGACGTGCAGAATTTGGTGGTGCGCCGGATCGTCGACCCGACCATCCAGGTCAAGCTGTCGCTCTGCACCTCCGACAGCCAGCCCCTGTCGGAGCCCGCCCTCGCCGTGCACGACTTGTTCCATGAACTCATCACGGACTTCCGCGAGTCCGGCGCGGAAGATACTGATTCCTGATGCCGTCACGCAGAAATTCTCTTTGTCTTCCCACGGCACACCGCCTGACGTTTTCCACGAATCCGCCGCATTTTCACACGCCGAGCGGCCCCTGAAAAGCGTCGAGTCGGGAGCACACCGGGGAAGGCTTCGCCTGAGTACGCGTACTCAGGGTGATGGTGTCGTTGAGCACTGACGCGGCCGGTCCCGCGATCCCCACGATGGAACGGCTCACCCTGCATCGGAAGAGGTACTGATGGGCCGTTACCTGCAGCTGCGCGCTGCCACTCCGGAGGATCTCGAATGGGTCCACGAACTGCGTCACCGGGTGTACGCAGAGGAGTTGGGCCAGCATGTGCCGGATCCGGCCGGGCGGCTTCGCGACGGGCTGGACGGCGACAACGTCTACCTGGTCGCGGCGCGAGGTGCGGACCGAATCGGCTTTGTCAGCCTGACTCCGCCCTGGTTGGGGCGGTACGGGCTGGACAAGTACCTGACCCGGGACGAACTGCCCCTGCTGACCGAGGACGATCTGTTCGAGGTGCGCATCCTCACCGTTGAGCCGCGCCGGCGGGCCGGCGCGGCGGCACCACTGCTGATGTACGCGGCGCTTCGCTGGATCGCCGCCCGGGGCGGCCGCCGCGTGGTGGCGATGGGGCGCACCGAGCTGCTCGACATGTACCTGGCCGTCGGCCTGCGCCCGGTCGGCCGTACCGTCCACAGCGGTGCGTTGACGTTCGAGGTGCTGACCGGCACCGTGACCGAGCTGACGAACGTCGCGATGGACCGTTACCGCGGCACGTTGGAGTGGCTGCGGTCCCAAGTGGACTGGCGGCTGGACGTGGCGTTCGCACCCCGCCCGGACGGCTGCGAACACGGCGGCGCCTCGTTCACCGCCATCGGCACGGACTTCCGTAGCCTGCACCGGCGCCATCAAGTGGTCGCGGCCGATGTGCTGGACGCCTGGTTCCCGCCGGCCCCCGGGGTGCGGGCGGCGCTCGCGGAAGATCCGGCCTGGGCCGCCCGCACCTCGCCGCCGACCGACGCCGAGGGCCTGCTGGCGGAAATCGCCACGGCCCGGGCGCTGCCGGCGGAGACGCTCGCGGTCGGCGCCGGTTCATCCGACTTGATTTTCAGGGCATTCGGCCAGTGGCTGACCCCGGAGAGCCGAGTGCTTCTGACGGACCCGGGCTACGGCGAGTACGCCCACGTCACCGAGCGGGTGATCGGATGCCGGGTGGACCGGTTCCGGCTGCGCCGCGCAGACGGCTGGCGGATCGACCCGGCCCGGCTGTCCGCCGCCGTCGAGTCCGGCCGCTACGACCTCGTGGTGGTGGTCAACCCGAACAACCCGACCGGACGCCACGCACCGGCCGCGGAGCTGCGCTCGGTGATCGCCGCCGCGCCGGCCCGAACCCGCTGGTGGATCGACGAGGCGTACCTGGGCTATGTCGGTCTGACCGAGTCGCTCGCCGGTCTTGCCACGACGGACCCGCGGGTGGTCGTGTGCAGCTCGTTGTCCAAGATGTACGCGCTGTCCGGCATGCGGGCCGCGTACCTGGTGGCCGAGCCGGGCACCGCGGCGCGGCTGCGCCGATGGACCCCGCCCTGGCCGGTCAGCCTCCCGGCGCAACTGGCCGCGGTGGCAGCCCTGCGCGACCCGGCGTACTACAGCGACCGCTGGGTTCGCACCCACGCGCTGCGCCGGCAGCTGGCCGCCGACCTGGCCGGGCTGGACGAGGCCGTGGTGGTCGAGGAGGCCGTGGCCAACTTCCTCACCGTGACCCTGCCGTCCGGCGGGCCGAGTGCCGCACAACTGGTGCACGAGTGCCGCCGCCGCGACGTGTACCTGCGCGATCTGTCGCCGCTGTCGTGGGAGTACGAGGGGCGCGCCGTGCGCATCGCGGTCAAGGACACCGCCGAGAACACGCGCATCGTTGCCGCGTGTCGGGCCGCCCTGGACGTACTGCGGCCGGGATCGGACTCGCTCCTTTCGATGCCTCCGGGCGTTCCCGTCGCCGGATCCGCCCGGTGATGACGGTGGCCTCTCTGGCGCCCTACCTCGGTGGGGCGTTGGCGCTGGGCGGAGTCGCGGTGGCAGTGTCCCGGCGCCGCGAGCTGCTGATCCGGTGGTGCGCCTGGGCGGTCGGAGTGCCCCTGGTCACCGGTGCGTTCTGGTGGGGCCGCCCGGGCGCCGCTGCCCTCGCCGTCGTGGTCGCGGTGATCGCGGTGATGGAGTTCGGCGGGCTGATGCGGCTGGGCCGGCTGGACCGGGTGGTGCTGGCCGCGGCGGTGGCAGGCGTGGTGCTGGCAGCCTGGCTGGCGCCCGGACAGATACTCCGGGTCGTCGCGATCGGGGCGCTCGCGGTGGCCGCGGTGCCGCTCCTGGCCGGCGACGCCGACCATGGCCTGCGCCGGCTCGGCGCCGGCCTGCTCGGGCTGGCCTGGCTGAGTGCGCTGGCCGCGCTGGTGCCGCTCGGAGCGAGCGCGCTCGCGCTGTTCGTGGCGGTATCGATCGCCGACATCGCGGCGTACTTCGCCGGTCAGAGGCTGGGCGGGCCGCGGCTGTCGCCCCTGTCACCGGCCAAGCGGTGGAGCGGGACCCTGGCCGGGGCCGCGGCCGGCCTCGGCGTGCTCGCCGTGCTGTCCGCGCTGAGCTGGCCGATGGCGGTCGCTGTGGCGGTCGGCGGCCCGGCCGGCGACCTTCTCGAGTCCATGATCAAAAGAGGTGCGGAGGCGAAGGACGCCGGCAGTTGGCTGCCTGGCTCCGGCGGCCTGCTGGACCGGATCGACTCGCTGCTCATCGCGTTGGTGGTCCTGCTTGTCCTGGGCTGACAGATCGTCTTCGTCTCGCAACACACCGCGGACGCCGGTGCGGTATGGCTGCTGCGCGGCTCGGCGGACGGACTGACCGCGACGGGCGCGCAGTCCTTCGACCAGAACACCACCCATGTCCCCGGTACCCCGGAGGCCGGCGACCGGTGGGCCGCACAGGTGCGGCTCGCCGACACGAGTGGCGACCGCCGCTGCGAACTGCTGGCCGCCGCGCCGGGCGAGGACACACAGGACGGGGTGGTCTGGCAGTTGCCCGCGAGCACGAAGGGACTCGTCGCGGACGGCTCGTGGCTCTACGGTGCGGGATCGCTCGGCGCCCCGGGTGACAACGCCCGCTTCGGCGAGGCCGTCGACGAGTGATCTGCGCCGCCGGGTGTGACGTCCCCGCGGGAATGAGTACTCAAGTGGCCTGAGTTGAGTACCCGGGCGGATGCGGCCTCACTGTCCGGACGGGGAAAGTGGAGGTCGCCGAGAGGGGCGCCGCCCCTCTCGTGGACCACTACTCCAACCTCTCGGAGGTATCACATGCGCAAGATCGGAACAGCTGCCGTGTTATTCGTCATGGCAGGTGCCGGTCTGGCGAGCACGGCCGGGATCGCCGGCGCCGCGACCGCTCAGGCGGACAAGGCCGTCCCGGCCGCGGCCTGCTCGGCCTCCTGGACCAGCAGCACCAAGTCGGCGCAGGACAGCACCACCAAGCCGCTGCGGAACATCAGGACGGGCGAGCACACCTGCTACGACCGCATGGTCTTCGATGTCACCGGCGCGACGGGCAAGATCGGCTACCACGTCGGGTACGTGAAGAAGTTCCACCAGGACGGCAGCGGTGAGGAGATCAAGGTCGCGGGCGGCGCGATCCTGGAGATCATCGTGAACGCTCCGAGCTACGACGCATCGAACCCGAACGAGCAGACGTACGCCGGTAAGCCCGGGAAGTCGCTGCCGGGTGTGAACGTGACCGGATACAAGACGTTCCGGGACACCAAGTTCGGTGCGAGCCTCGAGGGGCAGACCCAGGTCGGTCTCGGCGTCGCCGCCAAGCTGCCGTTCCGGGTCCAGCAGTCCGGCGACAAGCTGATCGTGGACGTGGCCCACACCAAGTAAGACGTGGCCCACACCAAGTAACTCGTCAGAGCGCGGGCCCCGACGGACTCAACCCGTCGGGGCCCACGCGTGAGCGTCTGCCACATCGGTCTCCCGCCCGAAACCTCGTCAGCTCGATGCCGCACGGTCCTTGGAGGCGCCGAAGCACGCCGACGGATCCGCGAAGAAGGCCAGTGCCGCGAGGATCGCCACGCCGGCTGCCAGCGCCAAGGCTCCGGAAAGGGACCATGCGGTGACCGGACCGGCAACCGCCGCGCCCAGGGCGAATCCGGTGATCTTCAAACTCGCGCCGGTGGTGAAGATCTGGCCACGCAGGTGTTCCGGTGCTTCCCGGTGACGCACCGCGAACAAGGCGGTGAGCTGGGACCCTTCACCGAATCCGACGAGGAGGACCGCGGCGATGAGCAGGGGTGGTTGACCTGTCGTGGCCAGAGCCAACGCGGCGGCCTGGACAAGGGCACTGACCCAGATGATCGTGTCGGGAGCGACCGAGCGCGGAAATCGCGCGAGTACCGCGTTGGCCGCCAGGGCCGAGACGGCAACGCAGGAGAGCAGCATCACGCCGCGGCCGGCTCCGCCGAAGGCGCGTTCGCCCAGGAGCGGGATACAGACAGTCAGCATGCCCTGGGCGACGCAGGAGACGACCGAGGTGAGGGTCGCTCGGGCCAGGCGAGGACTCCTGACGATGCACCGCAGTCCGGCAGCGACGGCGTTGACCACCGAGGCCGTTCGCGCATCCGGCGCCGCACCCGAGTGCGCGGGCAACTTCCATGCGGCAGGCAGCGCCAGGCCGATGAGCACCGACGAGACCACGACAGCCGTCGGCGCCCCGAACGTTTCTGCCACGCCGCCGGCGAGGGCCGGCCCGACCAGGCTCGCCGTGCTGAAGGTCATCGCGTCGAGCGCGTTCGCCCGAGGCAGGTCGTCAGGCGACGCCAACCGGGGCAACTGGGCCGTCCAGCCGCCCGACAGAGCCGGCCCCAGCAGCCCCGTGAGCGCGGCGATCAGCACGGTGACAGCGGTCGGAAGACGGCCGAGCCCCACGAGAACCATCGCCAGGCCCGTCGCATACAGAACGAGCGCTCCGGCCAGCAGACGGCCCGGCCGCGCCGCTCTGTCGAGCAGTGCTCCGAAAACCGGTCCACCGACCGCGGCGGACATCGTGATGCCGGCGAGCAACGACGACGCTTCGGTGGTCGATCCGGCGAGGGCGAATCCTGCCAGCATCAGAGCGGGCCCGGACATTTCATCACCGGTGCGGGCGGTCACCGTTCCAGCGAGATAGGAGCCCATCACGTAACGCTTCGTCATCAACAGAACGTTACGGATGTAACTCAAAACTCTGCAATATGCGTTACAGTCGAGTGCGTGCCCTTCACCGCTGACGACTGGTCCACCCGGCACTCCGTGCTGACCATGGCGCGGCGCACCGCTGCCCTCATCAACGTCCTCACCGACGACCGCCCCGCCCCCACGACTGTCGCCGAGGTGCTTCGCGCATACGGCGAGACGGGCTCCATCGACCTCGCACCCCGTGACGTCGCCCAGATGCGTACGGCTGCCGCCCTGCTCCGGGAGGTCTTCGCGGCCGATCACGTCGACGCCGCCGCCGAAACCCTCAACCGTCTCCTGCGGGAGCACGCCGGGCCCCCGCGTCTGACCTCACACGGTGGCAGCGCCCCCTGGCACCCCCACCTGGACCACGACGACGACGCCCCCTGGGGCGAGTGGCTCCTCGCCTCTTCCTGCTTGGCACTGACCGTGCTCGTCTGGGACCATCAACGCCCGCCCGGCAGTGTCTGCGCGTCACCCAGCTGCCAGAACGTCTTCATCGCCCAAGGCAGCGGCCCGGAGCGCCGCTATTGTTCACGCCGCTGCGCGACCCGCGAACGGGTCGCGGCCCACCGACGCTCCCGCTCCAACGAGCAGCCGGGGTGACGTCGGAAAGCCGCCAGGCCCCTCGCCTGCGGTCGCCTAGGGTCGTCGGCATGTCGCAGCAGAGCCGCACCGTCGTTGAGAACGCCTGGAAGGCGTTTGCCAGCCATGACTCCGACCGGATCTCCGCGGTCTTCACCGAGGACGCCGAGTGGCTGGCGCCCCCGGGGAACGCTACTGCCGTCGCGCTGGAGGGTCCCAGCCACCTGGTCGGCAGGAAGGCGATCGTGCGCTTCCTCGCGGAGGACTTTCCCCGCTTCTTCGTGCGTGACGTCACCGTCACCTTCCACGGTTTCTACGCCGACGGCGAGCGCGTGGTCGTGGAGGAGACCATGACGGCGACCCTGGCCAACGGCAGCCACTACGCAAACGACTACTGCTTCGTCTTCGAGCTCCGGGACGGGCTGATCCACCGGGTGCGCGAGTACATGGACACAGCCCGCGGGCACCGCATGATCTTCGGCGCGGTTCCGCAGTAGTCGTCCTGGGCCTGGCTGCCGGGGCCCCCAACGAACAGCAGAATGCGGCGCCGCGGCCGGGCGGCGCGGCGCCCTCCGGCGCCGACCGCTGCCGCGCCGACCGCTGCCGCGCCG
>NZ_VCHX02000108.1 GCF_005768555.2 Streptomyces sporangiiformans
ATCGATTCCTTCGACCAGTGGGGCGTCGAGCTCGGCAAGGTCCTCGCCAAGCGCGTCGAACCCGCGCTGACCGCGGGCGCCGACGTCCCCGGCCTCGACCCGTCCACCGCCGCCCTGGTCGCCACCTACCGCACGCTCCGGAAGAAGTGAAGCTGATATGACAGCGATGCAACTGGGCCTCATCGGCCTGGGCAAGATGGGCGGCAACATGCGCGAGCGGATCCGCCGCGCGGGCCACACCGTCATCGGCTACGACCGCAACCCCGATCGCGCCGATGTCAGCAGCCTGGCCGAACTGGTGGACAAGCTCGAGGGCCCGCGCGTGGTGTGGGTGATGGTCCCGGCCGGCGCCCCGACCCAGTCCGTCATCGACGAACTCGCGGGCCTCCTGGAGCCCGGCGACACCGTGGTCGACGGCGGCAACTCCCGCTGGACGGACGACGAGAAGCACGCGGAGGAGCTCGCGGCCAGGGGCATCGGCTTCGTCGACGCGGGCGTCTCGGGCGGCGTCTGGGGACTGGAGAACGGTTACGCGCTGATGGTGGGCGGCGACGCCGAGCACATCGCCAAGGTCCAGCCGATCTTCGACGCGCTGAAGCCCGAGGGCGAAGCCGGCTTCGTCCACGCGGGCAAGGTCGGTGCCGGCCACTTCTCCAAGATGGTCCACAACGGCATCGAGTACGCGATGATGCAGGCCTACGCCGAGGGCTGGGAGCTGCTGGAGAGCGTCGGCTCCGTCACGGACGTGCGCGAGGTCTTCCGCTCCTGGCAGGCCGGCACCGTCATCCGCTCCTGGCTGCTCGACCTCGCCGTCAACGCCCTGGACGAGGACGAGCACCTGGAGCGGCTGCGCGGCTACGCCGACGACTCCGGTGAGGGCCGCTGGACGGTGGAGGCGGCCATCGACAACGCGGTGCCGCTGCCCGCGATCACGGCCTCCCTCTTCGCGCGGTTCGCGTCCCGGCAGGACGACTCGCCGCAGATGAAGATGGTCGCGGCGCTGCGCAACCAGTTCGGCGGCCACGCCGTCGAGTCGGCGGAATAGCGGCCGGGGTCATGGGAGACCTGTTGCTGATCCGCCACGGCGAGACCGAGTGGAGCGCGTCCGGACAGCACACCAGCCGGACGGATCTGCCCCTCACCCAGCGCGGCGAGGAACAAGCCAAGTCGCTGGTCCCGCTGCTCGCCGGGCGGACCATCGCCCGCGTGCTCACCAGCCCGCTCCACCGGGCCGTCAGGACCGCGGAACTCGCGGGGCTGACGGCGGCCGTGCGGGAACCCGATCTGCACGAGTGGGACTACGGCGCGTACGAAGGCGTCACCACCGCCGGCATCCACCGCACGCGCCCCGACTGGTACCTCTGGACCGACGGCGTGCCGCCCGGCCCGGACGGCCACCCGGGCGAGTCGGCGGCCGATGTCGGCCTGCGCGCCGACCGCGTGCTGGCCCGCGTGTCGAGCGCGCTCGGCCCTGGCGGTGGCGACGTGGTCCTCGTGGCCCACGCCCACGTCCTCCGGGTCCTGGCCGCCCGCCGCCTCGGCCTCCCGCCCGAGGACGGGCGCCTGTTCCGACTCGAGACGGGAACGGTCAGCCGTCTCTCCACCGAGCACGGCCGCCCGGTGGTCGCGGAGTGGAACGCCGGGGCGTAGGTTTCCTCGCCCCCTACCCATTCCCGCCCCCTGGACCCCCGCTCCTCAAACGCCGGAGGGGCTGACATACCCAGCCCGTCCGGCGTTTGAGGACGAGGCCGTTCAGGCCGACAGCGGGGGTCTGGGGGCGCAGCCCCCAGGATGAGGATGGGACGGGTAGGGGCGGCGGGGGNCAGCGGGGGTCTGGGGGCGCAGCCCCCAGGATGAGGATGGGACGGGTAGGGGCGGCGGGGGCGAGAAAACCTACGCCCGCGACGGCGCTCAGCCTCAGCCGACCGGTCGGCGCGCGTGCTGTGCCGCGAGCCGTACCGGGGCGTTCGGCGCGCCGTAGCCCCGGTAGCCCCCGTCACGCTGGACCAGTTCGAAGAAGACCCGGTCGACGGTCTCCGTATAGCAGTGGCGGAACTCGCCGTCCGCATCCCGGTCGTAGAGGATGCCCAGTTCGCGGTATGTCTCCAGCTCGTCGTCGGTGAACTCGTACCGGGCCGCGAGGTCGTCGTAGTAGTTCGGGGGCATCGGCAGCAAGCGTCCGCCCGCGGCCCGGAACCGGCGCGCGGCCGTGACCACGTCGTCGGTGGCGAGTGCGATGTGCTGGGCGCGGCCGCCCTCGTCGGCGGTGGGGGCGGGGCCGACGCCGAGGGCGATGCGTACGCTGCCGTCGGCGCTGGTGACGGCACGGCTGCGCAGCAGTCCGTACGGGTCCGCCACGTCCACGCTCTCCTGCGCGCCGAACCCGAGGACGCTGCGGTGGAAGAGCGCCGCCTCGTCGAACTGGTGCCAGGGCTGGGTGAGGGCGAGGTGGTCGATGTGGTGGACGCCTCCGTCCGGCGACGGCTTGTGACCGGTGCGCCGAGCGCCGTGGTGCGTCGGCGGCTGATGCTCGGCGGGCTCGAAGTCGCTTGTCCAGTGGGGAAGTTCGGAGCTGTCGGTCGCGCAGAAGAACAGTTCCGTGCCGTCGGGTGCGGCGACGGCGTCAAGCGGGGCGTCCTCGGGGGCGCGGCGGCGCGGCAGTACGGGAGCGAGGAGTGCCTCGGCACGCCGGGCCGCGCCGGCCGGGTCCGGGGACTCCAGACCGATGGCCGCGAGCGAGGTGCCGTCGCGGCGGGCTGCCGGGCCCGTGTTGAGCAGGACGCGGGCCTCGCCCTGCTGCCACAGGTCCACCGGTTTGCCACGGTGCCGGGCCGTGCGCGTGAAGCCGAGCGCCTCGAGGATCGCGGACACGGGTTCGGCGTCGGGCGTGACGAGTTCGGCGAAGGCGATCCCGCTGGGTACGACGGGCGCGGGCGGCTCGGCGAGGCCCGCCGCCTCCTGGAGGACCAGCAGCGAACGCTGGGCGTCGACGGCGGTCGGCCCGGCCTCGGCCTGCCGGAACACGTCGTTGAACACCTCGAGCGAGAGCGGTCCCTGGTATCCGGCGCGGATGACGTGCCCGACGAGCCCGGCGATGTCGAAGCCACCCTGCCCGGGGAAGCAGCGGTAGTGGCGGCTCCATTGGAGGACGTCCATCGCCATCAGCGGGGCGTCGGCGAGCTGGAGGAAGAAGATCTTCTCGCCGGGAATGTCCTCGATGCCCTTGGGGTCGGAACCGCGGGCAAGGATGTGGAAGCTGTCCAGGCAGGTGCCGAGCGCCGGGTGACCGGCCTGCTCGACGATGCTCCAGGCGTGGTCGTACGTACTGACATGACGGCCCCACGCGAGGGCTTCGTAGGCGACGCGGATGCCGAAGTCCTGGGCCAGTTCGGCGAGTCGGCGCAGCTGGCGGGCGGCCAGCTCGTCGTCGTCCACGGCGAGCGGCGAGACGCTGGAGCACACCAGGACGGTGTCGGCGCCGAGCCGCCGCATCAGCCGGAACTTGTGCTCGGCCCGGCGGAGGTTGCGGTCGAACTCGTCCGACGGCACGGCCTCGATGTCGCGCATCGGCTGGTAGAGGTCGATGGTGAGGCCGAGGTCGGCGCAGCGCGCGCGGATCTCCTCGGGGGTGAGAGGGCTGGCGAGCAGGTCGTTCTCGAATATCTCGACCCCGTCGAAGCCGGCCCTGGACGCGGCCGTGAGCTTCTCGGTGAGGGAACCGCTGAGGGAGACGGTGGCGATGGAGGTACGCATGGTGGTGCTCCTTCGAGACTTCACAGTTCTGGCAGTGCTTCGCCGCGTCCCGTCAGGGGCGCCCCTTAACGGCGCTCAGTCGCGCACACTCATCACATCGCCCAGCGGGGCGATGTCCGCCAGCATCCGACCGGCGTCCGGCTCACGCCCGGTGAACAGGCGAAACGCGTCGGCCGCCTGGAAGGCGGCCATCCCGCCCCCGTCAAGCGTGGCGCAGCCCACCGCGCGGGCGGCACGCAACAGCTCCGTCTCCAGGGGCCGGTAGACGACCTCGGCCACCCACAGTCCGGGATGCAGCAGCCCGGCAGGGAGCGGCAGCCCGGGGTGGGCTGCCATACCCGTGGGCGTGGCGTGCACGATGCCGTCGGCTCCGGCCAGCAGCTCGGCCAGCCGGTCCGGGGTCGCGGCGGCCGCACGGCCCGCACCGAAGTGCCGGTTCAGGGACGCGGCGAGGTCGGCGGCCCGGTCCGGCAGGGCATCGGTCACGGTGATGTGCCCGGCGCCGAGCGTGAGCGTGGCGTGCGCGACCGCCGCGCCCGCGCCGCCGGCGCCCAGCTGGACGACCCGTTCCAGCGGGGCGTCGGGCAGGCCGCGTGCGAAGGAGGCCGCGAACCCGGTGACGTCCGTGTTGTGGCCGATGGCGCGGCCGTCGGAGAAGACGACGGTGTTGACCGCGCCGAGCGCCTCGGCCTGGGGAGCGAGCGCGTCCAGGTGCTCGCCCACGAGCTGCTTGCAGGGGTGCGTGATGTTCAGCCCGTCGAAACCCAGGTCGCGGGCGGCACGCAGCAGGTCGCCCACGGCCTCCGGGGCGGCACCGAGGGTGTCCAGGTCGATCAGCCGGTAGAGGTAGCGCAGGCCCTGCCGGTCGGCCTCGCGCTCGTGCAGGGCCGGGCTGAGTGAGGGGCCGATGCCGGATCCGATCAGACCGATCAGATACGAGTCCTGGGGCACGGCGACCTCCTGGCTAATGTACGAACTGGTTCGTTAGTCATACCAAGACCGGGCCCGGATGGGAAGAGTCCCCTTCCCCCGGGCTCCCCTCACCTCCGTCCATCGGGCGCCTGCTTCTACAATCGCGGGCATCGGGCCCCACCCGACGTCACGGGCCCGGACCTCTCCCGAAGGAATCCGATGACCACTGTCGAAGAGCCGGCGCGATCCGGGGGCCGCATCCGCGACGCCGCCCGTACCAGGGCCGAAATCCTCGACGTGGCGACCCAGGAGTTCGCCCGCGCCGGTTTCACCGGGGCGCGGGTGGACGAGATCGCCGCCCGGACCCGCACCACGAAGCGGATGATCTACTACTACTTCGGCGGCAAGGAGCAGCTGTTCACGGCGGTGCTGGAACGGGCCTACACCGTGATCCGGCAGGCCGAGCAGCAGTTGGACGTCGAGCACCTGGACCCGGTCGCGGCCATCCGGCGACTCGCCGAGCTCACCTTCGACCACCACGAGGCGCATCCCGACTTCATCCGCCTGGTCAGCATCGAGTACATCCACGAGGCGGAGCACATCGCCGCCTCCGAGGCGCTGGGCGCCATCGGCTCGCCGGCGCTCGACGTGATCGGCCGCATCCTCGCGGCGGGGCGCGAGTCGGGCCTGTTCACGGCCGATGTCGACGCGGTGGACCTGCACGCGATGATCAGCTCGTTCTGCTTCTTCCGGGTCGCCAACCGGCACACCTTCGGCGCACTCTTCGGCCGGGACCTGGTCGCCGCCGACCAGCGGGAGCACTACCGGACCATGCTCGGCGACATGGTCATCGCCTATCTGACGGCGGACCGCTCGGCGGACTGAGCCTTCGACCGCGCGGCGGACTGAGCCCTCGAACCGGCCGAGGACCGGACCCTCGGCCGGGCACGGGAAGATCCCTCGACACCACCTCTTGACACCCGGGGAACGCGGGCGCAACATCCCTAGCCAACCACTACTAACTATCCAGTGGGTTAATTAGCCGGGTAGCGCCCGGCCCGGCCGCCCCATCACCCCAGGGATCCGGCGCCTCTCCCCTCCGCTCACTCCACGTATGTTGGAGCTCCCTCGAAGGAGCACGTCGTGCCAGTCCCCGCCGCAACACCCGACGCACCCCCCGGCCAGCCGAAGAAAGCCGCCACGGCCGCCTGGATCGGCAGTGCCCTGGAGTACTACGACTTCTTCATCTACGGCAGTGCGGCCGCGCTGATCTTCCCGGAGGTCTTCTTCGACGAGTCGGACCCGGCCACCGCGACCCTGCTGTCGCTGGCCACGTTCGGTGTCGCGTACGCGGCCCGCCCGATCGGCGCGCTGTTCCTCGGTCACTTCGGCGACCGGGTCGGCCGTAAGAAGATCATGGTCTTCACGCTGATCCTGATGGGCCTGTCGACCTTCCTCATCGGCTGTCTGCCCACGCGCGATCAGGTCGGCACCCTGGCCCCGGTCCTGCTCGTCCTCTGCCGTGTCCTGCAGGGCATCTCGGCCGCCGGCGAGCAGGCCAGCGCCAACTCCATGACGCTGGAACACGCGCCACCGACCCGTCGCGGCTTCTTCACCAGCTTCACGCTCAGCGGCACCCAGGGCGGACAGCTCCTCGCCACCCTCGTCTTCATCCCGGTCGCCGCGCTCCCCGAGGACCAGTTGCTCGCCTGGGGCTGGCGCATCCCCTTCTGGCTGAGCATCGCGGTCGCCGTGGTCGGCTACGTCATCCGCCGTACGCTCGACGAGACCCCGAGCTTCACCCAGCAGGCCTCCACCGAAGGCGTCGCGAAGATGCCGCTGGCCGTGCTGCTGCGCGAGCACTGGGCGGATGTGATCCGGGTGGTCGCGGCCGCTCTCGTCGCCTCGGTCAGCACGATCTTCACCGTGTGGTCGCTGGCGTACGCGACCAGCGACTCGGTGGGCATGGACCGCTCGTCCATGCTGTGGGTGAGCGCGCTCGCCAACCTGGTCGCTCTCGGCGCGATCCCACTGTGGGCCACCCTGTCCGACCGCGTCGGCCGCCGTCCGGTCTTCCTCCTCGGGGCCGCCGGCAGCGCCGTGGCGATGTTCGCCTACCTCTGGGCCATCTCCAAGGGCTCGTACCCGCTCGTCCTGATCCTCGGAATCGTCGCCTTCGGTGTCGTCTACAGCGCCGCGAACGGCGTCTGGCCCTCCTTCTACGGCGAGATGTTCTCCACCCGCGTCCGCCTCTCGGGCATGGCGATCGGCACCCAGATCGGCTTCGCGATCGCCGGGTTCGCCGTGACCTTCGCCGCGCAGATCGCGGGCCCGGACGGCGACGACTGGTCGGCCGTTGCCCTCTTCACCGCCGCGCTGTGCGTCCCGCCGGTGATCGCCGCTCTCACGGCACGCGAGACGCACAAGGTCCCGACGGAGCAGCTCGGTGAGCGGACCGGGCAGGGGGCGCCCGCCGCGGAGAAAGTCACCGCCTGAGCGTCAGCCGGCGAGCGGCGGCTCACCCGAGGTCAACGACGCGCACCGCGAACCAGCGTCAGTTCCGGTTCGCCGTGCGCGTCGGGCCCGCCGAGCACCGCCGTGAACGCCTCCGTGCGCACGGTCAGCCCTTCCGGTGAGTGCTCGCAGATCACGCTCAAGGGCTCCGTCCCCGCCCCGTAACGGACCGCGAAGACGTCGAGTCCCTCCGGTGCGTCCGGTGCGGGGCCCGCTTCGAGGGCGGTGGTCGCGCGGACGTGGCTCCAGCCCTCGTCGGGGTTTCCGTAACCGCGTGGATCGAGGGCGAGCGCGAAGGCCGCCTGCTGCTGGGTGACGTCGTGCCGGGCGTCGAAGCAGTCCGTAACGTCCGCCCGAGGATGCGTCAGCCGCATGTCACCGGCCGAGGCGACGGGCGGGAGGTCACCGGTCCTGCGGAACCGGCCTCCCTCCGCGACGACATACGGCATTCCGGCGAGCAAGTACCGTTCCCCGTCGAGCCGTTCGACGACGACGGTCATCCACAGCCGCGTACCGTCGGTGACGTAGAGCGACTGGAGATGGCGCAGTACGTGGTCGCGCCCGACGACGGGTTTGCTCACCAGTTTCGCGGCGAGGTCCCCCGAGCGATGGTCCCGTACGCGCACCGCGCCCATCGGACGGCAGAGCAGGAAGCCGTCCGTCACCGGCCCGAACCCGTGCTGGCGTTCCACGGCGGCCGCCACCAGCACCGTGCCGCCCGCCTCGATGACGGACGGAGTCATCCGGTCGTCGAACGACACCGTGACCGTGCCCGCCCGCAGCTGATGACAGACGGGTTCCGTTCGCGGCGTGCGGTGCCAGCCGCCCGTGTCCTGGATCTGCCACACGAGCATGAAGGCGAAGTGCCCGTCGACGCCGCCGTCCGGGCCCACCGCGTGCCGGCCCCAGCGGGTGTCCCCGCTGTAGCGGCCGAGATCGGCGCCGGTCCGGCGGCCGAAGTACCGCAGCCCCAGGACCGCTTCGAACGCGGAGTGCTGCTCGCTGTAGCGCGGGCCCCCGATGTCGAACCCGCTGCCGCAGAGCCGGGCGTCGATGTAGCGGGCCAGCACGTCGCCGTCCTCGGCGAAGACCTCCTCACCGCTGACCCGGTGGGCCTGCGCGAGGAAGGAGAGGGAGATGGGCCCGTAGTTGTTGTCGTACGCGCCGCCGTGCTCGGGAGGCAGCGCGGCACCCCGGTCCCGTATGCGGCGGGCCCGGATCTCGTTCAGGTACAGATCCATGGCCCGCTTGCGCACCGACTCGCCCTCCCCCGAGGGGAGATGACGAGCGAGCATCAATCCACCGACCACGCAGCCGATGGCCTGGTTGGCCGCTTCCTGCGGATTGAAGACCGTGGCCTCGGTCAGCCAGGACCAGTAACCGCGCGCCAACTCGACCAACTCGTACCGCAGTTCGTCGTCGAGGAGTCCATCCGCGGTCTCGACCGTGTTGACGGCCTGCAGCAGCGCCCACACCGTGCTCGGCCAGTCGCCGATGGGGTGCGCGCCCGGAGCCAGCACGTAACGGGCGTACGGCAGACCGGAGTTGCGTACCGTCAGGTTCGGGTAGCCGGGGTTGTCCTCGGTGAACACCCGCTCACGCAGATGGAAGCGGAGACTGCGCAGCACGGCCTCCGGCAGGCGCGGGTCCTTCGTCCGCTGCCAGGCGAGCCCCAGCAGCGAGGTGATGCCGAGCGAGGTGTCGCCGATGTCCTCGATGGCGGCCGGGTTCTCGAGGCTGCCCTCGGCGGTGAGGCGGGCCAGCGCCTGGCCGACGACCTCGGCCAGCACGGCGTCATAGGCGGCCGGATCGTCGGCCAGGTCGTGCAACGAGCCGCGCTGGTGAGGGAGATGCACTGCTCAGCCCTTCATACCGGAGGTAGCCAGTCCCTCAACCAGCCTCTTCTGGAAGATGAGGAAGCAGATGAGCGTGGGCAGAAGCGCGAGCGTCGCCATCGCGAACATCGGGCCGTAGGAGGATCCGCTCGTCTGGTCCAGGAACAGGGTCAGGCCGAGGGGGACGGTGAAGCGGTTGTTCTGCTGGAGATAGACGAGCTGGCTGAAGAAGTCGTCGTAGGTCCAGATGAAGGTGAAGATCGTGGTGGTGACCAGCGCCGGACGCATCAGCGGCAGGATGATCTTCCAGTAGATCTGGAACGGGTTGGCGCCGTCCATCATGGCGGCCTGGTCCAGCTCTCGCGGGATGGAGCGGATGAACTGCACCATCAGGAAGATGAAGAAGGCGTCCACCGCGAGGAACTTCGGCACGATCAGCGGCAGGACCGTGTTGATCCAGGTCAGGTTGTAGAACAGCGTGTACTGCGGGATCAGCGTGGCCTGCATCGGCAGCATCAGCGTGCCGAGCATCAGCCCGAACCAGATCTTCTTCCCGCGGAACTCGAAGCGGGCGAAGGCATAGGCCGCGAGGGAGCAGGAAATCACGTTCCCGATCACCGCGCCGATCGTCACGATCAGCGAGTTGGTGATGTAGAGGGAGAAGGAGTTACCCGAACCGCTCCAGCCCTCGGAGTAGTTCTGCGGGTACACCTTGTCCGGGATGAGGCCGGGGTGGGTGAAGATCTCGGTGTCGGGCTTGAAGGAGCTGCTGAGCATCCACAGCAGCGGGTAGAGCATGATCAGCGCCACGCCGATGAGCAGCGTGTGGATCAGGATGCGGCGGGGGCCGGTGAGTTCGCGCAGCTTCCGCAGCGGCGACTTCTTCAGCGGCGAACCGGCCTGGGTGATGGCGGACATGGGTTGTGTACTCCTCACCGACGCTCAGTCGTCGTAGTGGACCCAGTAGCGGCTGGCGATGAAGTTGATCGCCGTGAACACTGCGATGACCAGGAACAGCACCCAGGCCAGCGCCGAGGCGTATCCCATCTCCAGGTCGGTGAAGCCCTTCTTGTAGAGGTAGAGCGAGTACAGCATGGTCGAGTCGAGCGGCCCGCCGGTGCCGTTGCTGACCACGTACGCCGGAGTGAAGGTCTGGAACGCGCCGATGATCTGCAGGACGACGTTGAAGAAGACGATGGGCGTCAGCAGCGGCAGGGTGATCCGGAAGAAACGGGTCAGGACCCCGGCGCCGTCGATGGCGGCGGCCTCGTACACATCCTGCGGCAGTTGCTTCAGACCGGCGAGGAAGATGACCATCGGAGTGCCGAACTGCCAGACCGCCAGCAGGATCAGCGTGTAGACAGAGGTGTCGGGGTTGGAGATCCAGTCCTGGCCCTTGATGCCGAACCAGCCCAGGAAGTCGTTGAACAGGCCGTCGCCGCCGAAGAGCTGCCGCCACATGATGGCGATGGCCACGGCCCCGCCGAGCAGCGACGGCAGGTAGAAGGCGGCGCGGTAGAAGCCGAGGCCACGCAGCGGACGGTTCAGCAGAACCGCGACGGCGAGGGCGAGGGCGAGCTTCAGCGGCACCGAGACGACCACGTACAGCGTGGTGACGCTCACCGACCCCCAGAACTTCGGGTCGTCGTGGAACATCCGGCTGTAGTTCTGCGCGCCGACCCACTTGGCGGGCGAGAGCAGGTCGAAGTCGGTGAAGGAGAGATAGAGCGAGTCGAGCATCGGATAGATCGTCAGCCCGAACAGGCCGACGAACCAGGGGGCCAGGAAGAGGTACGGCCACCAGCCTCCGCCGCGCCGTCTGGCGGCGCGGCGGCGCATGCGGTCACGCTCCCGCTGGTCGGACGGGGCCTCGGGAGCCGTCGGCTCCGTGACGACCTCGTCGGTCTTGGCGGTGGTCATGCTCATCTCCCTGGCCTTCTCCCAGTCCTCTTCCGCTGCGCCGTCCGCGCCCTGCCCCGACGGGGCCCTGCTCCTGCAGGGCCCCACTCCGACGGCGCCCTACTTCGCCAGGATCTGTTCCGCCTGGTCGAAGAACTCGCCGAGCTGCGCCTTGATCGTCTTCTTGCCGAAGGCGACGGCGAGGTTGGACTGGAACAGCAGGTCCCAGATCTGGTCCGCGCCCTTCGGCGGGGGGGTGGGAGCGGGCAGCGCGTTCGACGCCTTGGCGACCCGCTTGGAGATGTAGTCGGCCGCCTCCATGTTCCGCTTGTCGATGTCGGTCAGATCCGGGGCGACGATGGAACGGGCCTTCTCCGTCGGCGGGATGCCACGCTGCAGCTGCATGTCCTTGATCGCCGTCTTGTCCTGGGCGAAGAAGTTCATGATCTTCACGGAGTCCTCGATGCGCTTGCTGGCCTTGGTGGCACTCAGCAGCACGCCGCCGTTGACGAAGTTGCCCTCCCGGGCACCCGACCAGTCGCCCTGCGGGCTGGGCAGGAAGTCGAGGGTCTCCTTGGTGATGGAACCGCCCGCGCCGTAAACACCGATGTCGAAGGTGATCAGCGTCTTGCCGATGACCAGGCCGTTCTTGGTGAGGTTGTTGTGAGCGGCCGAGGTGATCTCGGGCCCGGGGCACGCCTTGTCCTTGCGCATGCCGACCCAGTACTCCCACCACTCCTGGAGGGTGTCCGCGGTGAAGCCGAGCTTCGTGCCGTCCGCGGCGAAGAAGGGCTGGCCCTTCTCCCGGGCGAAGACCTCGAACGCCTGGAGGGTGCCGCCGCCTCCGTCGTCGACGCCGAACATCTTGCCGCCGCTCTTCTTGTTGACCTCGACGGCGATCTTCTTGAGGTCGGCCCAGGTCCATTCGCGGTCCGGCAGCTCCAGGCCCAGCTTCTCCAGGCCGCTACGGTTGATGGTCAGCTGGTTGACGCCGATGCCGGACGGCACGCCGTACAGCTTGCCGTCGACGGTGCCGGCCGCGAGCAACGTCTTGGAGAAGCCGGTCAGGTCCAGCGACTTGCCGACGTACTCGTCGATCGGGGCGATGACGCCCTTGCGCGCGTACTGGGCCACCAGCGCGGTGTCCATCTGCGTCAGGTCGGGGGCACTTCCGCCGGCCACGTTGGTGTTGAACCGGTCGAAGAAGCCGTCGTAGCCGGAGTAGCGCTCCTCGATCTTGATCTTCGGGTTCTTCTCCTGGAAGTACTTGAGCGCCTTCTTGTAGGCCTTGTGCCGGTCGTCGCTGCCCCACCAGGTCATGGTCAGCTTGTCACTTGTGGTGCCGGCTCCGGTTCCTCCGCCACAGGCACTGAGCGTGCCGCCTAGCGCGGTCGCCGCGGCGACGCCGCTCGCGGTGCGGAACAGGGTTCTGCGCGAGATCTGGTGACCCACCGGGTCCTCCTGGATGTGCGTGACGGATCCCCTGGCCGTCGAGCGGCTCGGGTCTATTCCCTGGGGTACGCCTCCCGGCGCGCGGCCTCGCCCGGCCGCGCCGCACTGTCGGCTGAAGGTCCCCGGCTGCTGAGAGCCGATGCCGTACGAGCGCGCCCTCGTACGGCTGCCGTACGTCGCGTACGGCGAGACGCCTCATCCTGGGCCGGGTCCCGCCGGCCATGGAAAGCGCTTGTCCGGACATTGGCAGACCAACGGGTAACCCGTCAATGCTTCTCTCGCGTACCACGGGTCACGGTTTGAATTCCATGGGCGAGGTCACGGTTTGGATTCCCTGGGCGACCGCCAGCCGGCTCGCGCCCGCCACGGTGCCGCTGTCGCCGACGGTGCTGCTGACCACTTCGGTGGGCCAGCTCAGCCGGGCCAGTTCGGCCCGTACACCGGGCAGGAGCTGCGGGTCCGCGCCCGTGGCGCCGCCCAGAACGATCAGTCCCGGGTCCAGCACGGCGGTCACGGCGGCGGCGAGCCGGCCCACGTCGGCGGCATGGCGGCCGACCACGGCAGCGGCCGTGGCGTGGCCCTCCCCGGCGAGGGCGAAGAGCCGCTCGGTGGTGCGGGGACACGGGCCGTCGACGTCCTGCCAGGCCTCCACGGCTCGGTGCAGAAGGGAGCTTGCGCCGATGTGTCCTTCCAGCGCCTCGTAGCCCGGTTCGCGTCTTTCGTCCCACGGGAAGGGCAGTCGGGCCACCTCTCCGGCGGCCCCGTTCGCGCCGCGCAGCACCCGGCCGCCGACGACGATGCCGAGGCCTATGCCCACGCCGATCCGCAGGTAGCCGAAGGTGTGACGGTCGCGGGCAGCGCCCTCGTGCAGCTCGGCCAGCGCGGCGCAGTTGACGTTGTTCTCGAGATGCACGGGAACACCCGGCGGCAGCGCGACGGCCACGGCGTCGAAGACGGGGCCCGCCTTGGCGGTCGCGGGACGCATACCCGTGCCCGCCCGGTCCTGCGCGGTGACATCACCGACGGCGACGACGATGGCGCGCAACGGGGCGCCGGAGGGCAGCGCGTGGAGGGCCTCGCGCACCGTGCCGGCGGCCTCCTCCCGGGAGCCGGTGCTCTGGGCTAGCAAGGTGCCGTCCAGTGCGCAGCCGCGCACCTGGGTCTGTGCGGGGCCCAGATCGACGGCGAGCACGGCGCCGGCGGCCGGCCCCAGACCGTAGACGGCGGCGGAACGGCCGGTGCCCCCGGAGACGGTGCCGGAGCAGGCGGCGAGTTCGGCGGCCTCGAGCTCGGCCACGGCGGAGGAGACGGTCGGCTTGGAAAGGCCCGCACCGGCCGCCAGTTGGGGCCGGGTCGCGGTGCCCGCCGCGGCCAGCACGGCGAACACCGCGCGGGCACTCTCGCTCAGGTGCATGCTCTCCCCCAGTTCGTGCCACAGCGGTTGGGCCGCAGGGTTCGTGCGGCAGGGTATTCCCGTGCCTCTTGACGCACCCTACTTCGTTAGTAAACTTCCTAACGAATTCGAGCGGTACTCGCCTGCCGCATCCGCCAGAAGCCCGTCCCGGGGCTTCCCGACCGCTTCGCCTTCGACCGCTTCGCGCGTCCACGCTGCCGCTCCGCGGCGCTGTCGCGAGGTCGACTCCCGCCTGTCCGGACACGGTTCGCCCGCCGTCGCTACGCATCGCCACACCGCGCGACGACGAAAGGGGATCCGTGCGGGACTCCACGCCCGTTGCCGTCGGCCGGGGCACGCGTCCCGGCGCGGTGGCCGTCGGCGGGCGCGCCTGTGAGACGCCCCACTCGGCACTGCGTGCCCTCCTCGGTGTCCGCTGTCTCGTCGTGGGTGATGCCGAACTCCGCGTACCCGCAGCCGGGTTGGGCGAGGGGCCCGAAGTGCCCTCGCTGACCCCGGGGTTCCTCGCCCCCGCCGCCCCTACCCGTCCCATCCCTGGGGGCTGCGCCCCCAGACCCCCGATGGTTCGCATTTCGGCTGCGGGCCGGTTGTGGCTGGTCGCGCAGTTCCCCGCGCCCCTGAAGGGCGCGCCCCACCCGCAGTCGCCCACGCGCGGGAACGGGGTGGGTGGGTTTCGTACTTCGACTGCGGGCCGTCCGTGGCTGATCGCGCAGTTCCCCGCGCCCCCGACGGGGCACGCCACACCCGCAGACGCCCACGCGCGGAAGCGGTTAGGGGGTGGGTGGGTTTCCTGCCTCACTGCGGGCCGGTTGTGGCTGGTCGCGCAGTTCCCCGCGCCCCTGACGGGGCGCTCCCGGAGGGTGGGTGGGAAGGAGCGCCCCCGCAGTCGCCGACGCACGGGAGGGGTCGTGTGCCGGTGCGTCATCGCCCGTCGCGTAGGGCTTGTCTCAGGAAACCCGCAC
>NZ_VCHX02000106.1 GCF_005768555.2 Streptomyces sporangiiformans
GGCGGCTCACTGCCGCCGGACCGGGCCGTCGCGGGAACCCGGGAACCCCCGCTGCCCTGCGCTCAGAGCACCGGCAGGTTCTTCCGCAGCTCGAAGGCCGTGACCTCGGAGCGGTACTCCTCCCACTCCTGGCGCTTGTTGCGGAGGAAGAAATCAAAGACATGCTCGCCCAGGGTCTCGGCGACCAGGTCGCTGCGCTCCATCAGGGTGAGGCTCTCGCCGAGGTTCTGCGGGAGGGGCTCGATGCCCATCGCGCGGCGCTCGGAGTCCGAGAGGGCCCAGACGTCGTCCTCGGCGCCCGGCGGGAGCTCGTAGCCCTCCTCGATGCCCTTGAGGCCGGCGGCCAGGAGGACCGCGTACGCCAGGTACGGGTTGGCTCCCGAGTCGAGCGAACGGATCTCCACCCGGGCCGAGCCGGTCTTGCCCGGCTTGTACATCGGGACGCGGACGAGGGCGGAGCGGTTGTTGTGGCCCCAGCAGATGTACGAGGGGGCCTCGCCGCCGGCGCCTGCCGTGCGCTCGGAGCCGCCCCAGATGCGCTTGTAGGAGTTGACCCACTGGTTGGTGACGGCCGAGATCTCGGCGGCGTGCTTGAGCAGGCCGGCGATGAAAGAGCGGCCGACCTTGGAGAGCTGGTACTCCGAGCCCGACTCGTAGAACGCGTTGCGGTCACCCTCGAAGAGGGACAGATGCGTGTGCATACCGCTGCCCGGGTGCTCCGAGAACGGCTTCGGCATGAAGGTCGCCTGGACGCCCTGCTCCAGCGCCACCTGCTTCATGACCAGGCGGAACGTCATGATGTTGTCCGCCGTGGACAGCGCGTCCGCGTAGCGCAGGTCGATCTCCTGCTGGCCCGGCGCGCCCTCGTGGTGCGAGAACTCGACCGAGATGCCCATCGACTCCAGCATGGTGATCGCCTGGCGGCGGAAGTCCATGCCGACGTTCTGCGGGGTGTGGTCGAAGTAGCCGGAGTTGTCGGCCGGGGTCGGGCGGGTGCCGTCGACCGGCTTGTTCTTCAGGAGGAAGAACTCGATCTCCGGGTGGGTGTAGAAGGTGAAGCCCAGGTCGGAGGTCTTGGCGAGGGCACGCTTCAGTACGTAGCGCGGGTCCGCGAAGGACGGCGAGCCGTCCGGCATGAGGATGTCGCAGAACATGCGCGCCGTACCGGGGGCCTCCGCGCGCCACGGCAGGACCTGGAAGGTCGACGGGTCGGGCTTGGCGATCATGTCGGACTCGTACACCCGGGCGAAGCCCTCGATCGCGGAGCCGTCGAAGCCGATGCCCTCGTCGAAGGCCTGCTCCAGCTCGGCCGGGGCCACGGCCACGGACTTCAGGAAGCCCAGCACGTCCGTGAACCACAGCCGTACGAAACGGATGTCGCGCTCCTCCAGGGTCCGGAGCACAAACTCCTGCTGCTTGTCCATCTTCCGCTTCCACCCATCCTTGCTGGTCAGACCACCTGCTCCCGCACCACGGGAGGCGGTCGGGCACGTGAGCATCCCACCACAACACCATTTCGTACGCGTTGCGGACCTTGATCGGCCGGCCGACCTCGGTCTGAACGCCTCCCATACGGCAGGTGTACATACGGCAGGTGTACTGCTCTGCTGCCCATACTGCCTGCTCACCCGTGTCCCTGTAATGCCCGGCCCTCACACTTTCTCCCGGGCGCGCCTCCTCCGTGGCGGGGCCTGGCCGCAAACCTCGCGGCTGCCGAGCCGTGGGCCCCGTGGCAGGCTGGGCAGTGGGCGGGAAATGTACGGCCGAGGACAGGGGACCTGTATACCCCGTCCCCGTCCCCACTACGATCAACTGACCCGACCGTCCCCCTCCACCCCCATAAGGACTCACCCATGGGTTCGAAGAACACCGGCTCCGCTTCGCGCAAGGCGCGCATAGAGGAGATGCGCCGCGCCGAGAAGTCCCGCGAGCGCCGCAACCGGATCCTCACGATCACCGCGAGCGTGGTGATAGTCGGCGGTCTCGTCGTCGGCGGCACCGTCCTCATCCGCTCGCAGTCCGGCGACAGCGACTCGGCCAGCAGCGACTCGAAGAACAGCTCGGGGAAGTTCGTCACGGGCAAGGACGGCGTGAAGACCTGGAGCACGAAGCTGACCCAGAAGCACGTCAACGGTGATGTGAAGTACCCGATGAACCCCCCGGTCGGCGGTGATCACAACCAGGTGTGGATGAACTGCAACGGCGACGTATACACCAAGGCGATCAAGAACGTGAACGCCGTGCACTCCCTCGAGCACGGCGCGGTCTGGGTGACGTACAACAGCAAGGCGTCGGACGCCGACGTGAAGGCGCTCGCGGCGAAGGTCAAGAAGACCCCGTACTCGCTGATGAGCCCGGTCGAGGACCAGAAGGACCCGATCATGCTCTCCGCGTGGGGCAAGCAGCGCACGGTGACGAGCGCGAGCGACCCGAACGTCGACAAGTTCTTCTCGGAGTTCGTGCAGGGCAAGCAGACTCCGGAGCCGGGCGCCGCCTGCACCAACGGCCTGTCGCAGTGAGGAAGCCTTGAGGAAGACGAAACACGTCGGCTGGATCGCCGGGGCGGCCACGGCCGTGCTCGTGGCGGCCGGCGGGATCACGTACGCGGTCGCCGACGGCGACGACTCCGGGATGAAGCCCCCGTCGGCAAAGTCCGCCGACGCGGGCTTCGCGCGCGACATGGCGGTGCACCACCAGCAGGCCGTCGAGATGTCGTACATCGTGCGCGACCGCACCGAGAACGAGGACGTACGCCGCCTCGCGTACGACATCGCGCAGACGCAGGCCAACCAGCGCGGCATGATGATCGGCTGGCTGGACCTGTGGGAGCTGCCGAAGGTGTCGGCGGACCCGCCCATGACCTGGATGGGCATGGGCGACATGGCCTCCGGCGAGGGCGGCGCGCTGATGCCGGGGATGGCGACCGACGCCGAGCTGAAGTCGCTGAACAAGGCGAGCGGCAAGGACGCCGAGATCCTCTTTCTCCAGCTGATGTACTCCCACCACATGGGCGGCGTGCACATGGCCGAGGGCTGTGTGAAGAAGTGCGAGGTCGGGGTGGAGCGCCGGCTCGCGCAGGGCATGGTCGAGGCCCAGGAGTCGGAGATGCAGCTGATGACCGACCTCCTCAAGGAGCGCGGGGCGAAGCCGCCGAGCTGAGCGGTCCCGGGCGGCCGGCCCATCGCATCCCGTCGATCACGGCTCGTCCATCACGCCAAATCCCCTGCGGTTACGGTCTCTTGGGTCCCGATACGTTTGCTTGGGTGGTTCTTGGCCCACCCCATGCCTCGCCATTCCCCTGGCGTGAACGGTTCATCGCGAGAGTGGCCACCGTCGAGTGATCACTCGCGACGAACCGCATCGCAGGGGGTTCCATGAGATCGAAACGCGCCACCGTGCGCGCCGGTGTGAGCTTGGCAGCGACACTGCCTCTGCTCGCCGGTGCACTGGCGCTCGGCATACCCGCGGCCCACGCGGACGACCCGGACGCCCGCGCCACCCTCAAGGGCACCAAGCCCCTGTGGGCCACGGCCCAGGCGGACAAGGGAGCCACAGCCGACGGCTCCCAGGTCTCCGCCCGGGTCTATCTCGCCGGCCGGGACGCGACGGGCCTGGCCGCGTACGCCAAGGCCGTGTCCGACCCGGAGTCGGCCTCGTACGGGAAGTACCTGAGCGCCGGGCAGGCGCAGGCGCGCTTCGGCGCGACCAGGGCCCAAGTGGCCGCGGTGACCGCCTGGTTGAAGTCGGCCGGGCTGAAGGTCACCGGCACCGCCCGGCACTACGTCTCGGTGACCGGTGACGTGGCCTCCGCCGAGAAGGCGTTCGGCACCCAGCTGCACAACTACACCAAGGGCTCGAAGACATACCGGGCGCCTGCATCGGCGGCCTCGGCCCCGGCGGACCTGAACGGCGCCGTCCTCACCGTCACCGGCCTGGACAACGCCCCGCACAAGGCGAGCCACAGGGACCAACTGCCGCCGCCGGACGCGGTGTTCCGCAACTCCGGGCCGTTCTCCTCGTACTACGGCTCGAACACCGCGAGCACCCTCCCGGACGCGTACGGCACGAAGATCCCGTACGCCGTCGAGGGCTACACGGGCAAGCAGCTGCGGGCCGCGTACGGCGCGGGCACCCGCACGGGCCGGGGGGTACGGGTCGCCATCACCGACGCGTACGCCTCGCCGACCATCGCCTTCGACGCGGCCACCTACGCGAAGAAGCACGGCGACGCGGCCTACAGGGGCGGCCAGCTGCGTCAGGTGCTGCCCGGCAAGTACACGAAGACCAAGGAGTGCGGGGCGGCCGGCTGGTACGGCGAGGAGACCCTCGACGTCGAGGCCGTGCACGCGGTCGCGCCCGCCGCGGACATCACGTACGTGGGCGCCTCCTCCTGCTACGACGATGATCTGCTGGACTCGCTGGGCAAGATCGTCGACGGGCATCTCGCCGACATCGTCTCCAACTCGTGGGGCGACATCGAGGCCAACCAGACACCGGACCTCGCGGCGGCCTACGACCAGGTCTTCCAGCTCGGCGCGGTCGAGGGCATCGGCTTCTACTTCTCCTCCGGCGACAACGGCGACGAGGTCGCCACCACCGGCACGAAGCAGGTCGACACCCCGGCCAACTCGGCATGGGTGACGGCCGTGGGCGGTACCTCGCTGGCGGTGGGCAAGGACGACACGTACCTGTGGGAGACCGGCTGGGGCACGGAGAAGGCCACGCTGTCGGCCGACGGCAAGAGCTGGACGGACTTCCCCGGCGCGTTCACCTCGGGCGCGGGCGGCGGCACCAGCAGGACCGTGTCGCAGCCCTTCTACCAGAAGGGTGTCGTGCCGGACGGGCTCGCCGAGGCGGGCGGTGCCACGCCGATGCGCACGGTGCCGGACATCGCGGCGATCGCCGACCCCAACACCGGTTTCAAGGTCGGCCAGACGCAGACCTTCCCGGACGGGTCGCAGCAGTACAGCGAGTACCGCATCGGCGGCACCTCGCTGGCCGCGCCGGTGATCGCGGGCGTCCAGGCGCTGGCCCAGGAGGCACGCGGCGGCAAGCCGATCGGCTTCGCCAACCCGGCGATCTACGGGAAGTACGGCTCGCGGGCGTACCACGACGTGACGGACAACCCCACGGGGTCCGGGCTCGCGGTGGCACGCGTCGACTTCGTGAACAGCTTCGACGCGTCCGAGGGGCTGACCACCTCGGTCCGCAGCCTCGGCAAGGACAGTTCACTGAAGGCCGTACGCGGCTACGACGACGTCACCGGGGTGGGCACGCCCGCCTCCGGCTACGTGCAGTCGTACCGCCGCTGATCCCGGCGCGGTATCGCCGCTGAACCTGATCCGGACGCCCCGCGCCCGTCCCTCGTCGAGGGGCGGGCGCGGGGC
>NZ_VCHX02000112.1 GCF_005768555.2 Streptomyces sporangiiformans
CGCGGGCGCCGCGGCCGGTCAACCCTGCCGCGGCGCCCGCCGCCTGTTCACCCCGCGCCGGCCCGCCGTACTTCTCACTCTCCGCCAAGGGAAGGCAAAGCGCGCTCAAAGGGAAGTCCTCGACTGTCTGTGGTCATGGACCAGTTCATTCTCGTGGGCGCCGATCTGGCCGCCATCTCCGTGCTGACTTTCGGCGTCTACTTCCCGCGCCACCACCGTCGCGACCTCGTCACCGCCACGCCGGTTACCTCGCCGTCGACGGCGGCACCGTGAAGGTGACCAGCGAAGGCGACGGCGTCGACGCGGCCACCGATCTCGTGGTCACCGGTGGTGAGTTGAGTGTCAGCAGCACGGCCGCCGACGACTCCTCCGCGCACGGGCTGACGTCGGGAGTCATCACCGTCCTCGAGGGCGGCACCGTCGACGTCGACTCGTCTGCCGACGCCGTCCACAGCGATGCGGCCGTGCACGTCAGCGGTGCCGTCGTCACCGTCTCCGCCGGCGACGACGGCGTGCACGCCGAGGGCGATCTGGTCATCAGCAAGGGCTCGTTGAAGGTCACGAAGTCGAACGAGGGCCTGGAAGGGAAGGACATCCTCGTCAGCGGCGGCTCGGTGACGGTCACCGCCGGCGACGACGGCGTCAACGCGTCCGGCAGTACGACGTCGTCGAGTGACCAGGGCGGACAGGGCGGCGGTGGCGGTGGCGGCGGTGGTGGCGGGGAGTCGGTCGGCGACTACACGGCCAAGGTCACCGGCGGCACCCTCGTCATCAACGCCGACGGCGACGGCTTCGACTCCAATGGCACCGCTGAGATCACCGGCGGCACGGTCGTCGTCAACGGACCGGGGCGGAACGGCAACGGCGCCCTCGACGTCAACGGCAGCTTTACGATCAGCGGCGGCACCCTGCTGGCCGCCGGCAGCGCGGGCATGGCCGTTGCCCCGGACACCGAGTCCGGGCAGGGCTGGGTCTCGGCCACGCTCGACTCGGCCGTCGAGGCCGGCACGACCCTGCATGTCGTCGATTCCGACGGGAAGGTCGTGGCGTCGTTCGTCACCTCGAAGACGATCCAGAACGTCGTCTACTCCGGTGACGGCATCAAGAGCGGCGAGAAGTACGCGATCTACGTGGGCGGCGGCACCGGTTCGGGTTCGGGTTCCGACACCGGAGGCCTGGCGGCGGAGGCGGGCGACCTCGGGTCGGCGGAGGAGGTCGCCACGGTGACCGCCGGGGACGCGCCGGAGGGTGGCTTCGGCGGCGGGATGCGTTGAGGGGGATGCGGTAGGGACGGCCGGCCAACCCCCGTTCAGCTAGCCCAAGTTGTCGGCAACCTTTCCGATCTCCGCGACCACAGATGAGTCGGAAGCCCGGCCCGCACCGGGCTTCCGCGAACCACGTGCACTTTCCGCATCAGGTGCACCCGAACCCGTAAGGACTCATCCGTGGCAACCGTCACCCACCGTCGGTCCCTCCGCCGGCGGCGCACCATCCTCGTCTCCACCGCCGCTGTGGCGGCCGCGGGCCTCGGCGCCGTCCCCCTCGTCATGAACGCGAACGCAGCCGTCGACCTGTCGCGTCAGGCCCTGCCCGCCAAGGACGGCTGGGCGGCCTCCGGCTCCGGTACGACGGGCGGCGCGAAGGCGGACTCCGCGCACGTCTACACCGTCAGCACCCGCGCCCAGCTGGCGAAAGCGCTGGGCTCCGGCACCGACTCCACCCCGAAGATCGTCAAGATCAAGGGCACGATCGACGTCAACACCGACGACGCGGGCAAGAGGATGACCTGCGCCGACTACGCCTCCGGCACGGGTTACTCGCTGGCCGCCTACCTCAAGGCGTACGACCCGGCCACCTGGGGCAAGAAGGAGCCCTCGGGCGCGCAGGAGAAGGCCCGGGAAGCCGCCGCGAACAAGCAGAAGAAGAACATCGTCTTCAAGGTGCCGTCCAACACCAGCATCGTGGGCGTCCCGGGCACCAAAGCCGGGATCAAGGGCGGCAGTCTGCAGGTGCAGGACGTGAAGAACGTCATCATCCGCAACCTCACCTTCTCCGCCACCGAGGACTGCTTCCCGCAGTGGGACCCGACGGACGGCTCGAAGGGCGAGTGGAACTCGAACTACGACTCCGTCACCCTGCGCGGGGCGACCAACGTCTGGGCCGACCACAACACCTTCACCGACGCGCCGTTCTTCGACAGCGCGGAGAAGACGTACTTCGGCCGCAAGTACCAGATCCACGACGGCGCCCTCGACATCACCAACGGCTCCGACCTGGTGACCGTCGAGCGCAACCAGTTCACCAACCACGACAAGACGATGCTGATCGGCAGCAGCGACACCGACAGCGTCGGCAAGCTGCGGGTCTCCATCCACCACAACGTGTGGAAGGGCATCACCCAGCGCGCCCCGCTGGCCCGGATCGGCCAGATCCACCTCTACAACAACTACTACGACACGACGACCCTCAACGGGTACGGGCTCAAGTACAGCCTGGACTCGCGCGCCAAGGCCCAGGTGGTCGCCGAGCACAACTCCTGGAAGCTGCCGGCCGGTGCGAAGGTCGCGCAGCTGCTGAGCGGCGACGGCACGGGTTCGGTCGCGGGCGGCGGCAACTTCGTCAACGACAAGGCGACGGACATCGTCGCCGCGTACAACTCCGCGAACTCCAAGAAGCTGAAGACGACGGTGAACTGGAAGCCGACGCTCACCGCCGGCCTCCAGACCTCCGCGAAGAGCCTGGCGACGGAGCTGCTGAACACGACGGGCGCCGGGGTTCTGACCTCGTCCTGATCCCGAACAGAACTGAGTGGGGCCCGGGACTTCGCGTCCCGGGCCCCACTCGTGTGATCAGATCGCGTGATCAGACCGCGTGATCAGACGAGGTCGAACCGGTCGAGGTTCGCCACCTTGACCCACGCCGCGACGAAGTCGTTCACGAACTTCTCCTTCGCGTCATCGCTCGCGTAGACCTCCGCGAGCGCGCGCAGCTCGGAGTTCGAGCCGAAGACGAGGTCGGCACGGGTGCCGGTCCACTTGACCTCGCCGGTGGCGTCGTCGCGGCCCTCGAACGTGGTCTGGTCCTCGGACGTCGCCTTCCACGTCATGCCCAGGTCGAGCAGGTTGACGAAGAAGTCGTTGGTCAGCACCCCGGGGGTCGTGGTGAGGACGCCGAGCTTCGACTGCTGGTAGTTCGCGCCCAGGACGCGGAGGCCACCGACGAGAACCGTCAGCTCCGGGGCGCTCAGGGTCAGCAGGTTCGCCTTGTCGAGCAGCAGGTACTCGGCCGGCAGGCGGTTGCCCTTGCCGAGGTAGTTGCGGAACCCGTCGGCGGTCGGCTCGAGCGCGGCGAACGACTCCACGTCCGTCTGGTCCTGCGCGGCGTCCACACGGCCCGGCGTGAAGGGGACCTCGACGTCGAAGCCGGCGTCCTTGGCGGCCTGCTCGACGGCCGCGGCACCCGCGAGCACGATCACGTCGGCGAGCGAGATCTGCTTGCCGCCGGACTGGGCGGAGTTGAAGGACTGCTGGATGCCCTCCAGGGTGCGCAGCACCGTCGCCAGCTGGTCGGGCTCGTTGACCTCCCAGCCGCTCTGCGGCTCGAGGCGGATGCGGGCACCGTTGGCGCCGCCGCGCTTGTCGCTGCCGCGGAAGGACGAGGCCGACGCCCACGCGGTGGACACGAGCTGGGACACGGACAGGTCCGAGGCGAGGATCTGGCTCTTGAGGGAGGCGATGTCCCCGGCGTCGACGAGCTCGTGCGTCACCTCGGGCAGCGGGTCCTGCCACAGCAGGGTCTCGGACGGGACCTCCGAGCCGAGGTAGCGCACGATCGGGCCCATGTCGCGGTGGGTCAGCTTGTACCACGCGCGGGCGAAGGCGTCGGCGAACTCGTCGGGGTTCTCGAGGAAGCGTCGCGAGATCTGCTCGTAGGCCGGGTCGAACCGGAGCGAGAGGTCGGTGGTCAGCATCATCGGGGGCTTGCTCTTCGACGCGTCGTGGGCGTCGGGGATGGTGCCCGCCCCGGCACCGTCCTTCGCGACCCACTGGTTTGCGCCGGCGGGGCTCTGCGTCAGCTCCCACTCGTAGCCGAACAGGTTCTTGAAGAACTCGTTGCCCCACTGGGTCGGCGTGCTGGTCCAGGTGACCTCGAGGCCACTGGTGATCGCGTCGCCGCCCTTGCCGGTGCCGTACGTGCTCTTCCAGCCGAAGCCCTGGTCCTCGATCGGGGCGGCCTCGGGGTCGGCGCCGACGTGGTCCGCGGGGCCCGCGCCGTGGGTCTTGCCGAAGGTGTGGCCGCCCGCGATCAGGGCGACGGTCTCCTCGTCGTTCATCGCCATCCGGCGGAAGGTCTCACGGATGTCGCGGGCCGCGGCGATCGGGTCCGGGTTGCCGTTCGGGCCCTCCGGGTTGACGTAGATGAGGCCCATCTGCACCGCGCCGAGGGGGTTCTCCAGCTCACGGTCGCCGGTGTAGCGCTCGTCGCCGAGCCAGGTGGTCTCGGGACCCCAGTAGACGTCCTCCTCGGACTCCCAGACGTCCTCACGGCCGCCGGCGAAGCCGAAGGTCTTGAAGCCCATCGACTCCAGGGCGACGTTGCCGGCGAGGATCATGAGGTCGGCCCACGAGAGGCTCTGGCCGTACTTCTTCTTGACCGGCCACAGCAGACGGCGGGCCTTGTCGAGGTTGCCGTTGTCCGGCCAGCTGTTGAGGGGGGCGAAGCGCTGCTGTCCGGCGCCGGCGCCGCCGCGGCCGTCGCTGATCCGGTAGGTGCCGGCGCTGTGCCACGCCATCCGGATCATGAACGGGCCGTAGTGACCGAAGTCGGCCGGCCACCAGTCCTTCGAGTCCGTCAGCACCTCGGCGATGTCCCGCTTCACTGCCGGAAGGTCGAGGGACTTGAACGCGTCCGCGTAGTCGAACTCCTCGCCGAGCGGGTTGGCCACGGCGGGGTTCTTGGCGAGGATCTTCAGGTTCAGCCGCTCCGGCCACCACTGGCGGTTTCCGCCGCCCTGGGTCGGGTGAGGGGCGCGCCCATGCACGACCGGGCAGCCACCTCCGGCCTCCGTCTTCGCGTCTGTGACGATTGCTTCATGGTTCTCAGACATGGGAACCCTTCCGGACTAGGTGGATCACGGTGCTCAGGAAAAGCGGGCGGTGGAACGGCCGGGGCGCGGGCCCCGAGTGGATGACCTCGGCCTCGTCGGTCGAGAAGCTGTGGGCGTCGGACGCGGTCAGGCCCGGGGCCGTGCCGGCCGGGGCCTCGTGCACGGCTTGAACGGGGTGATGACCTTGCGATCGCGTATCCCCCGGAGGCGATCGCCTCGACGGCGTCACGTCTCTGTCTCCTGCCGTGCTGGTGTCTTGCTGTCCCTTGGCTATCGCCGGAAGCGATCCTACAATGGACAGAGTCCAAGTCAAGAAGGGCGTCAAACCCATATTCAATCGGAACCCGGACGCCCACTGATAAACTCGAGTATCCACCGAACCTGAATAGGTGAACCGACATGAGCGACCTGCTGGAGCGACTGCGCGGACGTGGCTGGCGAATGACCTCCCAGCGGCGCGTCGTTGCGGAGGTCCTCGACGGTGACCACGTCCATCTCACGGCCGACGACGTGCATGCCCGCGCGGCACAGCGGCTGCCCGAGATCTCCCGGGCGACCGTCTACAACACCCTGGGTGAGCTGGTCTCCCTCGGCGAGGTCATAGAGGTCTCCACCGACGGCCGTGCCAAGCGCTACGACCCCAACGCACACCGCCCGCACCAGCACCTGGTGTGCTCCAACTGCGGCACCATCCGCGATGTCCACCCGGCCGGCAACCCGCTGGCCGACCTCCCGGCGGAGGAACGGTTCGGCTTCGCGGTGTCCGAGGTCACGGTCACCTACCGCGGACTGTGCCCGTCCTGCGCCTAGCAGCCCTTCGGGCAAGGTCTCAGTGCCCCAGCCCGGCGCCTCCGTCGACCGGGATCACGGCACCGCGCACATAACCGGCCCGGACCAGGAACGCCACCGCGTCGGCGACCTCCTCGGGCCGGCCCGGGCGGCCGGCCGGGGTCTGCCGCAGGAGGTCCCGGCGCTGCTCGGCCGTCAGCCCGCGGCTCATGTCCGTCTCCGTCAGGCCGGGCGCGACCACGTTGCAGGTGATGTCCCGAGGACCGAGCTCGCGGGTCAGCGACCGTGCGAAGCCGACCAGCCCCGCCTTCGCCGCCGCGTAGTTGGTCTGCCCGGGGGCACCGTGCAGCGCCGAAGTGGAGGATATGAGCACGATCCGGCCGTGGCCTTCCCGGAGCATCCCGCGCAGCGCGCGCTGGGCGACCCGGAAGGCCCCGGTGAGGTTGGTGTCGATCACGGAGGTGAAGTCCGCCTCGCTCATCCGCACCAGCAGACGGTCGTGGACGGTGCCCGCGTTGGCGATCAGGACGGTGACCGGACCGTGGGCCGACTCCGCCTCCTTGAAGGCCTGGTCCACCTGCTGACTGTCGGTGACATCGCACCGTACGGCGAGAAAGCCCTCTGAGTCGGGCGGCTCCTCACCGCGGTAGGTCACCGCGACCCGGTCCCCCGCCGCCGCGAAGCTGCGGGCAATGGCCAGCCCGATCCCCCTGTTCCCTCCGGTCACGAACACCGACCGGGCCGTCGCCTGTGCCATCGTGCCTGCCCCCTCCTGTTCCTCTGCTCTTCTATGTCCTACGTGTCGCACGCCTTACGTGTCTCACGTCTTCCACTGGTTACGCGGTTTCCACATGGCCGTCCCGCGCCTCTCGAAGTTCTCCCGGCCCTTCCGGATCTTCCCGGAGGGGCTGCGGCCGTGCTCCCCGTGCACGCAGGCCCACCGCACACACGGCGAACCCGGCCAAGGCCAGTACGGCGGTCCAGAGCGTGGCCGCGTACATGGCGTCGAGGAAGGCGCGGTCGGCCGTGGCCGCCAGTTCCGGCAGGCGGAGCGAACCGGCCAGCGCGCGTGCCGCCTCCGCCGAGGTCCTGGCCTGTTCCTCGGCGCCGGGCGGCAGTTCCCGCGGACCGCCGGGCAGCGCGGCATCCGCCATCCGCTCCCGGTACACCCCGGAGAGGATCGAGCCGATCACCGCCACCCCGAGCGTCCCGCCCACCTGCCGGGTGACACTGTTGACGGCCGATCCGGCGCCCGCGAGATGCTGCGGCACCCCGCTCATCATCACGGCCGTGACCGGCGTACCGACCAGGCCCATGCCGAAGCCCTGGATCCACAGCAGTGCGGCGATGACCACGACGCTCGTCGCGCCGTCGAACCACAGATAGCCGACGTAAGTGGCCGCTGTGGCCAGAATTCCGGCCGCGACCGTCCACCGGGCCGACAGCAGCCGGCTCATCGCCGGAGAAGCCTGACTGCCCAGGACGATGCCGACCGCGGCGGCGATCATCACGGTTCCGGCGTCGGCGGGGGACAGCCCACGGGGCCCCTGGAGGTAGAAGGCCGCGTAGAAGAGGTGCCCGGCCAGCGCCATGAACGACAGCAGCAGCACCACACTCCCGGCCGCGAACCCGGGCTGCCGGAAGAGCCGCAGGTCCAGGCTGGGGGCGGAGGACCTGCGCTGACCCGCCACAAAGGCTGCGAGCAGTGCGCCGCCCAGCAGGAGCGGGAGCAGGACGTGCGGCCCGTACCAGGCCCGTCCGCTGCCGAGCTCGATGATCCCGTAGACCATGCCGCCCAGCCCGAGCACCGACAGGGCCAGCCCCGGCAGGTCGAGCTTCCGGCCGCGCGCACCGCCCAGTCCGGGTACGACGGCCGCCACTCCGGCCAGGCACAGGGCGACGATCGGCACATTGACCAGGAACACCGAACCCCACCAGAAGTGGCTGAGCAGCGCCCCGCCCACGACGGGGCCGACGGCCACGCCCAGACCGCTGGACGAGCTCCAGATCGCGATCGCCCGGGTGCGCTTCTCCTCCGGAGTGCTCCGCACGATGACGGACAGCGTCGCGGGCATCAGCAGCGCGCTGCCCGCGCCCATGAAGGCGCGCGCCACGATCAGCCAGGCCGGGTCAGCCGCGAACGCGCCGAGGCCGGACGCGGCGCCGAACAGCGCCAGACCGGCGAGCAGGGTGGTGCGGGGGCCGAACCGGTCGGCCAGCGCGCCGCCCGCGAAGAGAGCGCCGGCGAAGACCAGGGTGTAGGCGCCGGCCACCCACTCCAGTTCGGCGGGGCTCGCGCCCAGGCCCTGGGACGGGTCGGCCAGGGTGGTGACGGCGACGTTGAGGATCGAGGTGTCCAGCCAGATCAGCATCTGGGCACAGACCACGACCAGGATGACGGCCCACGGCCGGGACGGGGCGGCTCCCGCTGCCGCCCCGCTCGCTTTCGCGCCCTGCGAGCCGGGCCCGGTCATTCCTCGCCCAGCCCGTCGCGCCAGCTCGGCCGCAGCGGCTTCCAGCCCAGCGCCGTACGCGCCCGGTCGTTGGCCGCGCCGTGCGCCGCGGTGAGCTGATGGGCCATGAACCATCCGAGCAGCCGGGGCGCGAGCGCCGCCGGAATCGTTCGAGGGGACGGTCCGGCCAGCGTACGGGCGTAGTGCGGCAGCCACTGCGCGGCCGGGGCCGGGTCGTCGTCCGTCACGTGGAACACGCCGGTGACGTCGGACTCGACGGCCGCCACCGTCGCCCCCACGGCATCCTCCACATGCAGGAACGACGTGATCCCGGACCCGCCCTCGGGAAGCGGGAGCCGCCCGGCCAGCACCGCCTGTGTGGTCCCGCCGTTACGGGCGTACGCGGTCCGGGGGCCGTACAGCGTGCCGTACCGCAGCGCCACGCCCGCGAGATCCTCGCTGCCCAGGACCAGCCGCTCCAGCTCGGCGACGGCCCGTACGGTGGCGGCCCAGCCGGGGTCCGGGGCGTCCACGTACAGCGGCGCGTCCTCGTCGACGACCGGATTCCCGGCCGGATCCCCGGCCGGGGCGGCGGCGAAGGCGATGCTCTGCGCGACCAGCCGCCGTGCCCCCGCCGCACGGGCCGCCGCGACCAGGTTGGCCGTGCCCTCGGTGCGCAGGCGCGCGGTCAGCGCGAAGGCCCCCGCGGGGTCGTCGCGCAGCAGCCGCAACGCCGACATCTGATGGACGACCACCTCGGGCCGGGCGGCCGACACCGCCGACAACAGGGCCTGGCGGTCGAGGGCGTCGGCGACCATGACGTCATCCGCCTCCGGCGCACGGGCCCGGGACCCCTGACGTACCAGAGCGCTCACCTGGTGGCCCCGCGCCCGCAGCGCGCCCACCAGGGGATGTCCGACCACTCCGGTGGCTCCGGCGACAAGTACCCGCACGGCTCAGCCCTCCGCTTCCGCAGTGCCGACCCGCATCAGCAGACGGCAGGCCTTGTCGCCGTCCCGCAGACAGCTGGTGGCCCGGTTCTCCGACAGGGTCACGCCGAGCCCCTCGGACCAGCCCGCGTGGACGTCGGTGCACGGGCACTGGTAGCCCTCCAGCGAACCGGCCATCCGCACCATGGTGATGGCGAAGTTCCGCCGCAGCGTGAGCACGATCAGATCGTCTTCCTCCACCTCGGTGGAGGCGTTGCGCAGTTCCCGCGGGAACATCCGTTCGCCGCACTCGTCGTACCGGCGGCGCAGCTCCTCCAGGTCCTTGCCGGTGTCACCGGTGTCGGGGAGCGGGCCGAAGCGGCGGGCGACGCGCTGTCCGACCTGGAGGGCGACCTTGCGCATCGCCTCGGCGTTGATCTCGTTCGCGACCTGCTGCCCGAACCGGGCGGCCACGCCCTGGTACCAGTTGGCGTCGTGCTGCCACCACAGCCGGTACGCCTCCACCGTCTGGGCGCGGTGGTTGACGTCGTCGGCACCCGTTCCTGTGCCCGTGCCCGTACTCATGCCTGCTCCTTGGCCGCGAACCGGTCGCGCATCACTCGTTTGAGAACCTTGCCGGTGGCGCCCTTGGCCACGTCGTCGGGCTTCATCCGCAGGGCCCGGGCCACCGGGGGGAATCCGGCACCCGCCAGGGCGGCGTTGACGCGTCGGGTCCATGCCTCGTCGCCGTCGCCGTCACCGTCGCCGTCGCCGCTCTCCTCGTCGGCGAGCTGCAACAGCGCGTACGCCTCGGCTTCCCCGTCGCCGTCCCAGTCCGCCCGTACGCCCTCCGCGGCGACCCCCACGAGGGTGCAGTCGGCCAGTTCGGGCAGCTCCCGCAGCAGCAGTTCTTCGGTACGGGTGCTGAACAGGATCCCGTCGCGGGTCCGGATGGCGTCCGGCGCGCGGTCGAGGTGGTAGAAGTTGCCCTGCTCGTCCTGGTGGGCGAGGTCCCCGGTGAGCCAGTAGCCGCCCAGCCGCAGACGGTGGAAGGTCAGCGAGTCGTTCCAGTAACCGGGGGTGAGCGTCGGCGACTTCAGCCCCAGGCGGCCGATCTCGCCGGGCGGCAGCGGGGTGCCGTCCTCGGAGAGCACGGCGGCCTCGGCGAAGCTGATCGGCTTGCCGATGCAGCGCGAGTAGGCCGAGGTGTCCTTGGTGTGCCGGTTGTGGAAGACCGAGTAGCCGGCTTCCGAGGAGCCGAGCCCGTCCACGAAGACGGAGCCCTCGACCCGTCTGCGGCGCAGGTCACCGCCGTCCCTGGCGATCTCCTCGTGACCGCCGTGCCGCACCAGGGCCCGGATGTGCGCCTCGTGCGCGGCGTCACCGGTGTTGAACCACACCTGCACGCTGGACAGGTCACGGGCCGCCAGGTCCTCGGCTGCCATCTCGCCGAAGGTGGAGGCGAAGGCCAGCACCGTGGTGGGCCGGTACTCCTCGATGGCGTCGAGCACATCGGTGCCGCGCCGGCTGGAGAGCAGCTTGATGTCCGCGCGCAGCAGCAGGCAGTACAGCAGCGTCGCCACGGCCGCGTTGTGCGCGCCCGGCAGGCCCACCAGCGTGCGCTCCATGTCGGCGCCGGTGGAGTAGCGGAGCCGGTGCAGCTGCGCGTACATCAGCGTCCGGTGGGTGTGCGGCACCCCCTTGGGCATGCCGGTCGTGCCGGAGGAGTGGGAGATGATCACCGGGTCGGTCGGGTCGTGCCGGTACGGGTACGCCTTCGGCAGCAGCTCGCGGTGCTCGGGCCGGATCTCGGCCGCGGTCACACAGAAGCCGAGCCCCGACTCCTCCCCGGACAGCACCTCGTGGTGCTCCCGGTCGGTGAAGGCGCCCACCGCACCCTGTCTGCGTACGTACTCCCGGGCGATCTCCGGGGACAGGTTGCCGTTGACGAACGACGGGATGGCACCGAGGGCCGTGAGCGCCAGGAAGTTCACCGCGAATTCGGCGCTGGAGTGGCTGTGCACCGCGACCGGGTCGCGGGGCCCCACACCCTGGGCGGCGTACCAGCCCGCGTATGTCTCCACCACCTCGTGCAGCCGGCCCAGCGTCAGCGTCTCGGGGCGGCTGCCGTCGGGTGCCTGCCAACTGCCGTCCGTCCGCAGCACGGGCTCGTCGAGCGGGCGGCCGTATTCCTTCAGGCGGTGCAGGACGTTGCCGGCGCCGAGTTCGGTGTCGGAGCAGATCCGCGCCCGCTCCTGCCTACTGATGAGCATGGGTCTCCGTCTCGTTCCTTCCGGCGTGCGCGTCCGTCGGCGCCCGCAGCGGAGCTTGAGCTTCGGTGTCGGTGCTGAGGACGAAAGCGGCGGGGCCGCGCCGCGCGTCCGGCTCGGTCACCAGGAGGTGGCTGCCACCGTCCCGAAGCAGCCGCCGGTGGGCGGCGGCCAGGTCGAACAGGCCCTGGATGCTTCCCGGACGCGACTGGTCGGACTCCGGTGCTTCGGCTCGCCGGTCGGACACCGGCGCTTCGGCCGAACGCACGGACACCGGTGTCTCCGTGCCGGGACGGCCGAGCAGTACCGCCGCCGCCAGGCCCGAGGCCGGCGGGAGGGGCGGGGCGGGGCGGTCGCTGCCGGCGGCCAGTTCCCGGTGCGCGGCGGCCACCCTCTCGCCGCCGCCCAGTTCCACGCCCAGCACCAGGACCCGGTCCAGCTCCGGGTCCTCAAGGAGCAGATCCACCATGGCCAGCAGCTCGGTCACCGGGTCGTCGAGCGTGGAGAGGCTGAACATCTGCCCGGTGACGGAGAACTCCCGGCTCACATAGCCCAGTACGGAGTTGGCGGTGGCCTGCATGAACAGCAGCGGGTTGTGGACCTGCCCGGAGACCACGCGCGCGCTGGCCAGATCCGCGGTGGTGGTGTCCCCCATCAGACTGGCCAGCGCCACGGCGGTACGGGAGCCGTCCCCGGGCCGTTCGGTCAGGCACTGCCTGCTGACCTCGTACGCCAGCGGGCTGAAGGCCGACTCCACGAAGCCGGGCAGCCTCGGCAGCGGGATGTCCTCGTCCCGCCCGGTGCCGTGGGTCGCCGTGGCGGTCGCGAGGATGCCGAGGGGCGAGCGGAGTACCGGCTTCTCGGTCTTCTCCAACTTCTCGGTGGTCACGGCCGCTCCAGGACGAGTGCGGTATTGGCGCCCCCGAAGGCGGCGTTGATGGTGAGGGCCCGGCGCAGGTCGGCCTCACGTGGCTGGTTGGGCACGTAGTCCAGGTCGCACTCCGGGTCCGGCCGGCCGAATCCGGCCGTCGGCGGCAGTACGCCGTCCATCAGGGCCAGCATCGTGATCACGAACTCCACCACTCCCGCCGCCTCCAGGAGGTGGCCGGTGGTGCTCTTGGTGGAGCTGACCGGTATCGATTCGGCCCGCTCCGGGAACGCGGCCCGCAGCCCGCGGGTCTCGGCCCCGTCGTTGTACTTGGTGCCGGTCCCGTGGGCGTTGACATAGCCGAGGGCCGCCCCGTCCGGGTCCCCGGCGAGCCGCATCGCCTGCCGCGCCGCGCGTGCCAGCCCGACGCCCTCCGGGTGCGGCTGGGCGATGTGGTACGCGTCCGTGGCCGCGCCCCAGCCCACCACGGTCACCAGCGGCCGGGCACCGCGGCGCCGGGCGTGCTCGGCGGACTCCAGCACGACCGCCGCGACCCCGTCGCCGAGCAGCAGTCCGCTGCGGTCGGCGCTGAACGGGCGCACCATGCCGTCGCGTGACAGCGCCCGGCCGGAGTCGAACTTGCCGAACGTCTCCTCCTCCACCAGGTACCCGCCCGCGCAGACCGCCGCGTCGATCCTGCCGGAGGAGATCAGCCGGCAGGCGTGGATGATCGCGGCGGCGGAGGCGACACAGGCGTTGGTGAAGGTGAGCCGCGGCCCGGTCAGCCCGAGCCGCCCGGCCAGCAGCTCGGTGAGCCGCGCGGGTACGGCGTCCGCGGTCCGCGCGGGCACGGCGTCGGCGGGCCGCTCCGCCGCCGAGTCCGCTGCCGTGCCTGTTGCCGTGCCTGTTGCGTCCGCCGTGTCGGCGGCCCGCCAGTGGCGGGTGATGCTGGTGCTGTCGCCCGCTATGCCGAGCAGGACCGCCGTACCGCCGCCCGCCGTACCGCCGCCCTTCGTGTCCGAGGGCAGGCCGGCCATGTCGACGGCTTCCGCCCCGCACTGCGCGAGCGCGTGGCGCAGCGCCCAGTCCTCGACCGCGTCGGGCCCGTCTGGAGCGGCGGCCGCCATCGGCGTACGGTACGGGCCGGTGTCGAACCTCGTGGTGGCCGTGAACGAGGGGGTTCCGGTGAAGACCCCGCGCCGAAGGGCCCCGGCGCCCGTGCCGAAAGCGGTGCGTACACCGAATCCGGTCACCGTCACCTCACCGCTCATTGCCGGGGCCCCCTTCCGCCCGGTCCGCCTGGGCGGCGCGCAGGAACTCGGTGAGCCGCCGGAGCGAGGTCAGCCCGGCGATGTCCTCGTCGGTGGGCTCCACGACCAGGCCGTGGCGCTCTTCCAGCGTGTGCAGCAGCCACACCAACCCGAGGGAGTCCAGCACCAGTTCGGCGTCCTCGCCGAGGTCGTCGGGCACCCCCGGGAAGATCTTGCGGTCCGACAGCAGCTCGCGCACGGTGTCGGTGGTGAGGGGTGACGGTGCGGGAGTACGGCCGGCCTTGTCGCTCGCTGTGGCTCCCGTGCTCATGCCTTCGCACCGCGCCGGACCACCTCGGCGACGAGTCCGCCGAGGGTCAGGGAGGCCAGGGGCTCGATGTCGGTGTCCGGTATCTCCACGCCGAACCGTGTCTCCAGCCGCAGGGCGAGCTCGATCAGGCTCAGTGAGTCCAGCTCCAGCCCGCTGACGGTCACCGGGCTCTCGTCCGTGATGCCGTCACGGCTCATCAGGATGTTCATCTCGTCGATGACCGTGGTCAGGACGAACTCGCGAATCTCGTCTTCCAGGGTTGACGTACTCATGAAAAGAAATCTCCTGTGAAAGGGGCATGCGAAGGGGAGAGGAGAAGGGAGGGGGAAGGGAGGGGAGGTGGACCGTCCGTCCGGGCTACCGACCGCCCGTCGCGGCCGCTTGCACCGCGGCCGCCCGCGTCGCCGCCGCCCGCAGCGGGGCCGCCTGGCGCAGCAGCTTCCCGTTGGACGTGCGGGGCAGGGACTCCATCAGCCGGATCACCCGCGGCAGCTTGTAGTCGGCCAGCCGCTCCCGGCACCAGCGCAGCAGCTCCTCGGCGGACGGGCTCTCGCCCTCGGCGGCCACCACGACATACGCCTCGGTCACGTCCTCGTGGACCAGGACCGACTGCTCGACCGCGGGGTGCTCGCGCAGCACGTTCTCGACCTCGGTGAGATCCACCTTGAGGCCGCCGATCACGACGAGGGAGTCGGCGCGGCCGTGCACCCGGACCGCCCCGGTGTCGTCCACCGTGGCCCGGTCCCGGGTGTGCAGCCAGCCGTCCGCGTACTGGGTGCCGCCCGAGTCGAAGAGATACGGCGACTCCTCCAGCGCGACATCCAGTTCGCCCTTGTGCTCCCGTACGACCACTCCCGGTGCGGCCCGGCCGACCGACGGACGGAGCGTGCCGCCGGCGTCCATGGCGACCACACCGGTCTCCGTGGTCCCGTAGGACTCGCCGACCGGTACGCCGTACCGTTCGGCGAACCGCGCCGCGACATCCGGGGGCATCAGCTCGCCGCCCGACACCGCGACCCGCAGCTCGGGCAGGTCGGGGGGATCGATGGCGGCGGCGAGCAGTTCGTAGTGCATCGGCACCCCGAACAGGGCGGTGATCCGGTGGTCCACCGCCGTCCGCAGAATGTCGCGGGCGGAGACCCGGGGCGCGAAGACCACGGAGACACCGGCCGCCAGCGAGTGCAGCAGCCCGCCGATCAGACCGAAGCTGTGCGCCGTCGAACTGAGCAGCAGTACGCGGTCGCCCTCGCCGGGCATGCCGGGGATCCGGGTGAACCGCTCCACCTCGGCGGCGAGCGACCGGGCGGTCCTGCCGATCACCTTCGGCCGCCCCGTGGAGCCCGAGCTGAACTGGACCAGCCGGTGGTCGGTGGTGGCCGGGGCGCCGGTTCTGCGGCACTCGGTGACGACCTCGTACTCGGGCTGGAAACCGAACGCCGCCCGGACGTTGGAACCGGCCCGGACCATGAACCGCGGTCGGCAGGAGGCGCAGAGCGCCTCCACCTCGGCCGGTTTGAGCCGGAAGTCGAAGAGCATCACCTGGGCGCCGAGCCGCCACAGCGCGAGCAGCACCTCGACCTGGGTGAAGCTGGGCGGAGTGCGCAGGCCCACCGTGCTGCCCGGGCCGATGCCGAACCCGGCGAACACCTCGGCCTGCTTGCCGACACGCTCCCGCAACTCTCCCCGGGTGATGGTCTCCTGGCGATGCGTCAGATACGGCAGTCCGTCGTCCCGCCCGTCGAACAGCGCCTGGACCAGGGTGTCCATCAGACCTCCTTGCAGAACTCGCCGATCGGCAGGCCCACATGGCGCTTGTCCGTGGCCAGATAGCCCAGCAGCTCGTCGCCGGTCTGCAGTTCGGTGACGTTGAGGACCTTTCCGCCCGGGCCGAGCACGCGTACGTGCCAGTCGTCCTGCACGGTCAGACTGACCAGCTGTCCGTCCTCGGCGTGGGTGCGGATCTCAAGGAGCGGCCGGGACTCGAGTTTCGCCCGGCCGACCACGACCCGCCGGGTGCGGCCGTCGGCACCGACCGCCAGCAGGGGGGTTCCGGAGCCGACCTCGCTCAGGTAGCTGGTGCGGTTCTCGGGTCCGAGCGTGTACGAGTGCAGGGCACCGGCGTTGACCCGGAAGGGCCGGGTCGGCATGTACGGCAGCGGGTGGGTCTCGCTGCAGCAGAGTATGAACCCGGAGGAGTACGAGCCGACGAGGATGCCCTCGTCCTCCTCGAAGTGCGAGCAGGTGTCCACGCAGACCCGGTCGCCGAGCCCCACGTGCCGGATGCTCTCCACGGTCAGCGTGGACAGCTCCAGTTGGGGGGTGGTCGCTTCCAGCAGCCGGGCGAGCGCGAACACTTCGTCGGCGCTGCGGGGTGCGTACAGGATGCCGTCCGAGCCGCGCTCGAGCACGTCGAAGACGATGGCCGCCTCTTCCAGGTCCGCGACGACGGTCACCAGCTTGCCCTCGGCGGACTCGGCCGCGGCGAGCACGATCTCCAGAGGGATCTTGGTCGGGTCGGCGAAGTGGATGACGGTGTACGGCAGCACCATGGCGCCCCCGTACGACAGCCGCAGGGTGCGGTCGTCCCGTACGTCGATGAAACCGGCGGCGGGTGTGCCACCGGTGGCACGGTTGTCCGCGGCGAGGGCGTCCAGCTCCTCCTGGGCGGTGAACTTCCGCAGTAGCAGGTCGATTCCGGCTCCGGACGGGGACTTGGCGCCGGCCGCGGACTTGCCCTCCTTGGCCTCCTTGCTCTCCTTCGTCTCCTTGCCGCCCTGCGCTTCCTTGCTCTCCTTGTCGCCGGGCTTCTGCGCGGTGTCCGTGGCCGGGCCGCCGGGGGACGGGGCCAGTACCCGGGTGAGGGTCGGAGGCAGTGTCCCGAGCAACTCGGCATCGGTGGCCAGCACCCCGGCCATCCGGGTGTGGACAGCCGCGTCCACCACCGCCTGGAGCTGCGGCTTGGGGACTTCACGGAGATCGATCCATGCGAATCTCATGCGATACCTGCCACGATCGTCGAGTACTGAGCCATGTCATCGGTCATTCCGTTGGAGCTGTTGGAGCTGTTGGTGCTGTTGCCGCTCTTTCCGTGCACGACCTCGGAGAGCCGGGACACCACCGAGGCGGGTGAGGGGTCCGAGAAGATGCGGCGTCCGATGGCCAGCCCCCCACAGCCGGCGGACATCGCGGCGGTTCCGTACTCGATGAGGTCGGAGCCGTCGGGCGGGCCTCCGGCCGCCAGGATGGGGATGGGGCTGTGGGCCACCACCTCGGCCATACGCTCCAGTGGCAGGGCGACGGAGGTCTTCACCATGTCGGCGCCCAGGTCCGCGGCGACGTTGACCAGGTGCGCGAGGAGGGCGGGATCGTGGGGGTCCTCGATCCGGGGGCCCCGGGGGTAGACCATCGCGATCAGCGGCATGCCCCAGGCGTCGCAGGAGCGGGCCACCGCCCCCAGATCGGCGAGCTGTTGCCCCTCGGTGTCCGATCCGATGTTCACATGGACGCTGACCGCGTCCGCGCCGAGCCGCAGCGCCTCCTCGACGTCGCCGACGAGCACTTTGGCGTTGACATCGGCGGAGCAGGCGGTGCTGACGCTGAGGTGCACCACGAGGGCGCAGCTCTTGAGGGTGTCCGGTGCCAGGGCGCGGGCACGTCCCTTGTGGACGATGATCCCGTCGGCCCCGCCGGCCACGAGCGCTCGCACCAGATCGTCCCACTGGCCGGGCGGGACGATGGGGCCGTCCGAGACGCTGTGGTCGAGTGGCACGAGCAGGTGCCTGTCGTCACCCGCCAATGACAGTCGTCTCAAACGAAATAGCTTGCCAGTTTTCAGCATGGATAATGCGCCTTCCCAGCCCAAAGGGCTGCGTGGCAAAGGTCCGGCAGCGGCTTCTGGTGAGCATTTCGGAATGTCGAACAGCACCACCCCGTGTGGGTCCCCGTGTCCGAAAAACGATGGTCGTAGAACGTTCAAGTTCGTCTACGGTCAGCATTTCGTGCGTGATTACGGTTGGCAAGGCGTGATCACTCGCAAATTTTTATGCCAATCACCGCATGATTATTGACAGCGAATCGACAGGAATGACGGGGTTGACGGCGTCGAGGGGTGATGTTCGTGGGGGGTTATGCGGTAAATGGCGAGGTGGCGGGTGCAGTGCACTCTATGCGCATTGAGGTGATCTGTCCCTTTCCATAGCCGCATCAAGTGCTTTATTGCTGTTGCTCGTGTAACCAGGTGCTTATTGTTTCGCCGACCCGTGCGGCCGCGTTCGGTTTATCGGACGAGGTTTACCGACGCTTCTTCCTTGTCGAAATCGAATTTCCGGGTTTAGGGTGACAGGCGCACTCCGGTTCGTGTTACATGCGTGGCCGTCCCCAACTGGTCCCGGACCTGTTCGGTTCCGGGCGTACCGGAAGTGACCCCCCATGCCTGATTCACCGTCCAAGACCGTGCCCGAGACCGTCGGCCCCAGACCGGCCGCGTCACCGCCGCCGGAAGCGAAGAGCAAGGCGCCGCGGGTCGCCGTGGCGAGCCTGGTCGGCACCACGATCGAGTACTACGACTTCGCCGTGTACGGCACCGCCTCCGCGCTCGTCCTCGGCCCCGCCTTCTTCCCCTCCGGCAACGCCACCGTCTCCTCCCTGGCGGCGTTCCTCACCTTCGCCGCGGCCTTCCTGGCCCGGCCGCTCGGTGTCGTCCTGTTCGGGACGATCGGTGACCGGCTGGGCCGCCGGCAGGCCCTGGTGCTCTCCCTTTTACTCATGGGCGTGGCGACGGTGGGCGTCGGGCTGCTGCCGACGTACGAAACCGCCGGACTCCTCGCTCCCGTGCTGCTGGTGACGCTCCGTCTGCTGCAGGGTGTGAGCATGGGTGGCGAGTGGGGCGGGGCGGTGCTGCTCGCCACCGAGCACGCGCCGCCCGGACGCCGCGCGCTGTACGCGTCGATCCCGAACGCCGGCCCCTCGCTCGGCTTCCTTCTCTCCACCGCCGTCATCCTGCCCACCCTCAACATCGCGGGCCGGGACGGTTTCACGAACGGTGCCTGGCGGATCCCGTTCCTGCTCAGCGCCGTGCTCGTGGTGATCGGCCTGTGGGTGCGTGCGACGGTCTCAGAGTCGCCGGTGTTCAGCCCCGCGGCGCGGCGTACGGCACAGGCGCCGGTGTCCCGCTTTCCGCTCGGCACGCTGGTCAAGGAGTACCCGGGCCGGCTGCTGCTCGGCATCGGAGCGGCGATCGGCGGCTCGGCCGTCTACTACCTGACGATCGTCTACAGCATCTCGTACGCGCCCAAGGCGCTCGGGATCCCCCAGAACACGATGCTGACAGCGGCGAGCATCGGTGCGGCGGCCGGAATCGCGGTCACCCTCCCCGTCGCGCATCTGGCCGACCGGATCGGCCGCCGCCCGCTGATGCTGACGGGAGCTGCCGGCTCCGTCCTGTGGGCCGTACCCATGTACGCCTCCCTGAGCTCACGCAACGCCGTACTGATCACAGGGGCGTACACCGTCGGGCTCATGTTGCTCGCGCTCATGTTCTCCCCGGCGGCGGCCTTCCTCGCCGAGCTCTTCCCCGCCCGGCTGCGCTACACCGGTGCCTCCGCGGCGTTCATCCTGGCCAACACTCTCGGTGGCGGCTTCGCCCCGTCCATCGCCACCTGGCTGAACAGCCAGTGGGATTCACCTCTGGTCCTCGGCTTCTACACCGGCGGCCTCTGCTTGCTGAGCCTCCTGTGCCTGCTGGCCCTGCCGGAGACGCGCGACGACGAGTTCGACATCTGAGGGGTCGTGACCAGGCGGTTCGTGACCAGCAGGTCACGCGCCGGGTCGGCATCCCTACCGAGGTCCGTGGCTACTCGTCCGCGAAGATCTCGTCGGCGGAGGGGGCGGTGACGGCACGCCGGAGCCAGTGGCGCAGGGTCTCGGGGTCGCCGCAGCGGGTGATGCGTTCGCGGGCCTCCTCGGGGACGTCGATGCCACGCTCCACCAGGACGGCCAGGACGTCCTCAGCGGCTCGTCGCGCCTCGCCCTCCGCCCGGCCTTCGTCGCGGAGTTCTTCGGAAAGGGGCGACTTGTAGAAAGAGAGGTCCACGGCCACCAGTTTCCTCCACAGTTCTGCGGCTGGGTGCTTGCCCATGCCTTGTGCGATGAGCTCGATGATCGGGTTGGCGAGGGCCGCGGATGTGTCCCGCAGCACGTTGGTCATTGCTTTGAGTATGGCCTCGACGCTCGGATTCGTGGCGTGGGTGATTGCTGACAGTGTGGCGAGGGCGAGGTCCTTGTGGACCTCGGCTGGGTCGGTGATCACCGGCATGTTGTGCGGGCCCGCGACCAGCGGGCGCAGGGTGAGCAGAGGCCACTGGGGAGGGCCGAAGAGGACTGGTCGCGCTGCCCATTCGGCGGTCGCGCGGTCCTGGCAGACGACCAGCAGCATCGGCTGCAGCCGGTACTTCGTGAGCAGGTACGACGCGTAGTACGCCCAGCTCGCCGGCTTGTCCGGGTCCTTCTTGCCCTGGGCCTCGACGGCGAGGAGAAGCGGCTCGTCGTCCTCCGTCTCCAGCCGCAGCAGCGTGTCGACGCGGCGTTCGAGCGGGCGGGTCTCGGTGAGGTCGGTCGGCAGGATGGTGACCGAGGTGGGCCGGGCGAAGTCGACGCCCAGCGCCTCGGAGACCCGGGAGAAGAGGTCCGGGTAATCCTGGAAGATGCGGTGCATCGCCTCGTGGGGCGAGCTGACCATGTGGGTTCCTGTGAGGGTGAAGTAGTACGGAAAGGCATTGCCCCTGGCACATGCCAAAACGGATGTTGTGGTAAGCGTAGGGCGCAACACGGCCTGTTCGAGGCCCAGTTGACGACGTTCACCCGGATGGGTGAGCGCGGCGTGAGTCGGTCTCCCATGGACGCCGAGCCCCGGTCGGCTTCGTCAGGCAGTCGTGGTGCGGGGTTGCCGCAGCTCGCAGCAGTCGCGGCAGCGGCCGGGTTCGGGTGCGCGGAAGGCACGGTCGCAGCTGTCGCAGTTGCGGAGCGGGTGCCTGGCGGGTGGGGGGGGATTCGGGGGCCCGGTACGGCGGCAGGGGCGGGAGCTGGGCCGTGAGGCGGTGGGCCAGGAGGGCGGCCGGGCGGCGCAGGTCCTCGGGTGGCAGGTCGGTGGTCAGGGCGTGGCGTACGGCGGTGGGGGTGAGGTCGCGCTCCAGCCAGGCGGCGACTCCGGGGGCGAGGTGTTCCGCGTCGGTGGCGGAGAGGAGAAGGCGGGGGTCTTCGCGGCGGAGGCCCGCGAGGACGTCGATGGCCGTCTGGAGGAGGGCCGGGGAGGCGTACGCGGGCTTCGGTACGGCGGGAAGGGCGCGGCGTGAGGGCTTCTGCTGCGGTGTCGCTGCCCGGCGGGCCGCGGGTTTGGGAGCCTCTGCCGTGCTGCTGTGGCGGCCCGGCTGGTTGCAGGAGACGGTGCGGGTGACGATGCGGCCGCTCTCCGTGCGTTCGCGGGTGCGGCGCAGGTAGCCGTGGGTCTCCAGCTCGCGCAGGGCGGCGGCGATACGGGTCGGGCCCTCCGGGAAGCGGGCGGCAAGAGTCTTGATGTCGGCGCGGGCGCCGGTGGGGAGCGACTGGATGTGGACGGCGAGTCCGGTGGCCAGCCCGGACAGCTCCGGGTGCTGGGCGAGGTGGTTGCCGATCACTGTGAAGCGGGTGGTGTGGCGGGAGTTGTCGTGGGTGACGCCGCCCGGGTGGGTGTTCGCGTGAGCGTTCCGGCGCGGGTGGTTTTTGCCCGTGGGACGGGCCTGTGCGTGCGGGTGCACGCTAGGGTTCTGCGTATCCATCAGGAAGCGGCTTTCTTCCTTGGTGGTCAGGCCCTCGCATTGGGATTGCAGTCCCGGCGGGGGCCGTCGCATGTCTGCGGTTGTGTGGTGTCGCGCTGAGCGTAGAGCAGTCAACCTGTCCCGAAGCCAGCCGAGTTGGTGATGTTCACTCGCCCGAGTGAGCGGGCGCCGTGGGCGGGAGGGGTGGGGCTTGGTGAGGTTGCTTTCCCTCTCGTGGTTCTTTGGGAAGAGCGCCAGGCCCACCGGAACACACGGCGTCAGGCTCCGGTGAGTCCCCGCACCGGACCGGTTGTCCGACGCTGTTGGCCAATCCTCCTCTGCCAGGGCACCAGCCGCGAAAAGCGTGAACACTTTCCGGGAAAGTGTTCACGCTTCCGCAGACCCGCGTAAGGCGGCCCCCTGTCCTGGGCTTGGCTGAGTGTCAGGGTGTCGACCCCCACGCTGGGCGGGGTCCCCTCAATTCATGGAGTCATGCGGTCTCCCCGAGCGACTCGCGGTGCTGGTCGTTCAGGTTTTCGAGATCCCGTGGCAGGTCGAGTTCGGCCCAGATGGTTTTGCGGGGGACGGGGTCCCGTGTGACGCCCCAGCGGTCGGACAGGGCTTCTACGAGCACGAGGCCGCGTCCTGAGGTCGAGTCGGCGGACGGGAGTCGAAGGCGGGGGAGTTCGTCTCCGCGGGTGTCCGTGACCTCGATGCGGAGTACCTCGGTGGTGGCCTGGAGGGCGAGGAGGAAGTCCCGGCCGGGCAGGCGGCCGTGGGTGGCGGCGTTCGCCGTGAGTTCGGCCACCACGTGCGCGGCTCTGTCGGGGACGCCGTACGGGAGCTCCCAGGTGCGCAGCCATTCCGTGGAGAGGAGCCGGGCGAGACGGGCGCCGCGTGGCGTGGGCGACAGCAGGACGCTGAAGTGACGGGTGGCGGTGTCGAGTTGGGGGGACTCTTCCTTGTTCACATCACTGAGCGTGGCCGCGCGTGCTTACCGTGAACAGTGACGACGCCGATGCGTACGGTGACTGTCCGGAGCTTGTCCACTGCTGTCCGGGCTGTCGGAACCGGCCGTAGGGATACGGGCGTTGCGGCACGGAGGTACGACGGAGGGGTGCGGGATGTCGGTGGACGGCGAGGTACGACGGCTCAAGAGCGAGGCGGACGAGCCGGGTTGGGAGGTCGACCCGGACGACGACTGGGGCGTGGCGGTCGTCGCGACGGTCGGGCGACAGCTGAAGCTCCGGCGGGAGGCGGCCGGCATGCGCGCCGCCGAGTTCGGGGCGGCGGTGGGGTACGGGGAGGACCTCGTCTACAAGATCGAGGGAGGCAAGCGGATTCCCCGGGCCGAGTATCTGGACAACGCGGACGAGGTGTTGGGGGCGGGTGGGTTGCTCTCGGCGATGAAGGAGGATGTGGCGAAGGTCCGGTATCCGAAGAAGGTTCGGGATCTGGCGCAGATGGAGGCCAAGGCGGTCGAGATCGGCGTGTACGAGTGCATCAGCGTCAACGGCCTGTTGCAGACCCCTGAGCACGCGCGAGCTTTGTTCGAGGTGTGGCAGCCCGCGTATTCGCAGGACGACTTGGAGCGCGTATTGGCTGCTCGCATGGCCCGGCAGTCCGTCTTCGAGCGATCACCAGCGCCTTCGCTCAGCTTCGTACAGGAAGAGGCGACGCTACGACGCCGTGTTGGAGGCACAATGGTGTGGCGTCAGCAGCTCGAACGTCTGCTGGAGGTGGGCCGGTTGCGCAACGTCACGCTTCAGGTGATGCCGACGAGCGGCGGAGCTCATCCAGGACTCAGTGGAAGGATCGAGGTCCTCAAGTTCGCTGACGGAACGGCTGTGGGGCGATCCGAAGGCGCCTACAACGGCCGCCCCACTTCCGATCTTAAGCAGCTCCGCATCCTTGAGCTGCGGTATGGCACCATCCGGGCTCAGGCTCTTCCACCGGGGGAGTCACTGGCCCTCATTGAGCAACTGCTTGGAGAATCATGATCCGCAAGGCTTCTGCCGGAGACTCCTCCGAGCTGAAGTGGTTCAAGAGCAGCTACAGCAGCGGCCCTGACGGCGACTCCTGCATCGAAGTCGCCAGCGCCCCCGGTACCGTCCACGTCCGCGACTCCAAGAACATAGGCGGCCCTCAACTCGCTCTGACGCCGGAGGCGTGGGCGGACTTCGTGGCGTATTCCGTCAGGCCTTGGTGACCGGTGCCTGCAGTTCCGTGACCCAGTCCTCGCGGTTCTCGGGGCACTCCAGGTTGATCTCCCGGGGATAGCCGGCCGACCGGTAGCCGTGGCCGTCGATCCAGCGGGCCAGGGCCTGGGCCGTGGGCAGCACGGTGTCCATCGAGCCGCGGTGGACGATCGTCGCGGCCTGCTCGATGGAGGGTAGATCAAGTACGCGGACATCGCCGTCCTGGACAGGACGGACAGTGGCCGAGACCTGCACGGCGGCGTGGACACTGATGGCGCCGCCGCCTTCCGGGGCGTCCTCGTAGTAGGCCACCCCGGGGCCCGACGGGGTGATACCGGCCGCTTCGAGGCGGCGGAACAACTCCTGGTAGAGAGGTCCGATGACAGGTCCGATGTCCTCCGGCTCGTAACTGGCGGCGGTCGCGGTCAGTTCCGCCACCCGGACAGTCGGGACCTGCTTGATGACCACGTCGTTCGTGGGCATGCTGCCCTCGCTTTCGATCGACTGGAGCCTTGCCTCGACCCGGACCAGGCGCGCCGCCGCGGCGGCCATGGTGGCTTCCAGCTCGGCCCGCCGCAGCCGCAGCATGCCGCGCAGTTCCTCGGTGCCGACCCTCTCGTCCACGATGTCCTGCACCTGCTGGAGGGTGAAGCCGAGCTCTTTGAGCGCGATGACGCGGTTCAGGCGGGTGAGCTGAGCGGCCGAGTAGTACCGGTAGCCGGTCGTGGGGTCGACATGAGCCGGGCGCAGCAGTCCGGTCGCGTCATAGTGGCGCAGCATCCGGATCGAGACGCGACCGTGCCGGGCGAAGTCTCCGATGGTGAACATGACGTCTCCGAGTTCAGTGCCTGACACCGTGTGAGGGTCAAGGCATCGGCAACGACGCAGGGGGCCCGGTCACGTCGTACGACGTCACCGGGCCCCGTGCACTGAACGTTCGTGAGTTACTCCGCCTCGCCGCCGAAGCGCTCCTTGTAGGCCGCCAGGTCGTCGTCCGTGATCTTGGCGAAGAGGACCGGGGGCACGGTGAAGGGCGTGCCGGCCGGGACGGAGGACAGGGCGCGGGCCTCGTCCGCCGTGACCCAGGCCGCCGTGTCGTCCGTCAGCGTGAAGGCCGAGCGCATCGCCTTGGAGGAGGCCGGGATGAAGGGCTCCGACACCACCGAGTAGAGGTGGATCAGGTTCATCGCGGTGCGCAGGGTGAGGGCCGCGCCCTCGGGGTTCGTCTTGATCTCCAGCCAGGGGGCCTTCTCCTCCAGGTAGGAGTTGCCGGCCGACCACAGGGCGCGCAGCGCGGCAGCCGCCTTGCGGAACTGGATGGCCTCCATGTGCACCTCGTACTCGGCGAGGAGACGGGCGATCTCCGCGCCCAGCTTCGCCTCCGCATCGCCGGGCTCGCCGCCCGCCGGGACGTCGTCTCCGAAGCGCTTGCGCGAGAAGGACAGGACGCGGTTGACGAAGTTGCCGAGGGTGTCCGCCAGGTCCTTGTTGACCGTGGCGGTGAAGTGCTCCCAGGTGAAGGACGAGTCGTCGGACTCGGGGGCGTTGGCCATCATGAAGTAGCGCCAGTAGTCGGCGGGCAGGATCTCCAGCGCGTCGTGCGTGAAGACGCCGCGCTTCTGGGACGTGGAGAACTTGCCGCCGTAGTAGTTGAGCCAGTTGAAGGCCTTGATGACGTCGACCTTCTTCCACGGCGCCCGCGTGCCCAGCAGGGTCGCCGGGAACATCACGCTGTGGAAGGGCACGTTGTCCTTGCCCATGAACTGCGTGTAGTGGACGTCGGCGTCCGACTCCCACCACCACGAGCGCCAGTCCCGGTTCTCCGGGTCCTGGTCCGCCCACTCCTTCGTCGAGCCGATGTACTCGATCGGGGCGTCGAACCAGACGTAGAAGACCTTGCCCTCGGCGGCCAGTTCCGGCCAGGTGTCGGCCGGCACCGGGACGCCCCAGTCGAGGTCGCGGGTGATGGCGCGGTCGTGCAGGCCCTCGGTCAGCCACTTGCGGGCGATCGAGGACGCCAGCACCGGCCAGTTGTCGGCGCGCTCGTCGACCCACGACTCGACCTCGCCGGCCAGCGCGGACTGGAGGAGGAAGAGGTGCTTGGTCTCGCGGATCTCCAGGTCGCTGCTGCCGCTGATCGCCGAGCGCGCGTCGATCAGGTCCGTCGGGTCCAGGACGCGCGTGCAGTTCTCGCACTGGTCACCGCGGGCCTTGTCGTAGCCGCAGTGCGGGCACGTGCCGATGATGTAGCGGTCCGGCAGGAAGCGCCCGTCGGCGTTCGAGTACACCTGGCGGATGGCCCGCTCCTCGATGAACCCGTTGGCCTTGAGCTCGCGCGCGATCTCCTGCGTGATGTCGCGGTTCTGCGGGGACGAGCTGCGGCCGAAGTAGTCGAAGGCCAGCTCGAAGCCGTCGTACACCGCCTTCTGCGCGTCGTGCGCCTGGGCGCAGAACTCGTCGACCGGGAGCCCCTGCTCCTTCGCGCCCAGCTCGGCCGGGGTGCCGTGCTCGTCCGTCGCGCAGATGTAGAGGACGTCGTGGCCGCGCTGGCGGAGGTACCGGGAGTACACGTCCGCCGGGAGCATGGACCCCACCATGTTGCCCAGGTGCTTGATCCCGTTGATGTACGGAAGGGCGCTGGTGATGAGGTGTCGAGCCATCGCGGGCTGCTCCCAAGTCGCTACGCGGGGTGACGGTTCTCTGGTGCTTCGACCGTCTACGAACCTTGAAATCGTAGCCGACTGGTATGGGCCGCCCGCTCCCCGTTTTTCGGGGTGAGAAGCGGGCGGCCCGGGGTGGAGCGGGAGGTGCTCCTACAGGCGCCTACGGGCGCCAGGACGCCAGTACGCCCTCGTAGAACTCCTGGTCCGTCAGCTCGAGCGGGGTCGGGCCCGCGTGGAAGAAGGCCGTGTTCTCGGTCTTCAGCTTGCGGAGGTAGTCGAAGGCCTTGTTGTCGTGCTCTCCGAAGGCGACGAAGGAGAAGAAGATGCCGGGGTGGTTCTTCGCCGCGTCCGTGAGGGACTGGGTGGCCGGGGTCTTGGCGTCCGGGGCACCGTCCGTCTGGAAGATCACGAGGGCGGGGGCCGCCGGGTCCTCCGACTTCTGCTGTTGCGCGATCACTTCCTGCACGGCCGCGTGGTAGCTCGTACGGCCCATGCGGCCGAGGGAGGCGTGCAGCTCGTCGATCTTGTTCTCGTGGTCGGTGAGGGTGAGCTCGCCGGTGCCGTCCAGCTCCGTGGAGAAGAAGACGACGTGGACGGTCGCCTTGGGGTCGAGGTGGGCGGCGAGCGCGAGGGACTGTTCGCCGATGGCCTGGGCGGAGCCGTCCTTGTAGTACGGGCGCATGGAGGCGGAGCGGTCCAGGACGAGGTAGACCCTGGCGCGGGCCTTGGTGAGGTCGTGCTTCTTGAGGGCCGTGCCGGCGGCGTTGTACGCCGTGGCGAGGGCGGGGGGCAGGTCGGGTCCGGCCACGGCCTCGGCGCCGTCGGCGGCCGCCGGCTCGTCCGCCTGCGCGGCGACGGGCTCGGGCGCGGGCTCGGGGGCGGGTTCCGGAGTCACCTCGGCGGCGACCGGCTCCGGCTCGGGCTTCGGCTCCGGTTCGGGGGTGACGTCAGCTGCGGGCTCGGGGGCCGTGACCTCGGCGGCGGCGGGCTCGGGCTCCACTACGGGCTCAGGCTCCACCACCGGCTCCGGCTTCGGCTCGGGCTCCGGCTTCGGCTCAGCGGCCGGGGCCTCGGCGGCGACCGGTTCGGGCTCCACGACCGGCGCGGGCTCCGGCTCCACGACCGGCTCAGGCTCCGGCTCAGGGGCCACCTCGGCCACAGGCTCGGCCTCGGGTTCCGGCTTCGCCTCCGGCTCGGGCTCCGGCTCGGGCTCCGGCTCAGGGGCCACCTCGGCCACAGGCTCGGCCTCCGGCTCCGGCTGCGCCTCGGGCTTCGCCTCCGGCTCAGGTGCCGCAGGCGTGCGCTCGGCCGCCTCCGCAGGCTTCGCCTCGGGCTCCGGCTCGGATTCCTGCTGCTCCGCCGGAGGCGTCTGCTTCGGGACCGACACGTTGTCGAACGCCGCCGATACCAGGTCGTCCAGGTCGGACGCCTTGGTCTCGGACGCCTTGGTCTCGGCCGCCGGGGTCGAGGCCGAGGCGTCGGCCTCGCGGACATCGGTCTCGGGGGCCGTGGCGGTCGGTGCGGTCGCTGCCGCGGGTGCCGCCGGTGCCGGTTCGGCGGCCGGTTCCGGTGCCGTCTCCTGACGTGCCTCCGGCACGACGGGCTCGGCACCCTCGGACGGACGCCCCTTGCGTGACTTTCCGAACGCGTTTCGCAGGAGGTCGAGAATGCCCATTGCGCAACCCTTCGCATGAGTTGGTTCCGTCAATCCCTGGCCAGGACGGATACGTAAGGTTAGCCGCCACATTTGAAGATCTTCGTCAGGCCCGGACCTGGGACAGCATCCGGCGTCGGCGCCGATACCAACTCCCCGTCGGATCCCTTGCGTTCACTCCTCGTTCACTCTGCGGCTGTGTCCCGGAGCACGTGTGCCCCTAGCGTCACGCTCGATCCAGAAATGTGGGAGGGACCGTGCGCAACCTGTTGCCCCTGATCGGCTCGACCGGCTCACACCCGGGCGGCCGTTCCGCGATGACCTGTCGATTCCGCTGTGGTGACGCCTGCTTTCACGAGGTGCCCAACACCAGCACCAACGAGTACGTCGGCGACGTCATCGCCGGTGCGCTCAGCCGCCGCTCCATGATGCGGGCCGCCGCCGTGGTGACGGTCACCGCCGCGGCAGGTGGTGCGGCCGTCGGCTCCGCCGCCGCGCAGGCCCCCGCACAGACGACCGACGCGGTTCCGGAGACGTACACGAGTGGCAAGGGAGCGCGCGGTCTGCGGTTCACGCCGGTCGCGCCGAACACGACCGATGCCGTGACCGTTCCCGAGGGCTACGGCCAGAACGTGGTCATCCGCTGGGGCGAGCCCATCCTCCGCGGCGCCCCGGCCTTCGACCCGGACAAGCAGACCGCCAAGGCACAGGCGGGCCAGTTCGGCTACAACAACGACTTCCTCGCCCTGCTCCCCCTGCCGGGCGAGCGCGGCCGCCAGCTGCTCGTGGCGAACCACGAGTACACGGACGAGATCCTGATGTTCAAGGGATACGACGCCGCCAACCCGACCCGCGAGCAGGCCGAGATCGCCTGGGCGGCCCACGGCCTGTCCGTCGTCGTGGTGGAGGGGGAGCAGAAGAGCGGCAAGCTCACCGCCGTCCCGCGCCACCCCCTCAACCGTCGCGTCACCGCGACCACCGAGTTCAGGATCACCGGTCCGGCCGCCGGGTCCGACCTGCTCAAGACCTCCGCCGACCCGACCGGCACCAAGGTCCTCGGCACGCTCAACAACTGCGCGGGCGGCGAGACCCCCTGGGGCACCACGCTGCACGGCGAGGAGAACTTCAACCAGTACTTCGCCAACAGCAGCCGGGCGACGGACAAGCGGTACGGCATCGGCACCGGCGCCTCCGAGCGCAAGTGGGAGCGTTTCGACAAGCGGTTCGACGTGGCCCAGGAGCCGAACGAGGCCCACCGCTTCGGCTACGTCGTCGAGCTCGACCCGTACGACCCCACCTCCACGCCCCGCAAGCACACCGCTCTCGGCCGCTTCAAGCACGAGGGCGCGACCATCCGCCTCACGGACGACGGCCGTCCGGTCGCCTACACGGGTGACGACGAGCGCTTCGACTACTTCTACAAGTTCGTCGGCAGCAAGCGGATGCAGAAGGGCACCTCACGGGCCGTACGCGAGCACAACCTCTCCCTCCTCGACGAGGGCACGCTGTACGTCGCCAAGCTGACGGGAGACTCTCCGGCCGCCGAGATCGACGGCACCGGGAAGCTTCCGTCCGACGGCGAGTTCGACGGCGGCGGCGAGTGGATTCCGCTGGCCACGGCCACCGCCGACGGCGCCGTCTCGCATGTGGACGGTATGACGGCGGAGGAGGTCTTCGTCTTCACGCGGCTCGCCGGTGACAAGGTGGGCGCGACCAAGATGGACCGGCCCGAGGACATCCAGCCCTCCCCGTACACCGGCAAGGTCTACGTCGCCCTGACCAACAACTCGAACCGCGGTGTCGGTACGAACGCCAAGGCGGACGAGGCCAACCCGCGCAACGCCAACAAGCACGGCCACATCCTGGAGCTCACCGAGCGCCGGGGCCGCGCCGACAGCAAGACCTTCGGCTGGTCGCTGTTCCTCGTCGCGGGCGACCCCGCCGACCCGGCCACGTACTTCGCGGGCTTCCCGAAGGACAAGGTCAGCCCGATCTCCTGCCCGGACAACGTGACCTTCGACTCGTACGGCAACCTGTGGATCTCCACCGACGGCGCCCAGCTCGGCTCGCACGACGGTCTCTTCGGCGTCGCTACGCGCGGTGAGCGGCGCGGTGAGCTGAAGCAGTTCCTGACGATGCCGAAGGGCGCCGAGACCTGCGGCCCGATCGTCCAGGACCGCCGTGTCGTGGTCTCGGTCCAGCACCCGGGTGAGATCGACGGCGCGACCGTCGAGAAGCCCGCGAGCGCCTGGCCCGACGGCGCGGGCAAGATGGTCCGCCCGTCCGTGGTCGCGGTGTGGCGCAAGAACGGGTCCGACGTGGGCGTGTGAGGAGCGAGGCTCAAGAGGCGTAAGCCGTACGTCATGTGCTGACGTGTACGTACATGGGGGCGTCCCTCTCCGGAGGGGCGCCTCTCTTCTTCAGCCACTCCCGATAGCCGGGCGACTGCCGTGCCGTCTCCCAGTACGCCTCCTCCAGGTCCGGGTAGACGGAGTCCAGGTCCGCCTGCATACGCGCCGCGAGCAGCAGGCGTACGCCGAGGGGGTCACCCTGGATGCGGCGTACCGCCATCTCGGAACGGGACAGACAGGTCGGCTGGCAGACCGTGACGACCTCGCCGGTGGCGACGAGTGAGGCGGCGGTGTGGTAGTCGCCGTGCAGGATGCGGGGGCTGAGGCCGGCCGAGCGGAGCATCCGGTGGACGGCGTCCCACTCGCCGTCGACGGTCGGGTCGACCATCCAGCGGTCATGGGCCAGCTCGGCGAGGCGGACCACGGGGCGGGCAGCCGCCGGGTGGTCCGTCGGCAGTGAGACGAACTGGGGCTCCCGCTCGACCAGGACGCGCAGCCGTAACCCGTCCGGGATGCGCAGCGGGCTGCCCTCCACCTCGTGCACGAAGGCGATGTCGAGCTGTCCGTCGGCGAGCATGCGGAGCAGCGCGTTCGCGGAGACGTCCATCTGGAGGATCGGTTCCTGGCTGCGGGCGCGCAGGCGGCGCAGCCAGCCCGCGAGGGCCCGGCTCGCGGTGGAGCCGATGCGCAGCTGGGGGCCGTCCGCGGCGGCGGCCCTGGCCTCGGCCACCAGGGAGCGCATCTCGGCCACCAGGGGGCGGGCCCGGCCGAGGACGACGCGGCCGAGCGCGGTCGGGCGGCAGCCGGTGCGTTCACGGGTGAACAGCGCCCCGCCCAGCTCCTGTTCGATCCTGCGCAGCTGGGTGCTCAACGAGGGCTGGGCGACGCCGAGTTGGCGTGCGGCGCGGTGCAGGCTGCCGGTGTCGGCTATGGCGCACAGCGCACGGAGGTGCCTGACCTCAAGCTCCATGCGGTGAGCCTAGGGCGGCCCGCCCGGCCACACCAGACGCATAAATCCCATCCGAAGTGGGCGAGTTGGTGCACAGGAGCGGCCGATTCCGACTGACCGGTAACCACACAGGGGCGGAGTGGTGCCCGACTGATGAGGGAGCTGTGCCCGAGTGATAGCCCCGTCCTATCGCCGGTTGCCATCATCACAGCCGCCGCACAGGCGTCGACACTCACCGATGACGACTTCACCCCCCACACGAGGAGTCATCATGCGACTGTCCCTGCCCAAGTCCAGGGCTGTGGTGTCGACCGCGATAGGTCTCGGCCTCGCGGTCGGCGCCTTCGGCGCGGTGCCGGCCTCGGCCGCCCCAGCGGCTCCGGCCGCCGCCCCGGTGGCCGGCTACCACGGCTCGTCCGAGGAGGCCAAGGCCAACAAGGCGTTCTTCGAGGCCGTGCTGAAGTCCGTGGCCGAGAAGCGGGCCGCGAACCCGGGGGCCGCCGCGGTCACCGTCACCTACGACGCGTCCGACGCGCCCACCTTCAGCGCCCAGATAGAGCGTTCCACCGAGATCTGGAACGGCGCGGTGGCGAACGTGCAGCTCCAGTCGGGCTCCAACGCGGACTTCGAGTACCGCGAGGGCAACGACGCGCGCGGCTCGTACGCCTCCACGGACGGCCATGGCGGCGGCTTCATCTTCCTCGACTACGCGCAGAACAAGGAGTACGACTCCAACCGCGTGACCGCCCACGAGACCGGCCATGTACTCGGTCTGCCGGACCACTACGAGGGCCCGTGCAGCGAGCTCATGTCGGGCGGCGGCCCCGGCCCGTCCTGCACCAACGCGAACCCCGACGCGAACGAGCGCGCCGAGGTCGAGCGGCTGTGGGCCAACGGTCTGGCGAAGGCCCTGCAGAAGGTGAACCAGGCCGGGTAGTTCCCGAAGTCCGAAGCCCGCCACCCCCCACTGACGTGGGCCGTCCCTCCTGCACAGGGGCGGCCCACGTCGCGTTCTCAGGCGCGTTCGTGGAGCGTCAGGTCCACGACCAGGGAGCGGTGGTCCGTGTTATCGAGGTCCAGGAAGCGGGCGCTGTTGGCCGAGAAGTCCCGCGAGACGAGGACGTGGTCGATCTGGGCGCCCAGGGCCGGGGCCGTTCTGGCCGGCCAGCTCGGTGTGCGGGGGTGTCCGGCGAGGCGGGCGCCGTCGCGCAGGCCCGTGTCCAGGATGCGGCGGAACGCGGCGTGGTCCTGGGAGGCGTTGAAGTCGCCCGCGAGGATGGTGGGGCGGGTCCGGTCGGCGGCCGCGTAGTCGCGCAGCGCGCCGAGTTCTTCGCGCCAGTCGTCCAGGTGGGCCGGGAGCGGGGGCATGGGGTGGGCGAGTTGGACGCGGATCTCTTTGCCCTTCACATCGGCTGTCGCGCCCGGCATCCCCATGGCGCCCGGGATCCCGGCGGCGGGCTTGAGGGGGTACCGGCTGAGGATGACGGACCCGTCGGAGCCGTTGCCCGGTACGGCCTGCCGGTAGGGGTACGTGTCCTGCGCGTTCTCCGTGCCCTGCGCGTCCTGCGTGTCCTTCCGTCCGAAGGCCTGCCTCAGCTTGTCCTCGCAGAGTGCCTCGCACTCCTCGACGAAGACGAGGTCCGGGCGTTCGCTCCGGACGGCCTTGATCAGCTCGTCGGTGGCCTGTCCGAACTCCACGTTCGACGTGAGCACGCGCAGTTCCACGAGTGGCGTGCCCTTCGCGTCGGCCGTCTTGCCGTACGGCTCGATGAACCAGGCGATCGTCGCCAGTGCGGCCACGCCCCAGACGAGTCCGAGGCGCCAGCGGGTGAGGGCGGCGAGGAGGAGGGCGGCTGCGGTGGGGGCGAGCAGCCAGGGCAGGAACGCGAGGAGTTGGGGTACGGGGGTGATGCCGTCGGTGTCGGCGATCCGGCACCCCACGACCGTGCTCACGCCGAGCAGCAGGAGCCCGGCGAGCCAGGCTCCTCCCCTCTGGCCGGGGCGCCGTGTCGCCGGGTCGTCGTCGATCCACTCGTACGTCTCTGCCGTAGCACTGCCCAAAGTCCATGCCTTCCGTTCACCCGGATCCTCTCTCAAAGACGGGGCGGGCGGTGGGACGGTTGCCGATCGACGGCGCCGACGAGAGCCTCGGCTCGGCTCGGATCGGCTTGGCACCGCTCTCAAGCGGACGAATCGGCCTGCTTCAAGAACGCGGCCAGCGCCTCGTTGAACTCGTCCGGGCGTTCCAGGTTCGGCATATGGGCTGCGCGGGCGATGATGTGGAGCGTGGAGCCGGGAAGGGCCTCGTGCATGGCCTGTGCGTCCGACGCCGGGGTGTAGGCGTCGTCCTCGCCGACCACGACCAGGGAAGGGACCCTGACCCGGGTCAGGAGGTCGCGGTAGTCGGGGCGTTCCGCGCGGCCGCGGAGGGCGGCGGCCGCGCCCTCGGGGGGTGTGCCGGTCATCATGCGGTGGACGTGTGCGGCCACGTCGGCGTCGGCGTACGGCGCGACCATCTTGTGGAGTACCTCGTCCGCGTACCCCCGCATGCCTTCCCGAAGGAGCCGGTCCGCCATCTCGCCCCGTGACTTCTTGCCGGCCGGGGTCTCCGGGGCGGGGAAGGTGTCGGCCAGGATCATGCCGTGGATGCGCTCCGGGAACTGGCGGTAGCACTCCATGACGATCTGGCCGCCCATCGACAGCCCGCCGAGGACGAAGCCGTCCACCCCCAGACTGTCCAGGAGGGCCGCGATGTCCTCGGCGAACGTGGCGAGCGGGGTGACCCCCGGGACGACCGGCGACGCGCCGTAGCCGCGCAGGTCGGGGGTGATCACCCGGCGGCCCGGGGAGAAGGCGGCCATCTGGGGCGCCCACATCGTGTGGTCGAAGGGATGGCCATGGATGAGAACAAGAGGCAGTGGCGTTGAGGCTTTCGTGCCTTTGTCCTCGTATGCGAGGAAGGGTGCCATGAGTGGACACTAAAGCGGCCCGGCTCCTCGGTGCAATAAAATCTTTGCCCTCGGTGCAATGCAAGGAGAGATGTTCGCGTGGAGGACTATCGGCGGATCGCCGACCGGCTGGCCGAGGAGATCCTCTCCGGGCGGCTCAAGCCCGGTGAACGCCTGCCGCCGCAGCGCGCGTTCGCGCGACAGCGCCGTATCGCCGGGTCCACGGCCGGGCGCGTGTACGCGGAGTTGGTGCGGCGCGGGCTGGTGGTCGGCGAGGTCGGGCGGGGGACATTCGTACGGGCGTCGCCCGCGCCGTCGGGGCGGGCCCTGGCGGAGGCGAGGGCCGAAGGCGAAGGAGAAGCAGAGGGCGAGGACGGGCAAGCCGAGGCCCGTATCAATCTGGAGCTCAACTACCCCGTCGCGGAGGGGCAGTCCGAACTGCTCGCCGCGGGGCTCGCGCCACTGCTGCGGCCCGATGTGCTGGCGGAGGCCACGCGTACGGCTCCCGCCACCGGCACGGCCGCCGCGCGCGAGGCGGTCGCCGGGCTGCTGGGCGGTCCGGGGTGGCGGCCCGCCCCGGAGCGGCTTCTCTTCGCGGGCAACGCACGCCAGGCCATCGCCGGCGCGCTCGCCGCGATCGTACGGCCGGGAGGCCGCGTGGGAGTCGAGGCGCTGACGTATCCGCTGGTCAAGGAGATCGCACGGCGGATCGGGGTCACACTCGTACCGCTCCCGATGGATGGGGAGGGGGTGCGACCCTCTGCCGTGGTCGCCGCCCATCGAGCGGCGCCGCTGTCCGCCGTGTACGTCCAGCCGACCCTCCACAATCCCACCTCCGTGACCATGGGGGACGGGAGACGGCGCGAACTGGCGGGGGTGGTACGGGCGTTGGACCTGCCCGTCGTAGAGGACCGGATCTGGTCCTTTCTGCGGGACGGCAAGGAGGGCCCCACTCCCTTCGCGTCCTACGCCCCCGAGCGCACGTTTCTCGTCGACGGCCTGTCCAAGCGCGTCGCCCCCGGGCTCACCGTCGGCTTCCTCGTCGTGCCGAAGGGGCGGGTGGACGCGGTCGCCGAGGCCCTGCGCTCCGGAGGGTGGACCGCGGGGCGATTCGCGTTGGAGGCCGCCGTGCGGTGGATCGGGGACGGGACCGTCGAGACGCTTGTCGCGGCCAAGCGGGCGGACGCGTACGCGCGGCAGCGGGTCGTCGAGGAATGGCTGGGCGAGTTCGCGGTACGGGCCGATCCGTACGCGTATTACGTCTGGTGGGAGCTGCCGCAGCCGTGGCGCGCGGACACGTTCGCGGCGGCGGCCGCGGCGCGCGGGGTCGCGGTCACGCCGGGTCCGGCGTTCGCCGTGGAACCGAGGCGCAGGGCGGGCTCGGGAAGAAGCTGCCCGCCCTTGTCACCGCCCCTGTCTCCGCCCATCTCCCCGCCCCTGTCCCCGCGCACGGCGTCCCCCGAAGACCGCCGGCCCTTGTCGTCCCCGCGCACGGCGACCCCGGGAGACCGCCCCTCCGTGTCCCCGGCGGATGCCGTCAGGCTTGGGCTCGCGTCTGTTCCGGTGCCGGAGCTGAGGGCCGCCCTGCGGACCCTCCGCGATGTCGCACGAAGCGGCCCATGAGCCAGGTCGTCGCCGCCACCGTGAGGCCCAGCGCGAGGATGACCCAGGTCGCCGTACGGAGCGTGGACGTGAGGGCGTCGTAGACCGCGCCCGCCGCGGTGCGGGAGACGTGCGGCGGGAGGTCGCCGAGGGCCAGCTCGCGGCCGACCGCGGTCGCCAGCGCGAGCAGCGCGGCGCCCAGGGCCAGGCCGAGCGCCGTCGCCATGACCGCCCGGCGGCGGCGTACCGCGAGAAGGATGCCGCCGACGGCCAGCGCTACCGCCGCGAGCGGGAGCCAGAAACCCGTGATCTCCAGCACGTCGAACCCTTTCCGCAGCGCGGCCACTTCCCGGGCCTCGATGACCGTGATCTTGGCGTGCGCGACGGGGATGCTGTGCGCCAGCGGCACGTGGTCGTCGGCCAGCCGGTCCTTGAGCCGCTCGGTGAGGGGTGCCAGGTCGAGGGTGACGGCGGTGTCGCGATCGCCGCGCAGGGCGCGCAGTACGGCGTCGTGGGTGGCGCGGTTCGCCGAGTCCCAGGCGGTACGGAAGGCCGGCGTGCCGGTGAAGGACCCCACCGCCTTGCGCACGAAGACGCGGATTTCGTCCTCGAGGGGCCCGGCCTCGACCTCCGACATGATCCCGTCGGTGACCGTGTCCGTGACCGCGCGCCGCACGTCGGGCCCGGCGGCGAGCGGTCCCATCGTGGCGACGTACCGCCCGGTGTCGCCGATCTCGTACGTCGCCCACGCCGAGAGCCCGCCGAGCGGCAGGAGGAGGCAACCGAGGACGATCAGCACCGCCGAGAGGACTTTCCGCACCCTTCAAGCAAGAACCCCGGCCGTGGCCTCCGCCAGCGGAGGACGGCCGGGGTGACTGCATCCGGACGTGGATTGCGTTCTTCCGGGGGGGCCGGGCAGGCGGTGCGGAGCCGCACCGCCTGGCGCCTACTTGCGGTTGTAGAGCCGCATCGTCACCGGGCCGAAGACCGCCACGAACAGCCCGGCCCAGCCCAGCGACCACGCGATCCCCTCGCCCGGCCAGGAGCCGGCCATCAGGTCGCGGACCGCCGAGGCGACATGCGTGACCGGGTTGTTGTTGACGAAGGCCTGGAGCCAGCCCGGCATCGTCTCGGGGCGGACGAAGATGTCGCTGAGGAAGGTCAGCGGGAACAGCACCATCATGCTGACGCTCATCACGGCCTTCTCCGTGCGCAGCAGCAGACCGAACATCGTCCACACCCAGGAGAAGGCGAAGCAGAAGACGATCAGCAGCGCCACGCCCGCCACGACTCCCGAGAAGCCGCCGTCCGGACGGAAGCCCATGATCAGGCCGACCGTGAGCATCACGATCGACGCGATCGTGTAGCGCAGGGCGTCACCGAGCAGATAGCCGACCATCGTCGACGGGCGCCAGATGGGCAGGGAGCGGAAGCGGTCGAAGACGCCCTTCTCGATGTCGATGTTGACCGCGAGGCCCGTGTACATCGTGATCATGGTGACGGACATGACGAGGATGCCGGGCAGCAGGTACTGGATGTACTCGCTCGGCGAGCCCGCGAGGGCGCCGCCGAACAGGTACGTGTACATCAGCACCATCATGATTGGGAACGCCGTCACATCGAAGAGCTGTTCGGGTACGTGCTTGATCTTGAGCATCGCCCGCCAGCCGAACGTCAGGGACGTCCGCAGCGCGTTCGGGCGGGGCGGCCGCTCCCGGGAGACGAGCAGTTCGGCCAGGCTTTCGGTGCGGACCGGGGCGAGCTCGCCGGTCTCCTTGGTCTCCGTGGTCGGCGTCGCGGTGCTCATGCCGTGGCCTCCTTAGCCTGCTCCTGCTCGGTCGTGCTACCGGTGAGGGCCAGGAACACCTCGTCCAGACTCGGCTGGCCCAGCGAGAAGTTGTCGACGGTGATGCCCGCGTGGGCCAGTTCGGCGAGAGCGCGGGAGGCCTTCTCGGAGGCTCCGTGCCCGTTGGCCACCCCATTGCCGACCCGGGCCGTGAGTGCCACCGGGTCCGCTTCCAGCTGTACGTCCGCGTCCAGGGTCTGCCGGAGCAGCCGCTCGGCCTCGGGGCGCCGGTGCGCGTCCCGCAACCGTACGTGCACGGCGCCCGCGCCGACCGAGGCCTTCAGCTCGCCCTTGGTGCCCTCGGCGATGACCTTGCCCTTGTCGATGACGGCGATCCGGGACGCCAACTGGTCGGCCTCGTCGAGGTACTGGGTGGTCAGCAGGACCGTCGTGCCCTGGGCGACGACCGCTCGTACGATCTCCCAGACCTGGTTGCGGCTGCGGGGGTCCAGTCCCGTCGTCGGCTCGTCCAGGAACAGCAGGTCCGGGGTGTTGAGGATGGACGCGGCGATGTCGATACGGCGCCGCATACCGCCGGAGTAGTTCTTCACCTGGCGGCCCGCCGCGTCCGACAGGCCGAAGGCGTCGAGGAGCTGGGCCGCGCGGTCGTACGAGGCCTTCTTGCTGTGGCCCGTCAGGCGGGCCAGCAGGACGAGGTTCTCGGTGCCGGTGAGGTCCTCGTCGACCGAGGCGTACTGCCCGGTGAGGCTGACCCGGCTGCGGACCGCGTCCGCCTCGCGCACGACGTCGTGGCCGAAGACGTGCGCCTCGCCGCCGTCGGGGCGCAGCAGGGTCGCCAGCATGCGCACGGTGGTGGTCTTGCCCGCGCCGTTCGGCCCGAGCAGGCCGTACACCGTGCCGGCCTCGATCCGCAGGTCCACGCCGTCGACGGCGCGGTTGTCGCCGAAGGTTTTCACCAGGCCGGCGGTCTCGATGGCCGGTCCGGCCAGATGTTCGCTCTTCATGTCCGCCCCATCCAGTCTTACGAATGCTTGTGCGACTCGCTGTGCACCGGCTCCGATTCGGTGCGAGCTGGCTGAGATGTAGACCCCGGCCGGGCAGCAAACTCATCGTAGGTTTCGGCAGCGGTTGCGTCCTGGGCTTTTTGTCCTAGTCCTGTGGTCGCTCCGGCTGCGGCTCCCGCCTCCGGTGGAGGGTTCACCCGAACGGGTGTTTCCTGGTTCTGGGGGCACAGAGCGATCATCCGGGGAGGGAGCGGGCCGGCCCGGATGGGGAACCGTGGGTGAACCGGGTCGCCCGCACGGACCTGAGGCCCCGGCTTGGGAGAGCCGGGGCCTCAGGCATGCCGGGCGGGCGCCGCTCGGCGCTCGCCCCGGCGTGGTCAGTCCTCCGTCGTGTAGAGCCGGTAGAACACCATCACGAACACCACCGCCGCGACCACGCACGCGATGACCGAGGACTTCAGGACGCTCTCGCCGGTGAGGCTGTAGAGGAAGCCGAGGGCGACGCCCGCGAACGCCGCCCACGCGCAGGCGCGCAGCTCACGGTGCAGGCGCGGGCCGATCACGCGCAGACCGAGGTAGACCGCGATGAAGGCGAGCCCCGACACCACGCCCAGCAGGACGTTCCAGCCGGTGATGGGTCCCGAGTCGCGTCCGATCGCACAGGCCCACAGCCCGTAGACGATGCCGCCGAGTACGGGGGCCGCGAGCCGCAGGGGGCTGACGTGCGGCCGTCCGGTGCTCGGTCGCGGGGCGCGGGGGAGTTCGCGTCGTGCGGGTGCCGCGTGAGCCATGAGAGCACTCCTGTCTCCTCGCCCCTGCCTCCAGGGCACACCTGGGGGCCCCGGCCGGCAAGTCGGGGTGCGGGCCGGGCCTGCCCGGGGTGCGTCCCCGGGCAGGCCGGCGGTCGCGGCGGTCGCGGCGGCCGTCGCGCTGCGTGCCGTGTGTCTCAGCAGTCGCCGGAGCTCATGGCGCGCTCGCGGAACACCGGGCTCTCGCCGTACGTGTTGTCGGGGTCGACGCCGGTCATCGTCACGTCGTTGACGTACCAGATGTAGTGGCCGTAGAAGCGCTCGCCGAAGTTGAGCTGGTAGTAGCCGTGCGCCTTGACCTTGTGCGCCCGGTGGGTGAGCCAGCCCTTCTTGCGCGGGGCGATCCACAGGCTCTCGGTGCGCGACTCGGTGTGGGACTTCTCCCAGGTCTTGCCGGTGGCGCTGCTGAATCCGGCGGTGAAGGCCTCGAAGGCCCCGCCGAACTCTATGGTCTGCGTCGTCGAGGTGCCGGTCGTCGTGGTGTCCGACCACGTCTTGGAGATGTTCTGGTCGACGCTGGTGCAGTTGAAGGCGTCGGAGGTGACGCGCTTCTCGGGGCCCAGATACTTGTCGACCGACTCGACGTGGAACTCGCACCGGTCCGTGCCGTTGTTGCACTTCTCGAGGAGCTGGGCGACGGTCGGACTCTCCTCGGCCATGGCGGTGCCGGGGGTGGCGACGACGGCGGCGGCCAGGACGACCGCGGAGCCGAAAACGGCGGCGACTTTGTTCCGTAGGGACGACATGCGGCTCAGTAAATCGAGCGCGGATCCGGAATCGATCCGTACAACATCAGGATTTCCTCAGGATTCGGCAGAGGGCGTCAGGTTCCTCAGAGGGCGTCAGGTTCCTCAGGGCGCCGCGGGCAACCGGACCCTGAACCAGGCTCCGCCGACGGAGTGTTCGAGGGCCGCCGTGCCGCCGTGGGCGGCGGCGACCGTCGCGACCACACTGAGCCCGAGCCCGACGCCGCTGCCGGGCGTGGCGGCGCCCGCGTCCCCTCGGACGAACGGTTCGAAGATCCGGGCGCGCAACTCGGGCGGCACTCCCGGCCCGTCGTCCGTGACCTCGACGACCCGGTAGCCGTCCTCCGTGCCCACGGCCAGCGTGGTCGAGGTGCCCTCGGGCGTGTGACGGCGGGCGTTGGCCAGCAGGTTGGCGACCACTTGATGGAGCCGCAGCGGGTCACCGCGGACGATGTGCTCGCCGGGCGCGACGAGCAGCCGTACCGGGTACGCGGGATGGCAGTCACGGGCGGCCGCGGCCGCCTCGCGGCACAGCTCGGCCAGGTCCACCCGCCGGCGCCGCAGCTCCCGGCCGAGGTCGTGGCGGGAGAGCAGGACCAACTCGTCGATGAGCGAGTCCATGCGCTCGATCTCGTCGTGCACCCGCCCGAGCGCCTCGGTGCGCACGCGCTCCTGCGACCGGTCGCCGACGAAGGCGAGTTGGGCGTAGCCGGAGATGGTGGTCAGCGGGTTGCGCAGCTCGTGTCCCGCGGTGAGCAGGAACTCCCGCAGCCGCCGCTCCGACTCCGCCCACCGCCGTGCCTCCCGCCGGCGCACCCATCGCACCACGGCCGGCACGGCGGCGAGCAGCAGCACCGCGACACCGAGCTCGGCCTGGAGGAGCCAGGCGAGGGCATCGGGGCCGACCGCCGCGGTGTACACGGTCTTTTCTACGGGGGTGGCGTCGACGGTGTTCAGTCCGCGCACAGCAGATAGCCCACACCGCGGACGGTCCGTATGAGCGACTGGCCCCGGTCGTCCAGCTTCCGCCGCAGGTAGTAGACGCAGGTGTCCACGATGCCCGAGCCCTCGGCACGGTGGTTCCAGACGCGTTCCTGGATCTGGGCACGGGACAGCACCCGGCCGGAGTTCTCCATCAGATAGCGCAGCAGGGCGAACTCGGTCGGGGTGAGCCGGACGGGCTTCCCGTCCGCCCAGACCTGGTGCGCGTCGGGGTCGAGCAGTATGTGCCCGGCGCTCAAGTGGCGGCGCCGCGCGGGCCGTTCGGCGGTGCGGCGCAGCAGGGCGCGGACCCGGGCCGCCACCTCCTTCAGCTCGAACGGCTTGGTGACGAAGTCGTCGCCGCCCAGATCGAGTCCGCGCACCCGGTCGTCGACGTCGCTGCGGCCGGTGATGAACAGCACCGGCACGGTGAGGCCCCGTTGGCGCAGGGTCCGGCAGACCTCGAAGCCGTCGACGTCGGGGAGGTTGACGTCGAGCAGTACGAGATCGGGGGCGCGGCGCGTGACGGCCCGGAGGGCCTGCCGGCCGGTGGCGGCGCAGGTCACCTCGAAGCCGAGGAATTCCATGGCCATCGTGAGCATGCCGCGGACCCCGTCTTCGTCGTCCACCACGAGGAGATGGGCGGCTGAGGGGGTGGTGTCGGTGGTGGGGGCGTCGGCAGCGTTGGCGGGGGTGTGGGGGACAGGGTGGGTCATGTCCTGTTCCTTTGCTGACCTTCTGATACCTCAAGTACCTCATGCGTCACAGGCACACCCATGGTCACACGTACCGATAGGTAGGGGGCGTCCTTCCGGGGGCTTCGTTCGCACGCCCGGGGGCATCCCGTGCCCCCGCTTTGCACGCGCAGCGGTTACGGTGCTGCAGTGGCGAACGATGGGGAGGGGGCGGGAACGATGCCTGGAACCGTGCTGTTGCTCGCGGCTTCGCCGGTGGGCAAGGGATGTCTCGTGGACGCGGCATCGGTGCTTCCCGTGCTCGCGGCGGTGGCGCCCGCCGTGCTCTCCGGGGCGGACACCGCGAACGTGGTCGAACTGGCGGACCCGTTGGAGCCCCAGGCGGTCCTGACCCGGCTGCGTGCCGCGGCGACGGCTCCCGGCCCGCTCACGGTCTTCCTCACCGGGCAGCTCCAACTCGACCGCCGCCAGCGGCTTCCGCACCTGGCGCTGGCCCGTACGACCCCGTCGACCGTCCGCTACACCGGTTTCCCCTGGCACTGGATCCGCGAGGAGCTGCGGCTGCGCGCGCCGGGTGGCACGACGTTGTTCGTCGACCTGCACGCCGACGCGGAGACTTGGCAGTACCTGGGCACCCAGCCGCTCGACGTCGGGCCGGGGGTCCGGCTGTACGGCCGGATCGCACCGCCTCCGCCGAGACGTACGGTCGCGACACCGACGTATATGAAGTCCCTCGCCACGATCCTGCGCAGCGGCCACCGTCCGCCGCCGGCGCAGCTTCATCAGCAGGCGCTCACACGGGCGATCGGTGAGGAACCGCGGAGCGTACAGCGGGACTTGGTGCTGGCGGTCGATCCGGTCGCGCCCGCGCCCGCCGACCCCCACGCCGGGATCACCGCCGCCGTCCAGGCCGGGCGGCACGACGAGGCGTCCGCGCTGGCCGCGCAGTGGGAACAGGCCGCGTTGCGTACGTTCGGGCCGGGCAGTGACGAGGTCATCCACTGGATGGAAGTACGAGCGGATCTGGCCATGTTCGCCGGCGACGCCGTACGCAGCTGCCGGACCTGGCTGACCGTGGCCGACGTACGGCTCGGCGCGGGCCAGGCACCCGACGCCCCCGGCGTCGAGGCGGCCGTCGACCGGGCCCACCACCAGTGGGGCCGCGTCACCGACGCGGGCCTGGCCCGCGAACTGGGCTCCACGCTGGCCGAGTTGCGCCACCGCGTGCCGGGCCGCCGCGCGGGCGCGCTCCAGGACGTCCACACGCGGCTGGCGCGGCTGGCGGGATCCGTCAGTCCCGTTGGTCCAGGAATTTCTTGAACTCGGCCAGTGACTGCTCCAGATCCGTTCGCCCCGCGTCGTCGGCCGGGAGCTCGCTCAGGTGGGTCCGCGCGAATTCCTCGGCGGCGTCGAAGACGGCCGCGGCGACCTCTTCGGCGGACGACCGGTGCACGAGCGATCCCTGGTGGCTCGTGGCGATCGTCCCGCGCTTCTCGCGCCTGAAGTCCAGCGAGAACGACGAGTCGACGGCCGAGGACGCGTAGGTGCGGGCCCGACCGGAGAGAAACCGCCGCAGGCCGTCCAGGAGCAAGGTCACGGACAGGTAGATCATCATGGCCTGGTCGGGGGTGTGGTCCCGGGAGCTCGCCTGCCCCTCGCTGCCCGAGACGTCCATGTGCCCCAGGTCGAAACCGGACGGCGGCGGAAGTTCGTTCGCGTCACCGCACCGACAGCATCTCCAGCGCACCGGAGACCAGCGTGCGCACCCCCGGCCCCACTGTTGCCAAGTCGGGGGCGAACTGGGGGCTGTGATTGCTGGGCACCGCCGCGAGTTGTTGCATCAGGTCGCCGCCGGCGGCCGCGTCCCATACCTCGGCCGGGGTGCTCGTCACGAACCAGTACGAGTAAGGGAGGCCGCCCTCGGCGAGGAAGGGGAAGTCCTCGCTGCCCATCACCGGGCCGAAGTCGAGGACCGCGCCCGCGCCGAAGACCTCGCCGTGGACGGCGGCGACGCGGCGGTCGGTGTCCATGTCGTTCACGGTGACCGGGAAGCTGCTGCCCACGGTGACCGTGGGCTCGCGGGGGCAGCCCGCCGCCGTGCACTCGCCCGCGGCGATACGGCGGATCGCGGCGAGCATCCGGTCGCGTACGTCGGCGGACTGCGTACGGAGGTTGATGGCGATGTGCGCCTCGGACGGGATGATGTTGTGCCGGGTGCCCGCCTCGATCTTCCCGACCGTCAGCACGGCGGGCTCGCGGGCCGCCAACTCCCGTGAGACGACGGTCTGCAGGCGCGTCACGATGTACGCGGCCGTCACCACCGGGTCGACCGTCGCCTCCGGCCGGGACCCGTGGCCGCCCACCCCGTGCACGACGATGTCGACGTCCGTCGAGGCGGACATGATCAGGCCCGGCGAGTGGGCGTACAGCCCGGTCGGACCGGGCGCCGCGTGCTGGGCGAGCAGGACGTCCGGGCGCGGGAAACGCTCGTACAGCCCGTCGTTGACCATCGCGGCCGCGCCCTCGCCGGTCTCCTCGGCGGGCTGGCCCACGACGAGCAGCGTGCCGGACCAGCTGTCGCGGCCGGCGGCCAGCGCGGAGGCCGCGCCGGTCAGCCAGGTGACGTGCAGGTCGTGACCGCAGGCGTGCATGACGCCGGGCGTCTCGGAGGCGTACGGCAGCCCGGTCTCCTCGGCGACCGGCAACGCGTCCATGTCGCCGCGCAGCAGCACGGTCGGCCCCTCGCCGTTGCGCAGCACACCGACCACACCCGTGCCGCCGACGCCCTCGGCCGTCTCGTACCCGGCCGCGTGCAGGCCCTCGGCGAGCTTCGCGGCCGTGCGGTACTCGCTCTTGGACAGCTCCGGGTGGCGGTGCAGATCCCGGTAGAAGTCCTCCAGCGCGGGGAGCGGGAGATCGGCGGTGAGGTCCAGCGCGGTGCGGGCGGCGGAAGAGGTCACGGGTCGCAGCGTACGGGGTGGTTCCAGGATGGGTGCCGGAGCGGCGTCACTCGCCGGGGCCGTCCATCATGTCGGGGAGCGTGCGGGCCGCCGACGGGTACGCCGGTCTTCAGGATCGGCCCTCCGGCGGGACGAGGTCTACGCGTCGGCCCCGTACGTCCCGTACTCCGGCAGGCCCGCCGATTCGTAGATGTGCACCGCCAGTCCGCCCGGCGTCGTCTCGTTGCTCAGGAGCCGCAGGCCCGCCGGGGCGCCGCCGTCCGGGAACAGGCGTCGGCCATGGCCCACGACCACCGGGGCGATCACCAGGCGCAACGTGTCGATCAGACCGGCGGCCAGGAGCGACTGGGCCAGTTGGGCGCTGCCGTGGATCTGCAGCTCCCGTCCGGGCTGTCGCTTCAGTTCGGCGACCTGGGCGGGGACGTCCTGGGACAGGATCGTGGTCGGGTTCCAGTCCGCCTTGGTCAGGCTGTGGGAGGCCACGTACTTCGGCAGTCCGTTCAGGATGCCGGCGAACGGGTCGTCCGGGTCGGTGATCTTCGGCCAGTCCCGTGCGAAGTTCACGTAGGTGCGGCGGCCGAACAGGAACGCGTCCGCCTCGCCGAGCCAGGTGGCGGCCAGCCGCACGAACTCCTCGTCCAGGTGCGGCACGAACCAGCCTCCCCGGGTGAACCCGTCGCTGGTGTCCTCTTCTGGGGAGCCGGGGCCCTGGGAGACACCGTCCAGCGTCAGGAACTCCGTCAGGGTCAGCTTCATCGCGCACCACTTTCTCTTCGGTGGACTGGGGGACGTGGCCGTCCCATCCCCTGGAGACACCATGGCGCTCGGAAACTCATCGGTGCGCGTGCCACCCGATCGCCGCCGATCGTGTCGGGGACATTCGCCCACTCGCCCCTGTTCACCACCGTCAGGGATGCGGTCCCGCCGCCCCCGCGCTGATCAGTGCCGCGCAAGCGATGACCGCGGCGCACAGGGCCGTGACGTAGCGGGCTGTGGGGTGGCGGGCCGTGAGGGGGCGGGGCGAGAGGTAGCGCGCGGAAATACGTCGGAACACGGCGACACCTCGCATCGTCAGCGTCGTATTAAGTGTGCGTAATCGTAGGTTTAACGCGCCGCTTAACGTAGGGCGTCTCGCGCGCCGGGGCAAGGGGGGTGGCGGCTCGTGGAAGGTTTCTTCCAGGTGTGAACTGCCCCGTTGTCAAAGGAAGTTGGATAGGGCACGGAAGCAGGTCGACTTGCTGGCATGCTGGGGCCATGGCCGAGCGTGACGACCCGGGAATCATCGGGCGCAGGGTGCAGCAGTTGCGTACGGAACGCGGGCTGACGCAGAAGCAGTTGGCGGAAGGCGCGTACACCCCCGCGTACGTCTCCACGCTCGAGGCGGGACGCGTACGGCCCTCGGAGGAGGCGTTGCGGCACATCGCGGCGCGGCTCGGTGTGGCGTACGAGGAGCTGGCCACCGGGCGGCCCGCGCACCTCGCCACGGATCTGCGGCTGAGGCTCACCGACGCGCAGCGCACGCTCGCGACGGGCGGGGCGGAGGCGGCGGCCGAGCAGTACGCCGTGCTGCTCGCGGAGGCGGAGGCGCACGGACTCGACGACGAGTGTGCGACCGCGTTGCTGGGGCTGGGTGAATGCGCCCTGGAGTCCGGGGACCTGGTGGCCGGGCGGCTGCGGTTCGAGCAGGCGGAGAAACGGCTCGCGGACAAGCCGCTGCCGAGTCGGGTACCGGCCCTGAGGGGGCGGGCGGTCGCACACTACCTGGCGGGTGAACTCCGTTACGCCTGCTACCTGTTGGAGTCCGCCCTCGACGAGCTCAACCGGACCGGGCTGCACGATCCGAGCGCTCTGGTGCTTCTCTACGGGAGCGTGATCGGGCCGTACATGGACATGGGGGCGCATGCGCGGGCCGCCCAGGCCGCGGAGTTCGCCCTCGCGCTGGCTCCGCAGGTGCAGGATCCGGCGCTGGTGGCCCGTATGCACCGGTCCGTCGCCCGGACGCTGCTGGCCGAGGGGCGGGTCGCGGAGGCGGACGCGTCCCTGGGGAAGGCGGCGGAGCTGTACCGGCAGCTTCAGATCAGTACGGAGCTGGCCAACTGCCACTGGATGCGCGGCTATTTGCACGCCCAGAACGGCGAACTGGAGCGGGCCGAGAACGAGTTGCGCGAGGCCCAGGCGATCCTGGTCGACAAGCGGGCGACGCTCTACACCAGTCAGGTCGTGGTGGAGCTGGCGGACGTTCTGCACCGGCGGGGAAAGTCGGAGGAGGCCGCGGGGCTGCTCCATGACGTGCTCGAGGACCTGAGTTCGGAGCGGGGGGCCGTTCACTCGGCGGCGGCTCACCGGCTGCTCGGGATCATCGCCGAGGACGCGCGGGACACGGAGACGGCCGAGGAGCACTACGTCCGGGCGATGAGTTTGCTGGAGCGGGCCGGGGCGGCGGGCGATCTGGCCGACCTGTGCCGCATGCTCGGCGATCTGCTGCGGCGGACGGGGCGGGTGGAGGCGGCGTTGAACGCGTACCGCACGGGTCTGGGGCATCGGACGACTCCGGGAACCACGACACTGGGCCCCGCGCCGGCGCATCCGCCGTTGTGAGGGGTGGGGTTCCTCGCCCCCGCCGCCCCTGCCCGTCCCATCCCGTTCCCGGGGGCCAGCCCCCGGACCCCCGCTCCTCAAACGCCGGAGGGGCTGACATACCCAGCCCGTCATGGGGGTCCCCCCTGCTCGAGCGAAGCCGAGAGCTTGGGGGAGTTTGAGGACGAGGCCGTTCAGGCCGATACGGGGGTCTGGGGGCGCAGCCCCCAGGATGAGGATGGGACGGGTAGGGGCGGCGGGGGCGAAAAACCGCCGTGGCCGTCGCCCGCCGGTTAGCCTGCGGGGAGCAGTGGGGTGGGCGAGGCGGGAAGCAGCACGTGGAGAANAAAACCGCCGTGGCCGTCGCCCGCCGGTTAGCCTGCGGGGAGCAGTGGGGTGGGCGAGGCGGGAAGCAGCACGTGGAGAACCGAGGAAGTCTGGCCGACGGGGCGCGGTGGGTCGCCCGCACGTCGGTGTACGTAGTGGTAGGCGGCATCGCCCTGATCGCCATCGCCACCGTCGCCTCCGTCCTCGGCCCGATGCTCGCGATCGACGTCGCGACGCCCGCGATGGGCGCGTGGTGGACGGTGTTCACGGCGGTCGCGGTGCAGGGCATCCCCTTTCTGCTGCTGGGAACGGTGGTGTCGGCGGCCATCGGGGCGTTCGTACCGGAGCGGGTCTTCAGCCGCGTACTGCCCCGCCGGCCGGCGCTCGCCGTCCCCGTGGCGGGGGCGGCAGGGGTCGTGCTGCCGGGGTGCGAGTGCGCCTCCGTGCCCGTGGCCGACAGCCTGATGCGGCGCGGCGTCGCGCCGGCGGCCGCGCTGGCCTTTCTGCTGTCCGCACCCGCCATCAATCCCGTCGTACTCGTCGCCACCTCCATCGCCTTCCCGGGGAACCCGGCCATGGTCGGCGCCCGGCTCGTCGCCTCGCTCGCCACCGCCGTGGTGATGGGGTGGCTGTGGGTCCGGTTCGGGAAGGAGGAGTGGCTGCCCCGGCGGCGTACGGGCGGCAAGGGGGGCTCCCCGAGAGGGTGGGGCGGGTTCAGGGACGGACTCCAACACGACTTCCTGCACGCCGGCGGCTTTCTCGTGCTGGGCGCGGCCGCCGCGGCGACGTTCAACATCCTCGTCCCCCGGTCCGTGCTCGACGTCTTCACCGGGTCGCCCTGGATGTCGGTGCTGCTGCTGGCCGTACTCGCCGTCGTGCTGTGCGTCTGCTCCGAGGCCGACGCATTTGTCGCGGCCTCGCTGACGGGCTTCTCCCCCACCGCGCGGCTCGCCTTCATGGTGGTCGGGCCGATGGTGGACCTGAAACTCTTCGCACTTCAGACGGGAACCTTCGGCCGTGCCTTCGCCGTACGGTTCTCGTCCGTGACCTGGGTGGTGGCCGTGACGAGCAGTGTGCTGACGGGATGGTGGCTCCTGTGAGGCAGCCCGTGCGACGGCGACTGCGACCGCGTCTGCGCATGCAGGAGGTGCTGCTGCTCCTCTGCGGGGCGGCGCTCCTGAGGATCTCGCTCTTCAGCGAGCTGTATCTGCGGTACGTGAAGGAAGGGCTGCGGCCGTATCTGATCACCTCGGGGGTACTGCTGATCGTGCTCGGAATGCTGAGCATGGCCAGGCGTGTGGACCCCGAAGACAGGGACCCCGAAGACAAGGACCCAGAGGACGAGGGCACCGAAGACGAGGACACCGAAGATCACGGCCACGATCACACCCGAGGCCCCCGCATCGCCTGGCTCCTCGCGGCCCCCGCCCTCGCCCTCCTTCTCTTCCCTCCCCCCGCCCTGGGCTCGTACAGCGCCGACCGAGAGGAGGCGAAGGTCGCGGCACAGGGCGTCGGCACCTTCCCCGAACTCCCGCCCGGCCCGGCCGAGGACCCCGTCGACCTCACCCTGGGCTCTTTCGCGTCCCGCGCCCAGTGGGACAGCGGCGCGTCCATGAAAGGGCGAACCCTCCGGCTCACCGGTTTCGTGACGCGGCACAGCAACGGCGACGGAGACGACGGCGGCAACGGCAACGGCAACGGCAACGGCACCTGGTACGTCGCCCGCCTGCTCGTCTCCTGCTGCGCGGCCGACGCCCAAGCCCTGAAAGTCCAGATCCGCGGCGCCGAAGCCCCCGCGGCCGACACCTGGGTGACCGTCACCGGCACCTGGCACCCCACCGGCAAACCCGGCTCGAACGAGGCCCGCCCGGTCCTCGACGCCACCTCGGTCCGACACGTGAAGCAGCCGTCGAACCCGTACGAGAAGCGCTGAGCGTCCCGCATCAGTAGGTACGGGCCAGCAGGGTTGGAGAGGGCGTGGAGGCCGCCGTCATGCCTCCGCCCCTGTGAATGCCGGGCCTTTAAACCCCGTCCTCATGGGTGGCCCACGGTCTTGTGCTTCGATGTACGCGACGTACAGGACCAGTACGCATGGCGGAGGTGCCCGGGTGGCACGGGCTTCCGCGGACTCCGGCGGGGGGCATGACCGAGGAAGAGTTCGACGCGTTCTACGCTGCCGCGTTCCCGCGGCTGACCGGGCAGCTCTACGCCTTCACCGGGGACCACGGTGAGGCGCAGGACGTCGTCCAGGAAGCGTTCGTACGCGCCTGGGACCGGCGGCGTGAGTTCCTGGCCGACGGGGCTCCCGAGGCGTGGATCCGCACCGTGGCGATGCGGCTCGCGGTGAGCCGCTGGCGGCGGGCGCGGCGTTGGCTGGAACTCGTGCGCCGCAATCCGCCGCCGGAGCACATGCCCGGACCGGGCCCGGAGCGCACCGCGCTCGTCGAGGGGCTGCGCACGCTGCCCGAGACACAGCGCAGGGCTGTCGTTCTGCACCATCTGTGCGACCTGAGTGTTGAGCAGGTAGCCTCCGAGACCGGTGCGCCCGTGGGCACGGTCAAGGCCCGCCTGTCCCGTGGCCGGGCCGCGCTGGCGCGGTGGCTGAGCGCGGACGACGAACTGGGTGAGAGGGAGGACGACTGTGTCCGATGAACCCACACCCGGGTCCCAGTCCCAGCCAGCCACCCCCGGGTCCTTGCCCGACGAGCCCACCCCCCACCCCCAGCCCGACGAGCCCCCGCCCAGCGAG
>NZ_VCHX02000111.1 GCF_005768555.2 Streptomyces sporangiiformans
GCGGCCGGGCCTGCGGACGGCCACGTGGACCGCCGTCGCGATGCGCGGGCGCGCGGCCCGGCCCGCCTCGGCCGCCCCCGCCGCCAGCCGGGGTACGAGGGTTGGGATCTGCTGGCGGTTGACTGAGTTGTGGTGCGTTTTGGTGAGCAGGGGCGAGTTTGGGGGGCCTGTCCGGTTGGTGTGTCCTGGGCCTTCTCCCTGGGGGAACGCGGGTTCTTGGGTCGAATGGGTGACCTTTGCAGATGGTGCTCGTTGACTGCGATGACGGGGTTTTTGGGCCGGGGCGGGGGTGAAGGGGTGGGCGGGTTGCGGGAGTTGGCGGCGTCGTTCGTGGTGCCCGGCCCTCCGGCAGCGGCAAGACGACCGTCTTCTCGCTCCTCCAGCGCTTCTACGACGTGGACGGCGGCCGTGTCCTCCTCGACGGCACCGACATCGCCACGCTCAGCCGCGCCGAGGTGCGCCGGCGCATCGCGTACGTGGAGCAGGACACCCCGATGCTGGCGGGCACCCTCCGCGAGAACCTCCTCTACGCCGCCCCGGACGCCACCGAGGAGGCGATCTCCCAGGTGCTGCGGGACACGCTGCTCGACTCCCTCGTCGACCGGCTCCCGGAGGGGCTCGACACCCACGTCGGCGCCTGCGGCCTCGCCCTCTCCGGGGGCGAGCGCCAGCGCCTCGCCATCGCCCGTGCCCTGCTCCGCCGCCCGCAGGTGCTGCTGCTGGACGAGGCGACGGCTCATCTCGACGGGCTGAGCGAGACCGCGCTGCGGCATACCGTGGAACGGGCGGCCCAGCACTGCACCGTCGTGCTGATCGCCCACCGGTTGTCCACGGTCACCTCCGCGGACCACAGGGTGCTGCTCGCGGACGGCCGCGTACGCGACCATGGCCGGCACGGGGAACTCCTGGGGAGGAACGAGCTGTACCGGGATCTCGCGGCCACCCAGCTGACCGCGGCAGGAGCCTGACACCGGAACCTGACGTAAACCCTGACGTCCTGACCATCCGTCAGAAATGCACACAGCAAAGGAAGACCGCATGCCGAAGGACCCGGCACCCGCGCACACGCCCGACCGTCCCCACGACGCGGCGCCCGACGACCACCGGGACGACGACCACTGGGACGACGACCACTGGGACGACGATCACTGGGACGACGAGGAGAATCCGGAGCCCGTCGTGGAACACCTCGTCCAGGACGACCTGTTCGGTGAGCTGAACGTCCGGCTGGACACCGAGCAGGGAGAAGTGATCGTCGAGGGCGAGGCGATCCCCCGGATCGTCCTGCGCCGCGACGCCGGGACCGAGGCCGAGACCCACATCCCGATCGGCACCCGGGACGGCGAGCGGCTCACGCTGACCGTCGACGGCGAGAAGGCGGTCCTCATACCCGCGAAGGGACGTCTGACCCGGGGTTCGTACCGCGTCGACGTACGGCACGCGGGCCGCGCCCACCGCCTGGTGCCCGACTCCATCCCGGGCAGCCGGCTCCTGAAGGACAAGGAACACATCGGGGACTTCTCCTCGGACGGCGACGGGCAGGTCCTGGCCGAGTGGAAGGAGGGCGCCAAGGTGGACGCGGCGGACGCGGCCCTCGGGTACGCGCTCGCCGCCGCGTTCGGCACCGGCGCGCAGCCCATGTGGATGCTCGTGATCGACGCGATCGGCGACCTCATCCCCTGACGGGACCGCCTACCGTCAAGGGCCCCGCCGGTGACGACGTCCCGGCGCGGCCCTTCATGCTTCCTGCGGTTCTGCTTCTTGCTTCTGACTTCTTGTCGTTCTGCCTTTCGTGCCGGCAGCCGGCCCGACTGCCGCCAACTGCGTGAAGGGGCCCGGAGGTTCGACAACCTCCGGGCCCCTTCACGCAGTTGGCAGTCGGCAGCCTGCCGGCTACTGGTCCTGCGACCTCTTCGGCCGCCACACCACCAGCGCGCTCGTCTGCTGCACCTCCTGGTACGGCACCAGATCGCGCCGGTACGAGGCGTGCACCGCGGCCTCGCGCTGTTGCATNCGGCCGCCACACCACCAGCGCGCTCGTCTGCTGCACCTCCTGGTACGGCACCAGATCGCGCCGGTACGAGGCGTGCACCGCGGCCTCGCGCTGTTGCATGGCCGCGGCGGCGCCGTCCAGGGCCGCTTGCATTTCCGCCATGCGGGACTGGAGGGCGGCGACCTGGTTCTCCAGTTCGATGATGCGCTTGATGCCGGCGAGGTTGATGCCCTCGTCCTGGGACAACTGCTGCACCTGGCGGAGCAGTTCGATGTCCCGGGCCGAGTAGCGTCGGCCGCGCCCCGCCGTGCGGTCGGGCGAGACCAGGCCGAGGCGGTCGTACTGGCGCAGGGTCTGCGGGTGCAGACCGGAGAGCTGGGCCGCCACGGAGATGACGTAGACCGGAGTCTCCTCGGTCAGCTCGTACGGATTGCGTCGACGGCCGTCCATCTCCTCATGCTCCCTTCGCCGCCTGGAACAACTCCGCCCGCGGGTCCTCGCCCGCGGTCGCCTCGCGATACGCCTCCAGCGCGTCACGAGCCTTGCCGGTCACGTTCGCCGGGACGGTGACCTCGACGGTGACCAGCAGGTCGCCGCGCGTACCGTCCTTGCGGACCGCGCCCTTGCCGCGGGCGCGCATCGTCCGCCCGTTGGGCGTGCCCGGCGGCACCTTCAGCGTGACCGGGGGCCCGCCCAGCGTGGGTACCTTCACCTCGCCGCCGAGCGCCGCCTCCGCGAACGTCACCGGCACCGTCACCGTGAGGTTGTCGCCCTTGCGGCCGAAGACGGGGTGGGCGCCGACGTGCACGACCACATACAGGTCGCCCGCCGGACCGCCCCGCTCGCCGGGCGCGCCCTTGCCGCGCAGGCGGATGCGCTGGCCGTCGCTCACCCCCGCCGGGATACGGACCTGCATCGTGCGCGACGACTTGGCGCGGCCGCTGCCCTTGCAGATCTCGCAGGGGTTCTCCGCCATCAGACCGCGGCCCTTGCAGTCCGGGCACGGGTCGGTGAGCGAGAAGCCGCCGCCCGAACCGCGCGCCACCTGGCCGGTGCCCACGCACGTCGGGCAGACCCGCGGTGTGCCGTTCGCGTCGCCAGTGCCCGAGCAGGCCTTGCACGGCGACTGCGAGGACATGCGCAGCGGAACCGTCGCGCCGTCCACCGCCTCCGTGAAGCTCAGCGTGACCTCGGACTCGATGTCCTGGCCGCGCCGCGGCTGCGTACGCGTGCCGGTGCCCGCGCCACCGCGGTTGAACAGGCCCCCGAAGACGTCCCCGAGCCCGCCGCCGAAGCCGCCGCCGGCACCGCCCGCCCCGCCCTGGGGCGCGCCTCCGAAGAGGTCGCCCAGGTCGAAGTTGAAGGTGCCGGCACCGCCGGCGCCGGGGCCGGGCCGGAAGCCGCCGTTGCCGAAGAGGGCACGTGCCTCGTCGTACTCCTTGCGCTTCTTGGGGTCGCCGAGGATGTCGTTCGCCTCGGAGACCTCCTTGAAGCGGTCTTCCGCCTTGGCGTTTCCCTTGTTGGCGTCCGGGTGGAACTCGCGGGCGAGCTTCCGGTACGCCTTCTTGATCTCGGCCTCGGTCGCGTCCTTGGGGACGCCGAGGACCTTGTAGTAGTCCTTCTCGATGAAGTCCTTGGTGCTCATCCTCGACGTCCCTCCTTCCTTCTCACGCGCCGTAGGGTCCGTACGTTCATTCGTACGCCCCGTACGTCGCCGACGTCAGCCCTCGTCCGGGCCACCGTTCTCCTTGTCGTCGGCGTTGTCGGCCGCCGGCTGGGCCTCATCGGCCTTGACCGTCTGCGCGCCAGGCTGCGGCTCGGCGACCGCCACACGCGCGGGGCGGATGGTGCGCTCGCCGAATCGATACCCCGGCTGCAGAATCGCCACGCACGTCGTCTCGGTGACGTCCGGTGCGTAACTGTGCATCAGGGCCTCGTGGATCGTCGGGTCGAAGGGCTCGCCCTCCTTGCCGAACTGCTGCAGTCCCAACTTGGCCGCGACGGTCTCCAGCGACTCGGCCACCGACTTGAACCCACCGACCAGCTCGCCGTGGTCCCGCGCGCGGCCGATGTCGTCGAGCACGGGCAGGAGCTCGGTCAGGAGGTTCGCGATGGCGATCTCCTTGACCGTGATCCGGTCGCGCTCGACCCGGCGACGGTAGTTCTGGTACTCGGCCGAGAGCCGCTGGAGATCCGCCGTGCGCTCACCGAGCGCCGTGCGCACCTGGTCCAGCTGGGCCGTCAGACCCGCCGTCTGCTGTGCTGCCTGTGCTGCTGCCGCGTCCCCCGCCGGGGCCGCCCCCTCCTCGGAGGCGGCCTTCGGCTCGGCGTCTTCAGGGGTGGCGCCGGAAGGGACGTCGGGCTGCTGGTCGTCGAAGCCCGGGGTCTCCTCCGTCACGCGGCACCGTCCTTCCGGTCCTTCTCGTCGTCGACGATCTCGGCGTCGACGACATCGTCGTCTGCCTTGGCCTGCGCGCCCTCGTCCTCGGCGGCACCCTCGGGACCGCCCGCGGCCTGCGTGCCCTGGGCGTCGGCGTACATCGCCTGGCCCAGCTTCTGCGAGACGGCGGCGACCTTCTCGGTGGCCGTACGGATCTCGGCGGTGTCCTCGCCCTTGAGCGCGGTCTTCAGCTCCTCGACGGAGGCCTCGACCTCGGTCTTGACCTCACCGGGGACCTTGTCCTCGTTGTCCTTGAGGAACTTCTCCGTCTGGTAGACGAGCTGCTCGCCCTGGTTGCGGCTCTCGGCGGCCTCGCGGCGGCGGTGGTCCTCCTCCGCGTACTGCTCGGCCTCCTGGCGCATGCGGTCGACCTCGTCCTTCGGCAGCGAGGAGCCGCCGGTGACGGTCATCTTCTGCTCCTTGCCCGTGCCCAGGTCCTTCGCGGTCACGTGCATGATGCCGTTGGCGTCGATGTCGAAGGAGACCTCGATCTGCGGGACGCCGCGCGGGGCCGGCGGCAGACCGGTCAGCTCGAACATCCCGAGCTTCTTGTTGTACGCCGCGATCTCGCGCTCGCCCTGGTAGACCTGGATCTGCACGGACGGCTGGTTGTCCTCGGCGGTGGTGAAGATCTCCGAGCGCTTGGTCGGGATCGTCGTGTTCCGCTCGATGAGCTTGGTCATGATGCCGCCCTTGGTCTCGATACCGAGGGACAGCGGGGTCACGTCGAGGAGCAGGACGTCCTTGACCTCACCCTTGAGCACACCGGCCTGGAGCGAGGCGCCGATGGCGACGACCTCGTCCGGGTTCACACCCTTGTTGGCCTCCTTGCCGCCGGTCAGGTCCTTGACGAGCTCGGCGACGGCGGGCATACGGGTGGAGCCACCGACGAGAACGACGTGGTCGATCTCGCTCAGCTGGATGCCGGCGTCCTTGATGACGTTGTGGAACGGCGTCTTGCACCGCTCCAGCAGGTCGGCCGTCAGCTGCTGGAACTGGGCGCGCGTGAGCTTCTCGTCCAGGTGCAGCGGGCCTTCGGCGGAGGCGGTGATGTAGGGCAGGTTGATCGAGGTCTCGGTGGAGCTCGACAGCTCGATCTTCGCCTTCTCAGCGGCCTCACGGAGGCGCTGGAGGGCCATCTTGTCCTTGCCGAGGTCCACGCCGTGGCCGCTGTTGAACTGCTTGACCAGGTAGTCGACGATGCGCTGGTCCCAGTCGTCACCACCGAGGTGGTTGTCACCGTTGGTGGCCTTCACCTCGACGACGCCGTCGCCGATCTCCAGCAGCGAGACGTCGAACGTGCCGCCACCGAGGTCGAAGACGAGAATGGTCTGGTCGTCCTTGTCGAGGCCGTAGGCCAGAGCCGCGGCGGTGGGCTCGTTGACAATACGGAGCACGTTGAGCCCGGCGATCTCGCCGGCCTCCTTCGTCGCCTGCCGCTCGGAGTCGTTGAAGTACGCCGGAACGGTGATGACGGCGTCCGTGACCTTCTCACCGAGATACGACTCGGCGTCCCGCTTCAGCTTCTGCAGGATGAACGCGGAGATCTGCTGGGGGTTGAAGTCCTTCCCGTCCAGGTTGATCTTCCAGTCAGTGCCCATGTGACGCTTCACGGACCGAATGGTCCGGTCCACGTTGGTGACCGCCTGGCGCTTAGCGACCTCTCCGACGAGCACCTCACCGTTCTTGGCGAAGGCGACGACGGACGGCGTGGTCCTGGCGCCCTCGGCGTTGGTGATGACGGTGGGCTCACCGCCCTCCAGAACGCTGACGACCGAGTTAGTCGTGCCCAGGTCGATGCCGACCGCACGTGCCATTTCAATTCCTCCAGCTGACTTGAGTGGATCAGGCTCAAGGATGCATGAAGGATGGAATGCAGTCAACAGACCTGAGTCCTGCCGACTCAACTTTTATCTAGGCCTTATCCGCAATCAGGCGCCTGACCTCCGGGCGTGCCCCGTAATCTCCGACGTGACCCGTACCTCCGACGTGATCCGTACCTCCGGCGTGGCCACAGACGGGCAGCGCGACAGAAGGGCTGAGGGTTACAACTCGTCGTTGGCCGGGTCGTACGCGTTGTAGAGGCGCGTGGGCAGCGGCTTGTCCTCGCGCAACGCCTTGAACAGTGCCTTGGCCTGACGCTTGACCGGCTTGTAGCGGCCCCAGCGGTCGGGGTCCTCCACGCTGGGGATGGTGACGATCGACGTCCGGCTCTGGGGGATGCCGGCCGCACTGTTCACCAAACCGTACAACTCCCTCAGCGAGTCGAGTCCCGGGTCGGCGGTCAGCGAACGGGTCAGCGCGTTCAGGACCGGGAAGAGCCGGGTCGTGTCCTCCAGTACGCCGCCGCTCCGCGCCCCTGCCAGCAGATCGCGCAGGAACAGCTTCTGCCGTTCGATGCGCTGCAGATCACTGCCGTCACCGACACCGGAACGGCCGCGCACCAGGACGAGCGCCTGATGCCCGTTGAGATGCTGCTTGCCGGGCCGCAGCACGAGCTTGTCGCCCGGCACCTTCACCTTCTGCGGCACGTCGACCTGTACACCGCCCATCGCGTCCACGACCTTCCGGAAACCGGTGAAGTCGATGATGAGGTGATGATCGACACGTACCCCGGTGAGCTCCTCGAAGGTACGGATGGCGCAGGCCGCCCCGCCGAACTGGAAGGCCCAGTTGAACTGGGCGTACTGGGCACGGCTGGTGCCGCCGTCCGGCTTGCGGCAGCGGGGGATCTGGACCATCAGGTCGCGGGGCACACTGACCAGGGCGGCCCGGCTGCGGTCCGCCGACAGGTGCAGCAGGATGGTGACGTCCGAGCGCTGACTGTCGCGCACGGCCTCCAGGTCGGAGCCCAGCAGCAGGATGTTCTGCGCCCCGGGCGCCATCGACTTGGGCCGTACGGCCCTGTCGGCGTCGAGCGCGCGGGCCGGGGCGTCGTCACTGCGGATGTTGCCGTCGAGGTGCGCGTACGTCCCGCCGCCCACGGCGACCGCCGCGATGAGCAGCAGCCCGGAACCCAGTGCGACCAGCCGCACCCAGCGGCGATCGGGGAACAAATCACGTACTTGCATGGACGATTCCCTGTCCCTCCGGTTGCGGCATCGAGGTGACACCGGAGGGCCTCGCCCGGCCGGGCCGTCTACAAGTTATCCTTTATGTCCAAATATGAGGCGATAACACGGCTACCCCAGAGAGAACACCCACGGAAGGGCGGTTCCACCGACACGCGGCCGCTCAGGCTTGCCTCAGCGACACAGATCACCGCGCCCCCGGCTACAGCGCGGCGACAGAAGTGAGTAGTCTCAGACGGACTGCCTAAGTTACCCAGCAGTAATCACCGCATTCCGTATTCTGAGAACTTCCCCCTCGCAGGCCCGAGGAGCCCCCATGCAGCTCGCCGCGATCATCGTGTCGCTAGTCCTGACCGTGGTCGGCGTTGCGCTCATTGCCCGAGCCGTCGCGCAGATCTACCGGCACATCACACTCGGACAGCCGGTCCCGGCCGGCTCCCGCACCGACGACCCGAAGGCCCGCACCGTCACGCTGGTCAAGGAGTTCCTCGGCCACACACGGATGAACCGGTGGGGAATCGTCGGCTTCGCGCACTGGTTCGTCGCGATCGGCTTCCTGACGCTGCCGCCGACCCTCGCGCAGGCCTACGGGCAGCTCTTCAAGGCCGACTGGACCCTTCCGGTGCTCGGCGGCTTCCTGCCGTTCGAGATGTACATCGAGTTCATCGGCCTGATGACGGTCGTCGGCATCCTCACGCTGATCGTGATCCGGCTGCTGAACCTGCCCTCCCGGGCCGGGCGCAAGTCACGGTTCGCGGGCTCCAAGGCCTGGCAGGCGTACTTCGTCGAGTACGTCATCCTCACCATCGGTCTCGCGATCCTCGCCCTGCGCGGGCTTGAGGGCGCGATCCACCACGTCGACCACTACGAGGCCGCGTACTTCGTCTCGTACCCGCTGGTCGTCGCCTTCGACGGGGTCGGCCTCGAGACGCTGCAGAACCTCATCTACTTCACCGCGATGATCAAGATCGGTGTCTCACTGATCTGGATGATCACGGTCTCCCTCAACACCAACATGGGTGTGGCCTGGCACCGCTTCCTGGCCTTCCCCAACATCTGGTTCAAGCGCAACGCGACCGGTGAGACCGCGCTGGGCGCGCTGCAGCCGATGACGTCGGGCGGCGAGCCGATCGACTTCACCGACCCGGGCGAGGACGACGTCTTCGGTGTCTCCCAGGTCGAGCAGTTCTCCTGGAAGGGCCTCCTCGACTTCTCCACCTGCACCGAGTGCGGGCGGTGCCAGTCGCAGTGCCCCGCCTGGAACACCGGCAAGCCCCTCTCCCCGAAGCTCCTGATCATGTCGCTGCGCGACCACGCGCACGCCAAGGCGCCGTATCTCCTGGCCGGCGGCGGCAAGTCCATGGAGGGCGAGGAGAAGGCGAGCGAGGAGCAGCTGAAGGACGTGCCCGCCGCCGCCCTCGCCGAGGCCGAGCGTCCGTTGATCGGAACCCTCGAAGAGAACGGCGTCATCGACCCCGACGTGCTGTGGTCCTGCACCACCTGCGGTGCGTGCGTCGAGCAGTGCCCGGTCGACATCGAGCACGTCGACCACATCGTCGACATGCGCCGCTACCAGGTGATGATCGAGTCCGCGTTCCCGTCCGAGGCGGGCACGATGCTCAAGAACCTGGAGAAGAAGGGCAACCCCTGGGGGCTGGCCAAGAAGCAGCGCCTGGAGTGGACCAAGGAGGTCGACTTCGAGGTGCCCGTCGTCGGCAAGGACATCGAGGACCTCAGCGAAGTCGACTACCTGTACTGGGTCGGCTGCGCGGGTGCCCTCGAAGACCGCGCCAAGAAGACGACGAAGGCCTTCGCCGAGCTGCTGCACATCGCGGGCGTCAAGTTCGCGATCATGGGCGGCGACGAGAAGTGCACCGGCGACTCCGCCCGCCGCCTGGGCAACGAGCCCCTCTTCCAGGAGCTCGGCATGGAGAACGTGGCCTCGCTGAACATGGCATTCGGCGAGGACGACGAGGACGAGAGCACCAAGAAGCCGAAGTCCGCGAAGAAGATCGTCTCCACCTGCCCGCACTGCTTCAACACCATCGCCAACGAGTACCCGCAGCTCGGCGGCGACTACGAGGTCATCCACCACACGCAGCTGCTCCAGCACCTCATCGACGAGGGCAAGCTCATCCCCGTCACCCCCGTCGAGGGTCTGATCACCTACCACGACCCCTGCTACCTGGGCCGCCACAACAAGGTCTACACGCCCCCGCGCGAGATCATGACCGCCGTACCGGGCCTGCGCCAGCAGGAGATGCACCGCCACAAGGAGCGCGGCTTCTGCTGCGGCGCCGGTGGTGCCCGGATGTGGATGGAGGAGCGCATCGGCAAGCGCATCAACAACGAGCGGGTGGATGAGGCGCTGTCCCTCAACCCCGACATCGTGTCGACCGCCTGCCCGTTCTGCCTCGTCATGCTCACCGACTCCGTCAACGGCAAGAAGAACGACGGCAAGGCGAAGGAGTCCATCCAGGTCGTCGACGTCGCCCAGCTGCTGCTCGACTCCGTCAAGACTCCGGTCGACGACGAGCCGCCGGCCGACGAACCCGAGTCGGAGAACGAGCCGGAGCCCGCGCCGGTGAAGTAGCGCATCACTACAGGCGCGGCCCCACAACGAAGCACCCCATGTCCCTGGTCGATCCGGGGACATGGGGTGTTGTCGTTCCTCGGGACAAGGCGAGGTGGAGCACGGGCTTTCGGTCAGCCGGCGTCCGGAACGTAGGTCAGGTCGAGTACACCGGTCTGGAACGTCTCGGACTTGACCAGCTTCAGCGGATGGGTCGGGGTGTCCTCGAACAGCCGCTGCCCACGGCCGACCACGATCGGGTGGACGAGGAGGTGCAACTCGTCGAGCAGACCATGGGCGAGCAGCCACCGCACGGTCGTCGCGCTGCCGGACATCTGGATGTCTCCGTCGGCCTGCTCCTTGATCTCGCGAAGCCGGGCCGCGGCGTCGCCGGAGATGACGGTGGTGTTGTTCCAGTCCGCCTTCTCCAGCGTGTTCGACACGACGTACTTGCGGGCGTTGTTGATGAACGTGGCGAAGTCCTGGTCCGCATCCGTCGCGGTCCAGTACGCGGACCACTCGTCGTACAGCGTGCGGCCCATCAGGAAACCCGCCGCGGTCTGCATGCCCGCCTCGATCGAGGCGCCCATCTCGTCGTTGAAGTACGGGAAGTGCCACTTGTCCGGCGACTCGACCACACCGTCCAGCGAGATGAAGAAGTTCGAGACGATCTTGCCCATTGTCCTGCTCCCTTGTCGTCGGCTTACGAAGAGATGGACCCCGGGCGGGCCCGAAAGTCATCGCTCCGGCACCCCCCGGCCGTGACCGACACCCGACAAAGACGGGTACGGCCTGATAACGAAGCACACCATGCCCCTGGTCCTGAAGGGAGGCATACGGTGTTGTCGTCGCATGAGCGTCTCAGGGACCGTACGGGCAGCGCGGGAGAAAGCGCGGCAAACAGCGCGGGGCGCGGTGCGGAACGCCGTCGCGGCGGCGTGCTGCCTCGTGCTGGGCGCCGTCGCCGGGTGCGGCCCGGACGGCGGCGGCGGAGACGGTACGCCGGACCAGCAGCCCTCGACGGCTCCCGTGACCGCCGCTCCCGTACCCCGAGGCGACGGCGGCAGGATCCCGGACGACGTGAACGGCGACGGCTACCCGGACCTCGCGTACGTCACCTCGTACGGCAAGCCCGCCCAATTCGACTTCTACAACGACCAGCGTTCCATCGTCATCGTCTACGGTTCCGCCAAGGGCCTCGACCCCGCGACCCGCACCGTCCTGAAACCGGGAAACCCGGCCCTCCCCGACCCGCTGACGACGATCGAGCCGTACCCCGTCTCCGCCGACCTCGACGCCGACGGGTACGCGGACCTGAAGTTCGGCCGGCACGTCGTCTGGGGCGGCCCGACCGGACCCGATCCGGACACCCCGAGCACCGACCTGCCCGAACTCACCGGCACTCCCGGCGACTTCGACGGCGACGGCCGTTTCGACCTGCCGGACGTCGAGGACACCCAGGACAACCCCACCTTCCGCGTCCTGTACGGACCCTTCGACCGGGACGGCACCCCGTCCCGGCGCGGCGACAGCCGCCCGGACCCCGTGAACCACCCCGACTCCTACAACGCGTACTCGCTCCGGGCCGTCGACGCGGACGGCGACCGGACCGCCGACCTCGTCGCCGCCAAGAGCGCCGACGGCGAGCAGAGGGAGGTCTTCCTGCTCAACGCGGGTGACGGGCCCGGCGGATTCGCCGCGCAGGCAAGGAGGTTGAGGGTCGGCAGCGCGATCGCCTCCGGTGACTTCGACGGAGACGGCAAGGGCGATGTGGTCGTCGGCGACAACGGCAGCCGCAACAACGAGCCGGGGTACGAGACCGAGGCACCGGAGGTGGACGGCACGCTCACCGTCTACTTCGGCGACGGAGGCACGCCCCAGTCCCTCGACCTGGACATCAGGAGCGACTATCTCGCCGGCGACACCGACGGCGACGGCCGCGACGAACTGCTGGTCGGGCAGACGGTGCCCGGCTCCGCCAGGCCGGAGATCACCGTGATCCCCGGCAGCCCGCAGGGGCTCGACGAGGAGAAACTCCGCACCCTCCGCCGCACCGGCCCCGCCCGCGTCCCCGGCGCCACCCGTGACCTCGCGGCCGGCAAGCGGTACGCCCACCTCGCCGCCGTACGCGACTTCGACCAGGACGGCCGCTGTGAGGTCGTTCTGCGCTGGACGCTGCCGACGCAGGGACCGTCATATGTCTGGGTCCTGGAAGGGGACAAGGACGTGGTGACGTTCCAGGACGGCCACCTGACGGGCGCGCAGTGACCGACTTCCGGGTTACTGCCCAGTGACTTATGGCTGTCAGGCACGCATCATGTGCAGGTTGCTGTCTCACGATGTGGTCGAGGTTGATGTGACTAAGGGGAACTGCGGGATACGTGTGGTGGGCGCTGTCGCGGGCGCCGCGCTGCTGCTCAGCGGCTGCGGGTCCGCCTCGCACGACGCGCGGCCCGCCGCCAAGCGCCGCCCCGTGGGCATGGCGCACCAGGGTTCCGCCCCGCTCCCCGTACCGAAGGGCAAGGGGAGCAAAACCCCCGACGACTTCAACGGAGACGGCCACCGCGACCTCGTCCTCAACGACCTGGTGAAGGGCGAGAGTCACGGGGACGACGCGGGCATCGGTGTCGTCTACGGCACGAGCCGTGGACTCGCCCCGGCGGCACGGCAGTTGCTGAGCCCGGCCAAGCTCGCGGCGCGCACGAAGGGGCAGTTGCCCGCCGTCTTCGACGCCGAGGCGAGCTGTGACCTCGACAAGGACGGGTTCACGGATCTCGTCGTCTCGACCGATCCGCCGTACGACGGGCAGGGGCAGCCACCGGTGCCGTTGCAGATCCTCTTCGGTTCGCCCCAGGGGCTGGCCGGGCAGGCGGTGAAACTGGCGATCCCCGCGCGGGCGCGTTTCGGCAACGACTGGCCGGACCAGCCGGTGTGCGGGGACTTCGACGGAGACGAAGCCCAGGACATGGTCGTGCACGCCTCGGACGGCCGGCTCAGCTTTCTGCGCGGCCCGTTCACGCGCAAGGGCGCCCCGCGCGCGGCGGGAGCGCCGGTGGTCCCGGCGGGCGAGGTGGCGGGCAACGTCCCCACGGGTCCGGCCGTCGACGTCAACCGCGACGGCTACGACGACCTGCTCGTCCGTACCGCCGAGGGCCGTGCCGCCGCCGCGGTCGTCCTGGGCGGACCGGCCGGGCCCACCCGCCCCGGCTTCTCCCTCCCCACCGGCAGCGATGTGGTCTTCGGCCGCTTCGGCAAGGGCAAGGGCCTGGACGCGGCGATCGGTTCGGCGGGCGGGACCGCGCTGCGGTACGAGGTGCCGGGCACCCTGCGCGGCGAACTCGCGGTCCCGGGCACCGCCTTGGACACCGGGGACTTCGACGGGGACGGGCTCAGTGAACTCGTCTCCTCCGGTACGGAGTTGAAGGTGTTCCGGGGACGTGAGGGCGGCCTGTCCGCGTCGGACGTGAGCACCGTGCGGCCGCCGGCCCGGGGCACGACCCGTGTCCTCGCCGTCGCCGACTTCACCGGGGACGGGCGGGCGGACCTGGCCGTGCGGACGTACCGGGGAGAGACGAAGGACACCGTCGCGGTGTACGCGGGCGAGAAGGCGGGGCAGACTGGCGGCCCGGTGGCGGCCGGGCCACGGATCACCTTCTCCACCGCCGAGTTCCTCAGGACGAACTGAGGACGAACCGGGTTCGAGGCGAAGAGGGTGCGGCTCTTCACGCCCGACGACATCGGCGTACCGCTGCGGCTGACGTAGGCCCTGTCGTCCCGGGCCCGGCGGGCCCGGTTCACCTCATGGCCACCCGCGCACAACCCTTCGTAAGCCCCGGGAGTCACACACGCGAACTCAGTATCCCCAGCATCGGGAGTGGCTCGTGCGTGCAAAGAAGCTGGCCGTCGCGGCATCCGTGGCCACTCTCGCGGCGGCGGGGCTGACGTTGCCCCTCGCCGGTTCCGCGTCCGCGGCCTCCACGCTGAAGGACGACTTCAACGGTGACGGCTACCGCGACCTGGTGATCGGCACACCGAAGGCGAACGCCGTGACCGTGACCTTCGGTTCCGCGAGCGGCGTCCAGCCGGCCAACTCCGTGACCGTCACCCAGAACACCTCGGGCGTGCCCGGCGTGCTGGAGGCGGAGGACGAGTTCGGCGAGAACGTGACCAGCGGTGATGTGAACGGGGACGGCTTCGCGGACCTGATCGTCGGCGCGCCCGGCGAGAAGGTGACCGGTAAGCCCGACGGTTCGATGACGATCGTCTGGGGCGGTGCCTCCGGCTTCAAGACCGGCGGCATGGTCCTGAACGCGCCCTCCGCCGAGGACGTCCGCTTCGGCGAGGGCGCCTCCTTCGTCGACCTCGACGGCGACGAGAGCGGCAATCTCGTGGTCGTCTCCGCGGGCCGCTTCTGGTGGTACGCGGACGGGGTGCCCTCCGGCAGCGCGCTCGGCCCGGAGTTCGACTTCCTGCCCGACGGGGTGACCCTCGACGGAGTCGTGGGCGGCCACTTCTCCGGCACCAGCGGCAGCGACTACGTGCTGTACGGGAAGGGCGCGACGGGGCACGGGTACGCCGGCTACCTCAAGGGCGGTCCGGGCGACCTCGGCTACTCGTACAAGCCGCTGATGCAGAACTCGACCGGCACCGGTGTGGACGAGGTCGCGGTCGCCGCCGCCGACACCAACAAGAACGGCTACGACGACCTGGTCATCGGGGCTCCGGACTCGATCAACGGCGGCGAGGTCTACTTGTGGCCGGGCAGCGCGCGTGGTCTGGACGAGGACGACTACCCCAGGCGGACGTACGACCAGGGGAACGCGAACGTCCCCGGCGACCCCGAGACGGGTGACCGCTTCGGTGCCTCGGTCGCGGTCGGCGATGTGACGGGTGACGGTTACCTGGAGGTCGCGGTCGGCGTGCCCGGCGAGACCGTGGGCTCGGTCGCCCGCACCGGCAACGTCGTCGTCCTCAAGGGCGCCCCCGGCGAGCTCGACGACGGCGGCGCCTCCTGGCACCAGGCCACCTCGGGTGTGCCCGGCGCGGCGGAGACGGACGACCACTTCGGCTCCGCCGTCCAGCTCAAGGACATCAACAAGAACGGCTACGCGGACCTCGCGGCCGGGGCGAACGGCGAGGACATCGGCACGGCGGCCGACGCGGGAGCGGTCTGGGTGCTGCGTGGTGGCTCGACGGGCCTGACCACGACGTCGGTGACCTCCTTCAACGGCTCGGACTTCGGCCTCGGCGGCGCGGGGCTCCGCTTCGGCTCCGTCCTTCGGTAACCCCCCTTTCCTCACCAGCCTCAAAATTCTCGGAAATCACGTACAACCCTTCCCTCACTCCGGGGGTCTCCTGATCGCCAACCACCCGTGAAGCCCAGGAGAAATCCAGGCAAACACGACCGGTGCGCACCCCATTGACTGTGGACGCCCGCCAGGCGTCCCCCGCATGCAGCAGGAGAACCCGCATGCACAAGAAGCACCTGCGACTCGCCCTCGCGACGGCCACCGCGGCCGCGCTGACCGGCGGTCTGCTCACCTTCACGGCCGCTACGGCGACGGCCGGGGACTCGGTCCACCACCCCGTGGCGGACTTCAACAACGACGGATACGGCGACGTCGCGACCTCGGCGGGCGGGGCCACCGTCGGGGGCAAACAGACCGCCGGCCAGATCGTCGCCCTGTACGGCTCGGCGAGCGGCGTGACGTCCACCAAGCGCACCACGGTCAGCCAGAACACGACCGGTGTCCCGGGAACCGCCGAGAGCGGCGACGGATTCGGCTGGGTCAGCGCGTACGGCGACTTCGACGCCGACGGCTTCGACGACCTCGCCGTGTCCGCGCCCGGGGAGGACGTGGACGGCGACACCGACGGCGGCACCGTCCTCGTCCTGTGGGGCTCGGCGACCGGCCTGTCCGGCGGTACGACGATCAAGGACCCCGCGGTCTCGTCCCACGACCGCTGGGGCACGGCGCTGGCCGCGGGTGACTTCGACGGCGACGGCACGGAGGACCTCGCGGTCGGCAACTCCTCCAACAGGGTGCACGTCTTCAAGGGCGGCATCAACAGGTCCGGTACCTACGGCGGCCGTTACTCCTTCACCTCGGACATCATGTCCGGTGGCGGCGCCGGCACGATCAACCTCACCGCGGGCGACGCCAACGGCGACAAGCGGACCGACCTGGTCGTCGACGGATACGAGACCGACAGCGACTACGGCTGGAACACCAACTTCTATGTGCCCGGCACGGCCGCCGGCCTGGACGCGGCGAACGCGCGGGAGCTGAAGCGGGGTGTCATCACCGGCATCGCCGACGTCAACGGCGACGGCTACGGCGACATCGTCACCGGCCAGGACTGGGACCCGGCCAAGGACGACACCGAGCCGTCGATGCCCGAGACGTCCACCGGCGGCAAGGTCCACATCATCTACGGCTCCGCCGACGGCCCGGCCACCACGGTCGCCGTGACCCAGAACAGCGGCAACGTGCCGGGCTCCTCCGAGCGCGGCGACTTCTTCGGCAGTGAGTTGTCGCTCGGCGACGTCAACGGCGACGGCTACGCGGACCTGTCCGTCGGCGCACCCGGCGAGAACCTGAACAGCGTGGTGGACACGGGCGCGGTGACCGTTCTGTACGGCTCGGCCTCCGGTCTGAACACCACCTCCGGCTACCAGTACTTCGCCCAGTCCACGGCCGGTGTCCCCGGCACGGACGAGAGGGAGGACCGGTTCGGCGGCGAGGTGAAGCTCACCGACGTCAACGGCGACGGCAAGGCGGACCTGACGGTCGGCGCGTACGGCGAGAACGGCTTCAACGGCTCGGTGGTCTACCTGCCCTCCGACGGTACGAAGATCACCACGACCGGGGCCCGCTCCCTGTCGACGTCCTCCGTGGGCGTCTCCACGGACGGGACCCCGTGGTTCGGCGCCAACGCGGCCAACTGACGTACCACCGTGTGGAGCTGGGCCCGCATCCGCGAAGGGTGCGGGCCCAGCTCGCTGCGCGCGGCCCCGTACACCCACTCCGGCCATTCCGGCCAACTGCTCCTTCGTACACGCACTCCACCCCCCTCCCGTAAGGAACAACCTCCGTGCGCATACGCGTCACCACCACCGCGGCTCTGACCGCCGCCGCTCTCACCGGCGCCCTCCTCGCCGTCACCGCCGGCACCGCGACGGCCGCCCCCTCCGGCCTGGTCGGCGACTTCAACGGCGACGGGTACGGCGACATCGCCTTCGCCGCGCCGTACGCGAAGGTCGGCGACCAGGGCATGGCCGGCTACGTGGCCGTCGTCTACGGCAGCGCCACGGGCCTGGACCCCGCCAAGCACACGGTGATCGACCAGAGTTCGGCCGGTGTGCCCGGCACCCCCGAGGCCGAGGACACCTTCGGCTCCGCCCTCGCGATCGCCGACTTCGACGGCGACGGCTACACGGACCTCGCGGTCGGCGCCTCCGGCGAGGACGTCGGCAGCGACATCGACGCCGGCACGGTCGCCGTCCTGTGGGGCTCGGCGACCGGCCTGGCGGGCGGTACGACGGTCCAGGACCCGGCGCCGAGCGCGCACGACGACTTCGGCCGTGTCCTGACCGCGGGCGACTTCGACGGCGACGGCTCGCAGGACCTGGCCGCGGGCACCGGCTCCTCGCACGCGTACGTGGTCAAGGGCGGTTTCACCCGGTCCGGCACGACCGGTGCCGCGCAGCGGATCGAGATGCCCGAGAAGGCGAAGTACGGCATCGACGCCATCAAGGCGGGCGACACCAACGGCGACCGGAAGGCCGACCTCGTCCTCACCTTCCGTACCGACCTCGACGAGAACGGCTCCGGCGACTGGTCCAAGGGCGTCGCCTACCTCGGTACGTCCGCCGGCCTGGAGACGTCCGTACCGCGCCCCCTGAACGGCGGCACGTCCATCGCCCTCGGCGACATCAACGGCGACGGCTACGACGAGATCGCCCTCGGCAACGTCTTCACCAAGGAGGACGACCACACCGGCACCCTCGGCGGCCAGGTCGCGGTCATCCGCGGCTCCGCGGGCGGCCCGGTCAACGGCGACGCGCCCATGGCCGAGCTCACCCAGGACTCGACGGGCGTACCCGGCGCGGACGAGGCGCGCGACGGCTTCGGCAGTGCCGTCTCCATCGGCGACATGAACGGCGACGGCTACGGAGAACTGGCCATCGGTGTCATCTTCGAGGACATCGACACCATCGAGGACACCGGCTCCACGGTCCTGATGTACGGCTCGGCTGACGGCGTCTCCAGGACCGGCGCCCGTACCCTCTCGCAGGCCTCCTCCGGTGTCCCCGGCACGGCCGAGGCGATGGACTACTTCGGCTCCGACGTCCTGCTCAAGGACGTGACGGGCGACGGCAACGCGGACTACACCGTCACCGCCGGCTTCGAGGGCGAAGGCGTCGGCGCGGTCACCGCGATGCTCTCCGACGGCTCCGGCGTCTCCCCCGACGGCGACCGCGGCTTCGGCCCCGGCGCGTTCAACCGTCCCTACCAGTACGGCGCGTTCGGCGCCAACCTTCTCGGCTGACGCCTGACGGGCACCTCGAGTGCCTCAGCACCACCACGGTCCCCGCCGCCCTTCCGTACGGCGGGGACCACCCGTCGGCCTCGCCGCCCGCCTCCGCCGCCCCCTGCGCCACCGCGCCACTGATCCCCCGTACTCGCACCCCGACCTCCTCCCCCCGGCCCCGGCAAGGAACGAGCTCCATGCGCATCCCCCTCTCCGCCTGCGCGGCACTGGCCGCCGCCGCCCTCACCGGCGCCCTCCTCACCGCCACCGGCACCGCGACGGCCGCCCCCTCCGGCCTGGTCGGCGACTTCAACGGCGACGGCTACCAGGACGCCGCCGCGGGCAGCCCCTTCGCCACGGCCGGCGGCAAGTTCGAGGCCGGGTCGGTGGCCGTCGCGTACGGCTCCGCCACCGGTATCGGCACCAAGAAGTCCGTCAACCAGAACACCTCCGGCGTCCCGGGCTCGGCCGAGGAAGGCGACGGCTTCGGGCGGTCGACCGCGGTCGGCGACCTCAACAACGACGGCTACAGCGACCTGGCGGTCGGCGCCCCGTACGAGGACGTGTCCGGCGACACCAACGGCGGCACGGTCGTCATCGTGTGGGGATCGGCCAGTGGCCTGTCGGGCGCGACCACGGTCAAGGACCCGGCCGTCTCACAACACGACTACTGGGGCGCGGCCCTGGCCATCGCCGACTTCACCGGCGACGGCAGGGCCGACCTCGCCGTCGGCGCCTCCGGCACCACCCAGTGGATCATCAAGGGCGGCTTCACCAAGGCCGGCGCGACGGGCTCGAAGACCACCTACTCCACGCCCTTCAGCAGCGCCGACTTCCTCCGGCTGACGTCCGGAAACGTCAACGGCGACGGCAAGGCCGACCTGGTCGTCACCGCTGGGAAGAAGCTGAGCTCCGAGCGCTACCTGCACCGCAACTTCCTCTATTACGGCACCACTTCGGCCCCCACCCGGCAACTGGAGCTTCCCTACGGCAGGCAGATCGCCATCGGGGACCTCGACCAGGACGGTTACGGCGACATCGTCACCGGCGAGACCGAGGACGCGACCGAGGGCGACCTCGGCTCGAAGGGCACGACCGCGATCTCGTACGGCACCGCAACCGGTGTGGAGAGCGCGGTGGAGCTGTCGGACGGCCCCTACGGCCGCCCGTCCATCGGTGACATCGACGCCGACGGCTTCCCGGACCTGGCCGTGGGAAGTCCCGTGAGCGACGCCGCGGCCTGGTACGCGGGCGCGGTCCTCGTCCACTACGGCACCGCCGACGGCCTCGGCTCCCCCGTGACGCTGACGCAGAACACCCCAGGCATCCCCGGCGCCGCCGAGACCAACGACTTCTTCGGTACGGCCACCCTGCTCACCGACATCACGGGCGACGGCCACGCGGACCTCGTCGTCGGCGCGGACACCGAGAACGACGGCAACGGCCTGCTCACCTTCCTCATGGGCTCCGCGGACGGCATCACGACCTCCGGCGCCGCGAACTACGGCCCGAGCGCCTTCTCCATGTCCACCGCCTATTACCCGCAACTCGGCATGTACCTGGCCGGCTGACCGAGGAGGGTGCGTCGTTACGAACTGAGGTGACGTATGAGGGCGGCGAGTCCGGTGGCGGTGGTGGTGACCACTGTGCCGGGCTCGTCGCTTTCGCGGAGGAGTACGAGGCCTTGGCCGGCGGAGAGTTCAACACAGTCGTCGCTGTCGCCCCCGCCGGAGAACGAGGACTTCTGCCAGGCGTCCTGTGCCATGTCGAGGCCTTTCACATCTGCTTCAGGAGGTGGTGGAGGAAGTCCCTTGACTCTACGGCGCCCAGGGCCGCCTCCTCGATTGTGCGAAGCATCGCCCGGTAGCGAATGAGCTGAGCCTCCGCGTCCAGGTAAGCCCCTCCGTGCTTGGTGTCCACCAAGACGGTGTCCAACTGCGGAACAGGGCCACTCGCGTACACCACCGGAGCGCTGATCCCGGCAAAGCCGTCCACGTCGAACGGCACGACACGCACGGTTACTTGAGGTCGCTCCGACTGCTCCAGGATGTGCAGCAACTGATGCCGGGCAACTTTCCTGTCCGCAGCTCGGATCCGCAGCGCCGCTTCGTGAATCACCGCTTCGTAAACGACCTCGCCCAAAATCTCCTGACGCCGCAGCCGAAAACGTACCCGCGCTTGGCGCTGCTCTTCGGAGAGCAACGGCACCGACGAGGCGAAGATGCCCCGCATCTGCTCCTCCGTCTGCAACAGCCCCGGGACGTGCACGGTCTGGAACGTCCTCAACTCGGTCGCGTGGTACTCCAGTTCGGCCACGTTCATGTAGCCGGCAGGCACCGTCTCCCGATACTCCTCCCACCAGCCGCGTACCCGCTCAGTAGCCATGGCCACCAGCGCTTCCACGAGGGCGGCGTCGTCACACGCGTACTGACTGGCCAGGTGACGAACGCGCTCCGCGCTCACCCCGACCCGACCCGCTTCCATCATGGAGATCTTGGTCTGCGCGATCCCCGTGCCCTCGGAGGCCTCTCGGATCGATGGCCCCGCTCGCTCCCGAAGCTTGCGCAACTCCGCACCCAACCGCGCCTGGCGCGTGCTGACGATGCTTCTCGCTGGCATGTGGCCCCTTTCCTTCGGCAGTTGGGAGCGCCAGTATCCCAGTTCAGCTTGACCGGGGTGAGTACTCACCCCTACTGTCAGTAGCGCACCGCACACGCTGCGGAACCCCCGGGACCCCGGAAGCGCACCGCCCCGCCCTGCCATGGCGGGCGCGACAGAGCCACCGCCCGGACGCCGCCCCTCACCCCGCCACCCTCCGGGAGACACCCATGCCCTGGGAGTACACCGTCTACATCCCCAACGACCCCCGAGCCGTCCGCATCTGCCGCCACACCCTCCGCGACATCCTGACCACCCACCACCTCCCCGCCCTCATCGAACCGGCGGAGCTCCTGGCCTCCGAGCTGCTCGGGAACGCCATCCGGCACACAAAGGGCCCCGCCGCCCTGAAGCTCAGACAAGCGGGGCCCTCCTTCCGGCTCGGCGCATGGGACTCGGACCCCACGCCGCCCACGACCGCCCCGCAGGGCGACGAATCCGGCCGTAGGCCTGCACCTCGTACAGGCCTACGCCGACGACTGGGGCTGGTTCCAGGTCAACGGCTCGGCAGGCAAGTACGTCTGGTGCGAACTCGAAGCCCGGCCCAACTGACCTGACCGACGGAGTCAGTTGTGGCCATTGAACTCAGGCCGGTGCAGGCGGTCCGGAGTCAGCGGGCTCATGTCCGTCGCGTCGCGCGGGACGATCTGGAAGCCCTGCCAGTGCACCGGCATCGGCGTCTGGTCCTCGTCACGGGCGATGTGGTGGAAGCCGACGTTGACCCAGACGACCGGGCGCGTGAGGTTCTCCCCGTTCACGTACTTGGCCACGTTGCCGAGGCAGTCGGGGTTGATCCGGCGGTTGTCGCTGGCGTACTGCTCGCAGGCCTTGTATTGGCTGACGTACACGTCGTGCCGTGTGTAGGCGTGCCGCGTGTACTTGTCCGAGCGGTTGTGGACGATCTCCCAGGACCGCGGATGCCCGTCCGCGTTCCTGCTCGCCGACGCGACCACGCGCCACCAGCGGTCGTTCGCGTTGTCCCCCGCGAACTCCTTGGTCATCTGCTTGCGGCTGGTCTTGAGCTGCCCGTGCCCCATCTCGGCGTTCGTGCCGTTCGTCGTCGTGTCGTACTGCTCGACCTTCGACTTCCAGGAGCCGCCCGGCTTGAAGTCGAGCCGCCACAGGACGCTGTGCTGGTGGCTGAGGGCCTTGGCGGCACCGTTCTGCCCGACCGGCCAGCCGGTGCCGTCGGAGGCGTTGAAGTCGCCTCCGGAGAGGTTGCCGGTGGCGCCCTCCTTGGCGGTGATCGTGCCGTCGTCCGAGAAGTTCCACTGGGTGACGTAGTGATACCAGCCGACCGCGTGGAGGGTGTAGACGACCAGGTCCTGGCCCTGCGCCGAGTCGATACGGGCCCGGCCCTCCCCCACGTCACCGCTGTCCCCGTGGTACGCGAACCCGCGCGGCTGCGTCGTCACGCACAGCCCCTTGACCGTCCCCACGTCGGCCACCCGGAAGCTCCGGACCGTCCCGCCGGGGCAGTCCGCCGCCTTGATCGGCAGCGCGCCCTCGCCGAAGCGCTCGTCGGTGACGTCGTTGTACTCGTCCGAACCGTCGTCGTACGGCACGTTGATCTGCGCGAGCCGCGCGCTGCCGAGCACCTCGATGGGCTTGCTCTCATGCCGCGGCTGGTAGGTGACATGGGTGAGGACCAGCCCGGCGGTGGGGCTGTTGCGCCAGCACATCCGCCACGTGGTGCCGCCCGGGAGCTTCTTCGTGATCACGGAGTCGCCGGTGCAGGCCGGGGCGGCTGCGGGGGCGGCGGGGGCGCTCCTGCCGCCTGCCTCCGCGTGGCCGGGGAGGGAGAAGAGGACAGCCGCGCTGACCACGGCCCAAGCGCCGAAGTGGGTGGTCCTGTGGGCGAAACCCTGGAACTTGCGCATGATGAGTACGTCCTTCTGTACGTCTTGCCCGGTCACGGGAGGCGGTGCGCCGTGCGGGCGCTGAGGTCGACGACGAACTGGCGGGTATCGATCCACGGCCCGCCCTTGACCCGCGTGAACAGCCGCACGCAGCGGTGCGCCCCGTCGCAGTCGGCCGGCCCCGCCGTACCGCGCTTCTCGTAGACCAGCCCCTGCACCGCCAACTGCCCTCCGATGACCAGAGATCGACCGGTGGCGGCCTCGAAGTCCTGGCGCACGCCGTCCCCGAGCGGGCTCGCGAGCAGCACCTTCAGCGCCTCGCGGGCCTCCTCACCGGAGGGCGGCGGCTGAACTCCACTGGCGGACTCGGTCCGTACGACCCGTCCGGTACCGAGGTCGACGGTCTTCTTCACGAAGCGGTCGTCGCGGTAGTCGTAGAAGAAGACGTCCGCACTCCGCGCGCCGTCCCCCGTTCCTTCGCCGAGGTCGGCGGTGAGGAACTGCGGTGTCCCGTCCTGCCCCCGGACATCCTCGCTCGTCGTGCGCAACGTCCGGTCGCCGGTGAGGGCGGCCTGCCGGGCACGGTCGATCTCGCCGTCGGTGAGCGGATCGACGCCGGTCCCGCTCCCCGTCCCGTTCCCCTCGCCGTTCCCGTTGACGGCCGCGGGCGACGAGGCGTACGGCGACGAAGGCGCCGATGCCGCTGTGGCGGACGGCGCGACCCCCGTACGCGCCGCCGCCCCCTCGTCCCCCTCGTCCCCGGCGGCGTTCATCGGCAGCGTCACGGCGACCATCGCCGCCGTACCGACGACCGCCACCGCCGTACCCGCGACCAGCCGGCGCAATGCCGTACGGCGCTCTCCTACTCGTTCTCTTACTCGTTCGTTCATGTCTCCCCCGTGATGTGTCGGGCGTCCCGGATGTCTCCGGTGCCTCAAGTCCAGCCGCAGCGAGCGTTGTTCAGCAGGCCCCTTCCGTCACACCGAACAAAGACGTCAAGCCTGCTGAGAGGCCATGAGCCCGCTTGCGGCAGTCCGGAGGGCTCCCTACCGTGGCCGGGACACGGGGGACGAGAGGGAGATCTGAACATGGGGCGTCGCGAGACTCCGGTGGACCCTGCGACGGGCCCGGTCCAGCGCTTCGCGTACGAACTGCGCAAGCTCCGCCAGGAGGCGGGCGGCCTCACGTACCGCGAGATGGCCCGCCGGGCCCACTACTCGGTGACGTCCCTCTCCCAGGCGGCCGCCGGCGAGCAACTGCCTTCCCTGGCCGTGACCCTGGCGTACGTCAAGGCCTGCGGCGGTGACCCGGAGGAGTGGGATCGCCGCTGGCACGAGGCGTCCGAGGAGTCGGCGACGACCCGCGAGGACGACGACACCGATGCGCCCTACCCGGGCTTGTCCCGCTACGAACCGACCGACCACGACCGCTTCTTCGGCCGTGACGACCTGGTGGAAGCCCTCCGCGCGCTGACCGCGTCGCACCGTTTCACGGCGGTCTTCGGCCCGTCGGGCAGCGGCAAGTCGTCGCTGCTGCGGGCGGGCCTGATACCGGACCTCCAGAAGACCGGCATAGCCGCCCTGCGCATCCTCACTCCCGGCGAACACCCCCTCCGTACGCATGAGAAGGCTCTGGAACCGCAGAACGACGGAGGTCCCGGCGACAGGGGAGACACGGGCGACACGGTGCTGGTGGTCGACCAGTTCGAGGAGGTGTTCACGCTCTGCCGGGACCAAACGGAACGCACGGAGTTCATCGACCGCCTGCTCGCGGCACGCACGGACCCCGGCAGCGGACTGCGTGTCGTCGTCGCGGTCCGGGCGGACTTCTACGGTCACTGCGCCGAACACCGGGCCCTGGCGGACGCGCTGAGCGAGGCCAGTCTCCTGGTGGGCCCCATGACCCGGGCCGAACTGCGGGAGGCGGTGATCCGGCCCGCTCAGTCGGCGGGCCTGATCGTCGAACGCGACCTGACCGCCCATCTCGTCGAGGAGGTGGACGGCGAACCCGGCGGTCTGCCCCTCCTCTCCCACGCCCTGCGCGAGACATGGCGCCGGCGCCGGGGCCGGGCCCTGACGATGGCGGCGTACGAGGCGGCGGGGGGCGTACGGGGAGCGATCGCGAAGACGGCGGAGGACGTGTACGCGACCCTGTCTCCCGAACAGGCGGCCCTGGCCCGTCAGCTCCTGCTCCGCCTGATCACCCCCGGCGAGGGCTCCCAGGACACCCGCCGCCCGGTCGACCGCACGGAACTCGGCTTCGCTCCCGCCGACGAAGTCGCCCTGGTCCTGGAGCGGTTGACCCGTGCCCGCCTCCTCACCCTCGACGACAACACGGTCGACCTCGCCCACGAGGCCCTGATCACGTCCTGGCCCCGACTGCACTCCTGGATCGGGGAGACCCGCGAACACCTGCGCACCCACCGCCGCCTCACGGAGGCCGCCCGGGCCTGGGACGACCTGGGCCGCGACCCGGGAGCCCTCTACCGGGGCACACGCCTCGCCACGGCGGACGAACACCTCACGGACCAGCCCCTGGCCCCGCTGGAGGAAGCCTTCCTCACCGCGAGCCGCACCACCCACACCACGGAACTGCGCCGCCGCCGGGGCCTGTTCACCACCCTCGCCACCCTCCTTGTCCTCGCCCTCATCGCCGGCGTCACGGCCTGGCAGCAGTCCCGGACGAGCGACCGGCGCCACCGTGAGGCCGAGGCCCGGCGGATCGCGACGGTGGCGGACAGCATGCGGTTCGCGGATCCGGTGAAAGCGATGCAACTGAGTGTCGCGGCGTGGCGGTTGGCGCACACCACCGAGACCCGCTCGGCACTGCTGGGCGGGATGACCCAGCACGAGCTGGACACCTTCGCGGTACCGGACGCCGACGTCGGCCGCCGCTCCCACCAGGACACCCCGCAGACCGCCCTCGACGTGACGGCGGACGGCCGCACCCTGGTCTCCGTCTCACGCGACCGCATCAGGACGTGGGACCTGCGCACCCACCGCCGCACCCACGACCACCCCGGCCCCGGCAAGCTGATGGCAGACGGCAGCGAGGTCGTCATCAGCCCGGACGGCCGTCTGCTCGCACTGCTCAACCAGGGCGGCACCCGGCTGTGGGACGTGCACACAGGCCGCGAGCTCGGCAGGCTCGGGTCCCGTAACGCGAGCATCGCGGCGTTCGGCCCCGGCGGCCGCACCCTGATCGTCCAGATCGACGACGGTGAGGCACCCGTCGCCCAGGTCTGGGACGTGCGGACCCTGCGACGCCTCATCCAGGTGGGGAACGACTTCTCCGAGGCCCTGCGGGACCCCGTGACCGACCCCGACGGCCGGTGGCTGGTGACCTGCAGGGACCGCTGGCCGCTGCAGGTCTGGGACATCGCCGAACAGCGGCGGGTGACACCACCCTGGGCCTCCCGGATGCGCAAGGGATCCTGCGACGACGAGGGCTCGTACGGCTTCTCCCCGGACGGCCGCCAGTTCCTGGTCGTCACCGACACCGGCGTACAGAGATGGGACCTCCGCTCGAACCGCGAGCTGCCCACCGTGGAGCTGCCCGGCGCGTCCCTCTACGACTACCGGCTCAGCGCGGACGGCCGGTTCATGGTCGCCCACGCCGGCAACGAGATCCAGCTGTGGCGGCTCTCGGTGTCAGAGCTGTCAGGCCCGGTGTTCCACCACGCGCTGGTCAGCGAGCAGCCGGGCGACGTCGAGCTGGACCTCGCCGCGGGCGCCGTCCGCTATCTGACCCCGGGCGGTACGGCGGTCCGGTCCCTGAGCCTCGGCCGGGCGACCTCGCGATGGCATCGACAGCCGTACGACGGCGTCCTCCTGGCCGAGGACGGCCGGACCCTGGCTGTCCTCAGCCCGAACGGGAAGACGGCCTTCCAGCTGCGGGACACCCGAAGCGGCCGTGTCATATCCAGGCCACCGGGCAATCCCTGCATCCTCGCGGGCACGGAGGCGGAGCCCGTGACCGACTGCTCCCCACCGATGGCCTTCAGCGCCGACGGCCGCTACTTCGCGTATCTTCAGACCGGGGCGAACACCGAGCCGGGGCTGTCGACGCGGCAGCGGGTCATGGTGTGGGACGTCAGGGCCCGGCGTGAGCACGCGGCCGTCGACATCAGGACCACCGACATCGACGGTGTGGGCTCGCTCTCCCTCACCCCCGACGGCCGCACCCTGCTGGTCGCCCGGCACGGACCGCTGATCGCCAAGAGCGGGCCGGGTTCGCCGGTCGTCGAGGTCTGGGACCTGCGCCGGGACAAGAAGTCCAAGGGGGCCGAGAGGGCAAGGAGGACCAGGAGCCTGCCGTTGCCCGGATTCACCGGCGCGATCACCGCCCTGCACCCCGACTCGCGCAAGCTGGTGTCCGCGAACGGCACGATCGCCGACCTCCACTCCGGCCGGACGACCAAGCGGGTGCTGGGCGACGACGACGCCCTCGCACTGGCCTTCAGCCCTGACGGGGCGTACCTGGCCGTGGCCGACAACGGGGGGCGGGTCACCCTGTGGGACGGCGACCTGCGCCGACGCGTCGGCATCCTGTCCGGCACGTACGCCGACACCGGCAGGGAGAACCCGGGCTCCGTGCAGGCCCTGGCCTTCTCCCTCGACGGCCGCAACCTGGCCGTCGCCGACGACTCCGGTACCGTCCAGCTGTGGGACGTGCCGTCCAACCAGCGCCTGGGCTCCGCCCTCCCCACCCCGGGCGACGGCGTCTCCTCACTCGCTTTCAGCGAGAACGGCACCACCCTCCACGTCACCAGCCCTCACGTCCCCCTCCAGAAGTACGACCTCGCCCCGGAGAGCCTGGTCCACCAGGTCTGCACCCGCGTCGGCTCGGGCCTCTCCCCCGCCGACTGGAAGACGTACCTCCCGGACCTGCCTTACGAGCGCACGTGCTGAACGTCCGCGACCCGCACTTGGAACATCCGGCCCCGGGGACGAGTCGACGGCGAACGCGAGGTCGTCCGACAGCCCCAGTAACCGCCCCTGTTCAGCGAACCCGATCCTCACTACTCCCGTCCAACCGTCCACCGTCTGCTCGGTCTCACCACATGCGCCGGAACCGGCAGAGGCGAATAATTGCTGATGTAAGCCGCGAATCGCCGGAACCGAAACCAACCGGAAGGTGGCGACCGCCATGGCTGAACACCCGCACGCCGCACTGATCCGCAGGGGCTACGACGCCTTCAACAACGGCGACATGGACACCCTGCGCACGATGTTCTCGGGAGACGCCACGCACCACTCACCCGGCAATCACCCGCTGTCCGGCGACTTCAAGGGCCAGGACGCGATCTTCGACCTGTACCGCCGGCTCTTCGAGGAGACGAACGGGACCGTCCGCGCCGAACTCCTCCAGCTGCTCGTCGATGGCAGGGGCCACGTGATGTCCTTCCACCGCGCCACAGCGGAGCGCAACGGCAAGCGGCTCGACGAGAACGCGGGCATTGTCTTCCGCATCGTCGGAGACAAGATCACCGATCTCGACGAATGCACCGAGGACATCGACAAGGTCAACGCGTTCTGGTCGTGATGCCCTCACCACCCTGAGCACAACCCGGCACGACCTCCAGGTGTCACACAGGTGAACCCGAACCTCTGAACTCCGGGGTTCGCCCACCCACTTGGAGCCACCGTGCGCATACGGAAGTACGTCATCGCCGCCACTGTCGCCGCGGCGGCCACCACCGGTCCGACCCTCACTCCGACGGCGACAGCCGCCGTCCCGGAGCCCGTCACCAGCGACTTCAATGGTGACGGCTTCACGGACCTCGCGGTCGGCGTGCCGAACGCGAGCGTCGACGGCAGGACGAAGGCCGGATACGTCAACGTGGTCTGGGGCGGAGCGGGCGGCCTCGGCGCCCACGGCAACACGCGTGTCAGCCAGGCGAGAACCGGCGTTCCGGGCACCCCGGAACAGGGCGACCGCTTCGGCGCGGCCGTGACCGTGGCCGACGTGGACGGCGACGGTACGGCGGACATGGTGATCGGCGCGCCCGGCGAGGACGTCACCGGCCGGGGCACGGACGCGGGCACGGTCGCCGTCGTCAAGGGCGCCCGGGGCGGGCAGGGCAGCCTGGGCACGGCCTCCACGGCGGTCAACGGGCCGTCGGCGTCGGCCGCGTACGGAAAGTCCCTCGCCGCGGCCGACTTCACTGGCGACGGAAAGACGGACCTGGCGGTCGGCGCGACGGACAAGGTCGTCCTGCGCACGGCGGCGGGTGCCCTGAGTACCGTCTTCACCGACCACATGGGCGGTCGCGCGCCCGTCCTGACGACCGGCGACTTCGACGCCGCCGACGACACGACGGACCTGGCGGTCGCCTACTGGGCGGTCAACGCGCCCTACACCCGGTCCCACGTACGCCTCTGGAGCTGGTTCGAGGACGAGAAGCAACTGGTGAACTCCTGGAACACCGACAACGCCGCCGCCTCCGCCCTCGCCGCCGGCGACTTCGACGGCGACGGCCGCGACGACCTGGCCCTCGGCGAGTGCCGCGAGATCGCCGACGAGAACATCGACGACCCGTGCGGACCTCAGGAGTTCGCGAAGGGCGGCGGCATCCACATCCACTACGGAAGCGACACGCCCTACAGCTTCGGGTCCCGGTCGCAGACGCTCAACCAGGACACGGTCGGCGTGTACGGCCGGGCCGAGGACGGGGACCGTTTCGGGGCGTCGCTGGCGGTGGCGGACGTGAACGCCGACGGCCGCGACGACCTGATGGCGGGCGCCCCCGGCGAGGCGATCGGCGACCGCGCCGGTGCGGGCGCGGCCACGCTGCTGCTGGGCCACGCGGGCGGCCTCGTGGACGCGTACGGGGAGGCCTCCTCGGTGGCGTACAACCAGGGCACTCCGCGTGTACCGGGCGCGGCGGAGGCCGGTGACGCCTTCGGCGCGGCGGTCGCGACCGGCGACTACGACGGCGACGGCGAGGCCGACGCGACGACAGGCTCCCCCGGCGAGAACGCCTCGACGGGCGGTGTGTGGGTCCTCCCCTCGGCCTCCGTCAACAACTCGTACACCGTCACCCCCGCAAAGCTGGGCCTGCCCGCCTCGTCAACGGCACTCGCGTACGGCCAAACCCTGAGCAGCCACTGAGAACCGGCCCTCCGTCCCCTTAGGGGATGTCACAGCTCGGCCGCAAAGCCGGGCCCGTTGCCCCGGGCCCGGCACGTCACTCTGGGAGACCAGGTACGTTCGATTACGTGGCTGGATTCAGGATCGGACGCGGCCGGGACAACCGCACCCCGCAAGCACATCCGCAACAACACCCGCGGCAACAACCGTACGGACAGCAGCCCCCGCAGGGCGGACCGTCGTACGGCTACCCCCCTGCGCCGCAGCCGTACCCGCAGCAGCAGCAGCCGCCGCAGTACGGCAACGGTGGCGGCGGCGGTGGCGGTCGGCAGCAGTGGCCCCAGGCGGGCGACCATGGCGAGCCGGAGTACTTCGGCGACCATGATCACCACGCTGCCCAGGGACCGGACCCATACGCGGCCAACAACCCGGGGCACACCCAGGCGTTCTCGGTCGGCGAGGATCCGTACAACCAGGGCGGGACCTACCGCGCGGGACAGGCGGCGGCGCCCCCGGTGGGCCCGAGACTGCGCTGGAAGGAACTGCTGAGCGGCGTCGTACTGCGCCCGAACCAGACCTTCCTGCAGATGCGGGACTACACGATGTGGGGCCCTGCCCTGATCGTGACGTTCCTGTACGGCCTGCTGGCGGTCTTCGGCTTCGACGGCGCGCGCCAGGAGGCCATCAACGCGACGATCTCCTCCGCGATCCCCATCATCCTGACCACCTCGGTGGCGATCGTCCTGAGCTCGTTCATCCTGGGCGTGGTCACCCACACCCTCGCCCGCCAGCTCGGCGGCGACGGGGCCTGGCAGCCCACGGTCGGCCTCTCCATGCTGATCATGTCCCTCACGGACACTCCCCGCCTGGTCGTCGCCATGTTCATGGGCGGCAACGCCCCCTTCGTCCAGCTGCTCGGCTGGGCGACGTGGGTGGCGGCCGGCGTTCTCTTCACGCTGATGGTCAACAAGTCCCACGACCTCCCGTGGCCGAAGGCCCTGGGCGCGTCCGCGATCCAGCTGATCGCGCTGCTGTCGATCATCAAGCTGGGGACGTTCTGATCACGGGGACTTCCTGATCATGGGGACTTCCTGACGACACCGCACGACGCGCGGCGCGGCACATGAGTGTGCGGCGCCGCGCGTCGTCGGCTTTCGGGCCGGTGGATTGCGGGTCAGCTTCCGGGGGCGGCCGGCTCGATGTTCTGGTTGGCGTGGAAGAGGTTGTGCGGGTCGTAGGCCCGCTTGACGGACGCCAGCCGGTCGTAGTGGTCGCGGTACGCCGCCCTGACCCGGGCCTGGGGCTCGTCCTCGCCGATGAAGTTCACATAGGCGCCGCCCATCGAGTGGGCGTGCAGTTCGTCCGAGTAGTCGGTGCTCCACTCCTTGATGATCTGGGCGTTGGCCGGGTCCGGATCGATGCCGCCGATGACGCCGGACCAGCGGGCATGCCGGTACGCCCACGCCGTGTCCTCCGGCCGCACACGGTGGGCCGCTCCGTCGACCGGATACAGGTGCATCATCGACAGATCGGTGGGGATGCCCTCCGCGTACTTGGCGTGCACGGCGATGGCGTCGTCCGTGATGCGATCGAAGAAATCTCCCCGCCAGTACCACTGGAGGCCGGGCGGCATCAGCGGATCGAACATCGTCTGGAGCGCGGGATACGGCATCGGCGCGGCGAAGTGGAACGCCGGCGGCGCGGGCTCGTGCACCGGCGCGAAGGCCGCGTCGACACGGTCCAGGTCCCCCGCCCAGCACCACACGACGCCGCACATCTTCTGCCCGTGGATCTCCTCCGGGAACGGCGGAGCGGGCGGCACGACGACCGACGCGTAGAACCCGCTCAGATCCTCGGGCGCCTGGGGCAGGAACTCGCGGTACCACTGCAGCACGTCGCGGATGTGGTCGAGAGACCACAGGGTGACCCCGCCGGCCACGGTGTGCACGGGGTGCAGCTGGAAGGTGAAGGAGGTGACGACGCCGAAGTTGCCGCCACCGCCGCGAAGCGCCCAGAAGAGGTCCGAGTGGTCCTTCGCGTTCGCGGTGACGAAGCTGCCGTCGGCCAGTACGACGTCCGCCGACAGCAGGCTGTCCACCGTCAGGCCGTGCTTGCGGGTGAGGTAGCCGTGTCCGCCGCCGAGGGTGAGGCCGCCGACGCCCGTCGTCGAGGTGATCCCGAAGGGCAGGGCCATCCCGAAGGCGTGGGTGGCATGGTCCACGTCGCCGAGCAGGCTGCCGCCGCCGACCTGGGCGGTCTTCGTCGCCGGGTCGACGCGTACCCAGCGCATCGGGCCGAGGTCGAGGGTGACGCCGTCGTCCACCAGGGACGTTCCGGCGCCGCTGTGTCCGCCGCCGCGGACGGCGAGTTCGAAACCGTGGTCGCGTACGAAGTCGACGGCGTTCATGACGTCGGCGACGTCCGTACATCGCACGATGGCGGCCGGTCTGCGGTCGATCATCGCGTTGTAGATCTTGCGAGCCTCGTTGTATCCGCGGTCGCGTGGGGATACGACGGGACCGCGCAGCACGGTCCGCATCGCCTCGAGAGTCGTGTCGTCCATGCCGGCCATGACGATCTCCTCGCAGAGGGCAAGGCTGACCTGACCAGCGTCTCCCCGTACGCGGAGTCTCGCAATCGCCGCTTCCGCCGTCCTCGCCGCCCTCACCATCTGAAATGCGCGGGTCGCGCGAGCCGAGAAGACTGGGGGCATGGCCACCAAGACAGGCAAAACCAAGACGCCGGGCAAAACGGCCAAGGCGGCCCTCGAGGGCGGCCCCGCCGATCTCCCTGAGCGGATCGTCCCTCTCACCGCCACCGGGCCCACCGGAGGCGCGGAGGAGGACCTGAAGATCCCGCACCGCGGCGGATACGAACACTTCCGCCCCACGTCACGGCACAAGGACACACCGGAGGGGAAGCTAAGGATCTACGTGTGGTGGGAGCGAACAGAGATCGCCGAGTAGAGACACTTCAGACGGGCCTCAGGTGGACGTCAGGCGGACGTCAGGCGGACCCTCAAGCATCGAAGACCTGCCCCGTCCTCCTCACGACAGGCTTTTGCACGCTCCACGGGAAGTTGATCCACTGATCGGTCCGCTTCCACACGTACTCGCACTTCACCAGCGACTGCGACTTCTCGTAGATCACGGCGGACCGCACCTCGGCGACATGGTCGAGACAGAAGTCGTGCACAAGCTTCAGGGTCTTGCCGGTGTCGGCCACGTCGTCGGCGATGAGCACCTTCTTGTCGGTGAAATCAACGACATTGGGTACGGGCGCGAGCATGACCGGCATGTCGAGCGTGGTCCCGACTCCCGTATAGAACTCGACGTTGACCAGATGAAGGTTCTTGCAGTCGAGCGCGTAAGCAAGCCCGCCCGCGACGAAGACGCCACCGCGGGCGATGGACAGGACGACGTCGGGCTCGTACCCGTCATCGGTGATCGTCTGCGCCAGCTCACGCACGGCGCGGCCGAACGCCTCATAGGTGAGGTTCTCGCGTATGTCGCTCATCGCTGCCTCCCCGCCCTCACACCTGGGTGCGATGGAAGTTGAGGAAGGAGCGCGAGGCCGTGGGACCGCGCTGGTTCTGGTAGCGGGAGCCGTACCGCTCGCTCCCGTACGGGGATTCGGCCGGCGAGCTGAGCCGGAACATGCACAGCTGCCCGATCTTCATACCCGGCCAGAGCTTGATCGGAAGCGTGGCGAGATTGGACAGCTCCAGCGTGACGTGCCCGGAGAACCCCGGGTCGATGAACCCTGCGGTGGAGTGGGTGACCAGACCGAGCCGCCCGAGCGAACTCTTGCCCTCGAGCCGCGAGGCGAGGTCGTCGGGAAGGGTGATCACCTCGTACGTGCTCGCCAGCACGAACTCCCCGGGATGCAGGATGAACGGCTCGTCCCCGTCGGGCTCGACGAGCCGCGTGAGGTCGGCCTGCTCGATGGAGGGATCGATGTGCGGGTAGCGGTGATTCTCGAACACCCGGAAGTAGCGGTCGAGCCGCACGTCGATGCTCGACGGCTGCACCATGGATTCGTCGTACGGGTCGATCCGCACCCGTCCGGAGTCGATCTCGGCCCGGATGTCCTTGTCTGAGAGAAGCACGTCCCGAGGATACGCAGAGCGCACGGACCAGCCACAATCGGAAGACTCGGAAGACGGCAAAGGGCCCGCCACGATCCGAAGACCGTGACGGGCCCGCACAAGCTGTAGCCGTTGTTACCGTTTCCGTTACTGCTACCGCTTATCGCTTACCGTTCAGGGCTTACCGCTTGCCGTCCGGCTACCGCTTCTCCGCATAGGCCACCGGCACGACATTCCGGAGCCGGGCACAGCGCGGACAGCGGATCAGCCGGCCGGGGCCGAGCCGATCGGCCTGCTGCATCGGGAGCGAAGCGGTGCTGAACACGTGCCCTTCGGCACAACGGACGACGGTGCTGCGTTCCATCAAGTCCTCAGAGTCCCTTCCCCAAGAGCCGCGTCTGACTGACGAGGAAAGCCACGTTACGGGACGAAAGGAACGGCCCTCCAGGCGGCACTCCGTTCCCGCTCGGACCCTCTCCCGCGCCTCCACCGTACGCCCCAACTCCCGTACCCCAAAGCCCCGTCCACCCTCCGAAACAACACCAGGCCCCACGGCTTCAGCGCCGGGAGCCTGGCATGGGGTACAGTGATTTCGCGTTTCCGACACCGGCCCGACCGGCGTCTTACGCGGGTGTAGTTTAATGGTAGAACATCAGCTTCCCAAGCTGAGAGCGCGAGTTCGATTCTCGTCACCCGCTCCACGCGAAACCCCCAGGTCATGGACCCGGGGGTTCTTTGTTGTCTAGACCGGTGGGCGGGGCGCGCACCACAACCGCACCATTAGC
>NZ_VCHX02000114.1 GCF_005768555.2 Streptomyces sporangiiformans
CCGCCGTTCCTCCGGCAGAGGAACGGCGGGCCCGACGGGGGTCAGATGCCGAGTGCCGTCGGAACGCTGTCCACGGTGACCGTGCCCTTGTCGCCGTCGACCGTGACCACCATGCCGTCCCGCAGCCGCTGGGTGCCGCCCTCGACAGAGATGACGGCCGGGATGCCCAACTCGCGGCAGACCACGACCGCGTGGCTGTTGAGCGCGCCCACATCCACCACGGCCGCCCCCGCGACGAGGAACAGCGGGGTCCAGGCCGCGTCCGTGATCGGAGCCACCAGCACCTCGCCCGGCTCCAGCGCCTCGCACGAGGCCGGGTCGGTGACCACGCGCACCCTGCCGGTGTATGTGCCGTGGCTGCCACCGACACCCGAGAGGACATCGCCCTCGCCGGCGGCCGCGACTCCCGCGTCGCTGCGTCGCGGCCACGCGTCGATCTCGGTCCGGGAGTCCTCCGCGATGAAGAACGGGGGTTCCAGCTCGCTGAGTCCGGAGTACTCCTCCAGCCGCCGGGCGATGACGGAGCCGAAGCGGTCCGGGTCAGCGACATAGTCGTCGAGCTCGGTGTCCAGCAGCATCATCACGTCCTCGGGCTGGGCGAAGCGCCCCGCCTCCACCCCGCGGCGACCGAGCTCCCGAACCGCCATCCGTATCTCGTTGATGACGGTCACGCAGTTCGCCTTGGTCCGCTCGCGGGCCGGGATCCACACCTGCGAGGCGTGCATGCCGGCGTCGAACATCGGCTGTGCGTCCTCCGGAAGCGCGGCTCGGATCTCGGCGGCGATCTCCGTGCGACGCCCCGTCAGCTTGCGGTGGCGCTCGGCGGGGGAGGCGTCGTCGGAGCTGTGCCGGATCCGGTCCACCAGGGCCAGCGCCTGGACCGGCGCCGCCTCCCAGGACAGTGCGTGGATGTCCCATTCGTTGGGACCGCGGTCACCGGACTCGGCCAGGAACTCGTCGAAGGAGTCCCGGAACGCCTTGACGTCTCCGGTCGCCCCTTCGAGGGCCTGTTCCACCGCGGCCGGGCCCCGGTCGAACAGAGCCGTCAGCTCCGCTGAGGCCGCCACCTGGCGCGACAGCGTCCACAGGCCGGTCGACGGAGAGGCCGAGTCGACATCCCCCAGCCCGCCGATGAGGTCGAGCATCGCGCCGGGACGGTCGACGCTCGCGCACAGCGGGCCGAGGATCGCCGGTCCGACCGACGCCGGCAGCGAGGACTCGACATGCCGTTGGAAGGTCTTCTCCACGTCGTCCAGCAGCGAGCGGGCGTACGCCACCAACTCGGCGTCGGACAGGGCCGCCAGATCGGGCCGCTCGCGCCGGACCCGGCGCAGCCGCTCGTGGTCGGCGTCGCCCTCCGGGTACCCGGACTGGCCGAGCATGCCCTGCAGCGTCGCTGTCGCCTTGGCCGTCAGTTCCGCGTCCTGGTCGTCGGCGTGCGGCACGTACACCGGGGTGTCGGAGCGCTGGCCCACGAAGGCAGTGTCGATCTGGTCGGCGGTCTGCCCCATGCGGATGCCGAACAGCCGCAGATGCGACAGGTTGAGGTAGAAGTAGCCGCCGAAGATTCCGGCGAACGGGGGGCGGGGGCCGCTGACCTCGTCCCCGCGGTAGATGCCGAACTCGACGAAGCCGCGCCGCCAGCCCTGCAGGCCGCGCCCCCAGACCAGGGTCCAGCCCAGCGGGCTGGCCGGATCCGGCAGGGTCTCGCCGGCGTTGGCCCGGGTGTAGTGGGGCAGTCGCTCGCTGCGCTGCGAGTCGGTGATCCAGTGCTTCATGGCGATGGGTCTCCCGCCGTCCGTTGCGGTGCTCACCACTGCGCCGTTCCGCCGTCGACGCTGATCAGTGTGCCCGTGATGCCCGCGCCGGCGTCGCTGGCGAGGAGCGAGGCGACGCCCGCGATCTGTTCCACGGTGGTGATCTTCTTGGTGGCGGCGTGCTCGGCGAACCGGGCCAGCCACTCCTCGTACGAGATGCCCTCGGCCTCGGCCGCGGCCGGACCGGCGGCGCGCATCAGGTCGGTGTCGACGGCGCCGGGGCAGATCGCGTTGCAGGTGATGCCGGCGGTGCCGTACTCGAAGGCGGTCGCCTTGGTCAGACCGTGGATGGCGTGCTTGTTGGTGATGTAGTGGCTGATCGCGGGCTTGTTGGCCTGCTTGCCCTCGACCGAGGAGATGTTGATGACACGGCCCCAGCCCCCCTCCAGCATGGGCCGCAGGGCGCGGCGGGTGCCGTAGAAGTAGGCGTTGAGGTTCAGGTCGAGGGCCTTGTGCCACGCGTCGTCGCTCAGCTCGTGGACCGGGGCGAACCCCTCGGTGCCGCCGACGTTGTTGACCATGATGTCCAGTCGGCCGAATCGCTCGACCGTCCAGTCGACCAGTGCCTCGATGTCCGCCTGCCGGCTCGAGTCGCAGGGGTGGAAGACGGCCTTGTCGCCGGCCTGGATTTCCTCCAGTGCCTGCTTGCCCTTGACCTCCGACCGGCCGCTGAGTACGACCGTTGCCCCGTCGGCCAGGAAGGCCTCGGCTATCGCGCGGCCGATGCTGCGCGTGCTGCCCGTGATCACCGCGACACGTCCGTCGAGGCTGCCCGTAGCCACCATGCTGTTCTCCTGCGAGTTCTGAGGGTTCGTCATCTGGACGCTTCGTCCAGGAGGCGGTGGATGGTGCGGTGGAAATGCTGGAGTCCGGGTTCGTTGCGTCCGAAGACGAAGTCGGTCCCGGCGAGGGCCTTCAGCCCCCGCTGCACTCCGTAGGTGGTCGCGTAGTCCTCGTCGCGGACCACCTCGTAGAACCACTCGCCGAACTGGTCGGCGGCGTGGCGCTCCTCCTCGGTGACGGCCGGCTCGCGCAGCAGGATGATCTGCTGGGTCACCGACTCGGTGGCCGAACGGGGGATCACGATGGAGACGGCGATCTTGTTGCGCCAGGTGCCTGCGATGGCGAGACCGGGGAAGAGCCAGTAGATGGCTCCGACCACGTCGCCGGGGTCACGCTTGTCCGGCGGCAGGTCCACCACGTCGGCGACGGGCCGCAGGGCGGCACCGAGGCGCTGGTGAGGGCCCCAGGTGTCGTGGGCCATCATGTTGGAGAAGTTCGTCTCGAAGACCGTCTTCGTGTGCAGCGAGGCGAAGTGGTAGGTCTCCAGGTACCCGTCGAGGGTGACCTTCCAGTTGGGGCTGGTCAGTTCGCGGGTCGCGTAGTGGTGGCAGTCCGCGAAGCGAAGCCCCTCCAGCAGAGGCTGCAGATCGCCCAGCCAGGCGTCGAGGTCGTGCTCGGCGGAAGGGTCGAGCGAGACGAAGACGATGCCGGCGCGCTCACCCACGGGGAGTTGTACCAGGCTGCGCTTCTCGCGCGGTACGTCGCCGAAGGTCTTCTCTGCGTACACGCCGCGCAGTTCGCCCGACAGGTCGTACGACCAGGCGTGGTAGGGGCAGGTGATGCGCTTCGCCACTCCGCAGCCGGGCTCGACGAGTTCGGCGCCACGATGCCGGCAGGCGTTGATCATCGCGTGTACGACGCCCTTGCGGTCCCGGGTGATCAGGATCGGGACGCCGAGCACATCCAGCGCCTTGTACGTGCCTGGTCCTGGAAGCTCGCACGACATGGCGAGGGGCAGCGGAACGCTCCGATGGACGGCGTCCATCTCCCGCAGCCAGCGGTCGGCGTCGAGGTAGTGGTCGACGGGTTCCGTCCACTGCTCCTCGACCTCGTGAGTCGTGTTGTTGCGGTAGTGCTCGATGACGCGCTCGGCGAGTTCGGCCGCGTCCTCACGCATGGCCACGCTCGCGGCATCGGTGGAGTGGTTCTGGCCGATCCATGAGTTGTATTCGGGGGCGGGGGGCGGCAAGGGACGCTCGTCGCCTGCCGCTCGGTCCTCCGGTGAAGTGATCTGGACCACGGTGTCCTCAATCCTCCCAGCCGCGAGCTGATGAAGGGTTCCGGTGCTACAGCTCCGCTGCGATCGCCACAACAACAGGAGTTAGTGTGGTGTGTCAATAGAAAGTGCCGAAGTTGGTCGTGCGGCATTCCGCAGGTCACCTTCGCTTTCTGCAGCGAGGGTAACCCCGGATCGACGCGATCTTTCTATGGATCGGCTCCAGCTGCCGGAGTGCGGTCGGTGAGTGCTGTTCCGAGGGAAGGCGGTCCGATGGCTTACGAAGCGGTCGATGTGGTCGATGCGGTCGAGGGTTGGTGTGGCCGGGGTGTCGGGGGGTGGCGATGACTCGGCCCCTCGAGGCCGGTGTCGTGGTGCGCGACCTGGAACTGATGGAGCGCTTCTATCGCGAGGCGCTCGGCTGTGTTCCGGTGCACCGCTCGGGCATCCCGCGGTCGATCAGTGGCCCTGCGGGGTTGGGTGGGCTGCTTCTGGTCGTATGGCTTCAGGTGCCGAGCGGGATGCCGTCCGGAATGGCGTCGCAGGCGGCGTCCGAGGTGCCCTCCGGGGGGCGGATCAAGCTGATACGGCCACAGGCGGACGTCATGCCCGCCTCGCCCGCCCTGCCGCCCGAGCCGTTGACCGCGCGCCGCGGTCTGGCCTATCTCACCTTCCACCTGGATGACATCGCGCCGGTGGTCGCCGCACTTCCGGCCGCCGGAGCCAGGCCGCTGTCCAGCCCGGTCGTCGTGCGGGCGCGGAACCGTCGGATCAGCTTCTGGGCGGACCCCGAGGGCAATGTCGTCGAGCTGGTGGACCAGCGGGGCGGTGACCGGGAGACGGATGAGCCCGGTTGAGCTCGGCCCGTAGTAATTAGAGAACCTCTCCAGTAAGGTGCCCCTGCTGGTTACTGTAGACCGGCACAACAAAGTCCGATCGGTTGGACACCCCGCTCGGGCGAAGGGGCGGACGATGGTTCACAAGGCACCGCGGAAGTCGGCCGCGAAAATCACGCGACAGGCGGCCTCGACGGTTACCCACCCGGCATCGGCCCAGGTCATACGCGATCTGCACGAGCGCATGGTGCGTATCCGGCTCTTCGAGACCGAGGCGGGAAAACTCATGGAGGCAGGCAAGCTCCCGGGCTTCCTGCATCTCTACGTCGGCCAGGAAGCCGTGGCCGCGGGGGTGATGACGGCACTCCGCGACGACGACCAGATCACCTCCACCCACCGCGGACACGGGCACGCCGTGGCCAAGGGCGTCAGCTTCAGACACATGTACGCCGAGCTGTACGGCCGCGTCACCGGCGCCTGCCTCGGCCGCGGCGGAAGCATGCACATCAATGACGTCACCCTCGGCATGCTCGGCGCCAACGGCATCGTCGGCGCGGGCATCCCGATCGCCGTCGGAGCCGCATTCGCCGCCCGGTACAAGGGCGAGGACAGTGTCGCCGTCACCTTCTTCGGCGACGGGGCCACCAACATCGGCGCCTTCCACGAGGCCGCCAACATGGCCGCCATACTGCGCCTGCCGGTGATCTTCATCTGCGAGAACAACGGCTACGCCGAGTTCACCCCGCAGTCGAAGCACATGCTGATCACCGACGTCGCCGACCGGGCCGCGTCCTACGGCATGCCCAGCGTCATCGTCGACGGCATGGACGCGGTCGCCGTCCATCACGCCGCGGCCGAGGCCGTCGAACGCGCCCGGGCCGGCGAGGGCCCGATGATGATCGAGGCCAAGACCTACCGCTACTACGACCACCAGGGCGTCAAGGGGCTGCGTCACCCCTACCGCTCGGACGCGGAGGTCGAGGAGTGGAAGGCCCGCGACGCGATCGACCTGCTGGAGGCCCGGGCCCTCGCCGACGGCACCGCCACCCGCGCGGAGCTGGACGACACCTGGCAGCGCACCCGGGACGCGATCGCCGAGGCCATCGCGTACGCCGAGGCCAGCCCGCTGCCCGACACCGCTGACCTGCTGCTCAACGTCTACTCGGGGTGACCGTCATGACCACCATCAGCGAAGCACCGGCGGCCGCCCAGGACGGAACGGCCCGCAAGCTCACCTACGTCAAGGCCTTCAACGAGGGCCTCGCGCAGGCCATGCGTGAGGACGAGAACGTCTTCGTCGCCGGCGAGGACGTGGCCGGATACGGCGGCGTATTCCGCATGTTCGACAATCTGCTGGACGAGTTCGGCCCTCGCCGCATGATCGACACCCCGATCTCCGAGGCCGCGCTCGTCGGCCTGGGCGTGGGCGCCGCCGCCCGGGGCCTGCGCCCCGTCGTCGACCTGATGTTCATGGACTTCATCGGCGTCTGCCTGGATCAGATCGTCAACCAGGCCGCCAAGATGAAGTACATGTTCGGCGGCGCCGTCTCCGTGCCGCTCACCATCACCACCGCCTCCGGCGCGGGCCTGGGTGCCGCCGCCCAGCACAGTCAGAGCCTGGAGGCCTGGCTCGCCCATGTGCCCGGCCTCAAGGTCGTGATGCCGTGCGACGCGTATACCGCCAAGGGCCTGACCGTCTCGGCGATCCGGGACGACAACCCGGTCGTCGTGATGCTCAACAAGGTTCTGCTCGGCAGCAAGAGCGAGGTGCCGGAGCAGATCTACGGCATCCCGCTGGGCCAGGCCCACACCGCGCGACAGGGCTCCGACGTCACCGTCATCGCCCTGGGCCGCATGGTCGGCGAGGCCCTCGCGGCGGCCGATGAGCTGGCCGCCGAAGGCATCGAGGTCGAGGTGATCGATCCGCGCACCGTGCAGCCCCTGGACACCGAGACCATGATCGCCTCGGTCCGCCGCACCAACAGGGCGCTCGTGGTGCACGAGGCCGTCACCTTCGGCGGGCTCGGCGGGGAGATCGCCGCCCAGATCCAGGACGCGGCCTTCGACTACCTCGACGCGCCGGTGCTGCGCATCGGCGCGCCCTTCTCCCCGGTGCCGTTCTCCCCGGTGCTGGAGAAGGCGTACGTGCCCGACCAGGCCCGCATCGTGCAGGGCTGCCGCCGTCTCCTCGAAAGGTCGTGACCCAGTGGCGGTCGAGGTTCTGCTGCCGAAAATCGGCCTGACCATGCAGGAAGGCACGATCGACGAGTGGCTGGTGCCGGTCGGCGCCTTCGTCTCCGAGGGCGACGCTCTGCTGCGGCTGGCCACCGACAAGGTCGACGTGGACGTCGAGGCGGAGGCGGGGGGACTGTTCCACCCCGTGGTCCCGGCCGGGGCCACCGTCCCGGCGGGGGCCCTCATCGGCTGGCTGCTGGCCGACGGCGAGCAGCCTCCGGGCCCGGCGGGTACGCCGATGCCCGCCGAGCCCGGGACCACCGGCGCCCCCGAGCCCGCGCACCAAGCCGTCCCCGCCGCGCCGCCGTCCGCCAACGGCTCCCACGTGCCGTCCGTCGATGGTGCCGCGGCACGGAACGGGCATCACGGCCGCGGGGCCGGGGGCCGGCTTCTGTCCTCGCCCAACGCCCGGCGGGTGGCCGCCGAGGCCGGCGTGGATCTCGGGGCCGTACGCGGCACGGGGCCCGGAGGCCGGATCGTCTCAGAGGACGTGGAGGACTTCCTCGCGGCCGCTTCCGTGCAGGCCGCACAGGCGTCCGCCGCCCTGCCCGGCGAGCCTGCCACCCTGCCGGACGAGCCCGCGGCCCTGCTCGGCGAGTCCGTCACCCCTGTCTCCCCCCTGGTCCGCCGTCTGGCGAAAGAGCGGGGCATCGACCTCGCCGGCGTACAGGGCACGGGCGTGGGCGGCCGCATCCGGAGGGCCGACCTCGACGCGGTCCCCGCCGCTCCGAAACCTGCAGCGGCACCTGCACCTGCACCTGCACCTGCGCCCGCGCCGACCTCCGAACCGGCCGCCGCCCGCCGGCCCTCGCGCGCCGTGGCCGGCGCTCCACAGCCGGGAGACGTCCTCCCGTTCACCGGAATGCGCGGCACCATCGCCCGCCGGATGCACGCCAGCCTCCAGGAGATGGCGCAGCTGACGCACGGCTACGAGGTGCGCATGGATGCCGTCGTGGCCCTCCGGGCCCAGCTCAAGCAGGAGTGGGCCGACAGCGGCCTGCCGGTGCCCAGCCTCAACGACTTCCTCGTGAAGGCCGCCGCGCTGGCCCTGCGCGCACACCCGCTGCTCAACGCGGCGGTCCACGAGGACGGTGTCCACCTGGTCGAGGACATCCACGTCGGTTTCGCCGTCGCCGTGCCGAACGGACTGCTCGTCCCCGTGATCGAGGACGCCGCCGCTCTTCCGCTGACGGAACTGGCCCGCCGGTCCAGGGAACTGGCCGAGAGCGCCCGCGCCGGCCGGATCTCCCCGGCGCGGCTGGAAGGGGCCACGTTCACCGTCACCTCGCTGGGCGGGTACGGAGTCGACTTCTTCACCCCCGTGATCAACCCCGGAAACGTCGCCATCCTGGGAGTGGGCAGGCTCAGGGACGGCGTCGAATGGGTGGACGACCAGCCGAGGCGCACGCGGGTGCTCACCCTGAGCCTCACCTTCGACCACCGTGCCGTCGACGGGGCTCCGGCCGCGGAGTTTCTGCGCACGGTGGCGGCCTTGCTGGGCAAGCCGCTGCGTCTGCTCGTATGACAGGGCGGCCCGGACCCGCCGGGGACGCTCGGAGCGGTTAGCGGGCCGTTCGTGGGTACTCGCCGCGGCGTGCCGAGATCTGCGCGGCGGGGCCGATGGCTCTGTCGTGCCGGTCAGTGAAAGGAGGCCAGGGATGAGCACGGTCAAGGAATCGGTAGAAGTCGAGGTCCCCGTCAGCACCGCCTACAACCAGTGGACGCAGTTCGAGGAGTTCCCGAACTTCATGCAGGGGGTCCAGGAGGTCAGGCAGCTCGACGAAACCCACAACCACTGGACCACCAAGATCAGCGGAATACGGCGGGAGTTCGACACCGAGATCGTCGACCAGCTTCCTGACGAGCGGATCGCCTGGCGTACCACCACAGGCGACACCAGGCAGATGGGTATGGTGCGCTTCCAGCCGCTGGACGAGACCCACACCAGGGTGGAGCTCGTGATGGAAATCCAGCCCAGCGGAGTCGCGGAGAAGACCGCCGACATGTTCGGAATGGTCGACCGCCGCGTCAAGGGGGACATGCGACGCTTCAAGGAGTACATCGAGCACCGCGGTGGCGAATCCGGAGCGTGGCGTGGCCGCATCACCCCCGAATGATCGGGGCCCGGCCCGCCGGCACCGCGGCGAAGCATCTCACTTCCCTGGTGAGCGAGGGCTTCGCCGTGGTCCGCCGTCGGCGCGGAGCACGGAGCGCCCGTGCCCGTGCCCTGTTCAGCCGCCGGTAGCCCCGGTGGCCCCCGCGACGCGGCCGGCCAGTCGGCCGACCTCCTTGGTGAAGGACCGGTGGCCGAGCGACCGGTAGACGTCGTCGCCACGGATCTGCGAGATCGCGGCGTTCTCCAGTAGCGCGAGGACGCCCAGGCCGATCACCGCCGCCTCCGCGTCGCTGATCGACTCACGGGCCTTGCGCACCAGGCGTACGAGTTCTTCGAGCAGCTGCGTACGGATCTCGTGGCGCAGTATCTCCGCCTCCTGGCTCATCCCGGCCGAGGAGACGAAGAAGACGGCGGCTGCCGACCGGTGTTCGCCCAACCAGGCCAGCAGCGCGGTGACTTCCGCGCCGATGTCCGAACCCGGCGTGTGGGCTTCGGTGAGCGATTCCAGCTGCTCGCGCAGCGCTGCGGCGAACACCCGCATGCCCTCCACCAGGACCTGGTCCTTGGAGGAGAAGTGGTAGTACACCGCCGCGGACGTCATCTCCGCCCGCGCGGCGATGTCGGCCACCGTCACCTCGTCCGGCGGCTGGGTGGCGAAGAGCTCCGTGGCTGCTTCGATCACCCACTGCCGACGCGACGGGCGGTGAGCGGCGCGGGTTCCGGAAGTCGTCATGATGTCAAGTATGCCCAAGGCCCCTGCCGACAGCGCCACAGCAATGGCAGGAATTACTGGCAGCAATATGACGGAGTTACTGGATAGCATGGTCAGTACACCGGCACTGGGACTGGCGTTGGCACCGGAGACGGCAGCGGCAGCGGCAAGGGAGCACGCAATGGCCACCACGCAGAACGGCAAGCAGCCGGCCCACCGTCCCTCACGACGGCAGCACATCATCGGTGCCGCGGTACGGGTCTTCGGCAGGAAGGGCTTCGCCGAGACCAGCGTCCAGGACATCGCGGACGAGGCCCAGGTGGTGCCCACGGCCGTCTACTACCACTTCGACGGCAAGGAAGAGCTGCTCGAACTGGCCATGCGCCGGGTCTTCGACCAGCTGAACGACGTGGTCGAGGAGGCCCGGCCGGCTTCCGAGCCGGGCGACGCCCAGGGACTGCTGCGCGTCATCGACGCCGTCTGGGACTGGGTGGGGGCCAACCCGGACGAGGCCCGCCTGTTCCAGGTCCAGGTCGCCGCCGCCAACGGAAGCGTGAAGCTGCTGCGCGACGAGTTCGAACAGCGGCACATCCAGCGTGCGTACGACTATCTGCCGGAGGGCACCACACGCAGCCCTCGCGCGGCCAAGGCCAGGCACGCCGCCCAGGCGCTCGCGGTCCGCACCCTCATCAGCACGACCATGCTCGTCACCGCGCTGCGGGCGGAAGGCGGGCCGCTGGCCGGTCTGCCGCCGAGTGATGTACAGGCAGCGGTCAGGTCGCTGGCCCTGCGGATCGTCGCCGCGGACCAGGGCGCCGCGGTCTCGCCGGCTTGATCACTGGGGGTCGCTCACCGGGGGTCGTTCACCGGGGCTTGATCACCGACGGTTGCTCACCGTGGTGCTCAGGGGGCTCATACACCTGTCACCACGGCAGCGGCTTGCGCTCGGCGAATACTCCGCCCGTCGTCGTGTCGCCCTCGGGCAGCGTCGCCAGCCACACCGGAGTGTCGGCGCCCAACTCCGGTCCGCGCGGAGCGGCCGGGCCGCCCATGCCGGTCCGGGTCCAGCCCGGGTCGGCGGAGTTGACCAGCACACCGGTGCCGGCCAGGTCGGCGGCGAGCATGCGGGTGAGGGCGTTGAGCGCGGTCTTGGACACCCGGTACGTGGGGTGGCGGCCGGAGTCCATCAGGGCCAGCGAGCCGTAGCCGCTGGTGACGTTGACCAGGCGGCCGTAACCGGCGCGCACCATGCCGGGGACCACGGCCTCGGCCATGCGCCACGCGCCCACCAGATTGGTGTCCAGCGTGGCGCGCAGGATGCCGTCGTCGAGGTCGAGAGCCGTTCGTGAACCGTCGAGGCTGACACCGGCGTTGTTCACGAGGACGTCGATCGTGCCGAAGCGCTCCAGAGCCTCGCGCACCGCCTCGGTGACGCTCTCGGCGGAGGTCACGTCCAGGGCCAGCGGCACCGCTGCCGGGCCGATGGCGCGGCAGACCTCCTCGGCCGCCTCACGCCTTCGGGCCGCCACCAGGACCTGTAGTCCCTGACCTGCCAGTTGCCGGCATATCTCGGCGCCGAGGCCGCGAGCGCCGCCGGTGACCAGCGCGGTTCTCCGGCCTTCCAGGGCGGGATTCTGCTGCCCGTTCATCGTGTGCCTGCCTTGTCTGCGCGTACGCCTTGTCTCCGCGTGCCTGCCCTGGCTCTCAGACCGTCAGCACCGAACAGGCGCTGATCCCGGGTGCCCCGTACACATGGGTGAAGCCCACCCGGGGAGCGCCCGGTACCTGCACGCCCGCAGCCCGGCCCTGCAACTGCCGTACGACCTCGTGGAACTGGCGCAGCCCGGAGGCGCCGACGGGCTCGCCGCCGGCCAGGCAGCCACCGTCGGTGTTCACCGGCAGCCGACCCGTGGGATCGGTGTCGCCCGAGGCCAGCAGCTCCTCCTGCTCGCCGTGGCCGCACAGCCCGGTCTCCGCCAGATGGATCAGCTCCGAGCCGCTGTCGGTGTCCTGCAACTGCGCCACCCGCACGTCCGCCGGACGCACATCCGCCCCGCGGAACACCGCCTCGGCCGCGTCGACACTCGGGCTGCGGTGCGGGCCCGGCGGCAGCCAGGGCGAGAACACCTCGAACGAGCCGAACCGCCGGGTGCGCAGTGCCACCGACGCCAGCCTGACCGGCCGCTCGCACAGGTCGAAGGCGCGGTCGCCGCGCGCCAGCACGAGTGCCACCGCTCCCTGTCCCGGCGAGCAGAACATGTACTGAGTGAGGGGCGGGCTGACCTCGGCGGAGTCGAGGATCTCCTGCTCCGTCAGGGGTTTGCGGCGCCAGGCCATGGGGTGGTGGGAGCCGTTGCGGAAGGCCCGTGCCGCCACCATCGCCAGCGCCCGCTCCGAGATTCCGTACTCGTGCAGGTACCGCTGGGTCTTCAGGGCGAAGAACTGGGTCGTCAGCATCATCCCGGTCTCGGCGTACCAGTCGCCCAGCCCGTAGCGGGCCGCGGAGACGTGGAACGCGCCCCGCTCATGCTTGTCGAAGCCCACGGCCAGCCCCAGCGTGGCCTCGCCCGCGCGCAGCGCGTTGGCCACCGCGAGCACGGTCGACGCCCCGGTCGCGCAGCCGCCCAGGACGTTGACGAAGGGGACACCGGTCAGGCCGAGGCGCCCGACCAGCGTGTCGGGCTTGCCGGACACGTCCGACCCGCCGGCCGCGTAGCCGATGTCCGCCCAGCCGACGCCGGCGTCCCGCAGCGCCTCTCGCACGGCGTGTTCGGCCATGTCCATCCCGGTCACGCTCGCGTCGCGGCCGAAGGGATGCATCCCGCAGCCGACCACGTAGACCTCGTCGGCCCTGGCCGTCATCGCTCCCCTTCCGGGTCCGGTTCCGGGCGGAAGGCGAAGGTCAGCACCTCGGTGCCGTCCTCGTCGTGGTAGGCCACGACGGTGGTCAGCCGGACCGGCAGCCCGATCCGCATGTCCGGGCGGGGCACCTCGAGCCGGGCCTCTACCAGCACCTCATCCAGATCGACATAGCCGAGGAAGTACGGCCGGAAGCCGCCGGCCGGCGGCCGATAGGGCGGCTTGGGTGGGAACGCCTGCAGAGTCCAGGACCACACCCGGCCGCTCACCGGAAGCACATGTGCGGCCATGTCGTCGGCCGAACAGTTCGGGCAGGAGGCCTGCCGGGGGAAGACGACGGTGCCGCAACCGGGGCAGCGCGCCCCCGCGAGTCGGGGCGGAGCACCGGCATGGTCACTGTCACCCCGGTCGCCGACGCCGACGCCGACGCCGACGCCGACGCCGACGCCGACGCCGACGCCGACGCCGACGCCGACGCCGACGCCGACGCCGACGCTGCCGTCGCTGTCGCTGTCGCTGTCGTAGGAGGTGTCGAACAGGCTGTCGTCGATGAGTCTGGTGGGCATGGGGCCCGGCCCTGCCTTTCTGCGGTGACTACGGTGGCTTTTGATCACCAGCCCAGTAGCCCCGCCAACCGTTCCCGGTGGTGCGCGCCGCCGCCCAGCAGGACGGCGTCGGACTGGGCACGCCGGAAGTACAGGTGCGCGTCGTGTTCCCAGGTGAAGCCCNAGGACGGCGTCGGACTGGGCACGCCGGAAGTACAGGTGCGCGTCGTGTTCCCAGGTGAAGCCCATGCCGCCGTGCAATTGCACGCACTCGCCGGCGACGAACACGAACGCCTCGCCGCACCACGCCTGCGCCACCGCGGCCGCCTCAGCAAGCGCCTCGGGTGATTCGGCCGCCCGGACGGCGCGTACCACTGCCGACCGTGCGGCCTCGACCTGGAGCAGCATCTCGGCGCAGGTGTGCTTGACCGCCTGGAAGCTGCCGAGGGACCTGCCGAACTGGGTACGGTCCCGTACGTGGGCCACGGTCATGTCCAAAGCGGCCTGCGCGCCGCCCAGTTGCTCGGCGGCCAGGGCCACCAGGCCCAGGTCGAGGGCACGGCTGACGAGATCCGCTCCCTCGCCCCCGGCGGTCAGGGCCCGTGCCCGCACGCCGGAGAAGGAGATCACGGCCTGCCCGCGGCTGAGGTCCAGAGTGGGCACCCGGCGGACCGTCACCCCCGGCTCGCCCGGGCCGGTGAGGAAGAGGTCCACACCGTCGGCTCCGACGGCCGCGACCACCAGCCCTTCGGCATCGGCGCCGTCGAGGACGAACGGCGCGGTCCCGTCCAGCACCGGGGCGCCGCCCTGCCAGGTGACAGCCACCGGCACGCTGTCAGGCCGCCAGGTGCCGTCGGGTGCCGCCACCGCGAGGGCGTGCACCGCGCCCTCGGCCAGATCCGCCAGCGCCTCGTCGGCCGTACCGCAGTTCGCCAGCACCTGCCCGGCGAGCACGGTGGAGGACAAAAGCGGCACCGGCGCCAGCGTCCGGCCCAGTTCCTCGCAGACCACGGCGATCTCGGCGAGGCCGCCGATACCTCCGGCAGCCTCGGGCAGGCCTAGGGCGGCCAGGCCGACCTGACGGCCGAGGGTGTCCCACAGCCCGGCGTCGATGCCGGGTGAGTGCTCGGGCAGTCGGCGCACCGCGGCGGTGCCGCCGGCATCCGCGCACACCACCCTCACGGTCTCGCGCAGGTCGTTCAGATCGGCATCCGAGACTTCGGAGGCTGCTGAGACAGCTGAGGTGGTCGAGACCTCGGTTGCCTCTCTGACGGGACGGGGCACGGTGCTCGTCATGACACGGTCTCGCTTTCGCTGCGCCGCTCCGGCTCTCGCAGGGCACTGTGCGCGGCCGCCATGCGGGCGACCGGCACGCGGTGCGCGGAGCAGGAGACGTAGTCAAGGCCCAGTTCGTCGCAGAGGGCGATCGACTCCGGGTCCCCGCCGTGCTCACCGCACACGCCCAGCTTGATGTCAGGGCGTACGAGCCTGGCCCGCTCGGCGGCGAGGGCGACCAGGGCGCCCACGCCGTGCGGGTCGAGCCGGGCGAACGGACTGGCGGTCAGGAACCCGCGGTCCAGGTACGAGGCGAGCACCTGGCGCTCGACGTCGTCCCGGGAGAATCCATAGGTGAGCTGGGTGAGGTCATTGGTGCCGAAGGAGAAGAACTCGGCGTGTTCGGCCAGCTCGGCGGCCATCAGTGCGGCCCGGGGTGTCTCGATCATCGTGCCGAGCCGGTACGGGACCGTCACACCGGTGCGGGCGGCGACCGCCTCGGCGGCGCCCCGCACGTACGCGGCAGCGGCGGCCAGTTCCTCGGGCAGGCTGACGAGCGGGATCATCACCTCCAGCTCGGGGCGGACTCCGGTGGCGGCAACGTCAACCCAGGCGGCGAAGAGCGCCTCGGCCTGTGCCGGGTAGAGCCTTTCGTGCAGCAGGGCCAGGCGCACTCCGCGCAGCCCGAGCATGGGGTTCGCCTCGCGCAGGGCGTCGGCCCGCTGTTCGGTCGCGGCGTCGCCTGCCTCTCCGGGCGGGGGCAGGAACTCGTGCAGCGGCGCGTCCAGCAGCCGTACGGTGACCGGTCGGTCCCCGACGGCGGACAGCAGCGCCCGGAAGTCCTCGTGCTGGGCATGCTCCAGGGCGAGCAGCGCCTCGGTGCGGGCGTCCGGGTCGGCGGCCAGGATCACGCGCCGGATCAGTGGCAGCCGGTCGCCGAGGAACTGGTGCTCCGTGCGACACAGGCCGACACCCTCCGCGCCCAGGGCGACGGCGGTGTTCACCTCCGCCGCCGTGTCGGCATTCACGCGTACGCCCAGGCGCCGCACGCCGTCCGCCCACTCCAGCAGCGTGGACAGCTCCGGCGGCGGGTCGGCGAGGGTGACCGGGAGCGTCCCCGCGTACACGGCCCCGGTGCGGCCGTCGAGGGAGACCGGGTCGCCCTCGCTCAGCAACCGGTCCCCGATCCGTACCGTCCCGGCCACTGGGTCCACCCGCAGGCCCTCGGCGCCGCACACCGCCGGCTTGCCGGCCCCCCTGGCCACGACCGCGGCGTGCGAGGCGATGCCGCCGCTGCCGGTCAGCACCGCGGAGGCGGCCAGCATGCCGGGGACGTCGGCCGGAGTGGTCTCGTGCGCCACCAGGACGGCGGGCGTGCCGGCCGCGCCCAGTTCGAGGGCGCGTTCGCTGGACAGGACGATCGCGCCGGCCGCGGCCCCGGGAGAGGCGGGCAGCCCTTGCACGAGGAGTTCCTCCGCGCCGGTCAGCCGGAGCTGGGGGTGCAGCAGTTCCTGCACCTGGGCGGGGCCGACACGGCGTACCGCCTCCTCCGGGCCAAGCGTCCCGTCGCCGGCCAGATCCGCGGCCAGGCACACCGAGGCGCGCAGCGGCGGGCGGCTCTGAGCCGAGGCTGCGAGCAGCGAGACCTCGCCGTCGCGCACCTCGAAGTCGACGGAGACCGGGGCGTGCAGATGGCGTTCGAGGGTGAGCAGAGAGTGCTCGAGCAGTGTGGTGCCCCCGCCGATCTTCTCCAGTGGTTCCCCGGTGTGCGGGGGCGGCGCGCTGCGGCGTACACCGCGGAAGAAGGAGCCCTGCGGTGCGAAGCGGCCGCTGTCGGGGTGCCGGCTCACCGCCGTGCCGTAGCCGGAGAGGTCCGACGGCCCGATGCGTACGGCCTGGACGTGCAGGGCGAGGGCCATGTCGGCGGGGAGCCGCTGAGCCTTGCGGGAGCGTCTGGCCCGGGGCGAGGCCCACCGTCCTCGTACCGCTCGGGCGGCGAGCGCGAGCTGTTCCGCCGGATCGTCCGGGTAAGGGCGCGTGCCGTGCCGGGCGATCGTGGAGAGCAGGGCGTCGACGCGGGCCTTCGGCTCCGGCGCGTCGAGCAGGGCGTCGTCGAGCTCCGGGCCGGGCACGTCGAGGGCGTACTCGGCGATCATCCGGACGGTGGCCGCCCACACCTCGTACAGCGCCTCCTCGCGGCCGATCACGGCGCACAGGTCATCGGCGTCCGCCGCGGTGACGCCGATGCAGGCGAGGTCGGGCGGCAGCCCAGCGACCTCTGTCGACGCGCTCGCCGACAGACGCAGCAGCAGTGGCCTGCCCCGGTCGCCGATCTGCCGTCCCGACAGCTGCTCGACGAGTTCCAGGGCGGCCCGGGCGGTCTCCGGCTCGCACAGCGAGTCGGCCGAACCGGCCGGCACGGTGAGTCCGGGGACCACCGGGAGGCCGAGGGCCACGAGCCGGTCCATGGCGATTCCGTGCGTGCCCAGTTCACCGGCGTCCAGCCCCCGGATCCGGCCCTGGCCGTAGGGCACCAAGGTGTGGCCGGGGGTGGGTGCCTGTGCGACGGGCGTGTGTGCCTGTGCGAGTGCGCCGGAGCGGCCGTCGGTCGTGCTCAACCCCGGCTCCTTCGGACCAGTTCCTCTTCGAGAACCTCGTCCTGCGCCCGGCTGATCCCCAGAACCAGCAGCAGTTCCTGATGCAGCCGCATCCACACCGTGTGGTACGAGTCGCACAGCGGCGAGGCCAGCCACTCCACCGCGCCGTCGTCGAAGCGGTCGAGCGCCTCGTCCAGGCCGGTCATATAGCGTCCGCTGCCCGCGAGCACCCGCTCCAGCCTGCGCAGCACGGGCTGAATGGCCTCGTGCACATCTTCCAGCGACTCGCGCACCTCGGCGTCGTAGACGGTGTCGGTGTGGTCGTTGGCGCTGCCGTCGGGGCGGCACTGCCATGCCGTGCACACCTCGCGGATCTTCCTGTTGACCGGCAGAAACGCCTCGTAGACCGCGGTGATCCGCTCCTCCTGCTCCGATCCCGCGGGGACCCGCAGGAGCTGAGCCGCGGTGGCCTTGGCGCGCTCGGTCGGCAGGACCATCGGGCCTTTCGCCATGGCCAGCCCGGCGTCCACCAGAGGGCGGTGCTCGGACTCGGGGGCGCCACGCCACATGCCACGCAGAACGAGGTCGACAACGGCTTCGGTGAGGGTCTCGTCGACAGCGTCCGACCCGGTCACGGCAGCAGGTTGCATCGCCACACCTCTTCCTCGGTTCTGTGTTGCCCGGAGATTACGCTCCGGTGGGTCTGTTAGTGAAGAGGGAATCAAGAAACACTTTTGGGTTCCGGCTCCGGGCCGGGCTTCCCCGGCACGGTCAGGCGTCCTGGTCGACTCGCTCCGGTCGCGCCGCCGGCCACCGCCGCGCGGCTCCGGGAGGTCAGGAACGACGCCATGCGGGCCTGTGCCTCCGGGCCGTCCGCCAGGCGGGCGATCAGCCGCGCCTCTTCGGCGAGGTGACGGCGCAGGTCGCCCCTGGTGTCGTCGTCGCACAGCAGGCTCTTCGAGGCGCGCAGCGCCTCACCGGCCCCGGCGGCGAGCTCGGCGGCCGTCCGGTAGGCGGCCTCGTCCAGTTCGTCGTCGCCGACAGTACGGGAGATCAGGCCGTGGCGTTCGGCATCGTCGCCGGTCAGGACCCGGTTCGTCAGGATCAGATCCGCTGCCAGCCGGGGGCCCACCAGGCGCGGCAGGAACCACGAGGCCCCGCAGTCCGGCGAGAGCCCGATCGCCGTGTACGCCAGCCGGAACCGCGCCGACCGGGCGGCCAGGACGAGGTCGGCGACGAGAGCGAGACCGATGCCGCCGCCCGCCGCCGCGCCGCGCACGGCGGCCACCACGGGCACCGGCAGCTCGTGCAGAGCCCGCACCGCCGCGTGCGCGGCGGTCGCCACGGCATGCACATAAGGACCGGTCTTCGCGCCCAGGCCGGTGAAAGAGCGCAGGTCACCGCCCACGCAGAAGTTGGCTCCCGTGGCCCGCAGCAGGACCGCGCCGCCGGGGTCGGCGGCCACCTGGGCGGTCATGTCCCGCAGCGCCTCGGCTGTCCGGAGGTCCAGGGCGTTGCCCCGCCCGGGATCGTCCAGCCTCAGCTCGACGACTCCGTCGGGATGCCGGACGACCCGGACCGGCTCGGTATCCACCGGCTGATGATTCACAGGGGTCTTCTCTCGTGGTTGCCGAGCGTCACAGAGGCAAGATACTGAAGACGTTGTACAGTTTCTAGGGTCGCGACGGGCACCGATGCCCGTACGCCCGTGGCGGGGAGGAACCATGCCTGTCCAGTTCGATGTCGATCCGCCTGTCGCCCGGCTGGCCGAGGCCACCGCGGCGTTCGTACGCGAAGTGGTGATCCCTGCCGAGCGCGAGTGCGGCGGCTCCGTGCACGACGCCCCCGAGGCGCTGCGCCGGGCTCTGCAGAAGGGCGCCCGAGAGGCAGGCGTGTTCGCGCCGCATGTGCCGGCGCGGTGGGGCGGGCACGGGCTCGACCTGCGCGGGCAGGCGGTGGTGTTCGAAGCCGCCGGGTACTCGCTGCTCGGACCGCTGGCCCTGAACTGCGCGGCTCCGGACGAGGGCAATATGCACCTGCTGGAGAAGGTGGCCACCGAGGAGCAGCAGCAGCGCTATCTGCGCCCGCTCGCCGCCGGCGAGTCGCGGTCCTGCTTCGCGATGACCGAACCGGCGCCGGGAGCCGGCGCCGACCCCCGCTCCCTGCGGACCACCGCGACCCGGGTACCCGGCGGGTGGCGCATCGACGGGCGCAAGTGGTTCATCAGCGGAGCCAACGGAGCCGACTTCGCCATCGTCATGGCCCGCACCTCCGGCAGCCCCGGCGACGCGGGCGGCGCCACCATGTTCCTGGTCGATGCCGGCACCCCGGGCATGCGCATCGTCCGGGACATCGAAACCCTGGACGAGGGGCTCTTCGCCGGGCACAGCGAGATCGTCTTCGAGGAATGCGTGGTCGGCGAGGGGCAGGTGCTCGGCGCGGTGGACCGCGGCTTCGACAACGCCCAGGTCCGGCTCGGCCCCGCCCGTATGACGCACTGCATGCGCTGGCTGGGAGCGGCCCGCCGCGCTCAGGACGTCGCACTGGAGCGGGCGGGCAGCCGGACGGCGTTCGGCTCCGTGCTGGGAGACCTCGGCATGGTGCAGCAGATGCTGGCCGACTCCGAGATCGACATCGAGGCGAGCCGCGCCCTGATTCTGCGTACCGCCTGGGAGTTGGACACCGGTTCCGCCGCGGCCGCGCAGCTCACCTCGGTGTCCAAGACCTTCGTCGCGGAGGCGGTGGGGAGGGTGGTCGACCGGTCGGTACAGATCTGCGGAGCGCTCGGCATCTCGGCCGCCGACGCCCCGCTGGCCCGCCTGCTCCGGGAGGTGCGCCCGTTCCGGATCTACGACGGCCCCTCGGAGACACACCGGTTCGCCATAGCGCGCCGCGCGGTGAAGCCCTACCGGCAGCCCCGCCCGCTCGACGTCGCCGGCTCATGACGGCGCCGGCCCAAAACACCTGGCAACACGCGCGACACCCTGTCCGTTTGCACCACTGATCGGCACCACCCCCATCAACTCCACAGCAACCATCCACCGCAAGGGCCATCACATGGAAACCGTCTCCCGCCTCGGCGTCGTCGGCTGCGGCCTCATGGGCTCCGGCATCGCCGAAGTCGCCGCACTCGGCGGCACCGACGTCCTGGTCGCCGAGTCCTCCCCCGAAGCAGCCCGGGCCGGCCGCCGACGCGTCGAGGTCTCCCTCGACCGCGGTGTGTGCCGCGGCAAGATCACGGAGGAGGCGCGGGACGCCGCGCTCGCCCGCCTGGCCGTCACCGACGACTTCGACGCCATGGCGGATCGTCAGTTCGTCATCGAGGCCGTCGCGGAGAACCGTGACATCAAGACCGGCATCTTCAAGACCCTTGACCGCGTCGTGACCGATCCCCAGGCCATCCTCGCCAGCAACACCTCGTCGATACCCATCGTCGACCTGGCCGTGACCACACAGCGGCCCACTCAGGTCATCGGCATGCACTTCTTCAACCCGGTACCGGTGCAGGCCCTGGTCGAGGTCATCCCGGCCCTCACCACGAGCCCGGACACCGTCGCCCGGACGAGCGCCTTCGCCTCCGCGTGCCTGGGAAAGGAGGTCGTCCAGGCCACCGACCGCTCGGGGTTCGTGGTCAACGCACTCCTCGTGCCCTACCTGCTCGCCGCGGTGCGGATGGTCGAGTCCGGATCCGCCCGCGCCGAGGACATCGATCGCGGCATGGAGCTCGGCTGCGCACATCCCATGGGCCCTCTGCGCCTTCTCGACCTCATCGGGCTCGACACCGCCCAGGCCGTGGCGGAATCGATGTACGAGGAGTTCAAGGAGCCCCTTTACGCGCCGCCCGCGCTACTGCGCCGCATGGTCGCCGCGGGCCGTTTCGGCCGCAAGAGCGGCCACGGATTCTACGAGTACGCCGCCTGACCTTCGGCGCGGCGCCGCAGGCCTCGCCCGGGCTGTACGGGCTCAGGCCCTGTGAGACAAACGGTCAGAGACCCAGGTTCGTACGGACTCAGGTCCGGTCACTCAAAGGTCGGATGAATCAGATCCGTACGGGCTCCGGTCCGGCCACGCTCCGGTGAAGGACGACTCAGGCCGGTACGGGCTCCGGTCCGCAGCGCGGGCCCGCTCCCCGCGAGTTGAGGACCGTACGGGTCATCGTTGCCACGTCAGCCCTTCGCGTTTTCTTGTGTTGACCCGCGAGGTCGAGGACTTGTCGGCCGACAGGCGCAGTTGACCGCGGACGCGGCCGCCGTCCCCCCGTCTCCGTAGTGTGCGCGCAATCGGAACGTCCCAGTTCAGGGGCGTAACCGGTCCGTCCGCACAACCTCGTGCCAACGCGCGCGGATCCGTCCGTGGCAGCTCAGCTCTCCGCCGACGGAACGTCGCCCCCCGAACGCTGTCGAGCCGTCAACTTCGAGGCGGCCCCGGCGGATGGTGACGGTCCCGCCACCCCGCCCGAGGGGGAGCGAGCGGGCCGCCGCCGGGCGGGCGGGGCACCAAACTGGTCAAGCGAAGGCCAAATTTCTCCGTGCACGACTGTTGTCCAGACCACCCTGACACGGCTTACATAGGACGAAAGCGTCGCTGAAAGCGCTTTCACGCACCACGTTATCCGGCCAACCCATGAGGCGGTCCAGCCGACGAGGGGTGTCCATTCGATGAGAACAACGCACCGTCTGCAAGGGGGAATCACCGTCGGCACGCTCGCCCTGGTGCTCGTCGCCAGTGGCTGCGTCTCCGGCGGCTCCAATTCCGAGGACTCACCCGACGACCCCATCGTGATCGGCGTCTCCTTGCCTCTCACCGGCGACTTCTCCGAACCCGGCAAAGGCGTCGAGCGCGGATACAAGGCCTGGGCGAAGATCGTCAATGACAAGGGCGGACTCCTCGGCCGCAAGGTCGAGTTGAAGATTCTCGACGACCAGTCCAACGCCGACCGGGTCGTCTCCGACTACGAGCAGCTGATCGGCAAGGACGAGGTGGACCTGGTCTTCGGGCCCTTCTCCACCCGGCTCGTCGTCCCCTCCGCGCGCGTCGCGGAGGAGTACGGCATGCTCTTCGTCGAGCCGGCGGGAGCGGCGCCGGAGGTCTTCGACCAGGGCTTCAAGAACCTCTTCTACGCCGCGCCGGCCGTCGCCAACGACCACTACAACCACCTGGCCGAATACATCCTGGCCCTGCCGGCCGACAAGCGTCCCCGGACGGTCGCGTACGCCGCGATGGACGACCCCTTCGCCCAGGGAACGGCCTACGGACTCAAGGAGAAACTGGAAAAGGGCGGTATCAAGACCGTCGTCAACGAGGTCTACCCGCCCAACACCACCGACTTCGGCGGTATCGCCGCCAAGATCGCCGACTCCAAGGCGGACATGGTGGTGGGCGGTTCGCAGTACCAGGACGGCGTCAACCTGATCGTCGCCCTCCAACAGCTCAACTACCAGCCGAAGATGGCCGCCTTCTCCACCGCGCCGACGGAACCGGAGTTCGCGAAGGCCGTCGGCAACAAGACCGAGGGGATCCTCGCGCCCACCGGCTACACACAGAAGGGCGACTACCCCAGCAACAAGGAGTTCGTGGAGAAGTACACCAAGCAGTTCGGCAAGGCCCCGGAGGAGGACGAGGCCAACGCCTACACCACGGGTCAGGTGGTCGCGGCGGCGGTCAAGGCCGCCGACTGCGCCTCCCAGGACCCCGAATGCCAGGGCAAGATGGTCGAGTGGCTGCGCGGCCACCAGGTGGAGACCGTCGTCGGACCGCTGAAGTGGGACGACAAGGGCCGTCCGCAGAGCGCGCACATGATCCAGCAATGGGTCGACGGAGAGATCCAGATCGTGCTCCCCGAGCAACAGAAGGAAGCCGATCTGATCTACCCCAAGCCGGAGTGGTGAGGCCGGCGTGCCCTCCGCGAGCCTCGTCTTCCAGAGCGTCGTCCTCGGTGTGCTGCTGGGAGGGCTCTACGCCCTCCTCGCGGCAGGCCTGACCCTCTACTTCGGCGTCATGCGCGTCGTGATGATCGCCCACTCCGCCTTCCTGATCCTCGCCGCCTACCTCGCCTGGTACGCCCACCGGGAGACCGGTGTGGACCCGCTTCTCACCCTGTTCGTCACCGTGCCGCTGTTCTTCGCCGCGGGCGTCGCCATGCAGCGGCTGCTCCTCACTCGCCTGCGGCCCGCGACGCTCACCATGATGTCGGTGCTGCTCACCTTCTCGGTCGCCCTCGTCATCGAAGGACTGCTCGGGTACGTCTTCAGCGGCACCCAGCGCCGTATCCGGCTCGACTACAGCTCGGCCGGTTTCGAGTTCCTCGGGGCGAGGATCGCGGCGGTGAAGCTGATCGCGTTCGGCATGGCCGCACTCGCCCTGCTCGGGCTGTACGCGCTGATGAAGCACAGCCGGTTCGGCCAGGCGCTGCGTGCCACCATCCAGCACCGGGAAGCCGCCCAGCTGCTCGGCATCGACACCGACCGGGTCGCCGGCTACGGCTTCGGGCTCGGCCTCGCCACGGCGGCCGTCGGCGGCACGGCACTGGCCCTCGACACCACCATCTACCCCTCGCTGCACTGGCACTGGATCGGCCCGCTGATGGCCATCATCGTCGTCGGTGGACTCGGCAGCGTGCCGGGAGCCGCCATCGCAGCCATGACGCTGGGCATGCTCCAGAGCCTGCTCCAGCTGGAGCTCTCGACCACCTGGGCGCAGACCGTGTTCTATGTCGCGCTCTTCGCCACCTTGGCCTTCCGGCCACAGGGATTCTTCGGGGGGCGGCTTGCCCAGAGATTCTGAAGCCCCGCTCCCGGCAGGGGAAGCCTCGCTCCCGGCGAGCGAAGTCTCGCTGCGGGCAGGCGGAACCCAGCTCCGGGCGGGCGAAACCCCGTTCTGGGCAGGCAGGTTGCCGCGCCTCGGCATCCTGCTCGCCGTGGTCGCCGTCGTGCTGTCCTTCCCCTCCATGGCCCCGAGCCCGTACGAGATCACCGTGGGCATCGCCATCCTCAACTACGCGGTTCTCTCCACCTCGTGGAACTTCGTCGGCGGATTCACCGGCTACATCTCCCTCGGGCACGGCGGCTTCGCCGGACTCGGCGCCTACGGGACCGGACTGCTGGTCACCAAGACCGAACTCCCGCCCTTCGCCGCCCTGTTCACGGCCGCCGTCCTGGTGGCCGCCGTCGCCGTGCCGGTCGGCTACGCCGCCCTGCGCGTGCGCGGCGCCTCCTTCGTCATCGTCTCCATCGCCCTGGTCCTCATCCTGCTGCTGGTCTTCCAGAGCTGGTCCTCCTTCACCGGCGGATCCCGAGGACTGGTCGTACCACGGCCCTTCCCCGGCATGCTGCGCGCCGAGCACCACCGCACCTTCTACTTCCTCTTCGCCGCGTTGCTCGCGGCGGCGCTGCTGGTCTGGTGGATCATCGACCGCTCGCGGTTCGGCATGGGGCTGAAGGCGATCCGTGAGGACGAGGACAAGGCCCAGTCGCTGGGCACCCCCACGTACACGTACAAACTCGTGGTGTTCGTGGTCTCCGCCGCCTTCACCTCGCTGGCGGGCGGGCTCTACGCGCTCTGGTTCGGCGACCTCGACCCGGTCTTCCAGTTCTCGATCCTCAGCGGGGCGTACATGGTGCTGATGGCGCTGCTGGGAGGCGTACGCCATCTGTACGGGCCCGTGCTCGGGGCCGTGATCGTCGGGTACGCGCTGGAGTACTCCAAGGTCGAATTCGGCGACACACCCCTGCACCTGGTCGTGGCGGGGCTGCTGCTGGGCGTCGTCGTGATGTTCATGCCGGACGGGGTCATCCCGGCCGCCACCGCCCTGTTGGACCGCTTCCGCAAGACCGGCGAGACCTCCATCCGCGAGGTGACCGCCGCCGAACTGCGGGAGCGGCGCGGACAGCGCAACGGAACGGAAGAGGTGAGAGACAGTGAGCGAAGCGGGAGCGGAAGCGGGACCGGGACCGGGAGCCAGACCTGAGCCTGAGCCGAGTCTGGCGACCGTCGGACTCATCAAGGCCTTCGGCGGGGTCACCGCGCTCGACTCCGCCACCGTGACCTTCCACCACGGCAAGGTCAACGCCCTGATCGGCCCCAACGGCTCCGGAAAGACCACCTTCTTCAACTGCGTCACCGGGATGATCCGCGCGGACGCGGGCCGTATCACCTACCGCGGACGCGACATCACCGGAAAGCCCCCGCACCGGATCGCCCGCGCCGGCATCGGACGCTCCTTCCAGCTGTGCCGGGTCTTCCCGCGGATGACCGTACTGGACAACCTCCTTGCCGCCGTACGGCCGTCCGGTCTGGCGGGACAGCTCGCGGGCGCGGGCAAGCGTGAGGAGACCGAACGGGCCCGGAGCTGGCTGGCCCGGATGGGCATCGAGCATCTGGAGCGGGCCGAGGCACGCCAACTGTCCTGGGGACAGCAGAAGTTGCTGGAACTCGCGGGTGTGCTGATGAGCGAGCCCGAGCTGGTCCTGCTGGACGAGCCGGCGGGCGGCGTCAACCCGGCGCTCATCGACCGCATTTGCGAGCTGGTCCGCGAACTCAACGCCGAGGGGCGGACCTTCCTGATCGTCGAACACAACATGGACCTGGTCATGAGCCTCAGCGACCACGTCGTCGTGTTCGACCGCGGCAGGCCGATCGCACAGGGCCCGCCCTCGGTGATCCAGTCCGACGAACGAGTCCTCGGGGCATATCTTGGCGTCTGACTCTGACTCCGCAATCCTTCTCGAACTCGACGACATACAGGCCGGATACGGCCGGGCGGCGCTGGTGCTGCGCGGGCTGACCGTCCAGGTCCCCGCCGGGGCGATCGTCTGCCTGGTCGGGCCGAACGGCGCGGGCAAGTCCACCGTCCTGAAGGTCGCCAGCGGACTCCTCGCCCCGCGCGCGGGCCGGATCCTGGTCGACGGCGAGGACCTCACCGGCCACGGACCGCAGCGGATGCTCGCCGCCGGAGTCGCCCACGTCCTCCAAGGGCACAGCGTCTTCCGGGAGATGACGGTCGCCGAGAACGTCCTGCTGGGCGGCTACACCCTCCGGGACAAGGCGCTCCTCGCCGAGCGGGTGAGCTTCGTGCGGGAACTCTTCCCGGTCGTGGGGGAGCGGTGGACGAGCCTGGCCGGGCTGCTCTCCGGCGGCCAGCAGAAGCAGGTGGAGTTCGCGCGCTCGCTGATGGTCAAACCCCGGGTGGTGCTCCTCGACGAACCCTCGATGGGGCTCGACCCCAAGGCGACCGGCATCGTCTTCGAGCAGATCGTACGGATGCGGGACGCGGGCACCGCCGTCCTGCTCGTGGAACAGAACGCGCGGCGCGCGCTGGAGGCCGCCGACACCGGCTGCGTCCTCGACCTCGGCCGGGTCCATGTCTCCGGCCCGGCACGGCAGTTGCTCGCCGATCCGCAACTGGGCGAGCTCTATCTCGGAGGCCGGCCCGCGCGCCGCTGACGTGCGCACCTCCGGCTCACCACAGATCCCCGGTCCACGACAGTTCCCCGGTCCACGACAGATCCCCAGCCACGACAACCCCTGCCCACGACATGCCGCCCTCCGGGCCGTCCCACGGCGACACGCCGCGTCTGGGACCCGCCGCACCTCCGACACGCCGTCCCTCCGACAGCCCCCCGCGACACGCCCGCCCATGACCGGCCTCGCAAAGGAGCGAGTGGAATGTTCATGCGACGCAGACGGCACACCGCCGCGGCTCTCGCCGCCTTCCTGACCGCCTCTATGGCCGTGGCGGCCGCACCCGCGCAAGCAGGGGCCGACAAAGGTGCCGTACACCCCACCCTGAGGCCGTACTTGGCGGCGTACTACGACTTCGAGCACCCGGTGCGCGGGAACCCGGCGAAGGAGCGGGACCAGGGCTTCTCCCGCACGGACATCGACCTGGTCAACGGCGGGGCGCTGATGCGGACGGCGGACGGGGGCCACCGCGGCAGCCGAACCTCCCTCCAGGTGCGGCAGGTGAACCCGGACACGGCGGGCAACGACGACTGGAAGTCAGGCGTGTACGGGACTTCCGGCGTGCCGACGCTGAAGGCCTTCAACGCGGTCAGGGGAATCACCGTCATGGGCTGGTTCAAGATGACCGGCCCGAACCCGAGCCCGAACAGCAACACGGCAGCCCCGGACGACTACTACGGCGCCGTCGGCCTGGCCGGGGTGCTGTCGGGGGACTCCGACGGCCACGCGGTCCGTGGGCTGCTGGAAATCATCAACGTGAACGGCGAACTGCGTCTGGTGGCCCTCGGCCGGCGCGTCGACGGGGCGAGCTCGCAGACCTTCGCCGCCTCCCAGGACTGGCGGACCCTGCTGCCGGACGGCAAGTGGGTCTTCCTCGCCGCGACCTTCGACTTCGACACCGGAGCCATGGCGCTCTATCGCGATGGGCAGCGGCTGGACGGCTTCTACGCCGTCCCCGGCGACCCCTGGGACCTCTCGGGACCGGGGCCGCACAGAACCTCGCCCACCGACCCCAGGGGCATCAAGATCGGCGGCAGCTTCCCGCAGAACACCGCCGAACGAAATCCCTGCGACTGCCGCATGGACAGCCTGATGTTTTTGAACCGGGCCCTGGACGGCGAGCGGATACGGGCTCAGTACCGACTGGTGACAACCGGTGAGAACTGAGCCATCAGTAAGGAGGAATGACCGATGAACACATCCCTCGGCGTCAGACCGAGACCCCTATTGCTGGCCCCTCTCATCGTGCTCGCCCTGCTGCTGTCGGCCCTCGTCGCCGTACCCGGAAGGGCGCACGCGGCCGCCGACCCCCTCACCGATCCCATACCCGAGCGGCCCGCCGCCTCCGGCATAGGGCTGACCGTCGAGGAGTACGCCTCCTTCCCGAAGACGGAACCACCGCCCGGCCCGGTCACCGATCCGCGGCTGGTACGGCACGCCCGTATCAACTACCTGAGCGAACTCCCCGACGGATCCGGCCGGATGGCCGTGCCCGACCTCAACGGCAAGCTGTATCTCGTCGAGGACGGCACCCCACGCCTCTACCTCGACGTCGCCACCACCTTCGCGCCCCAGTTCTTCGCCAGCCAGGGCCTCGGCCAGGGCTTCGGGTTCGTCACCTTCGACCCCGGCTTCAAGCGCAACGGCCGCTTCTACACCGTCCACACCGAACTGGCCTCCGCCACCACCGCCGTACCCGACTATCGGCAGCAGGCCACGACCCTCTACCACGGCATCATCACCGAGTGGACCGCCGACGACCCCTCGGCCGACACCTTCCAGGGCACCCGCCGCGAGATCCTGCGCATCGGTTTCGCGGGCCGGATCCACGGCATCCAGCAGATCGACTTCAACCCCACGGCCGACCGGTACGACCCCGACCACGGCCTGCTCTACGTCGCCGTCGGCGACGGCGGCCAGGGAGTCAGGAACACCGAGCCGCAGGACCTCTCCCTGCCGCACGGCAAGATCCTGCGCATCGACCCGCGCGGCACGGGCAGCGCCAACGGCAAGTACGGGATCCCGGCGCGGAACCCGTTCACCGGCACCCCCGGCGCGCTGGGCGAGATCTACGCCGTCGGCATGCGCGACCCGCACCGCTTCAGCTGGGACCCCGGCGGCAGCCACCGCATGTATCTCGGCCACATCGGTGAGCACGCCATCGAGTCCGTCTACGAGGTGCGCGCGGGCGACAACTTCGGCTGGAGCGAACGCGAGGGCCCCTTCGTCTTCGACAAGACGGCCACCGACCCCTGCGCCCGGATCCTCCCGCTCCCCGAGGACGACGACCGGTACCGCTACACCTACCCTGTCGCCGCCTACGACCACGACCCGCCCGCTGGCTGGAACTGCACCTCCGACGTGGGCCGCGCCATCGTGGGCGGCTTCGTCTACCGCGGCAGTGACCTGCCCGGACTGCGCGGCAAGTACATCTTCGGAGACCTCGTCGACGGACGGCTGCTCTTCGCCGACACCGAGGACATGGACCGCGACAGCAAGGATCTGGCGCGGCTGTACGACCTCATGCTCTACGACGAGAGCGGCAAGCGCGTCACCATGCAGGACCTGGCAGGGGACACCCGGGTGGACCTGCGCTTCGGGCGGGACGCGGACGGCGAGCTGTATCTGCTGTCCAAGGCCAACGGCAAGATCTGGAAGGTGACGGGCACCCGGAAGTTCGCCTCCTGCGACACCGACGGAACCACGCTCACCCGTGTCATGGGCGAGCGGAACTGGGCTCCCGTGACGCCTTCCAAGTGGCGGTTCACGGGCGGTGAGGCCATCCTCGCCGAGGCGGGAGTCGCTCGCCCCGGCCCGCGCCGCCCCTTCGAGTACGCCGTGCTGACGGCGGGACGGGCGTACGGCGATGTGCAGGTCGATGCCGAGGTCCGTATCGACACTCCGGTCGAGATCCGCAACCGGGACGTGATCATCGTCTTCGGGTACCAGTCGGACACGAAGTTCTACTACGCCCATCTGTCCACGGACAACACCATCTATCCGCACAACGGGATCTTCGTCGTCAACGACGCCGACCGGCTGCGGATCGAGGACCAGTGGAACGGCAGGACGGGCGCCCCGCCGGCCATCACCGACACCGCCTGGCACAAGGTACGGGTGGTGCGCTGCGCGAGCACCGGCGAGATCGCGGTCTACGTCGACGGCTCGCGACAGCCGCTGATGACCGCCGTCGACACCACGCTCACCGCCGGCAGGGTCGGATTCGGGTCGTTCGACAACATCGGGAGGCTGCGCGGCATGACCGTCAGGGGAGACGACGGATGACAGTACCGTCCACGGCGATTCCCTCGCACTCCTGTCCTAAGCGTCCAACTCGCGTGGCGCATTGTTGAGATGGGTCTGCGGACTGCCCGTCGGCCCCCGCGGCCGACGGGCTATCGTGGACCGCATGTCCGCCCCGGAACTCATTCGTATCGTCTCCCGTGACTCGCCCATGGCCCTGGCCCAGGTGGAGCGCGTCCGCGCCGAGCTGGCCGTGCTCCATCCCGGGATCCGCACCACGGTCGTCCCGGTGAAGACCACCGGCGACAAGTGGATGGGGGACCTGTCCCTGGTCGAGGGCAAGGGCGCGTTCACCAAGGAGGTCGACGCCGCCCTGCTCGCGGGCGAGGCGGACCTCGCGGTGCACTGTGTCAAGGACGTCCCCGCCGACCGGCCGCTCCCGGCCGGCACGGTGTTCGCCGCGTTCCTCAAGCGGGACGACATCCGCGACGCCCTCATCCATCCCGGCGGCCTGCCCCTCGACCAGCTTCCGCCCGGCACCCGGATCGGCACTTCCTCGGTGCGGCGTGTCGCCCAGCTTGCCGCCGCGTACCCGCACCTCGAGTGCGTACCGTTTCGCGGCAACGCCAACCGGCGTCTGGAGAAACTCGCCGCAGGCGAGGCGGACGCACTGCTGCTCGCGGTTTCCGGCCTCGAGCGCATCGGCCGCCAGGATGTGATCACCCAGGTCCTGGAGCCCGACATCATGATGCCGCCGATCGGCGCCGGCATCCTCGCCCTCCAGTGTCGCGAGGGCGACACCGACCTGATCGACGTCATCAGCGACCTCGGCGATCCCAACACCTATCGGGAAGCCACCGCGGAGCGCATGTTCCTGCACGTTCTGCAGGGCCACTGCAACTCGCCCATCGCCGGATACGCGCAGACCGCGCCCGACGGCGAACTGTCCCTGCACGCCAGCGTGTTCACCGAGGACGGCAAAACCGTCCTCACCGCCCAGGAGCGGGCGGGCCGCCTGGACCCGTCGACCCTCGGCATGTCCGTCGCCGTCACCTTGCTCCGACACGGCGCCCGCGACCTGATCGACAACATCCCGCACTGACCGCGCGCTCCGCACTGACCGCGCGCTCCCGCGCTCTCCCGCCCCGGCCGGCGGGCAGGGAGAGCGCGGGTGGGGTCCGTCAGGCGCCGCTCGCCCTGAGCATGTCCTCACGCTCGACGATCTTCACGCGCTGGCGGCCCTGAGGTTCGCCCAGTGCCTTCTCGGCGGCGTCCAAGCGGTACCAGCCCTCCCACGTCGTGAAGCGGACGTCCCGCTCGTTGAGGAAGGCGTCCACGGACTCCGGTGCGGGCGAAGCGGGCACGTGCAGGCGGCCGGCCGCGTGGTCGTCGAGCAGATGGGCGACCGTTTCGTTGGCGTCGCCCTTGGTGTGGCCGATCAGGCCGACGGGGCCGCGCCGGATCCAGCCCGTGACATACGTCGACTGCAGGTGTGCGCCGGTCTCTTCGATCACCCGGCCGCCCTTGTCCGGCACCGTGCCCGACTCGACGTCCCAGGGCAGCTTGGGCAGCTTGTCGGACAGGTAGCCCACGGCCCGGTAGACGCCGGTGACGTCCCAGTCCTTGAACGTACCGGTGCCCTTGACGTTGCCGGTGCCGTCGAGAGCGGTGCGCTCGGTGCGCAGGCCGACGACCCTGCCGTCCTCGCCGAGGATTTCGGACGGCGACTCGAAGAAATGCAGGAACAGCTTGTGCGGCCGGTCGCCGACATCGCGGATCGCCCAGTTCTCCAGGGTCTTGGCGACCATGTCGGCCTGCTTGTTGCCGCGTCGGGTCGCGATCGAGCCGTCGTCGTAGTCGATGTCCTCGGGGTCGACGATGACTTCGATGGTGGGGGAGTGGTCCAGCTCCCGCAGTTCCATCGGGCTGAACTTCGCCTGCGCCGGTCCGCGTCGGCCGAAGACATGGATCTCGCGGGCGCGATTGGCCTTCAGGCCGTCGTGGACGTTCGGCGGAATCTCGGTCGGCAGCAGTTCGTCCGCCGTCTTGGCCAGGATGCGCGCCACGTCGAGCGCGACGTTGCCGACGCCGAGGACGGCGACCTTCTCCGCCGTCAGCGGCCAGGTCCGCGGGACGTCCGGGTGACCGTCGTACCAGGAGACGAAGTCCGCCGCCCCGTAGGAGCCGTCGAGGTGGATGCCGGGTATGTCGAGCGCCCGGTCGGCTGTCGCGCCCGTGGAGAAGATCACGGCGTCGTAGAAGGTCCGCAGGTCGTCCAGACCGATGTCGCGCGGGTAGTCGACGTTGCCGAAGAGGCGGATCTGCGGCTTGTCGAGCACTTGGTGCAGGGCCGTGATGATGCCCTTGATCCGAGGGTGGTCGGGCGCCACGCCGTAACGGATCAGGCCGAACGGGGCGGGCATCCTCTCGAAGAGGTCGATGGACACGCCGGGGTCGGCGGCCACTTCGGACTTCAGCAGCGCGTCGGCGGCGTAGATCCCGGCGGGGCCGGCTCCGACTATGGCTACCCGCAGGGGGCGGGACATGATCAGGTTCCCTTCGAGTGGTGGCACGTGACTCGACGGCAACCCTAAACTAAGGCAAACCTAACCTGACACGAGGGTCGGATGCATGAGCTCGGCGGGCCGGCGGCCCCGCCGGGCGGACCGTGGACCGCTGGACGAGTTCAGTCCGTTGTCACGATGTCGGCGAGACTCACAGCGGGGCATCCGAGCATCCGTGTCAGCACACGCCGCTGGCGCTCCGTCAGAGGCGCCAGGAAGACAGCCGCGTCAGCACCGGTCCGCTGACAGAGCGCGGCTGCTTCACGAACCTTCCCATAGCTCAGCAGAGTGCTGGAGGAATACGGCAGGGCCATCTTCCTGGCCCCGCCGTCCGAGACACCTCGCCGTTGCACAATCCGGCCCACGACCTGTGCACCGTGCGCCGTCATCTCCCGCACCGCCGCATCCATCAGTGCGGCGAAGTCCTTCTGTTTGCCGGAGAAGTAGCCGACGACCACGACATCGGCTCCCTCGACCGCCGCGGCCGGAGTCTGGTGACGGGCCGGCGCCGGCGCGGGGTGACGGGCCGGACGCCGGTCGCGTCTTAGGTCCTGATGCATGCCCCAAGGCTAAACGCACGCCACCGGGTGCGGCTCACGTGCCTACCCGGCCTCCCTGTCCATGACGTGGAAGATCGCTGTCCGTCGGTCGTCGTGCAGGCAGCCGTTCATCGGCTCGACCAGAGCTGTGTGATCGGGGTCGGTGCGCCACTGTTTGATGGATTCGAGGCTTTCCCACTCGCTGGTCAGCAGCCACCGACTGGGATCGTCGGCGTCGCGGCAAAGCTGCTCGCCGAGGTGTCCGGGGAATCGCGCGGCGCGTTCGCGCAAGCCGTCATAGTACTTTACGAAATCTGCTTCCATTCCTTCTCGCACGCGCAGCATGCGAATTACTCGCACACGTGCCGGAACTGGGGAGGCGGCTGTAGACTTCTGACCGTCTGGTTCCATCTTGGTCATGGTCAGGACGGGTCAAGGGTGACGGGAAGTTCCGCCAGCCCCCGGAAGGCAGGGAACGGCACGGTCAGCCAGCGTGCGTCTTCCGGCGCCCCGGCCAGGGCCATGCGAGGGTACCGCCCGAAGAGCGCGGTGAGGGCGATCTGCATCTCCATACGTGCCAGCGGCGCGCCGATGCAGTAGTGAGGGCCCAAGCCGAATGCAAGGTGAGTTGCTTGGACGTTCGGGCGCGTGACGTCCATCCGGTCCGGATCGGCGAACGCCTCCGGGTCGCGGTGGGCCGCGGTGATCGAAATCTGGACGAGCGCGCCCTTGGGGATGAGCGTGTCGCGGATCATGACGTCTTCTTTTGCGTAGCGGAATGTCGAGTTCTCCACGGAGGTCTCGAACCGGAAGATCTCTTCGATGGCCGCGGCTGTGGCGTCCGCGTCTCGGAGTGCCAGTTTCTTCTGTTCCGGCTGAGCAAGCAGATGGTAGACGGCGTTGCCGATTTGATACGCAGTCGACTTGTGACCTGCGAAAAGCAGCACCCAGGCTGTGGAGACCAGCTCGTGGTCAGTGAGCGCGCCATCCTCGTCCCTCGCTGTGACGAGTGCGCTGAGCAGACCTCCGTCCGGCTCCTGCCGCTTTCGCGCGATCAGATCCACGAGATAGTCGCGAAGGTTGCCCTCCGCCACTTCCAGCGCTTTCCTCGCCTCTGGACCGAAACCGGTCCGAGCGACGGTATTGGACCATGCGTGGGCTTGCTTGCGTTCATTTTCCGGGACACCCAGAAGTTCGCAGATCACAACGAGCGGCAGCGGGAAGCAGAACTCCGGCAGCAGGTCCACGGGCTCCGAAGTCGAGCATTGCTCCAGCAGATCCTCGGCGATCTTTTTGACGCGCGGACGCAGTGATTCCGTCCTTTTTGGGGTAAAGGTGTTGCCGACAATTCTCCTGAGCCTGGTGTGCTTCGGAGGGTCCGAGAAGAGCATGTTGTCGTCCAGAGCGATCGACGAGTCACCGAAGATGCGCTGGTAGGCGTCGATGCCGCCGTACATGTCCTTGCTCAGACGGGGGTCGGCCAAGGCGGCACGAGCGTCGTCATACCGAGTGATGAGGTACGTCTCGACCCCATGGGGAGGCGACAGCGGGCATACGGGTGCCGTCTCCCTGAGTTTGGCGTAGACGGGATGCGGGTTGGCGCGAAACTCCCGACTGCAGGATGAGGCCGCGGTCGCGGCCTCTTCGGATGAGAATTCCTCAGATGCGAAGGCTTGCGTCATGGCTGGTCCCGGGGGTCGAGCTGCCGACGGCAGCTGTGAGGCATGGTGTTCACCGGAGCACCCCTGACCACAGGGGTGAGTTCCATCGGTCAGTGGCACGGTTTCCCGTGCGGCACTGTGGAGCAAACGTCGCTGGGCCATATGGGTCGGGTCGCCGTATGAATTGTGCAAACGGCTCCACTGACCCAGTCGGCCCATCGCAGGGTGCTCCCCGATCGCGTGCTCAAGTACCCCTTGGTAAACACTGATTGACAGGCCGGTCCTCGACTCCCAGGACTGGGGACGCCGGATGGGTAGGAAATCAGTGAGTGGACGCGCAGCGGAATCTGTACCAGTTCTCATCGTAGGCGGATCCCTGGTAGGTCTTTCCACCTCCGTGTTCTTGGGGCGCCTTGGAATTGAGCACATGCTCGTCGAGCGGCATTCCGGGACATCGACGCACCCACGTGGCCGCGGGAACAACGTGCGCACCATGGAGATTTTCCGGAGTGCCGGACTGGAGCAGAATATCCGCGAGGCTGCCTCCGTTCTCTCCGGAAACGACGGCGTCCTTCAAGTGGACACCCTCGCCGGAGACGAGCGCCGCTGGATTATTCGTGACATCTCCGCAGGCATGAACATGTCTCGGATCAGCTCTTCAAACTGGTGCCTGTGCAGTCAGAACGATCTCGAGCCGGTATTGCTGAGCCGCGCCCGCCACCAGGGCGGAGATATCCGCTTCGGTGCGGAGATGCTTTCCTTCACGCAGAACCGAGACGGAGTCCAGGCTCAGGTCATGCACCGGGATACCGGTGAGACGTATACCGTTGATGCTGAATTTCTGGTGGCGGCCGACGGGCCCAGAAGCCCTGTCCGTAAACGTCTGGGAATCAGTCAGTCAGGACCCGGTGAACTCTTCCGCAATGTCAGCGTCACCTTCCGTAGTAAGATGCTCAAGGATTACGTCGGAGAAAAGAAATTTGTTGTCTGCTATGTCACCGACCCGCTCGGCGAAGGTGCTTTGCTGCCTGTGGACAACGAGGAACGTTGGGTGATCCATGTTCCTTGGTTTCCGGACTCCGGAGAATCCCTGGATGACTTCAGTGACGACCGCTGCGCAGCGCATATCCGCGCGGCCGCCGGTGTTCCGGATATCGATGTGGAGATCACCGGAAAGGCGCCTTGGCGCGCTTCGAACCGTATTGCGGACAGCTACGGTCAGGGCCGTGTTTTTCTGGCAGGTGATTCGGCGCATGAAATGCCGCCCACCGGAGCATTCGGTTCCAACACCGGAATTCAGGATGCTCACAATCTTGCCTGGAAGCTGGCCGCAGTGCTCCGCGGGTGGGCGGGCATGCCCTTGCTCGACACCTACCAGCAGGAACGACGGCCTGTCGCCGTCACGACCAGCACACGGGCGTGCCTGCAAGCAGTCGAGGAGCAGCATCCGGGATACAGTCCCGCAGCGGGACGTAACAATGACCCGGCGGACCTCAACACCGTCGCGCTCTGCTACCGGTACGCGTCGAATGCTGTCGTGGGTGCCTCCGCGGAACGGCCGGTCGTCCCGGACACCTTCGAGCTCGGCGGCGAACCAGGCAGCCGTGCACCTCATATGTGGGTCATGAGAGAAGGCGTCAAGATCTCCACGCTGGATCTGTACGAGCGGCACTTCGTCGTCCTCGCCGGTCCCAGAGGACAGGTGTGGCGGAATGCGGCAGAGAAAGCCTCTGAGAATTTGGGTATTCCCGTTGAGGCATATCTCGTAGGAAATGGTCGTGATCGCGACCTTGTTCCTGAGTCGGATGCCGACTGGGCCAAGTTGCACGGCGCAGCCGAAGACGGTGCCGTTCTCGTACGCCCCGACGGTTACGTCGCGTGGCGAGCGCATGCCGAAATGCCACATGCTGATCGCATGCTGACGAATGTGCTGCAGACAGTACTCTGCCGCGACTGAGAAGGGGATAGAGCAATGACATCAGCAGCCGACGACAGCACGGCGGCGGGCCGAGTAGACGTCCACCACCACTTCACCGCGCCGGAATGGCTGGACTGGGCGGAGGAACAAGGCGTCGTCAAGCGCGACAAGCTGCCCTGGTGGACACGCTGGGACCTCAACGCCGCCCTGGACGTCATGGACAAGGCGGGCATCAGCACGGCCGTCATGACGGTGGCGATGCTCGGCCGGCTCCGAGAGCGCCCGGAGCGCCAGGAAAGCGCGCGTGTCGCCCTGCGGGCAGCGGCTGACGTGGTCGAAAAGCATCCCGCACGCTTCAGGTTCTTCACGCCGGTGTTCCTCGATGACCTGGAACTCTCCACGTGGAGCCTCAAGTACGGCCTCGATGAGCTCGGCGCCGTCGGGGTGAGCACGAGGACGAGCATGGGCGGTGTCTACCTCGGCGACGACACGCATGACCGCCTGCTGAAGGAACTGAACGACCGGTCCGCGGTCATCAGCACGCACCCCATGGAAGTGCCGACAGGAAACGACCCCGGTATGGGACTTCCAGGGATGCCGCCCTTCGTATGCGACTTCCTCGTGGACACCACACGCGCCGCCATCAACCTGATCAAGAATGGAACGCTGGACCGCTATCCGAATCTCACCTTCATCCTTCCGCACGGAGGGGGATTCCTTCCTTACATCGCCGCCCGGCTCGAACTCTTCGGCGGTCATCTCACTCCCGAGATCGAGCCGGGCCGCGTCCGCGATTACCTGCACCGGTTCTACTTCGATACAGCGGGCCCCATGTCTCCCTCGGCCACGCCCACCCTGTTGGCCACCGTGGATCCCAGTCGCATCCTTTTCGGCACGGACTGGCCGCCCACTCCGGGACACGTCATCGCCGACATCACGACGTCTGCTCTGGACAACGATCCGGTCATCTCCGATCAGCAACTCCAGGGGATCAACCGAGAGAACGCCATGCGATTGATGCCTGAACTCGCCCGCTGATACTCGCGGGAGAGTGCCGTCGCCCGGGGTCAGAGGGCCTGTTTGTAGTAGATGGAATAGGTCCGGCCCCTCGGCGGGCCGGCCGCGAAACCCAGGCACAGCCGAGGCTTGGCGATCCGCCTCAGGACTGCCAGACCCTCCGGCTCGCGCGCCTGCCGCAGTCGCGCGGGCCGGCCCAGCTGCTCCTGCACGACACGTCCGGTGCGCACGTCGATGCAGTGGAGCCGGCCGTCACCGGCAGGGGAAGACGGGTGGTCGGGGTCGAGGGCGTGGCCGAGCATCTGGTACGCGTAGCCGTTGTGCAGGGCCATGCCCTGGAACGGCAGACCGAGTTCGGCGCCGGGCTGCGGGAAGTCGATCAGCACGTTGAACCGGCCCGCGGTGAAGTCGTCGAAGCGGTACAGCGCATAGCGCGGGGCGCCGGCCAACCGGTAGCGCAGCAGCATGCGGCGCCGGTACAGGTCGAGGGCCACGTTGTTGTTGGTCGTGCCCGGTTTGGGCCGGAAAACGGCGACGCTGCTGCTGCCGCTCCGTAGCACGGTGCCGGCGGCGTAGCGGAAGCGGACGATCGCGCGGCCGTAGCCCGAGGCCGGGTTGATGTCTCCTTCGGCCCACAGCCTGGGGGATCCGACGGGTCGTTCCTCCACGGCGATGGCGCCGCCGTGGCCGAAGCCCTTCAGGTACATGTGGTCGACGTGATCGCCGTTCATCGAGAGCCGGTTCAGGCACAGGTCGCCCTGGACCTTCCGCTCCGCGTGCGTGTACGTCCGTGACTCCCCGGGGAGACGGATCCCGCCCTGCATCACCTGGAAGGCATAGATGTGGTGCCGCTGCTCGTCGAAGGCGAAGGACTGCATCACGGTCGTGTGGTGCAGCCGTTTCTCGTCGATCCAGAGCGCGTTCGGCCCCGCCAGGTCGAACCGCTTGTCCACCGCGTACGCGGGCGGCGTGCCGGCCGACGCAGCCGTGAGAGCCGCCGCGCCGAGTCCGAGAAGCTCCCTGCGGCCGAGTCCTTGCCTGCGTTTCCCCATGAACCCCGTCCTTCGTCCCTCTCTGGGCGGCATCCCCGCACTATGAGGGCCGGGAGGGCGGTCGGGGCCGGGGACGCGGCGGCGGCAGGCCGCAGATTCATCCGTCCGTACGCGGCGCTCGCACTGGTCAGACCCGGTGCGCCGAGCCGCGTGAGGGCAGTTTCTCCACGGCCTCGATGAGACACCTCGGCCGAGCGCGCCCCCGGTCGGTCTTCAGCGCGCTGTCCTCCACCGCGTCCGTCACACCGGAGCCCTCAATCGCCGGTCAACTGTGCTTCAGCCGCGGCGATTATCTCCGTCACCCGCAGGCCGAAGGCGGCGTCGCAGGGGTGCGGTCGGCCGGTGCGGGCTGAGGCGAGGAGAGCGTCGGCTGCCCGGGTGAGAGCCTGCACCGGTCCGTCGGAGGACGCGGGCAGGACGGTCGCGCCCGCCTTGCCTCGCAGTTCGACAGTGACGCCGGCGGCGGCCGGGGGAGCGGTGAGGCTGAGAGTCAGCGTGCTGGACGCCCCGCTGACGTGCTGAAGAACGAGGTGGACGGTGTCCTTCGGACCGCGCGCGGCGGCCGCCACGCGTTCGACGTCGCCGAGCACCGGCAGGAGCACGGACAGACCATGCGGGCCGACGTCCCAAAGGGCCCCTTTTTCGCGGCGCCATGGCGACGCCGCGAACGGGCTGTCGCTGGTGAACACTGTGCCGAGCCACTCCGCGCGTGCGGTGAACCAGCCATCCATGGCAGCCTGTTCGGCGAGCCAGGCTTCGGTCGTGGCCTGGAAACGCGCGGTGAAGAAGACGACCGAGGCAACGTGGGACTCCTCGACCGCCTCGACCACCGCCCGCCCTTCCTCGACGCCCGCCGCGAGCGGCTTGTCGAGCAGCAGATGGCAGTGCGCCCGCGCGGCGCGTGCGGCGAGAGGGGCTTGAACGGCGGGCGGCAGGGCGATGGCGACCGCGTCCACCTCGGCCAGCAGGGCGTCGACGTCCTCGTACGCCCGCACTCCGTGCTCGTCGGCCAGGGCCTTGGCCGCGTCCGGGCGTCTGCCCCACACGCCCACGAAGTCCAGTTCACCGTGCCCGCTCAAGGCGGGGGCGTGAGCCATCGCGGCCCACGGTCCAGTACCGAGCAGTCCGATACGCATGCCGCCGCCCTCTCCTCGTGCCGATCCCGTGCGGCGACCGATGCCGACTGCACTTCCGATGCCGACTGGCACACGGCCGCCCGTGTGCGGTGAGCCTTTCATGCAGGTCCCGGCGGTGAACAGCCACCCGACGCGCCGGAACCGAGGCGGGCGGCAGGCGTCGGCACGCACAAATGCCAGGGACGCCGTTCGGGCGGCCCTGGCACACATGTTGGGGGGCGAGGAAAGCGAAAGGACTAGTTTCAGAGAGGAATGAGAAGGAAGTCCCTTCATGGCCTCGCCGCGGTCAACGCTACCAGTCAGGCGGGGATCAGGTCGCGCAGATTTTCCGGGGTGAAGACCCGGGAGTCGGGGTGCAGGCCGTCGGGGCGTTCCAGACCGATGAAGGTGACGGGGCCGTCCGGGACCGTCTTGCCGTCCCACAGCGTCATGGTCGTGGCGTCGTCGGCTGTCAGGTGGGTGAGGTACCGGACCGTGAGCTGGTCACGCGCGACGATGCCGCGCAGAAGCGTCGCGACCGACAAGCGGTTGCCCTCGACCTGGTTGGCCGACAGATGGCCCTTGAGGTAGAGGTGCAGCCACTTGGCGCGCCAGCGGCCGTCGCTGCCGCGCATGAACGCGAGCGGCAGTGCGACCCTCCCCGGGCCGCGCAGTTCCGACTTCATGCGCACGGTACGCGGTTCGAACGGGCGGCCCTGCTGCTCGGTGTCCCGCAGCATGAACCCGAAGAACGACTCCTCGACCTCCTCGAAGCCCTCCCCCGAGAAGATGTTGACCTGCGGGACGATGAAGGTGCCGCGGGCCGCGCCCAGGCGCAGGTTGATGAACTCCGAAGCGCCGTCGGGTGCATCGGTGATGTCGCCCGAGTGCTCGCCCTCGAGGTCGCTGAGGGCGGTGTACGACAGCCAGGTGACGGTCGCGTAGTCGGCGTCCAGCAGCAGCGCCGACAGGTCGTAGTCAGTGGTGCGTTCCGTCTGCTTCCAGTACACGAAGAAGCGCAGCAGCTCGCCGTCGACCGGGGAGACAGAGCCGCGGGGCAGTACACCGAGGCCGGACGCGGTCGCCTTGCCGCTGAGCGGAAGCGCGACGTCGAGGACGTCGGGGTCGATCAACAGATGGCCCGGCGCGGGGAGGCGGCGGCGTATCTCGGCGTCGAGAGCGGTGATCAGGCGCTCGCGCTCCGGCGGCAGTACGGGCGGGCGATCGTCGGAGGTGACCCAGGCACGGCCGAGGCGGTTGACGAAGACGCGGCGCTCGCCGGTTTCCTCGGCGCGATTGTGCAGGTGCTCGCGGACCGACAGCACGACCCGACCGGAGACCATCGGGGCAACGTGTTCGGCGGCGGCCACAACGGCGTCGCGCTCGTCCTGGGTGAGGGCGAGACGCAGCAGCCGGTCCAGCGAGCGGAACAGCTTGCCCGGGGCGGACTTGAGCAGCTCCGCCGCTCCGTTGACGTCGTTCATGCCGAGCAGTTCCTCGACACGGCTGTCGAAGGACCGCGCCTTCTTCTCGCCCCGGGCGACGGCGAACACGTCGGCGGCGTGCGGCCAGAGCGGGTACTCATGCGGATGGAGGCGCTCGCCGAGGCGTTTGAAGGCCTCGCGATGCGCGTTGACGTCGGCGAGCTTGGCGGGTGCGGCGCCGACGACGGCGTCGAGACCCGCGAGCAGGGCGCGGCGGACCGGCCGGGACAGCTTTCGGAACCGAGTCGGTTCCAGCAGGGTGACGTCGCCGTCCGATACGACGCAGGCCAGGCGGAGCACATCGGTGACGGTGTCCAGCAGAAGCTCCGCGCCGACGTTCAGGCGGGCATGGTTGATGACGGCGCGGTTCTCGCGGACCGGGATCGTCTCCGGCTGCGGGCCGTTCACCTGGTGCTCGGCGAGCGCCTTCAGGTCGCGCAGGTCGTCATCGCTCAGCGGTGTGGTGCTCCCGGCCAGGGCCAGGTACAGAGCGGTGACCTCGTCGTCCAGGTCGCCGCCCGCGTGCAGAACCGTCATGCGGTCGCCCGCCGCGGCGATCAGCTCGTCGTGGGCGGCGAGCATCTCGGCATAGGTGTGCCGGTAGTTGCCGTACGACGGGAGGGTGAGCAGATCCAGTACACCGCTCCGCAGTTGGGCAAGTGTGCCGGCGCGCGAGGCGTCGTCGGTGAGCGCCTCGGCGACGCATCGCATCCAGAAGTCGAACGTGTCGGGCACGTTGGCCGGGAAGTCGATGAAGTAGACGTTGTGCTGGACGTGGTCGCCGACCATCTCGCGGACGGTGCTCAACGTGCGCCGGGCAGTGGCGACCACGGTGCCCTCGGACAACCCCGACAGGTGCTCCAGCAGGTCCGCCGAGAGTTTGAAGCCGACGGACATCAGCGCGTCGTCGAACTGTCGCGCCGCGACGTCGCCCTCCCCGGTGGGTCCCGTGGGGGAGGGGAGTCGGTGGGTATGCCGGATGACCAGCGGTTCGAAGCTGTGTCCCATTCGGAGATGATCCCAGAGCCGCGTGAGCCGGCGCATTCGGGTTTTGGGTGACGGTCCGGCAAGGCCGGGCAGCCGGGTCACGAGCGAGCCCAACGCGCCTACGTATGCGGAGTGTTGGGCTGCCCTCGCTTAACAGTTCACGGCGTGACAGGCCGTTCCGGCCGCAGCCGCGTGCCCGGCAGTGGGGTCAGCGCGTCGCTGCCGTCCAGGACGGCCTCGATGTTGCGCGCGGCGAGATCGACCATCGCCGCACGCGTCGCCTCCGTGGCCGATCCCACATGCGGCAGCACCACCAGACGGGGCTCGGCGAACAAGGGGTCCGCCGGGTCCGTACGGGGCTCGTCGATCATCACGTCGAGGCCCGCCGAGTGCAGCCGTCCGCCGCGCAGCGCCGAGAGCAGCGCCTCCTCGTCGACGACGCCACCCCGCCCGGTGTTGACGAGGGTTGCCGTGGGCCGCATGCGGGCGAGTTCCGCGGCGCCGATCAGTCCGGCCGTCTCGGCGGTCAGCGGGGTGTGGACGGACACGATGTCGCTGGTCTGCAACAGCTCGTCGAAGGAGACCCAGCGGGACAGTTCGTCGTCCTCCTTGCGCCGCGGGTGATGGTGCTGCACCCGCATCCCGAACCCGGTCGCACGGCGGGCCAGGGCCCGGGCGATCTGCCCGTAGCCGATGAGCCCGAGGGTCGCTCCGTGCACGTCCAGGCCGAGGAAGGCGTCCATGCGGAAGGCGCCCCATTCGCCGCGCCGCATGGCGTCCACGCCGGCCCCGAGGCGGCGGCGTGCCATGAGGATCAGCGCCATCGCCACGTCCGCGGTGGTGTCTGCCAGCACGTCGGGCGTGTGGGTGATGACGACGCCGCGCGCCGCAGCCGCGTCCAGGTCGACGCCGTCGTAGCCCATCGACGCCAGGGCAACGACACGCAGTCCCGGTCCGGCTGCGTCGAGCAGCGCGGAGTCGACGCGGTCGGAGCCGAGGACGAGCAGCGCCTCGCAGCCATGGGCCAGCCGCGCCAGCTCGGCGGGAGTGGGCGGTGCCGTCCCCTCCCACATGGTGACGTCGTAGTGGGAGGCGAGGCGCTTGACGCCGGCTCCTGGCAGCCCGGCACGGCTGACTGCCACGCGAGGGCGTGGCGTGGCTGTACCGGATGTCATGGACGTACCGGTCATGATGAACTTCCGATCACGAGGAACTCCGTTTCCTGACAGGGGATTTCGCACAGTCGGCGTCAAGGACGTCAAGCCGTCGCCGGATCGGCGAAGTCGAGCAGCACCTTGCAGGAGCGAGCCGGTTCGGCCGCCAGCCGGAAGGCCTCGTCCGTACGGGACACCGGCAGTACGGAGCTGATCACCGGATCTGCCGGCAGGCGGCCGTCGGACAGTGCCCGCAGCACCTCGCCGAGTTCGGTGTCGAACCGGAAGGATCCGACCAGCCGCAGTTCCCGCGTGATGACGGCGTTGGCCGCGACCGGGGTGTCGCCGGGCGGCAGCAGGCCCAGCCCCACCACGAGCCCGCCCCGGTCGACCCCGTACACACAGGTGCGCAGTCCCGCCGGATTGCCCGATGACTCGATGGCGAGGTCAGCGGCCAGACCGTCCAGTCCGTCCGGCTCGGATCCGACCCGTACCACCGATGTGGCGCCCACCGCCCTGGCGACGGCCAGTGGCTCCTCGTGGACGTCGGTCACGGTGATCTCACCGGCTCCGGCGGCCCGCAGCGCCGCGACGACCAGACAGCCGATGGGGCCCGCGCCCGTGACCAGGACCCGTTTCCCCCGTACGTCGCCGGCCTGGCGTACCGCGTGCCAGGCGACCGACGCCGGCTCGGCGAGCGCGGCCAGCCGCAGGTCCAGACCCTCGGGCAGGGGCAGCACCCGCTCGGCGGGCACCACCAGCACATCGGCGAGGCCGCCCTGTACGTGTGGATCGCGGGCCGCGCTGCCGAGGTAACCGGCGTCCAAGCAGGTGTTGCGTCTGCCGGCACCGCACTGCCGGCAGGTGCCGCACGAGGCCAGCGGGTGCACGGCCACCGGCGTTCCCAGCGGCAGCGCCTGGGTGCCGGGTCCCGCCTGGCGTACGTGACCGACGATCTCGTGGCCCAGGACGAGGGGTTCGCGCAGCCGGAACTCGCCAACCGCACCGTGCCGCCAGTAGTGCAGGTCAGATCCACAGATGCCGCCGTAGCGGACCTCGACCGCCACTTCGCCGGGGCCCGGTACGGGAACCTCGCGCTGTTCCACGCGCAGATCGCCCGCCCCGTGCGCCACGACCGCTCGTATGCTGCTCATGTTCACGGTCCGTCCCTCTCAGATGACCGAGGTCAGGCCACCGTCGACGGCGATCACCTGGCCATTGACGAAGTCGGACGCCGGTGCGGCGAGCCACACCAGTGTGCCGACGAGATCTTCGACGGCTGCCCAGCGCCCGGCCGGTGTGCGCCCCCGGATCCAGGAGTCGAAGGCGGGATCGTCCACAAGGGAACGGGTGAGCTCGGTGATCACATAGCCCGGAGCGAGTCCATTGACCGTGACCCCCGATCCGGCCCACTCCGCGCACATGCCCCGGGTCAGCATCGCCAGGCCTCCCTTGGAGGCGGCGTAGGCGGCGATGCCGGGGCGGGCCAGCCAGGTCTGCACGGAGCAGATGTTGACGATCTTTCCGCGGCCGCGTTCCACCATGCCCGCGGCCACGGCGCGCCCGACGAGGAAGGCGCTGGTGAGATTGGTGTGAAGCACCTGCTCGAAGGTGTCCGCGGGCACCTGGAGCAGCGGCTCGCGGTGCTGTACGCCCGTGTTGTTGACGAGTATGTCCAGCGTGCCGATCCGGTCCTCGATCTCCCGCACCGCGTCCTGTACGGCGGCCTCGTCGGTGACGTCGAACGCGACGCTGTGCGCCTTGGTGCCTGTGCACTCCTCCAGGGCCTCGCGGGCGCTCTCCAGAGCTTCCGCGTTTCGGCCGTTGAGTATCACTTCGGCCCCGGCCTCGGCCAGACCGATGGCGAGGGCCAGTCCGATGCCCTTGCTCGACCCCGTCACCAGGGCTCGATGGCCGGACAGGTCGAACAGCGCGGGGCCTTTCGCGACCGAGCCCTCGCGCCCCCGCGTGACCGACGCTTCGGTACCCGTCACGACCGTACCCCCAAGGGCTCGTAGTGGTGCATCAGCGCGGCGTTGTCGGCGTCGCCGTGACCCGCGGCGGCCACCCAGCGGTGCAGTTCCGAGACTGTGGTGGCCACCGGCAGCGGTACTCCGACGGAGCGTGCGTAGTCGCGGGCGGCCTCCAGGTCCTTGACCATGTTGCTGACCCGTCCGGTCGGGGTGAGATCGACCTCGCCGAACTTCACGAAGAACTCCTGCAGCAGAGCGGAGTCCGCCCTGCCACCGGTCAGCGCGGTGAGGACCTGTCGCGGCGACAACCCGGCCGCGCGCACCAGGGCCGCGGCTTCGGCGAGCGCGGCGAACTGGCAGCCGACCAGCACCTGGTTGACCGACTTCACCAGCTGCCCGGACCCGGCGGGACCGAGGTGGGTCAACCGGGTCGCCAGGGCGCCCAGTACGGGCAGCGCCCGCTCCACATGCTCGTCGTCACCGCCGAGCATCAGGGTCAACTCGCCCCGCTCGGCTCCCGGAGCCCCGCCCGACAGCGGCGCGTCGACCCAGCCGGCGCCCCGTTTCGCGGCGCGCTCGGCGAATTCACGGGTGCGGCCGGGATCGATGCTCGACATGTCGATGACGAGCACACCATCGGGTGCGGTGCTGAGTACTCCCTCCGGGCCGAAGACCGCCTGTTCCACGATGTCGGCGGTGTTGAGGGACAGGATCACCGTGGACGCCGCGCCCAGATGCGCGGCGGACTCAGCGGTGGCCGCCCCTTCCCGGGCGAGTTCCGCCATCACGTCCCGTCGGATGTCGTAGACCCGCACGGCGCGCTCGCGCCGCAACAGTCGGCGGGCGATGGCCGAGCCCATGACACCGAGCCCGGCGATCCCCACCTCCGTATGCTCTGACACTAAAGCCTCCCGAACTAAATGCTGTTCGCCGAACAGAATATTGGCCGTCAGTGGCGAATGTGGCAAGCCTTCGCCTCATCTGTTCAACATGTTGGCTTACGTGTCGCATGCTGTTACGGTCCAGGGCGTCCCCAGGTGTACGGCGTGTTTCAGCGTCCGTGAGACGGAAGGCGGCATCCCATGCAGGTGCCAACGACGACATCCAGGCCCACCGATGGCGACAGCACCCACAAAGATCCCGGGCTGCGCCGTGCTCTCGTCACGAGCTCGGTGGGCAGCGCACTGGAGTACTACGACTTCGCCATCTACGGCACCGCCTCGGCCCTCGTGTTCAAGCACCTGTTCTTCCCCGGACTCGGCTCCGCGGTGGGGCTTGTGGCCATCTTCGCCACCTACGCGGTCGGTTTCGTCGCCCGCCCGCTCGGCGGCCTGTTCTTCGGATCGCTCGGCGACCGGCATGGCCGTAAGACGGTGCTCGTGGTGACCGTCGCGTTGATGGGCGGGTCCTCTTTCGCCATCGGGCTGCTGCCCACTTACCACACCGCGGGGGTGTGGAGCCCCGTCCTGCTGATGCTCCTGCGGCTGCTGCAGGGGTTCGGTGCCGGCGCCGAACAGGCCGGCGCGTCGACGCTGATGGCCGAGTACGCGCCGCGTGCCAGACGCGGCTACTACGCGGCGTTGCCGTTCGTCGGCATCCAGGTCGGCATGCTGCTCGCCACCGCACTGTTCGTACCGCTGGCCGCGCTGGACGAGGACGTCCTGTTCGGCTGGGTGTGGCGTGTGCCGTTCCTGCTGAGCGCTGTGCTGATCGTGGTCGCGGTGTACATCCGGCTGAAGCTGGAGGAGAGCCCCGCCTTCGAACAGCTCGCGGAGAGCGGCGAGGTGAGCGAGCGTCCGCTGCGCGACCTGCTGGTCAAAAGCCGCCGCAACCTGTTCATCACCTTCGGTCTGCGGATGGCGGAGAACGGAACCTCGTACCTGTACTCCACCTTCAGCATCAGCTATGTGACCGCCGTGGTGGGTGTCTCCGGTTCGGTCGGACCTCTGGCGGTGGCCTGTGCCTCGCTCGCGGGCGTCGTCACCATCCCTCTCTTCGGCATGCTGTCGGACGGCGTGGGCCGGGTGCCGCTGTACCGCTGGGCCGCGCTCTTCCAGGCTCTGTTCGCCGTCCCCGCCTTCGCGTTGATGAGCACCGGCAGCACCGTCTTGATCTGTGTGGTCATCACAGTGGGAATCGGTGTCGCAGTGAACGGCATGCTGGGCTCCCAATGTGCCCTGCTGGCGGAGCTGTTCGGGGCACGGCACCGCTACACAGGAGTGGCCATCGGACGGGAGTTCAGCGCGATCGTCGCGGGCGGTGTCGCTCCGCTGCTGGGCGCGACGCTGCTGCTCGCCTTCAACGACGCGTGGTGGCCGCTGGCGGCTTACGTCATCGTCCTGTCGCTGATCACGTTCTTCACGACCTTCGTCACCCCGGAGACCCGGGGCCGGGACCTCACCGATCCCGCCGACGCCCGGTAGCCGACGCTCGGTTGCCTGACGCCGGAAGGCCGACGCCGGTAGCTCGACGCCGGTTGCCCGACGCCGGAAGGCCGACGGCCGAGAGCCGCCCGCCCCGCGCCCTGTGCCGTCCCTGCTCCGGGGCGCGGGGCGGGCACCCATACGCATGACCGGGGCGAGAGCCCGCTTGGAACGGAGACAGTGATGAGCGACATGGGCGAGGTGGTGCTCGGCATCGACCTTGGCACCACCGCGACCAAAGTGGTGGCCGTGGACGGCACGCACCGGCCGGTGTCGACCGTCGAGCGCCCTGCCCCGCTGCGTACCGCACGTGACGGCGAAGCGGTGCACGACTCCGAGGCCGTCCTGGCAGGAGTGGTCGAGGCGGTACGCGAGAGCACCGAGGCCTGTGCGCGGCAGGGACTCGCGGTGAGTGGCCTGTCCTTCAGCGCCGCCCTGCACACCCTGCTCGCGCTCGATGCCTCGGGTGAGCCACTGACCCCGGCGCTGAGCTGGGCGGACACCCGCTCGGCCGACGTGGCCCGGAGGCTGCGCGCGGACGGCGGAGTCGGTGACGCCCTGCACAGGGCGACCGGCACGCCCGTGCACCCCATGGCTCCGGTGACCAAACTCGCCTGGTTCGGCGCGCATGAGCCGGAGCTGGTCCGGCGTACGGCGGCCTGGTGCGGTCTGAAGGACTTCGTCCTGTACCGGCTGACCGGCCGCCTGGTGACCGACCTCTCCTGCGCCTCGGCCACCGGACTGATGAACATGCACACCACCACATGGCATCCGCCCGCACTGGAGATCGCCGGAGTGCGCGCCGAACGGCTTCCCGAACTCGTCCCGCCCACCGAGGTGTTGGCGCTGCGACCGGAGCCGGCCACCGCACTGGGACTGCCCGCCGGGCTGCCGGTGGTCGCGGGAGCCGGAGACGGCCCACTCGCCAACGTCGCGGTCGGTGCCACCGCCCCAGCGACCGCCGCGCTGTCCCTCGGCACCAGCGGCGCTCTCCGCGTCGTTCGCCACCGTCCCGGCGTGGACGATCAGTGCCGGGTGTTCTGCTACTACCTCGCCGACGGGCTGTGGGTGATCGGTGGCGCGGTCAGCAACGCCGGGGTGGTCGCCCAGTGGGCAGCGGAGTCCTTCGGGGGAGCCGACGTCGCCGACGTGCTCAAGGAGGCCGCCGAGATCGAACCGGGGTCGGAGGGACTGGTCGCCTTGCCGCACCTGCTCGGTGAACGCGCCCCCTGGTGGGACCCGGACGCCCGCGGCGCCCTGATCGGGCTGCGTCGCGAACACGGCAGGGCGCACATGGCGCGCGCCATGATCGAGGGAGTCGGTCAGCAACTGGCACTGGTCCGCGCATCGTTGCACGCGGCCGGAGCACCCGTCTCGGCGATACGGGCGACGGGCGGCGCACTGCGCTCCCCGCTGTGGGCGGACGTCGTGGCCGCCGCCCTCGACATGCCGCTGGGGATAACGGACGACGCCGCGGGCTCCGGTCTCGGCGCCGCGTTGCTCGGCCACCGCGCACTCGGCACCCTGCCGTCGCTGACCGCCGCGCCGGTCGCGGCGTGACCCCACCGCACCGTGCGTCCCGACCCGATGGCCGCCCGCCGGCTGGCGGCCGCCCGGCCGCTGACGGAGCAGCTGTACCACTTGCTGCGCGGCGTGCTCTGACGAATTCGGGCGGAACTTCACCATCACGTTGGGCCGTGACTACGCCCTCCAACGACCCGGCCGTGCCCGTGCCCGTGCCCGCGCCCGTGAGTCTCCTGCTGCCGGAGGGCCAGGAGTTCTCCGCGCGGTACACAGTCCGGAACGGCCGGGTGTGGGGGCGGCTGGTCAGGCGAGACCGACGAGGTCGCGGTACTCCTCGTCCCACAAGTCCTCGTCCGCGTCCGGCAGCAGCAGGACGCGGTCGGGCCGCAGGGCGTCGATGGCGCCCTCGTCGTGGGTGACCATCACGATGGCGCCGGGGTAGGAGCCGACTGCGGCCAGGACCTCGTCGCGGGAGGCGGGGTCGAGGTTGTTGGTCGGCTCGTCCAGCAGCAGCACGTTCGCACCGGAGTGGACGAGCCCGGCGAGGGCCAGGCGGGTCTTCTCCCCGTCGGACAGCACCCCGGCCGTTTTGTCGGCGTCGTCGCCGGAGAACAGGAAAGCGCCCAGGACGCGCCGCACTTCGCCGTCGGTCAGGTACGGGGCCGCGTCAGCCAGGTTCTGCCGGACAGTGTGGTCCCGGACGAGGGTGTCGTGTTCCTGGGCGAAGTAGCCCAGCCGCAGTCCGTGTCCGTGCACGACCCGGCCGCTGTCGGGTTGTTGCTCGCCGGCCAGGATGCGCAGCAGGGTGGTCTTGCCGGAGCCGTTGAGGCCGAGGATCACCACGCGGCTGCCGCGGTCCACGGCGAGGTCCACTCCGGTGAGGACCTGGTGGGTGCCGTAGGACTTTTCAGGCTGATCGCGCCCAGCGGCATCCGTCCACACGGTTCCGGCTCGGGCAGCCGGATTTTCGCGAGGGCCTCGTCGACGATCGCTTGGTGCGGAAGTCAGTGGTGATGCCGAAGGCGACGGGTCGGCGGCCGAGGTGGGGTACGAGGTGCTGTGTCGACGCCATCACCGCATACGGATGACGAGTTCCGCGTCGAGGAAGGCTGCGCCGGCGAGCGGAGCGAACACGCCTGGGTAGCAATGAGGTCGGCTTCCGCCTGTCGCGGTGTCGCCGGAGAAATGACATCAGCCACTGGCCGATCTGCGCCCTTACCGATGTCCACAGAGCTGCTGAGACTGCTGCTCAGGACACGGGGAGGGCTTGGGTGGCGGCACGGAATCGACGTCGGTCGCACGGAAGCGCCGCGAGCAGCGACTCAAGGCGGGCTTGATCGGCGGTGTGGGCTGCCTCGTCCCGCTGGTCATCTTCTGGCAGATGATCTGGCCGTACCTCGTCGGTGGCCTCGTTCTCGTCGGGGGTGCCGTCTGCGGGTGGTGGCTGTGGCGTACGAATCGACTGGTCAAGGGACGTGATCACCAGTGGCGGCAGGAGGAGGCCCTCAAGGCCGGCCACCGGTCCCTGACCGAGGTGGACGCGATGTCGGGAGGCGAGTTCGAGGACTTCGTCGTGGATCTGTGCCGACGCGATGGATGTACCGAAGTTCGCCGGGTGGGTGGCTCGCACGACGATGGCGCGGATGTGTTGGGGTGTTTGCCGGACGGTCGGGCAGCTCGTCGAGGCCGGCGTCACTGAGGTGTTCATGGAGCACATCAACCTCAAGCGGTACATCCGCGAGCGCATGGACCAGGTCCTCGCCGACGAACCCGACGAGGTACGCGAGGCGTACGTACAGGCCCGCACCGAGGAACACCGCGAACAGCTCGACGCGATCGTGGCAGGCCTGCTGGCCAAGCACGGGCTGGCTGCGCTTCGACGAGGTCGTCCACCACGACGACAACGACGCCCTGCGGCAGAGGCTGGCCGGCTCGGCGTGAGCGCGTCGCACCGGCGGCAGTGTCAGGTGATGGCGTCGGGCTCGGGGTCGGGGACCGCCTGAGCCCAGGCGCCCATGGCGTTGAGGACGTCGCGCAGCCCCTCGCCGAGGGGGGTGAGCTGGTATTCGACGCGGGGTGGGATCTCCGCGTAGGCAGTGCGGATGACGATGCCGTGGGTCTCGAACTGGCGCAGCCTGCTGGTCAGCGTGTGCGGGCTGATGCCGGGCAGGGCCTCGCGCAGCTCGGTGAAGCGGTGCGGGCCGCGCAGGAGCTCGCGCACGATCAAGGTGGCCCAGGGGCCGTTGAGCAGGGCGAGGAACCGGGCGACACCGCACTCCGGGAGACAGGGGTCGGACATTTTTTGAGAGTAGCCCATTAGTGCAGTTGATGTAACTGGTGCAACACATGCACTAATGGGCCCATGACCTACGTGATTCATGGCGCCACCGGCGCCCAGGGTGCCCCCGTCGTCGCCGCTCTCGCCGCCGCGGGCAAGCCCGTGACCGCTGTGACCCGCAACGCGCACGCCGTCGTGGACGGCGCGCGCGTCGTGGCCGCTCCCTACTCCTCCGCCGTTGACCTGACCGACGCCTACCGTGGCGCCGCAGGGGTGTTCGTCCACCTGCCCGTGGCTTCGGAGGAGGACCGCCAAATCTTCGCGGGCAACATCCTCGCCGCCGTCCGTGCGGCCCGGCCGGCCCGTGTGGTGTTCTCCACCAGCGGTTTCCCGATCGATCCCGCCGTTGGCGGTGCCGCCTCGACGCTGGCTGCCGGCCTGGCCGACAGTGGCGTGTCCCATGCGGTGATCGCGCCCGAGCTGTACCTGGAGAACCTGCTCATGCCCTACGTCATGGACTCGGTCCGTGAGCGCGGTGTGCTGCCCTACGCGATCCGGGCCGACTTCCCCGTCTCCTGGGCCTCCCACCTCGACATCGCCGATGTCGCCGTCGCCTTGTTCGAACGCACGGACGTCACCGGTGCGGTCTCCGTCGGCCAGTACCCGGCGATCACCGGGCCGGATCTGGCCGAGGTGTTCGGCACCTGGCTCGGCCGGGACGTCGTCTTCGAGCCGATCACCCCGGAGGAGATGCGCACCTCGATCGCGCCCCTGATCGGGGAGGCCGCAGCCGCTGACATCGCGGGGGCCTACCAGGCGATGAGCACCATGCCGGACCGCTCGATCGCGCCGGAGACCTCCGCCCAGAAGCTGCTGGGCGTCACTCCCCGGACCACGAGCCAGTGGCTGGCCGACATCGGCGTCTGACCGACTTCACCCCTTGCTTCTGCGTTGTTGGTTAGGGTGGCAGGCTGATGGCGCCCGCGCGGGCCAAGTCAGACACGACGGGGGGCTCGTTGGTGGGGAGTTGGCGTCGGCAGAAGCCGAAGGGCACGTCGACCAGCGTCAGTGGCGTTGGATCGCTTGGCCGGAGCGGGCCTGGAAGTCGGCCCGGCCCGGTTCGCGCTTGACGTGTTTGCAATCTTGCTCGGTCCAGCCGTGCGCAGCCCGTACATCTGACGACCCCGGCCATGTCGGCGGGCGGCAGCGGGCAGTTCTCGGGGGCGCGGCATCGCGGTAGCGGCGGGTGACATGGCGTCGGCCCCGACGGGAGGGGGAGGTGCATCGCATCTGCCGGATGGTCGGCGAGGTAGGGCAGGGTGCGCGGCGGGTAATGCACGCGCTCGTCGGCCCGGACGCTGGTGGCCGCGACAATGCCGTTTCCGGCCCGCCCGTCGGAGCCGACGTACTGACGGGACACATAGGCCGTGGCGTGCCCGGACTTGTGGTCATCGAAGTCGTCCGGAAACAACGCCCCGCCGTCGTGGGGCCCGGTCGCCGGCGCGGGCATCAGCAGGTCGATCCGCGGGTCGTCGACCGGCTCGTGGTCCCACGGGGACCGGGACATGAACCACTGCTGCGCATGGCGGACAAGAAGGTCACCGAAAGCAGGCCGGGCAGTCTTCAAGAGGGCCTGGAGCAGGGGAAACAGGGAGTCGCTGATTCATGGCTGTCCACCGGTCGGATGAAGGGCAGCACCCTCGTCCTGCCTCAAGAAGTCACGATCCGGAACACCATCTACCGATCACGGCACAGCACCGCAGGTCGACCGGACGCGGTGTGCGTGTGACCGGCCGGTCGGCGCCCGCGGTGCTGCCCCCGTCGCTGCGCGTGTGGCTCGGGCTGATGGCGGTCCTCGCCGCGCTGGTGGTCGTCGTGCTCGGGGTCCTGTATGCCGACGAGGGCGAGCCCGGCATGGTGGACGCGCGGATCTGGGCGGCGGTGGACGGTATGCGGCAGCCATGGCGGAACGTCGCTCTGGCCACGGACTTCCTGGGGGAGCCCGTGGGAGCGGCGACGCTGGTCGCGGCCACCGTGACGGGCTGCCTGCTGCTTCGGCGTCCTCGCGCAGCGCTGCTCGTCGTCGTCGGCGCCGGCATGACCGTGGGGACGACAAAGCTGCTCAAGTCCCTGGTGGGACGCACCATCCATGGCGAAGACAACCTGTCCTACCCGAGCGGGCACACCGCCTTCCTCACCGCGCTCGCCCTCGTGGTGGCGCTGCTCGCGACCGGCCGGCTCGGCCTCGGTAGGACGGCGGGCACGTCACTCGTGCTCGCCGCGGCGCTGGTCGCCGGTGCCGCCATGGGCTGGGCGCAGGTCGCCCTGGGCGCGCACTACCCGACCGACGTCCTCGGCGGCTGGTGCACCGCGCTGGCGGTGATACCGGCGACCGCGTGGCTGGTCGACCGGATGGCCGACCGGCTGGTCGATCGGATGGCCGACGCCGGTCGGCGGGAGGGGCGCTGACGTCACGTCAAGTCAAGTCACGTCACGTCACGTCACGCCAAGCGGCGGAACACGGGCTTCACCGGTCGTCCGGCCAGCCAGGGGCTGGGGTCGGCGGCGTCCAGTGCCTTCCGGTACACCGCACATGCCTGGGCCACCACGTCGACGGTGTGCTCGATGTCGGCGTCGTCGAGCGCGCTGCTCACCACGAACGACGGGGCCAGCACCCCGCCCGCGAGGAGCCGGCGTAGAAACAGGGTGCGGTACTGCTGCGACGGCTGTCCGTTCTCGTCGAGGGTGGCGAAGACCAGGTTGCTGGCCCGGCCCCGGACGACGATGTGGTCGCCGACGCCCATGCCGGCCGCGGCGTCGCGGACACCGGCGGCCAACCGCTCACCGAGGGCGTGCAGCCGCGCGGTAATGCCCTCCTCGACGTAGGTGGTCTGCACGGCCATCGCCGCGGCCAGCGAGTGCGTTTCCGCACCGTGCGTGGTGGACAGCAGGAACACCCGGTCGCCGGAGTGCCGCAGCCCGCCCAGCTCCATCAGGTCGCGGCGCCCGGCCAGCGCGGAGACGGCGAATCCGTTGCCCAGCGCCTTGCCGAACGTGGAGAGGTCGGGGACGACGCCGTACAGGCCCTGGGCGCCCGCCTCGGACCAGCGGAAGCCGGTGATCATCTCATCGAAGATCAGTACGCAGCCGTGCCGGTCGGCCAGTTCGCGGAGGCCCTCGAGGTACCCGGGCGGCGGCTCGGTGTGGGTGGCGGGTTCGAGGATCAGGCAGGCGACCTCGTCCTGGTACCGAGTGAGCAGCTCCTCCGTGGCGGCCAGGTCCCCGTAAGGGAACGCGACGGTGAGCTCGTTGGTCGCCGCCGGAACACCGGCGGACATCGGCGTGGTGCCGATGAACCAGTCGTCGACGGAGAAGAACGGATGGTCGGCGCAGATGGCCACCCGCGGGCGCCCGGTGGCGGCGCGGGCGAGGCGCACCGCGGCGGTGGTGGCGTCGGAGCCGTTCTTCGCGAACTTCACCATCTCGGCGGTCGGCACCGTGGCCAGGAAGCGTTCCGCTGCTTCGACCTCCACGATGGACGGCCGGACGAAGTTGCTGCCGCGGTCGAGTTCCCGTCGCACCGCCTCGATCACGCGTGGGTGGGCGTGGCCGAGGCTGACCGACCGCAAGCCGGAGCCGTACTCGATGTAGCGGTTGCCGTCGATGTCCCACACGTGGGCACCGCGGCCGTGGCTGATGACCGGGGCCAGGTTCTCGGGGTACTGGTCGTCGCCCTTGGCGTAGGTGTGCGCGCCCCCGGGGATCAGGGCGTGCAGCCGCTCGTTCGCCTTCCGCGACCGGGGCAGGAGGAACTCCTCGGTCTCTTCGGTGTGTTCGGTGTCCACGCCGACCTCAACTCTCTTTCTGCTTCAGGACGTCGGCGAGGCTCGGCGCCTCCCGGTCCCGCTGGGACATCGATGTGACCGGCAACGGCCAGGGAATGGCGAGCTCCGGGTCGTCGAAGGCGATCGTCACGTCCTCGGCCGGATCGTGCGGGCGGTCGATCCGGTACGAGGTGTCAGCGGTTTCGGTGAGCGCCTGGAAGCCGTGCGCGCACCCCGCCGGGATGTACAGGGTCACCTGCGTCTCGTCGGACAGCTCGAAGAAGGCCCGGCCCAGGTAGGTCGGCGAGTCGGTCCGCAGGTCCACGACGACGTCGAAGATCCTCCCGTACGAGCACCGCACCAGCTTGGCCTCGCCTGCGCCGGAGCGCAGGTGCAGGCCGCGCAGCACGCCCCGGACCGAGCGGGACAGGCTGTCCTGAACGAAGGCGTCCGGGTCGAGGCCCACCGAGCGGACCACGTCGGCGTCGAAGGTGCGGCAGAAGAAGCCGCGCTCGTCGGCGTACGGCGTCGGCTCGAACAGGTACGCGCCGGCGATCTCCGGGACTTCGGTCGCTTTCATGGAGTCTCCTGCCGAGCGTGGGCGTGGGCGTGGTCGGTCGCCGGGAACAGGGCCGTGGTCAAGGCGGTGAATTGGTCGTCGAGTTGCCGAGCGGCGGCCTGGTTCCGCTCGGCGAGGGTGCGCCGCAGCTCCGCCGATCTCTGCTCCAGCGCCCGGAACTGCTCGAGCAGCCGGTCGGCGTCGGTCTCGCGAGCCGGGTGGCAGTACGCGTCCAGCCCCATCCGATTCATGAGCGCGTCGCTCTTCGCCGCATAGCTGAGTGCGAGCGTCGGCGTGCCGACCTTCAGCGCGCAGATCAGGTTGTGGTACCGGGTGGCCACGACGGTGTCGGCGGCCGCCATCTCCTTCATCAGGTCGGCCAGCGAGGCCGCCTCGGCAGCGGTGACCAGCGGCGAGTCCACCGCGTCGAGGATCGCGGCGACCACCGGCGCATCGCACTCGTCGCCGGTGAGCAGCCGGACCGGCCTGCCGTCCTCGACCAGCGCGCGGACGAAGCGGGTCGTCCCGTCGAGGTAGCGCCGGTGGATCTCCTCGGCCCGGGCGCGGTCGTCGTTGCCGCCGTGGAAGTCCATGACGCCGACGCAGACCGGGCCCGGTGGAGCCGACGGACCCGAGGGCGCGCTCGCCCGCGGCGTCGGCAGGGCGAAGGCGAGGTCCGGGTAGACCTCGTCGCGCGCGGTGTCCACGCCCATCGCCCGCATCGCGTCGCGGGACAGGGCGTCCCGGTACGACCGGTAGGCGGCCAGCCGCGCCGACCAGCGCACCAGGGCCCGGGTCGGCCGGTTGCCGATCGGGGCGGCGCCGACGCCGACCAGCGCGACCCTGGTGCCGAACAGCCGGCCGGTCGCGCAGAGCAGGAACAGCGAGTACGGGAAGCCCCACGGCCGCAGCGGCAGCGTGGCCTCCAGGACACCCATGCCCGGCACGATCACCACGTCGTGCCGGCGCACCCAGGCCGCGGTGCGGACGGCGTCGACGAGTTTGCCCAGACCCTTCGCCGCGATCGAGCCCGCACGTGACGCGGTCCGGTACTCCCCGCGGTACCAGTGCAGGCGCGTCGCGGGGATTCCGTACCGGGCCGTGACGACCTCGGGTCCGCCGCACAGCGCGTCCACGACCGCCTCCGGGTGCTCGGCGCGGAGATACCCGAGCACGGCCTCGAGCGACCCGTCGTTGCCGAGGTTGCCGGAGCCGAGCAGGCCGAACACCCCGACGCGCACCGGAGTTTCGTCCGCGGACGTCATGCCTGCCTCCCCTCACGGCCGGCGACGAGGGCGTCCACGGAGACGGTGAGCCGGCCCGGGTCGACTGGGGCGCGGTCCTCGACCCGCTCGCCGGCGCCCGGCCGGACCCGGCTGGCCATCCACGAGGCCAGGTGGCGGTAGCACGCGCGCCGGTCGGCCGGGGACAACGGCGCCCGCCGGATCGCCGCGACGAAGCCCCAGAGGTACTCGGCGAGCAGCCGGGGCGTCGGGTGCAGCGGGCCTGCCCGGCGCGGGTCCAGGTTGACGCACCGGGAGCGCTTGCTCGGGTTCGCCCGTTCGGCGCGGGTGGGGTGGTCGCGGCGGAAGTACAGCAGCTCCGGCACCTGGTGGAAGGGTCCGTGCAGGGTGATCTCGGCGACGAAGGTGCGGTCCGCGTGGTGGTAGCTGTCGTGCGGTTTCACCCGGCGCAGCACGTCAGCCCGCATCACCCCGTAGAAGTCGTCGCCACCGGGCTCGAACAGCAGGCTGCGGAAGCGCTCCGGCGCGTGCGGCGAGTCGGTGGCGAGCCCGTACTCGTACGGGACCTTCACCTGGCCGTCGCCGTCGATGACCGCCTGGCCGCTGTGCGCGAGGATCACGTCCGGCCGCTCGTCCAGCGCCGATACGCAGCGCAGCAGCAGGTCCCGGGCGTACAGGTCGTCGTGCGAGGCCCACTTGAACAGCTCGCCGCGGCACTCGGTGAACACGTAGTTGTGGTTCGGCGCGGCACCGATGTTCCGGCGCAGCCGGATGTACCGGATGCGCGAGTCCCGCGCGGCGTACTTTCGGCAGATCTCCTGGGTCCCGTCGGTCGAGGCGTTGTCGGAGATGACCAGCTCGAAGTCCTCGTAGGTCTGGCCGAGCAGGGCGTCGAGCGCCTCGGCAAGGTACTCCTCGCCGTTGTACACGGGCAGGCCGATGCTCAGCCTGGGTTGGGCGGTCATGAGGTCCTCACTTCGCGGATGGTGTTCTGGTGGTGCTCGCGCAGGGCGGACCGCAGGTGCAGCCACCACACGGCCGAGCCGCAGACGGTCGAGGCGGCGACGCCCCAGGCCGAGCCGACCGTGCCGGCCACGGCCGCCCCGCCGAGCCCACCGCCGACATAGCAGGCGGAGGCGAACAGCTGGCAGCGCAGGCTGCGCCGGGCCGCGCCGAGCGCGCGCAGCCCGG
>NZ_VCHX02000014.1 GCF_005768555.2 Streptomyces sporangiiformans
TCGGCCAGGCGCTCGCCTGGGGTCTTTGGGCACAGCGCAGCAGCATGACCGACCATCTCGGCGACACCGAGATCCAGCGCCTGAACCGTTCGGGCATGCGGCTGTTGGACACCGAGCAGGGGATGCGGCTGTTCGACGTGTCCGTGACCCTCGATGAGCCGTTGCTCGTCCCGCATCCCATGGATCTCTCTGTCCTGCGTGGCCGGGGTGAGGCGGTGCCGGCGCTGCTGCGCGGTCTGGTCCGCGCCACGGTGCGCCGCCCGGTGGAGTCCCGCGGCGATGTGCCGGGGGGTTCGGCGCTCGCGCAGCGCCTCGCGGCCCTGGACGAGCGCGGGCGGCGGGAACTGCTGCTCGACCTGGTCCGTTCGCACGCGGCGTCGGTGCTCGGGCACTCGGGGACGGGCGCCGTGGGTGCCGAACTGGCTTTCAAGGAGCTGGGCTTCGACTCGCTCACCGCGGTCGAGCTGCGCAACCTGCTGACCTCCGCGACAGGTCTGAAACTCCCGGCAACACTCGTCTTCGACTACCCCACCCCCGCCGCCCTCGCCGACCACCTCAGGGCCGAGCTGGTCGGTGACCTGCGGCCCGTATCCGCAGCTGTCACCTCCAACCGGGCCGCGCTCGACGACGATCCGATCGTGATCGTGTCGATGAGCTGCCGGTTCCCGGGCGGTGCCGACTCCCCGGAGAACCTGTGGCGTCTGGTCACCAGCGGCGGCGACGCCGTGGGAGGCTTCCCGACGGACCGCGGCTGGGACCTCGACAGCCTCTTCGACCACGACCCGGACCGCCCCGGCACCTCGTACACCACCGAAGGCGCCTTCGTTGACGACGTGGCCGGGTTCGACGCCGAGTTCTTCGGAATCTCGCCCCGCGAGGCGCTCTCCATGGACCCGCAGCAGCGGCTCTTCCTGGAAACGTCGTGGGAGGCGCTGGAGCGGGCGGGCATCGACCCGACGTCGGTGCGCGGTCAGGACATCGGCGTGTACGCGGGGGCGTACTCCGCCGGCTACGGCATGACCGCCCGTGTTCCCGAGGAGCTTGAGGGGTACGTCGTCACCGGCGAGGCCACGAGTGTGATCTCCGGCCGTGTCGCCTACACCCTCGGCCTCGAAGGACCCGCGCTGTCCGTCGACGCCGCTTGCTCGTCCTCGCTGGTGGCCCTCCACATGGCGGCGCAGGCGTTGCGCAGCGGCGAGTGCTCCATGGCCCTCGTCGGCGGCGTGTCGGTGATGTACACGCCCACGGCGTTCACCGAGTTCGCCCGTCAGCGGGGTATGGCGCGTGACGGGCGGTCGAAGCCGTTCGCCGACGCGGCCGATGGCATGGGCTGGGGCGAGGGCGTCGGAGTGCTGCTCGTCGAGCGGCTGTCCGACGCCCGTCGCAACGGGCACCAGGTGCTGGCCGTGGTCCAGGGCTCGGCCCTCAATCAGGACGGTGCCTCGAACGGTCTGACCGCCCCCAACGGGCCCTCGCAGCAGCGCGTCATCCGCCAGGCGCTGGCCAACGCCGGCGTGAACCCGGCGGATGTGGACGTCGTGGAGGCGCACGGTACGGGTACGACGCTGGGAGACCCGATCGAGGCGCAGGCGTTGCTGGCGACGTATGGGCAGGGCCGTGACCCGGAGCGGCCGTTGTGGCTGGGTTCGGTCAAGTCGAACATCGGGCACACGCAGGCCGCCGCCGGCGTCGTCGGCATCATCAAGATGGTCATGGCGCTGCAGGCGAAGGTACTGCCGAAGTCGCTGCACATCGATGCGCCGTCGTCGCATGTGGACTGGTCGGTAGGGGCTGTTGAGCTGCTGACCGACAACCGCGAGTGGTCGCGGGAGAACGGCCCGCGGCGTGCGGGTGTGTCGTCGTTCGGCATCAGCGGCACCAACGCGCACATCATCCTGGAAGAGGCACCCGAGCCCGAGGTGGATCGGGAGGAGCCGGCGGAAGAGCTGCCGGCTCCGGCTGCGGCGGTCGTGCCGTGGGTGCTGTCGGCGAAGTCGGAGGAGGCGCTGCGGGCGCAGGCCGAGCGACTGCTGGAACACGTCGCGGAGCCTGCTGAAGTGTCGCTTGTGGATGTGGGGTTCTCGCTGGCCACTTCGCGTGCGGTCCTGGAGCACCGTGCCGCTGTGGTGGGTGGTGATGTGGACTCGTTGCGGGAGGGTTTGCGGGCGATCGCCTCGGGTGGTGCTGTCGCGCATGCGGTCAGCGGTATGAGTCTGGGTGCGGGCGGCAAGAGCGTGTTCGTGTTCCCGGGGCAGGGCTCGCAGTGGGTCAGCATGGCGGCCGAACTCATCGAGTCCTCGCCGGTGTTCGCGGAGCGGATGCGTGAGTGCGCGGCGGCGTTGTCCTCGTATGTGGACTGGTCGTTGTTCGACGTCCTTGACGATGCCGAGGCGTTGGAGCGCGTCGATGTCGTGCAGCCGGTGTTGTGGGCGGTGATGGTGTCCCTGGCCGAACTGTGGCGTGCGTACGGCATCAAGCCGGCTGCCGTGGTGGGGCATTCGCAGGGTGAGATCGCGGCGGCCTGTGTGGCAGGAGCCCTGTCCATCGAGGACGCCGCGAAGGTGGTGGCGCTGCGGTCGAAGGCGATCCTGGCGCTGTCGGGTCTGGGTGGCATGGTGTCGGTGGCGTTGCCGGTGGATCAGGTTCGTGAGCGGCTGTCCGAGGGGTTGTCGGTGGCGGCGGTCAACGGGCCTTCGTCCGTGGTGGTTTCGGGAGATGTCGCGGAGCTGGATGCCCTGCTGGCCGCCTGTGAGGCGGAGGAGGTGCGGGCGCGTCGGATCCCGGTGGACTATGCGTCGCATTCGGCGCATGTGGAGGCCATCCACAGCGAACTGCTCAGTGTTCTGGCGGGGCTTGAGCCGCGTGCAGCCGGGGTGCCGTTCTTCTCGACGGTGACGGCCGACTGGCTGGACACGTCGGTGATGGACGCGGAGTACTGGTACTCCAACCTGCGCCAGACGGTTCGTTTCGAGGAGGCCACGAGGGCGCTGGCCGAGCAGGGCCACCGCTTCTTCATCGAGGCCTCCGCCCACCCGGTGCTGACCATCGGGGTGCAGCAGACGCTTGAGGACGCCGGTGTGGACGCCGCCGTTCTCGGCACGCTGCGGCGTGACGAAGGCGGGCTCGACCGCTTCCTGTTGTCCCTTGCCGAAGCCCAGGTCCGGGGGATGGTGGTCGACCCGGCAGCGGTGTTCCCCGGCGCCAAGGTCGTGGACCTGCCGACATACCCGTTCCAGCGTGAGCACTACTGGCTTGAGCCGGGTGCTGGTGATGCGGATGTGGTGTCGGCG
>NZ_VCHX02000113.1 GCF_005768555.2 Streptomyces sporangiiformans
CGACCCCGCGGCGGCTCGCCGCCGGGCAGCTCGGCCGGGTGCTCGGGCTCGCCGTGGCGCCCGACGGCAGCCGCGCCGCCGTCGCCTCGCACGACGGGCGGGTGCTGCTCGTCGAACGGGAGACGGGGGAGGTACGGGAGGTCGACCGCAGCGAGGACGGCGACGTCACCGGACTCGTCTTCTCGCCCGACTCGGCCTGGCTCGCCTGGTCGCACCCCGGCCCGAGCCCGCTGCGCCAGCTCAAACTCGCCAACACGGCCGACCTGTCGGTGACCGAGGCGACCCCGCTCCGATTCCGGGACTACGCGCCCGCGTTCACCCTCGACGGCAAACACCTCGCCTTCCTGTCGGCGCGGTCCTTCGACCCCGTCTACGACGATCATGTCTTCGACCTCGCGTTCGTGGGCGGTTCACGGCCGCACCTGATCACCCTCGCCGCCACCACCCCCTCACCCTTCGGCCCTCAGCGGCACGGCCGCCCCTTCGACGCGCCGGACAAGGACGAGACACCGGACAGCGAGGGCGCGCCCACGACCCGTATCGATCTGGACGGGCTCGCCGACCGCATCGTGCCGTTCCCCGTCGAGGCCGCCCGCTACTCGGGGCTGCGCGCCGCCAAGGACGGGCTCCTGTGGCTGCGCCACCCGGTGATCGGCGTACTCGGCGCCTCCCGCGCCACCCCGGACGACCCGGACCCGAAGACGGACCTCGAGCGCTACGACCTCGTCCAGCAGCGCATCGAGCATCTCGCCTCGGACGCCGACCACTTCGCGGTCACCGGCGACGGCAAGCGGATCCTGATGTGGACCGACGGCAAGCTCAAGGTGGTACCGAGCGACCGGCGCGCCTCGAACGACGACGAGAGCGACACGAACATCACCGTCGACCTGTCGCGGGTCCGCCAGACCGTCGACCCGGCCGCCGAATGGCGGCAGATGTACGACGAGGCCGGCCGCCTCATGCGGGACCACTTCTGGCGGCCGGACCTGGGCGGGGTCGACTGGGACGCGGTGCTCGACCGCTACCGCCCCGTCCTCGGCCGGGTCGCCACGCACGACGATCTGGTGGACGTGCTGTGGGAGGTGCAGGGCGAGCTCGGCACCTCGCACGCATACGTCACGCCGCGCGGCGGCTACGGCGGCGGCGAGCGGCAGGGGCTGCTCGGCGCGGACATCTCCCGTCACGAGGACGGCAGTTGGCGTATCGACCGGATCCTGCCGTCGGAGACCTCCGACCCGGACGCGCAGGCGCCGCTCGCCGCGCCCGGTGTCGCCGTGCGCGCCGGGGACGCGATCGTCGCCGTCTCCGGGCGGCCGGTCGACCCGGTCGCCGGTCCCGGACCACTGCTCGTCGGCACGGCCGGGAAGCCCGTCGAACTGACCATCTCGCCCTCGGGCGGCGGCGACCCGCGGCACGCCGTGGTCGTCCCGATCTCCGACGAGGAGCCGCTGCGCTACCACGCGTGGGTCGCGGACCGGCGGGCGTACGTGCACGAGACCTCCGGGGGGAGGCTGGGCTATCTGCACGTGCCCGACATGGTCGGCTCCGGCTGGGCGCAGCTCCACCGCGACCTGCGGATCGAAGTCGCCAAGGAAGGCCTGGTCGTCGACCTCCGCGAGAACCGCGGCGGCCATACGTCCCAGCTGGTCGTCGAGAAGCTCGCCCGGCGCATCGTCGGCTGGGACCTGCCGCGCGGCATGCGCGCCACCAGCTATCCGGAGGACGCGCCGCGCGGGCCCGTCGTCGCCGTCGCCAACGAGTTCTCCGGCTCCGACGGCGACATCGTCAACGCGGCGATCAAGGCGCTCGGGATCGGCCCGGTGGTGGGTACGCGCACCTGGGGCGGTGTCGTCGGCATCGACAGCCGCTTCCGGCTCGTCGACGGCACGCTCGTCACCCAGCCCAAGTACGCCTTCTGGCTGGAGGGTTACGAGTGGGGCGTCGAGAATCACGGTGTCGACCCCGACGTCGAGGTCGTCCAGACCCCGCAGGACCACGCGGCCGGGCGTGACGCCCAGCTCGACGAGGCGATCCGCATCGCGCTGGCCGCGCTCGCGGAGAACCCGGCGAAGACGGCTCCGCCGTTGCCGGGGGCTGAGTGACGGGGCTCCGCCCCAGACCCCGCTCCTGAAACGCCGGACGGGCTGCTTCTCAGCCCGTCCGGCGTTTGAGGACGAGGCCGTTCAGGCCGATACGGGGGTCTGGGGGCGGAGCCCCAGGTACGGGATGGGACGGGTAGGGGCGGCGGGGGCGAGAAAACCCCTGCCCCGCGCGGCGGGTCGATACGATGCCGAGGTAACGATCAACCGGGCGTGAGGAGGCCAAACATGGCAGGGGAACCGCAGGACGACTGTCTGTTCTGCAAGATCGTCGCAGGGAGGATCCCGGCGACCGTCGTCCGCGAGACGGAGACAACTGTCGCCTTCCGTGACATCAACCCTCAGGCACCCACCCACGTCCTGGTGATCCCGAAGGTCCACCACCCGGACGCCGTCGCGCTTGCCACCGCCGAACCGGCGATCCTCGCCGACGTGGTGCGCGAGACCGGCGAGGTCGCCTCCGACGAGAAGCTCGACAGCTACCGCGTCGTCTTCAACACCGGCAGCGGCGCAGGCCAGACCGTCTTCCACGCGCACGCCCACGTCCTGGGTGGCCGTGGCCTGCAGTGGCCCCCGGGATAACTCGACGTGTCCGTACGTGAATTGGTGGTCCTCGGCACCGCCAGCCAGGTCCCGACCCGGCACCGCAACCACAACGGCTATCTGCTGCGCTGGGACGGGGAAGGCCTGCTCTTCGATCCCGGCGAAGGCACGCAGCGGCAGATGATCCGTGCCGGGGCCGCCGCGCACGACCTGCACCGGATCTGCGTCACGCACTTCCACGGAGACCACTCGCTGGGGCTCGCCGGAGTGATCCAGCGCATCAACCTCGACCGCGTGCCGCACGAGATCGTCGCCCACTATCCGCAGTCCGGCCAGCGGTTCTTCGACCGTCTGCGGTACGCGACCGCCTACCGCGAGACCGCCCGGCTCACCGAAGCCCCGGTCGCCGCCGACGGCGTGCTCGCGTCCTCGAAGTCGTACACCCTTCAGGCCCACAGGCTCTCCCACCCCGTCGAGTCGTACGGCTACCGGCTCGTCGAACCCGACGGGCGGCGGATGCTGCCCGACCTGCTCGCCTCGTACGGGATCAAGGGGCCGGATGTGGGGCGGCTCCAACGGGAGGGAGCCCTCGGCGGTGTCCTGCTCGACGACGTCAGTGAGATCCGGCGCGGGCAGCGGTTCGCCTTCGTCATGGACACCCGGCTGTGCGACGGTGTGTACGCCCTCGCGGAGGGGTGCGACATGCTCGTCATCGAGTCGACCTTCCTCGACGCGGATGTGGAACTCGCCGTGGAGTACGGGCATTTGACGGCCGGTCAGGCTGCCGGGATCGCTCGGGACGCGGGTGTACGGCATCTCGTGCTGACGCACTTCAGCCAGCGGTACTCCGAGCCCGAGGAGTTCGAGCGGCAGGCCCGTGCCGCCGGGTTCGAGGGGGAGCTGACGGTGGCGCACGATCTGCTGCGAGTGCCGGTTCCGAAACGGGTGTGAACGGGCCGTACGATGCGGTAATGCCCCTACCCAAAGCCGAACTGCACCTGCACATCGAAGGCACGCTGGAGCCCGAGCTGGCGTTTGCGCTGGCCGCGCGCAATGGCGTCGAGTTGCCGTACGCCGATACGGAAGAGCTCCGCAAGGCCTATCAGTTCAGTGATCTCCAGTCGTTCCTCGATCTCTATTACGAGCTGATGGCGGTGCTGCGCACCGAGCAGGACTTCGCGGATCTGGCCGACGCGTATCTCGCACGGGCCGCGGAGCAGGGGGTGCGGCATGCGGAGATCTTCTTCGATCCGCAGGCGCATGCGGCGCGCGGTGTGGAGATGGGGACGGTCGTGGAGGGGCTCTGGCGGGCCCTCGGGCGGAGCGAGGCCGTGCACGGGGTCTCCACGCAGCTGATCATGTGCTTCCTGCGGGACGAGTCCGCCGAGTCCGCGATGGAGACGCTGGAGGCGGCACGGCCTTATCTCGACCGGATCGTAGGTGTCGGGCTCGACTCCGCCGAGGTCGGGCATCCGCCGGTGAAGTTCCGTGAGGTGTACGAGGCCGCGGCCGCGCTGGGGCTGCGGCGGGTTGCTCACGCGGGGGAGGAGGGGCCGCCCTCGTACATCGCCGAGGCGCTCGATGTGCTCGGGGTCGAGCGTGTCGACCACGGGCTGCGCTGTGTGGAGGACCCGGCGCTGGTGGAGCGGCTCGTGCGGGACCGGGTACCGCTGACGGTGTGCCCGCTGTCGAACGTGCGGCTGCGTACCGTGGACATCCTCGCGGACCATCCGCTGCCGGCGATGCTCGACGCGGGGCTGTTGTGCACGGTGAACTCCGACGACCCCGCGTACTTCGGTGGCTACGTGGGGGACAACTTCCTTGCCGTACAGGACGCGCTGGGTCTTTCGCGGGAGCGCCTGCGGGAGCTGGCCCGGAACTCGTTCGTGGCGTCGTTCCTCGATGATGACGAGGAGCGCCGGGCGCGGTACCTCGCGGAGGTCGAGGCGTACGAGTTCGCGCCCTAGGCTGCCCGGTTGGTTGGTTGGTTGGTTGGTGGGTTGGTGGGTGGGTCGGGGTCGTGTGCCGGTGCGTCCGCCCGTCGCCGCGGGGGCGTACGGCCCTGTGTTGGTAAGTAGGTGCGGGTTTCCTGAGACAAGCCCTACGCGACGGGCGATGACGCACCGGCACACGCCCCCTCCCGCCGGTGACCAACTGCGGGAGCGTTGGGGGTGCGCCCCTCCAGGGGCCACTGGGGAATTGAGGGGGAGCGGAACGCGCCCGTCNTGGGGGTGCGCCCCTCCAGGGGCCACTGGGGAATTGAGGGGGAGCGGAACGCGCCCGTCAGGGGCGCGGGGAACTGCGCGACCAGCCACAACCGACCCGCAGCCGAAGTGCGAAACCCCCCACCCCCTTCCCACGCGTGGGCGACTGCGGGGCCCCTTTAGGGGCGCGGGGAACTGCGCGATCAGCCGCAACCGGCCCGCAGTCGAAGTGCGAGCAGGATGGGGGCAGGGGGGCGGAGCCCGCTGTTTCCACGGTCACCCCCGGCAGGGGTCAGCGCCAGTTCGGCCGTGCTGTCATCGAGCCGGAGGCCCCCGCTTCGATCTTCGCCCTGATCTCCCGCATGATCGCGACAATGTGCCGCTCATGCTCCGGAGTGAGACGTGACACCGGAACCGAGCAGCTGATGGCGTCCACGGCGGGAACGTCGTAGTGGAGGGCGAAGCCGAAGCCGATGATGCCCAGGACGCCCTCCTCGCGGTCGACGGAGTAGCCCTGGGAGCGGACGGAGGAGAGCTCCGCGGCCAGGGACTCCCGGTCCGTGTGAGTGTTGGGCGTCAGCGATGCGTACGGCCCGGGCGGCAGGTCCTCGTCCGGCCGTTCGGCCAGGAGGGCCTTCCCCAGGGCGCCCGCGTGAGCGGGAAGGCGGCGGCCCACGCGGCTGATCGTGCGCAGGTATTCGTGGGACTCACGCGTCGCCAGGTACGCGACGTCCCGGCCGTCGAGCCGGCCCATGTGGATCGTCTCGCCCAGGGCCTCCGAGGCTTCGTCGAGGTAGGGGCGGACGACGCGGACCCGGGGGTCCGAGTCCAGATAGCTCGTGCCGGTGAGCAGGGCGTGGATGCCGATGCCGTAGAGCGAGCCCGTGATGTCCGTGCGGACCCAGCCGCGCGTGATCAGGGTCTGCAGCAGGGCGTACATCGAGCTGCGCGGAACGCCGAGCTCGTCGGCGAGTTCCTGGAGGCGCGCCGGGCGGTCTCCACGTGCGGCCAGCAGCTCCAGCAGTTCGACCGTGCGGGCGGCTGACTTGACCTCGCGGACACCGCGCTCGTCGCGCTCGTCTGTGGGCTCTGGCATGTACCGATCGTAATCGGACGGTGCGGCCCCATTGACGGTGTGCATTCGCCTATCTAACCTCCATCTTCATACATGGATGACATCTACATACGGAGATGTGAGGTAGCTGTCCTGTGAACCCCGACCTGACCATCACCGACGTCCGACTGACCCCGATCCTGGTCGCCGACCCTCCGCTGCTGAACACGCAGGGCGTGCACCAGCCCTACACGCCGCGTCTGATCATCGAGGTCGTCACGGCGGGGGGCCTGGGCGGTGTCGGTGAGACGTACGGGGACAGCAAGTATCTGGAGCTGGCCCGCCCCTTCGCCAAGAAGCTGACCGGGCGCCAGGTCAGTGACCTGAACGGGCTGTTCGTCGCCGCGGACGAGGTCGTGGTCGATCAGGCGCGGGTGCGGGACCAGGTCGACGTGGGTGGGCTGCGGGGAGTGCAGACCGCCGACAAACTGCGGCTGTCCGTCGTCTCCGGCTTCGAGGTCGCCTGTCTCGACGCGCTGGGCAAGACGCTCGGGCTGCCCGTGCACGCGCTGCTGGGCGGCAAGGTGCGCGACGTGGTCGAGTACAGCGGCTATCTCTTCTACAAGTGGGCCGGTCATCCCGAGGGCGTCGCCTGCGAGAAGGACGACTGGGGGGCCGCCGTCGATCCGGCCGGGGTCGTCGAGCAGGCGCGGAAGTTCACCGAGCGGTACGGGTTCAGGTCGTTCAAGCTCAAGGGCGGGGTCTTCCCTCCGGACGAGGAGATCGCCGCCGTGCGGGCCCTCGCCGAGGCCTTTCCTGGGCATCCGCTCCGGCTCGACCCCAACGGCGCCTGGTCCGTGGAGACTTCGCTGAGGGTCGCGGAGGAACTCGGAGACGTGCTCGAGTATCTGGAGGATCCCGCGCTCGGTACGTCCGCGATGGCCGAGGTCGCCGCGAGGACCGATGTCCCCCTTGCCACCAACATGTGCGTGACCACCTTCGCGGAGATCCAGGAGGCCTTAAAGCAGGGGGCCGTGCAGGTGGTGCTGTCCGACCATCACTACTGGGGCGGGCTGCGCAACACCCGTGAACTCGCGGCCATCTGCCGCACCTTCGGGGTCGGGGTGTCCATGCACTCCAACACCCACCTGGGGATCTCCCTCGCCGCGATGACCCATGTCGCGTCGACCGTCCCGGGCCTCCACCACGCCTGCGACTCCCACTACCCCTGGCAGTCCGAGGACGTGCTCACCGAGCGCCTCACCTTCGAGGACGGTTCGGTGAAGGTGTCCGACGCGCCCGGTCTCGGCGTCGAACTCGACCGGGACAGGCTGGAGTTCCTGCACCGGCGGTGGCTCGACGACGACGGCTCCCTGCGCGACCGCGACGACGCGGCCGCCATGCGGGTCGCCGATCCCGAGTGGGTCACCCCGGCCGTCCCCCGCTGGTAGTCGGCAACACCCGGCTCACAGTGGTCGGGTCCCTCGCGCGCTGGGCGTGCTGCTGATGCGCGATGGCGGCCGCACAACCTCGACGAAGAAAGAGGGCACCCTACGGCGAGTGAGCCGAAGGGGCGCGCCGGTGTCGAGAGCGTGAGCGCGCGGAGGCCCCGACGAAGGAGGGGTCGAGCACGGTCACGCTCTCGACACCGGCTGCAGCGCCCCGGAGGCGAACCGAGCCCCAAAAAAAATGGTGCACACTGGCCTCAGTCCGCACCACGTCAGGGGAGCGCACCGTGACCACGCCGCACGGAGAGGGACCGTACGTCCAGGCCCAGGTCGATCCGCTCGCCGGGCTGCGCAGCCCCGACGACCCGCCCTGGGACGTCTACCTCACCGGCACCGTCTTCCTCGACATCATCTTCACCGGGCTCGACTCCGCCCCGGTGCGCGGGACCGAGTCCTGGGCACGGGGGATGGGGTCGAGCCCCGGTGGTGTCGCGAACATGGCCACCGCGCTGGCCCGCCTCGGCCTGCGTACGTCGCTGGCGGCGGCCTTCGGCGACGACCACTACGGGGAGTACTGCTGGGACGCCCTCGAACAGGGCGAGCACATCGACCTGTCGGCCTCGCGCACCGTGCCCGGCTGGCACTCCTCGGTCACCGTCTCCATGGCGTACGAGGGCGAGCGCACCATGGTCAGCCACGGCCACGAGCCGCCCCCGGAGGAACCGGCCCCCGAGTGCCCGCCCCGCGCGCGGGCCGCCATCGCCGCGCTGGCGCCCGGCACGCGCGCGCCGTGGATCGTGCAGGCCGCGAGCAAGGGCACCCGGATCTTCGCCGACGTCGGCTGGGACGACACCGGCCGCTGGGACCTCGCCGGGCTCCCCGACCTCGCACACTGCGAGGCCTTCCTGCCGAACGCGGAGGAGGCCATGCGCTACACGGACACCGCGTGCCCCCGCGCCGCCGCCCGCGCGCTCACCGACCACGTACCGGTCGCCGTCGTCACCCTCGGTGCGGAGGGCGCGTACGCCGTGGACGGGCGCACCGGCGAGACCGCCGAGGTCCCCGCCATCGCCGTCGAGGCCCTCGATCCCACCGGCGCCGGTGACGTCTTCGTGGCCGGCTTCGTCACCGGCACCCTGGCCGGCTGGCCGCTCGCCGACCGCCTCGCCTTCGCGGGCCTGACGGCGGCCCTCTCGGTCCAGGAGTTCGGCGGCTCCCTGTCGGCCCCGGACTGGTCCGAGATCGCCGCCTGGTGGCGCCGCGTCCAGTCGTACGAGGACCAGGACCCGGCGGCGCTGCGGCGGTACGCCTTTCTGGAGCAACTGCTCCCGGAGGGAACGGCGAGACCGTGGCCGCGCAGGCGGGCCGTACCCACCATCGGGTTCCGCAGATCGGCATGAGCTGTTCCGGGGGCCTTTGGGGAACGGTTGCACGAAAACACCTACGGCGATGTCAGTGCCGCGACGTACCCTGGGCAGTGCACAGGCAAGCCTTCGGCTAGCGCCCCGTGACGAGGAGGACGAGCAAGGCCTACAGAGCCGGCCCATGACTGATACACCCACAGCGCAGAGCCCTGTCCAGGGAAACGCGAAAGCGCAGTTCACCGTCCCGCCCAAGCACCCCATGGTGACCGTGCTGGGTTCAGGAGACGCCCTCCTGCGCGTGATCGAGAAGGCCTTCCCGGCGGCCGACATCCACGTCCGGGGCAATGAGATCAGTGCGGTCGGCGACGCCCGAGAAGTCGCCCTCGTCCAACGTCTGTTCGACGAGATGATGCTGGTGCTGCGCACCGGACAGCCGATGACGGAGGACGCCGTGGAACGCTCGATCGCCATGCTCAGGGCGAGCGAGAACGGGGAGGGCCCCGCGGAGACCCCGGCCGAGGTGCTCACACAGAACATCCTGTCCTCGCGTGGCCGCACGATCCGCCCCAAGACGCTCAACCAGAAGCGGTACGTCGACGCGATCGACAAGCACACGGTCGTCTTCGGCATCGGCCCCGCCGGTACGGGCAAGACCTATCTCGCCATGGCCAAGGCGGTCCAGGCGCTGCAGTCCAAGCAGGTCAACCGCATCATCCTGACCCGCCCCGCGGTCGAGGCCGGCGAGCGCCTGGGCTTCCTGCCCGGCACGCTGTACGAGAAGATCGACCCGTATCTGCGCCCGCTCTACGACGCCCTGCACGACATGCTGGACCCGGACTCGATCCCCCGGCTCATGGCGGCGGGGACGATAGAGGTGGCGCCGCTCGCCTACATGCGTGGCCGCACGCTGAACGACGCCTTCATCATCCTGGACGAGGCGCAGAACACGAGCCCCGAGCAGATGAAGATGTTCCTCACCCGGCTCGGCTTCGACTCGAAGATCGTGATCACGGGCGACGTCACCCAGGTCGACCTGCCGGACGGCACGAAGTCCGGACTGCGTCAGGTCCAGGCGATCCTGGAGGGTGTCGAGGACGTCCACTTCTCGCGGCTCACCTCCCACGATGTCGTACGGCACAAGCTGGTCGGCCGTATCGTCGACGCCTACGAGAAGTACGACAGTGAGAACGGCACGCAGAACGGCTCCCAAAAGGGCCGCACCAAACGGAAGTAGACCCAGCGCGACCATGTCGATCGACGTCAACAACGAGTCCGGAACCGAGGTCGACGAGCAGGCGATCCTCGACATCGCCCGCTACGCGCTCGCGCGGATGCGCATCCACCCGCTCTCCGAGCTCTCGGTGATCGTCGTGGACGCCGCCGCCATGGAGCAGCTCCACATCCAGTGGATGGACCTGCCCGGGCCGACGGACGTCATGTCCTTCCCCATGGACGAGCTGCGGCCGCCGTCCAAGGACGACGACGAGCCGCCGCAGGGTCTGCTCGGCGACATCGTGCTCTGCCCCGAGGTCGCCGAGCGGCAGGGCAAGGAGGCGCCGACGCAGCACTCCATGGACGAGGAGCTCCAGCTCCTCTCCGTCCATGGAGTGCTGCATCTGCTCGGCTACGACCACGAGGAGCCGAACGAGAAGGCCGAGATGTTCGGTCTGCAGGCGGCCATCGTGGACGGCTGGCGCGCGGAGAAGGGCCTGACCGGCCCCTCCCCGGCCCCGACCGTGTCATGAGTCCGCAACTCGTCCTCGGCGCGATAGCGCTGGTCGTCGTCGCATGGCTCGCGGCCTGCGCGGAGGCGGGCCTCGCGCGCGTCTCCAGCTTCCGCGCCGAGGAGGCCGTACGCTCCGGCCGCCGCGGCAGCGCCAAGCTCGCCCAGGTCGCCGCCGACCCGACCCGCTATCTGAACGTCGCGCTGCTCGTGCGCGTCGCCTGCGAGATGGCGGCCGCCGCGCTCGTCACGTACGCCTGCCTGAACGAGTTCGACGAGACCTGGGAGGCCCTCGCGGTCGCCATCGGCGTGATGGTCCTCGTCTCGTACGTGGCGGTCGGCGTCTCCCCGCGCACCATCGGCCGCCAGCACCCGCTGAACACGGCGACGGCCGCGGCGTACGTCCTGCTGCCCCTGGCGCGCGTCATGGGCCCGATCCCGCCGCTGCTGATCCTGATCGGTAACGCGCTGACACCCGGCAAGGGCTTCCGCCGCGGTCCGTTCGCCTCGGAGGCCGAGCTGCGCGCGATGGTCGACCTCGCCGAGAAGGAGTCCCTCATCGAGGACGAGGAGCGCCGGATGGTGCACTCCGTCTTCGAGCTGGGCGACACGCTCGTACGGGAGGTCATGGTCCCGCGTACGGACCTGGTGGCCATCGAGCGCTACAAGACGATCCGGCAGGCGCTCACCCTCGCCCTGCGGTCGGGCTTCTCGCGCATCCCCGTCACCGGGGACAGCGAGGACGACATCGTCGGGATCGTGTACCTGAAGGACCTGGCCCGCAAGACGCACATCAGCCGGGACGCGGAGAGCGAGCTGGTCTCGACGGCGATGCGGCCGGCGGCCTTCGTACCGGACACCAAGAACGCGGGCGACCTGCTGCGCGAGATGCAGCAGGACCGCAACCACGTCGCCGTCGTCATCGACGAGTACGGCGGCACGGCCGGCATCGTCACGATCGAGGACATCCTCGAGGAGATCGTCGGCGAGATCACCGACGAGTACGACCGCGAGCTGCCCCCGATCGAGGACCTCGGCGACGACCGCTACCGCGTCACGGCCCGCCTCGACATCGGCGACCTCGGCGAGCTGTACGGCTTCGAGGCGTACGACGACGAGGATGTCGAGACGGTGGGCGGACTGCTGGCCAAGGCGCTGGGCCGGGTGCCCATCGCCGGAGCCTCGTCGGCGGTCTCGCTCCCCGACGAGCGCGAGCTGCGCCTCACGGCGGAGGCCGCGGCGGGTCGGCGGAACAAGATCGTCACGGTCCTGGTGGAGCCGGTGGAGCCGGACGGCCCGGTGGAACTCCAGAAGGAAGAGGAGAAGAAGCCGGAGTGACCCAGTGACTCCCGAAACCCTGCGCGCCTTCTGCCTCTCGTTCAACGCGGCGGTCGAGGACTTCCCGTTCAACCCGGACATCTCCGTCTTCAAGGTGCTGGGCAAGCTTTTCGCGCTGACGCACCTGGACGCACGCCCGCTCACGGTGAACCTCAAGTGCGACCCGGAGGACGCGGTACGCCTGAGGGACGAGTATCCGGGGCTGATCATGCCCGGGTACCACATGAACAAGCGGCACTGGAACACCGTCACGGTGGACGGGGAGCTTCCCGACCGGCTGGTCAAGGAGCTGATCGAGGACTCGTACGACCTGGTCGTGGCCGGGCTTCCCCGCGCCGAGCGGCTCCGCCTGGACCGCCCCTGAGGATCTCGCCCTTCGTTCTTGAGCCCCCGCCGAACGGATGACACCCCGCGTTGCGGGCACTCGGCCGATGCGACAGGCGATCTCACGACAGACGAAGTCACGTGAGGTGATCTCTCGAGAGGCGAGGTGGGCCATGGCTCCGGGACTGCTGAAGACGCGCCCTTCGGCCGCCGCCGGGGGGCTTGTGCTGGCGGGGCCCCGGCTGCTCGCGCGCGGAGTGGCGCCCGCGATGGGCGCGGCCGCCGGAGCGGTGGCGGGGACGGCGCGGGCCGGCGTACGGAGCGCGGACACCGTGGTGCGGGTCGCGCGCGTCGCACGCAACGCGCTGCCGGGCGGCTCCCCTCACTGGAGGTCCGGCGCGCGGGCGCACCTCGCGCTGCGGCCGTCGGAGCCGGAACGGATACGAGAGAAGGTCGGGGCGGAGCACCCGGAGCACCCGGAGCACCCGGAGCACCCGGGGCACCACCTGGCCGCGGCCCTGGCGGAACACCCGGACGTGGCGTTCGCGTACTGGGACGGCGGGCTGGCACGGCTGGTGGTGGCCGCGACCGAGGACGCGCTCACCGACCAGGTGGTGGAGAAGGCGATCGCCCTCGCGGCCCGGCACGGACTCGCCGAGTCCGACACGTCGGTGGAGGAGTTCGAGCATCCGGGAGACCCGTCCGGAATCCGGGCCGCCGCGGCGGTGCTCGCCATCGACGGCGTCGGCGCCGGAGCCGCCCTGATCACATCCCTCCTGCGGCTGCCGCCCTCGCCCCGGATGGTGACCGCGGTGGTGACGCTGCTGCGCGAGAACCCGCGCTTCCGCGCCCTGCTGCGCGCCCGGCTCGGCCGCTCCGGCATGGACATGCTGCTGGCCGCGGCGAACGCGGCCGCCCACGGCGCGGGCCAGACACCGACCTCCCTGCTGCTCGACGGGGCCCTGCGCGCCTGCCAGCTGGCGGAGACGCTGGCGCGCACGGCCGCCTTCGACACGGTCCACGACGAGGTGTGCGCACCGGAGCGGGTCAGCATGGCGGCGGACCACACCCCCCGCCCACCACTGCGCACGTCCCCGGCCCAGGAGTACGCCGCCCATGCCTCCGCCGGCAGTTTGCTGGGCGCCGCGGCGACGCTCCTGGTCAAGCACGACGGCTCGGAGGCGGCGGAAGCGGTCCTCGCGGGCTCGCCCAAGGCCGCGCGCTACGGGCCCGCAGCCTTCCACGCCGTGCTGGGCGGCGCGCTGGCCCGGACCGGTGTGCTGGTGCGCGACATGGAGCGGCTGCGCCAGCTGGAGATGGCCGACACGGTCGTCCTGCATCCGAGCGCGCTGCGCACTCCGGGCGCGGGAGCGGATCCGTGGGCCGAGACCGTACTGGACGCGGCTCGTCGCGCCGGGCTGCGCGTCGTGCTGGTGGACGACCCCGCGCTGAGCGACTTCACGATTCTCGCCGACCACGTCGTGCCCGGAGACCGCCCGCTCCGCGAGGTGGTGAACGCGCTGCGCGACGGGGAAGGGACCGTCATCACGGTCGCCCGGCTGCTGTCGGCCGACGACAGCGACGTACTGTCCGGGCTGCTCGGCGGGGACGTGGCCCTCGCCCTCGCGGACCAGGACGGCGCGGTCGTCTGGGGTGCGGACATCGTGGCCCTGCACGGTCTGGCCGACGTGTGGCGGCTGCTGACCGCGGTGCGGGCCGCCCGCGTGACCGGCCACAGGTCGCAGACCCTGGCCCGGTCCGGCGCCGCGCTGTCGGGACTGCTCGTGGCCGTCGGCGAGTCCGGGCGGGGCCGCCGCACGCTGTTGCCCGGCGTGCGGCACGCACCAGTCGACGCGGCCGCGGCGGTGGCCCTGCTGTCCGGGGCGCGAGCGGCCCTGCGCGTCGCGGCGGCCCGGGCCCCGCACCCTCGTCCGCGGGTGGCCTGGCACGCGCTGGAGCCGGCGGACGTCCTCTCCCGGCTGAAGAGCGAGCCGCACGCCGAGCCGAGTGCCGCCCGGGAGGCCACCACCCAGGTACGCAGGGCGGCCGACACCGCCGGCCATCTTCCCGTCCTCGCCCCGGCGCGATGGTCGCTGCGGCTCGCCCGGGCCGTGCGCGGCGAACTCGACGATCCGCTCACCCCGGTCCTGGCGGTCGGTTCGGCCGCCTCGGCGATCCTCGGCTCCGTCGTGGACGCGCTGCTGGTCTTCGGCGCGCTCGACCTCAACGCGCTGGTCGGCGGCGTACAGCGGCTGCGGGCCGAGCGGGCGCTGTCCGGGCTGCTCGCGGAACAGAAGCAGAAGGCCCGCGTGACGGACCGCGAAGACGAGACGCCAGCCGAGACGCCCGCGGAAGCACACATCGTCGACGCCGCCGAACTCGCTCCCGGCAATGTGATCGAGCTCCAGGCGGACGACGTCGTGCCCGCCGACGCCCGCCTCCTGTGGGAGGACGGCCTGGAGGTGGACGAGTCCGCGCTGACCGGCGAGTCCCTGCCGGCGGACAAGCGGACGGACCCGACTCCGCGAGCTCCGGTGCCCGACCGCGATTGCATGGTGTTCGAGGGCACGACCGTCGTGGCCGGACATGCCAAGGCCGTCGTGGTGGACACCGGCGACCGTACTGAGGCCGCGAGGGCCGTCTCCCTCGCCGCTCGTACCCCGCCGGCCGGTGGGGTGCAGGCCAGGCTGCAGGAACTCACCCGCAAGGCGCTGCCGTTGACGCTGGCGGGCGGGGCCGCGGTGACGGGTCTGTCGCTGCTGCGCGGGACGCCGATCCGCCGGGCGGTGAGCGGCGGTGTGGCGGTCGCTGTGGCCGCTGTCCCCGAAGGCCTGCCACTGGTGGCCACGGTGGCGCAACTCGCGGCCGCCCGGCGGCTGAGCCGCCGCGGTGTCCTCGTCCGCACCCCGCGCACGCTGGAGGCGCTGGGCCGCATGGACACGGTCTGCTTCGACAAGACGGGCACCCTCACCGAGAACAGGCTGCGGCTGGTCCGGGTGACCGACGCCGACGGCACCGTCCACACCATGGACGAGGCGCGGTCCGGGCGTACGCTGCGCGACGCGGCGCGTGCCTGCCCCCGGCTGAACGGCGACTCCGCCCGGCCGGCGCACGCCACCGACGAGGCGGTCCTGCACGCGGCCGGCCCCGACGAGGACTGGACGCAGACCGAGGCCCGCCCGTTCGAGGCCGCCCGCGGATACGCCGCCGCCGTCGGCCGGGCCGCGGACGGCGCACCGGTGCTCGTGGTCAAGGGCGCCCCGGAGACCGTCCTGCCCGCCTGCCGTGACCTCCCGGACCACGCGTCCGAGGCGGCGCAGTCGCTGGCCCGCGACGGACTGCGGGTCCTGGCGGTGGCCGGGCGCCGGCTGGAGGAGGACGAGGAGGCGGCGGACGTGCTCGAAGAGCCCCTCGAAGGGCTGGAGTTCACCGGCCTGCTCGCGCTGGCGGACGTACCGCGCGAGACGTCCACGGCCCTCGTGCACGGTCTGCGGAACGCGGGCGTACGACCGGTCATGCTGACCGGTGACCACCCGCAGACGGCCCGGGCGATCGCCGCCGAACTGGGCTGGCCGGAAGACACGACCGTGGTCACGGGCGACGAACTGGCGGCCGCGGACCGAACGGCCCGGTCCCGGATGCTGCGCGACGCGGGCGTGGTGGCCCGCGTCGCACCCGAGCAGAAGCTCCAGGTCGTCGAGGCGTTGCGGGACGCGGGCCGGGTCGTCGGGATGGTCGGCGACGGCGCCAACGACGCCGCCGCCATCCGCGCCGCCGACATCGGCGTGGGCATCAGCGCCCGCGGCTCGGCGGCCGCACGCAACGCGGCCGACATCGTCCTCACCTACGACGACCTGACGGTCCTCGTCGAGGCGGTCACCGAAGGCCGTGCGCTGTGGCACAGCGTCGCCGACGCCATCGCCATCCTTATCGGCGGCAACGCGGGGGAGGTCGGGTTCGGCATCGTCGGCACCGTCCTCTCGGGTTCCGCTCCGCTCACCACCCGTCAGATGCTGCTGGTGAACCTGTTCACGGACCTGTTCCCGGCGATGGCGGTGGCGGTGACGCCGCAGGAGAAGGCCGCCGCAGCGGAGGGCGACGACACGACACCGGGGGAGGACGACACGACACCGGGGGAGGGGGAAGGCGCCGCCGATCCGGGCGCTGAGCCTGAAGGGCCTCTCGGTACGTCGCTCCTCGGCGCGCCACTGATCCGCCAGATCCGCCACCGCGCCCTGACCACGTGTCTGGGTGCGACCGTGGCCTGGCTGGCCGGCCGCTTCACCCCCGGTACGGCCCGCCGCTCCACGACGATGGCTCTGTGCGGCGTGGTCGGCACCCAGCTGGCCCAGACCCTGGCCGACCGCCGCCACAGTCCTCTGGTCCGCATCACGACCCTCGGCTCCGCCGCCGCCCTGGTCGCCCTGGTCCAGACGCCCGGCCCCAGCCAGTTCTTCGGCTGCACACCCCTGGGCCCGGTCGCCTGGGGCGGTGTCGTCGCGGCGATCGCCCTCGCGGTGGCGGGGCACCGGGCCCTGCCGCAGGTGGAGAAGGCCGTCCTCCGGTACGGGCCGTCCGGCGAGACGTGGGGCAGGGCCGTACGCGCTGCCGCACAGGGCCACGGTCAGAGGGCCTGACCGTCAGGCTCGGCCCCTTCCGTCGGGACCGTGAGCCGAACCCCGTCCTGAGGGGTGGGTACGCGTTCGGGGCGGGACCGGGGCTTCGTATGCTCGGGGCATGACCGACAGCAGCGCGCTCGACCCCGAGGACCGCAAGATCATCACCCTGGCCCGTTCCGCACGGGCCCGTAACGGTGTGCCCGAGGGGGCGGCCGTACGGGACGAGACGGGCCGTACGTATGTGGCGGGGACCGTGGCCCTGCCGTCCCTCCGGCTGAGCGCGCTGCGGACCGCCGTGGCCATGGCGGTGGCTTCGGGCGCGAAGTCGCTGGAGGCGGCCGCCGTGGTGAGCGAGGCGGAGGCCTTGGCGGAGGAAGATCTGGCGGCTGTGCGCGATCTCGGGGGGCCGGGTACGCGGGCGCTGCTGGCGGGCGTTGACGGGGTGGTGCGGGTGGTGGTGGGGGAGGACTGAGTCTGTTCCTTCCTCAAGGGATCGGGCAGGCACGGCGGGGGCGAAAACCCGCCGTGCCCGCACCCTGTCTTCGGCCACTTCCTCCAGCATTCGGAAGAATCCCCACCGCTTCTCTTGCCATCGGGGGCCACGCGCGCCTCAATGGACGACAGCTCTTCCGACGGACCGTCAGATCCGCCTCCGCGCAGTGTGCCGCACCCCGCTACGGACGGTCGATGCGCACTTCTCCCCACAGCGTCACCGAGGAACCGGTCCGTCCGTACGTACGTCCCCCCATGGCAATTCCCGTACAAGGGAAGGGAATTTGATGAGACGCACGATGAGACGCAAACGGATCGGCCTCGGCGCGGCCCTCGCGGCCGGCACTCTCTCGGTCACGGGCCTCGCCCTGGCCCCCGCGGCCGCGGCGGTGGTTCCGCAGACCGCGACGATCAACGCGAACTGCGGTATCTACGGCGGCGGCGAAGCCACCCTCACCGCCACTCAGAACGGCACATCCGCCACCATCACCGTCACGTCCGCGATCGCCGCCCCGGTCGCCCTCTCCGCGGACTCGATCGCGTCCACGCTCACCATGGCGAAGGCGGGCGGCGGCACCACCGAGTTCACGGGCACCAAGAACCCGGCGATGGCGGCCGGTGACAGCGTCACGGTCGGCCCCCTGAGCGGCACTGTCGCCTCCGGCGACAGTCTGGAGGCGAACGGCGGCTCCCTGAAGATGGTGGTCCTCGGGCTCACCGTGACGTGCACGGCCGATGGTCCGCAGTCACCGGGGCCGTTCGTCTTCGACTAGGCCTCGTACGTCCCGGCAGGTGAAGGCCGGTGTCGCGCGCGTGGGCGCGGCGGCACCGGTCCCGGACGTGAGGGCCGTGAGCGCGTGAGCGCCGTGAGAAGTCGTGATTCAGAGCGCGTCGGGGCCGCGGTCGCCCGTCCGTACCCGGACCAGCGTCTCCACCGGCAGCACCCACACCTTCCCGTCGCCGATCTTCCCCGTCCGCGACGCCTGCACGATCGTGTCGACGACCGAGTCGGCGTCCGCGTCCTCGACGACGACCTCGATACGGACCTTGGGGACGAGATCGACCTGGTACTCGGCCCCGCGGTACACCTCGGTGTGCCCGCGCTGGCGACCGTATCCGCTGGCCTCCGAGACGGTCAGTCCTTCCACGCCGACTTCCTGGAGCGCGCTCTTGACCTCGTCGAGGCGGTGCGGCTTGACGATCGCGGTGATGAGTTTCATGCGTGGGCCTTGATCTTCCGGTGGTGGGGGCGGACGGCGTGATCGTAAGCGGTCGGGGCGTGCGCCGTAAGGTCCGGACGGGCAGACGTACGAGGGGGCTCCGATGATCAGGGACAATGGGCGCCATGAGCGTTCGTACCCAGTCATCCGAGCCGTCCGAGGCCACCCACCGCGCCGGCTTCGCCTGCTTCGTGGGCCGCCCCAATGCGGGCAAGTCCACCCTCACGAATGCTCTGGTCGGCCAGAAGGTGGCGATCACGGCGAACCAGCCGCAGACGACTCGGCACACGGTGCGGGGGATTGTGCACCGGCCGGACGCGCAGCTGATCCTGGTGGACACCCCGGGGCTGCACAAGCCGCGCACGCTGCTCGGTGAGCGGCTCAATGACGTCGTCCGCACGACCTGGGCCGAGGTCGACGTGATCGGGTTCTGTCTGCCGGCGAACGAGAAGCTGGGGCCCGGGGACCGCTTCATCGCCAAGGAGCTGGCGTCGATCAAGAGGACGCCGAAGATCGCCGTCGTCACCAAGACGGACCTGGTCGACGGCAAGACGCTCGCCGAGCAGTTGATCGCCATCGATCAGCTCGGCAAGGAGCTCGGGTTCGAGTGGGCCGAGATAGTGCCGGTGTCGGCGGTCGGTGACAAGCAGGTGGATCTGCTCGCCGATCTCCTGGTCCCCCTGCTGCCCGAGGGGCCCGCGCTCTATCCGGAGGGCGACCTCACGGACGAGCCCGAGCAGGTGATGGTGGCCGAGCTGATCCGTGAGGCGGCGCTGGAGGGTGTACGGGACGAACTGCCGCACTCCATCGCGGTGGTGGTGGAGGAGATGCTGCCCCGCGAGGACCGTCCCGCCGACAAGCCCCTCCTCGACATCCATGCCTTCGTCTACATCGAGCGGCCCAGCCAGAAGGGCATCATCATCGGGCCCAAGGGCAAGCGCTTGAAGGAGGTCGGGATCAAGTCGCGCAGGCAGATCGAGGCGTTGCTGGGTACGCCGGTCTTCCTCGACCTTCATGTGAAGGTCGCGAAGGACTGGCAGCGGGATCCTCGGCAGTTGCGGAAGCTGGGGTTCTGAGCGGTCGGCTGGGGCCTTGGTTTTTTCGCCCCCGCCGCCCCTACCCGTCCCATCCCGTACCTGGGGGCTGCGCCCCCAGACCCCCGTATCGGCCTGAACGGCCTCGT
>NZ_VCHX02000118.1 GCF_005768555.2 Streptomyces sporangiiformans
CCCCGCTATCGGCCTGAACGGCCTCGTCCTCAAACGCCGGACGGGCTGGGTATGTCAGCCCCTCCGGCGTTTGAGGAGCGGGGTCTGGGGCGGAGCCCCAGGGATGGGACGGGTAGGGGCGGCGGGGGCGAGCAACCCCTGTCCTGATTACCGCCCCGCCTCCTTGGACACCAGCGCCACCGCCTCGTCCACGTCGTCCGTCAGGTGGAACAGCAGCAGGTCGTGCTCCGAGGCCTTGCCCTGGGCGATGAGGGTGTTCTTGAGCCAGTCGACCAGGCCGCCCCAGTACTCCGTACCGAAGAGCACGATGGGGAAGCGGGTGACCTTCTGGGTCTGGACGAGAGTCAGCGCCTCGAAGAGTTCGTCCAGTGTGCCGAGTCCGCCCGGCAGGACCACGAAACCCTGCGCGTACTTGACGAACATCATCTTGCGCACGAAGAAGTAGCGGAAGTTCAGCCCGATGTCCACGTACTGGTTGAGCCCCTGCTCGAAGGGCAGCTCGATGCCGAGTCCGACCGAGATGCCCTTGGCCTCGCAGGCACCCCTGTTGGCGGCCTCCATGACGCCGGGCCCACCACCGGTGATGACGGCGAAGCCCGCCTCGACGAGCCCTCGGCCCAGCGCGACCCCGACTTCGTACTCCGGCGAGTCGACCGGCGTGCGGGCGGAGCCGAACACGCTGATGGCAGGCGGGAGTTCGGCGAGCGTGCCGAAGCCCTCGATGAACTCCGACTGGATGCGCAGCACTCGCCAGGGGTCGGTGTGCACCCAGTCCGTGGGAGCGCGCTCGTCCAGCAGACGCTGGTCCGTCGTACTCGCCTGTACCTGGCCGCGCCTGCGCAGTACAGGGCCGAGCCGCTGCTCCTCCGGTGGCTGCTTGCTGCCCTCGGGGTTGCCGGTAGCCATGTCCGCTCCCTCCGCGTAGGGGCCTCCCCCGCTCGAGCAGAGCCGCGAGCTTGGGGAGGTCGTTCCACATCAGCCTAGATCTACGCCGGTTACGGAGGGGGGACGCGGGCATGTCCGCCGTGAACCGCCCAGGGGGACAGCGATGAGGACGTCGACCCCATCGACCGCCACCGGCCGCATCAGGACGTCAGCCAGGCCCGCAGCCGCTCCTCGCCTGCCAGGACCTTTGCCGTTTCGACCCGTTCATCCCTTTTGTGAGCCAAGAGAGGATTGCCGGGACCGTAATTGACGGCCGGGACGCCGAGCGCGCTGAAGCGGGAGACGTCGGTCCAGCCGAACTTGGGCTGCGGGGTGCCGCCGACCGCCTCGATGAACGCGGCGGCCGCAGGGTGGGACAGGCCGGGCAGCGCCGCGCCACTGTGGTCGTCGACCACGAACTCCTCGACCCCGCAGTCCGCGAAGACCTCATGGACGTGGGCCAGAGCCTCCTCCTCGCTGCGGTCGGGCGCGTAACGGAAGTTGACGGTCACCACACACTCGTCCGGGATGACGTTGCCGGACACGCCGCCCTCGACGCGGACCGCGTTCAGGCCCTCCCGGTACTCCAGCCCGTCGATGACCGGATGACGCGGCTCGTACGAGGCCAGCCTGGCCAGGATGGGCGCGGCCGCGTGAATGGCGTTGGAGCCCATCCAGCCGCGTGCGGAGTGCGCACGCTCGCCCTTCGTCTTCAGCAGCACCCGGAGCGTCCCCTGACAGCCGCCCTCGACCTGCCCGTCGGAGGGTTCCAGCAGGACCGCGAAGTCGCCCTTCAGCCAGTCCGGGTGGGCCTCAGCAACATGCCCCAGACCGTTCAAGTGGGCCGCGACCTCTTCGTTGTCGTAGAAGACGAAGGTGAGGTCCCGGTTGGGTTCGGGCACCGTGGCCGCGATACGCAGCTGCACGGCGACGCCCGACTTCATGTCGCAGGTGCCGCAGCCCCACAGCACGCCGTCCTCGTCGAGACGCGACGGTACGTTCTCCGCGATCGGCACCGTGTCGATGTGTCCGGCGAGGAGGACGCGCTCGGCCCGCCCCAGGTTCGTACGGGCGACGACGTTGTTGCCGTACCGGTCGACCGTCAGGTGCGGCAGGGTGCGCAGCGCGGTCTCGACGGCGTCCGCGAGGGGCTTCTCGCTGCCGCTCTCGGAGGGGAAGTCGACGATCTGCGCGGTGAGCCGTGCGGCGTCCAGGGTGAGGTCAAGCGGGGCGTCGGTCATGCCGTCGACCCTAACGCGCGGGGTCAGGTCACCTCCCCCAAGGCACCATGGAACGAATCTCGCCGCCTATTGACTAATTGTCCACAGTGTCGCTCGGCCCTCAGTTGCCTCCTATACCTTGTTACGCGTGCCTGAACGCCCCACTTCCGTCCGTCGCGGCCGCTTCTTCCGTTTCGGTGCGGCCCTAGCGACACTGCTCGCCCTCGCGGCCTACCTCGCGGTGCAGTACCTCACCGGGGGCACGGGCGCACCGCGCTGCACGGTCGTCTCGGGCAAGGGTGACGGCGCGTCGTACGAGGTCACGGCGGAGCAGGCGGCGAACGCCGCGACGATCTCGGCGGTCGGCGCCAATCGCGCCATGCCCGAGCGGGCCGTCACGATCGCCCTCGCGACGGCGCTCCAGGAGTCCGGCCTGCGCAACATCAGACACGGCGACCGGGACTCGCTCGGACTGTTCCAGCAGCGGCCGTCGCAGGGCTGGGGCACCGAGAAGCAGATCATGGACCCGACGTACGCGGCGGGCGAGTTCTACAAGCACCTGGCCAAGGTGCCGGGTTACTCGCGGCTGCCGCTCACCGTCGCCGCGCAGCGCGTGCAGCGCAGCGGCTTTCCGCAGGCGTACGCGAAGCACGAGCCGGACGCCACGTTGCTGGCCGCGGCACTGACCGGGCGCGCCGCCGCCACGCTCACCTGTGAGGGGCGCCCGGGAGTCCAGCCGGGCGGCCCCGACGCGGTGCGCGCCGCGCTCGTACGGGACTTCGGTCAGAGCGTGTTCCAGCAGGCGGGCGCGGAGCGATACGCCGGCTCGGAACGAGGTGCGGGGCCCGAGGACGGGGCAGGCACCGACGGGAGCGCCACGCCGTCGGCCGCACCCACGGCCGGAAGCGGCGCCGGAAACCCCCGCACCGTGACCATCCCCGTCCCCGACGGGGCGAGGGCCGAGGGCGGGGAGCGGCAGCGCGGCTGGGCGCTGGCGCACTGGGCCGTGGCCAACTCCTCCACGCTGCACATCCGGCAGGTCGCCTACGCGGGGCGGGTCTGGACGGCCGGGAACACCCGCAGCGAGTGGCGCGAGGACGGCTCGCCTTCCCGGAACACGACGAGCGCCGTCCGCATCGTCGCCGGACTGTAGAACGGACAGCGGCCCGGAAAGCAGCCTGGTAAGCGGCCCGGACAGAGGCCCCGGAAAGCGGTCCGACAACAGGCCCGGGCAACAGAGCCGGGCAGCAGTGCGAGCCCTCACTCGCCGGAGGGAGTAACCGGGGCGCCATGTCCACGGCGCGCACGGGTTTTCGCCCCGCCACTCTCCTCTCCGGCGAATCCCTTGGGAGCAAAGGGCCGTAAGGATTCAGCAGGCTTTGCCGCCAGGCGGTTTTCGCCCGTTTTCTCCGCAGCCGATAATGCGACGCATTGCCAACTCTTTACTTTTGGCCACCGCAACCTTCGCGGACTTCGAGCGGTAGTCACTGCGTCCGACGCCGGAAACGATCAGCAGCCAGCCGGTCAACTCCCCGTCGGGGTCGGACACTTCACCGTTCTCTCCCGTCTAAGGAGCATCATGTCCCTCCCCCTGACCCGCCGGATCGCCCGTGCCGCGCTGCTCATCGCAGCGGGAGCGGCGCCCGTGGTCGGTGCGGCCGGCTCCGCCGGCGCGGCCGAACTGCCGGCCACCCCCGACCTCGGCGGAGTGACCACGCTGGACAACGCGGACACCACCGCCGACGGAGCCGCGCGCAACGTCACCGGGCTCGCGGGCGACGCGGATGCGGGCGACCTGGGCGACGTGGACCGCAAGGCGGTCAAGAAGGCCACCGGGGATGTCACCGGGCCCGCGGGTGACGTGGTCGGTGCCACCACGAAGTCGACGGGAGGGGAGCTGCCGACCGACGGCCTCTCCCAGGGCGGCACCCTGCCCACGAAGCAGCTGCCGGTCCAGGAGCTGCCGGTCGGCTGACGCCGCTCGTACGGCGCCGCTCATACGGCGAAGGGGTCCAGGTGCACGCCACCTGGGCCCCTTCGCCGTACGTACGAAACGGCAGTACGGGTGCTTACAGGCGCTCCACAGCCGCCCGCACCCGCTCGTCCGTCGCCGTCAGCGCCACACGTACGAACTTCTCGCCCGCCGGCCCGTAGAAGTCGCCCGGCGCGACCAGGATCCCCAGCTCCGCCAGGTGGCCCACCGTGTCCCAGCAGGACTCGTCCCTGCTCGCCCAGAGGTAGAGGCTCGCCTCGCTGTGCTCGATGCGGAAGCCGTGCTTCAGGAGGGCGTCGCGCAGGGCCGTGCGGCGGGCCGCGTAGCGCTCGCGCTGTTCGCGCACATGGGTGTCGTCACCGAGCGCGGCGACCACCGCCGCCTGGGTCGGCGCGGACGTCATCATGCCGCCGTGCTTGCGGATCTGGAGGAGGTCGCCGAGCACGGTCTCGTCGCCGGCCAGGAACGCGGCCCGGTAGCCCGCGAGGTTCGACCGCTTCGAGAGCGAGTGGACCGACACGATCCCCTCGTACGAGCCGCCGCACACGTCGGGATGCAGGACCGAGACCGGGTCGGCCTCCCAGCCCAGCTCGATGTAGCACTCGTCCGAGAAGACGAGGATGCCGTGCTCACGCGCCCACGCGACGATCCGGGTCAGTTCGTCCTGGGACAGGACACGGCCCGTGGGGTTCGAGGGCGAGTTGAGCCACAGCAGTTTCAGGCCGGCCGGGTCGAGCTCCGTCGGATCCTCGTACGCGACGTGGTCCGCGCGCGCCAGACGGGCGCCGACCTCGTACGTCGGGTAGGCGAGGCGCGGATGGGCGACCTTGTCCCCCGGGCCGAGGCCCAGCTGGGTCGGCAGCCAGGCCACCAGCTCCTTCGAGCCGACGACCGGCAGGACATTGCGATGGGTGACGCCCCGCGCGCCCAGCCTCCGCTCGCACCAGCCCGTGAGCGCGTCCCGCAGCTCCGGCGTGCCCCACACCGTGGGGTAGCCGGGCGAGTCGGCCGCCGCCACCAGAGCTTTCTGGATCAGCTCGGGCACCGGGTCGACCGGAGTGCCGACGGACAGGTCGACGATGCCACCCGGGTGAGCGGCGGCCGTCGCCTTGAAGGGCTCCAGCTTGTCCCAGGGAAAGGTGGGAAGCCGGTCGGAGACTGCGGACACGGGGATCACTTTCTGCTCGGGCAAACGCCTCGGTCCCGTACGGCGACGCGATCGAGGTGATCAGGCCGTACGGGACCGAGGCGGCGCGCGGATGCGGGCCGCTTACTGGTTCTGCGGCGGCAGCGCTGCGATGAAGGGGTGGTCGCGCTCGATCAGTCCCAGCTTGCTGGCACCGCCGGGCGAGCCGAGCTCGTCGAAGAACTCGACGTTCGCCTTGTAATAGTCCTTCCACTCTTCCGGAGTGTCGTCCTCGTAGAAGATCGCCTCGACCGGGCAGACCGGCTCACAGGCTCCACAGTCGACGCATTCGTCCGGGTGGATGTACAAGGACCGGGAGCCCTCGTAGATGCAGTCGACCGGGCACTCCTCGATGCACGCCTTGTCCTTGACGTCGACACAAGGCTGCGCGATGACGTAGGTCACGCTGTCGTTCCTCCTCGATAGGGCGCTGGCGAGCCGTCCACAGGCTCCGCCACCTGGCGCGCGGGAGCGCGGCGTCGTCGATGCCCACACCTAGTATCTCCGTTCCTGGGCATGATCCGAACAGGAGGGTTGGACTGAGCTGTGGAATTCTCCGCGCGCATACGGCTTGAGGTCCGCATTACCCCCGCTGACGTGGGTAAACGCGTCTCCCTACGGCAGCTGGACGAACACGCACCCAAGGGTGAGAAGTTCACCGACACGGTCGGTGTTCTCACATCATGGGACGACGATGTGCTGCTGATCACACGACGGTCCGGGGAGGTCGTCCGCATCCCGGAAAACTCGCTCGTCGCGGGCAAGGTCGTCCCGTCCGCTCCGGCCCGTCGGCGTGGCCCCTCGGCGACGTACGAGGAGCTGGCACGGGTCGCCGCGCGGGCTTGGCAGCCGGTGGAGTCCACCCGTCTCGGCGACTGGGAGCTGCGGGCCGCCGCCGGCTTCACCCGCCGGGCCAACTCGGTGCTGCCGCTCGGGGACCCCGGTCTGCCGCTCGACGCGGCGCTGACCTTCGTGCGGGACTGGTACGCGGCCCGGGGCCTGCCCGCGTACGTCCAGACCGCGACCGGGGCCGAGGGCACGCAGGAGCTGCTGTGCGCGGAGCTGGCGGAGCGGGGGTGGACGCGCGAGGTGACCGCCGAGATGTGGATCGGCGCGCTGGCCCCGGTCGGTGACCTCCCTGACCCGGCTCGCCCCGTGATCCTCTCCCGCACGGCGGACGAGGCGTGGCTGGGCCGCTACCAGCGCAAGGGGATGAGCGACGTGGCCCTGAAGGTGCTGGGCAGCGGGCCTTCGGTGTGGTTCGCCACGGTGCCCGGCGCCGAGCCGGGCATACCCGCCGCGATCGGCCGCTGCGTGGTCGACGGCCGCTGGGCCGGCTTCGCCGCGGTCGAGGTCGATCCGTCCCTCCGCCGCCAGGGTCTGGCCACGACGGTCATGACGGCTCTGGCCCGCCAGGCCCTCTCCGAGGGCGCCTCGGCGGCGTGGCTGCAAGTGGAGACCGACAACGCGGCGGCGCGCGCGCTGTACGCCCGCATGGGCTTCACGGCCCACCACGCGTACCACCACTACCGCGGCGGTGGCGAAGGTGCGGACGGACGAGCCGATGCCTGAGGCGGCGGCACCGCGGAGGGCGGGATCCCGCCGTACGCCGAAAGCAACCGCGCGACACGGTGACCGAATCGAGCGCCGACGCTCCACGGGCACACCGGACCGCATGACAACCACCACCGGCGCGCCGGAGGCGAAGGGCCGCGGCCGGAGGCGAAGGGCCGCGGTCGGAGGCGGGCGCGCCGGAGAGTGAATGGCCGGGGAAACTGGTCGTAAGAGCCACGCAGCGGTAGCGATCGGCGTGAAAGGGCACGAGGCAGTTATGGGTCCCCCTCATCCTCCTGGGCCGGAGCAGAGTGCCGTGTGGCGACAGCGCTTCAGCGAGGAGGCGCGGGCCGACCGGCCCGATTTGTCCATGCTGTGCCTCCTGATCGGCGCCCAGGCCGACGGGGCGCTGGACGAGGCGGGGATGGATGCCGCTCAGATCGAGCTGGACCGGCTGGCCGGGGAGTTGCCGTTCCGGCCGGGCGGGCCGCGCTCGTGGGCCACGGCCCTGGCGGAGCACCTCGGCGAGCGTTGCGGGTTCCGCGGTACGCCCGGGGACTATCAGCGACTGGAGTCCTCGCTCCTGCACGAGGTGCTGCGGCGGCGACGCGGGCTGCCCATCCTGCTGTCGGTGGTGTGGATGGAGGTCGCGCGCCGGGCCGGTGCGCCGGTCTACGGGGTCGCCCTGCCCGGACACTTCGTCGTGGGCTTCGGCCCCCCGGAGCAGCAGGTTCTCGCCGACCCCTTCGACGGCGGCCGCGTACTGACCGGCCCCGACGCGGAGCTGCTCGTGGCGGGCGCCACCGGCGCTCCCCTGGACCCGTCGATGCTCACCCCCGCCGACCCGCTCGACGTCGTCCTGCGCATCCTCAACAACATCCGCGCCTGGGCCGCCGCCCGCCCCGAACGAGGTGACGTCGCCCTGTGGGCCGTGGAGCTCTCCCTCCTCCTCCCGTCCCACCCTGCCCGCCTGCGCTACGACCGCGCACAACTCCTCGTCCAGCGCGGCGACTTCCTGCTGGGCGCGGCCGAACTCGACGCGTACGCCGATATCGTGGCCGGCGTCGACGAACCTGCCGCGGACCGCATACACCAACAGGCCCGCGCGGCCCGCGCGATGCTCAACTGACCTGCCCGCACCACGGGTTGCCGACCGCACGAACAGGGGTCTACGTGAAGCTCACTGTGCTCGGCGGCTCCGGCGCCTGGCCCACCGCCGCCCACGCCTGCAGCGGCTACCTCGTCGAACAGTCCGGGTTCCGGCTGCTCGTCGACCCCGGGTACGCGACCTTTCCGCAGCTGCTCCACCACGTCACCGCCGACGCGGTCGACGCCGTCCTGGTCACCCATGGGCACCCGGACCACTGCGCCGACCTCAACCCGCTGCTCCGAGCCCGGGCGCTCGCCGACAGCCCGCCACCCGCCATGCCCGTGTACGCGCCCGCCGGCGCCCTCGACGCCGTTCTGGCGCTCGACAGGCCGGGCATGCTCGCGCCCGCGTGCACACGCCGCGACTTCGCACCGGGCGACACCCTGACGGTCGGCCCGTTCACCATCGGTACGGCATCGCTCCCGCACCACGTCCCGAACGCGGGCCTGCGTCTGACCACGGCCGACGGTGTCCTGACGTACACCGGGGACACCGGCCCGAGTCCCGAGATCACACGCCTCGCCGAAGGCGCGGATGTCCTGCTCTCCGAGGCGACGTACCCCCACGAAGTCCCGGACGAGGACGCCCCGTACCTGCTGACCGCCGTTCTGGCCGGGCAGTACGCGGCACAGGCGGGCGTCGCCCGGCTGCTCCTGACCCACCTGTGGCCGGGGACGGACCCGGCGACCGCGGTGACGGCAGCCGCCGTGGTCTACGACGGCCCGGTCGACGTGGCGACGACCGGGCTCGTCGTGGAGATCTGACCGACCGCCCTCACCACGCGGACTGCCTGATCCAATCAGACCGAACCGAACCAAAACGAAACGGACCGAATCCGATCGAAACCACCTAACTCGGGTTGGTCTCGATCACACCCGTGCGTTCGGAGCCCGACTTGCCGAGGAGCGCGGGGCGCAGCGCGTTGACCACGTCCTGCGGCGTGACCGCGGTCTTCCTTCCGGTACCCCTCGTGATCGTCACGCCTTCGAACGTGGTGCCGTAGAGCTCCTTGAGCGCTTCGAGGTCGTACGTGTCCACGAGCTTGCCGTCGACGGCCTTCACGCCAAGGAACTTCCAGAGGGAGTTCTCCGGGCTGAAGCGGATCTCCGCGGTACCGGCCCTGACGGTGACGATGCCCGACATCGCCGGCTCCGCGAACTTCTTCATCATCGCGTCGACTTCGGCCTTCGAGATCGTCGGCTGCCGCGTGGTGGTGGGGACCTTCACGGGATTGGACTTCCCGGTCTCCACCTGCGTGCGGTACGCCTCCTCGACGGCCTCCGTCGACTGCCCTATGGCGATGCCCTTGCCCGTCTTGCCGTACACGGCGACGGCCTTGCCCGACTCGAACTTGATCGTGCCCTCGGTCGCCGAGCCGGTGCCGCCCGCCTCGCGCTCCAGGGCAGCCCGCAACTTCTCCCCGTCGACGGGCATCACCGGGTCGATGACGCGCTTGTTGCCGAACAGCGAACCCACCACCGACACGGGGTTGTAGTCGGAGCCCGCGGCGGCGCGGACCGTGGCCTGGCTGTCGAACTGAAGGCCCGCCTGATCAGGCTTGAGCGAGACCGTGTCGCCGTCTACCGACAACTGGATCGCCTTGTTCATACGGTCACCGAAGGCGTCGTTGAGCTTCTTGACGGCGTCGTCGCGGGTGCCGCCGCCGATGTCGACGCCGAGCACCGTGGTGCCCTTGGGCACGTCGGAGTGGTTCATCAGCAGCCCGGCGCCGTAGACGCCCCCGCCGAGGACCACCACGCCGACGCCCAGGAGCACCAGCTTGCTGCGCCCCTTCTTCTTCGGCTTGGCCGCGACAGGCGCGGCCGGCGAGACGGGTTCGGGCAGCTTCGGGGGCTGGTGCGGCAGCGGGCCGTCGGAAAGGGCGCCCGGCCCGAACGGCGAGTTCTGTGGGGACGGTACGACGGGGATGCCGCTGGTCAGAGTGTGTCCGGAGACGTTGTCACCGGGGCCGCCGCCGTAACCGGGCGGTTCGGGGGCGGGCTTCTGCGGGGTGAGGATGGCGGTGTCGTCGCTCATTCCGCCGCCGGGTCGACCGGGGCTCCCGGCCGGAGCACCAGGGCTGCCCGGGACACCGGGGCCACCAGGCACACCGGGGCCGCCGGGGCCACCAGGGCCACCAGGACCATCCGGCCCACCCGGGCCCCCCAGACGAGCGGGACCCGCATACCCGTCGGGGTTCCCCGGACCGCCCGGACCGCCCGGACCTCCGGCACCGGCGGGCGGCGCGAGCGGCCCGTCTCCGGTGACCGGTCCGCCCGTCGGGCCCGAGGGCCCGCCCCGGCCGTTCTCGGGGACGTCGGAGAAATAGGGCAGGTCATCGCGCCGCGACGAGTCACCGCCGTCGCCCGCGCCCTTCGTCTTCGGCGGGTGCCCTCCCGTGCCGGTACCGAGCGGCCCCGCCGCCAGCGCACTGGACACGTCGAAGGAACCGGTGCCGCCGCCGTGCCCGGGCGCCACAGGACTCGTGCCGCCCGCGCCGGGCAGCCCGGCGCCGCTCGTGCCGTTCGCGCCTCCGGGCGGACCGCCGACGCCACCACCGGGCCGGGGCGCTCCACCGGACCCGCCGGCAGAACGCGGCCCCGGTACGGCGGGCCCGCTCGGCGCGCCCGCACCAGCACCAGCACCAGCACCAGCACCCTGCGTATCCGTGCCCGGCGTGCCCGAACCTCCGGGCAGCCCGGCCCCGTTGGTGCCGCCACCGCCCGAACCGCCCTTGGGGGCACCGGACTTGCGTGGCGCGAACCAGTCGCTCGTCTTCTCCTTCGCCTCCGCGGGAGCGGCGGGTCCGGAGGAAGGAGCAGGGATCGAGGCCGGGGCGGGGGCGGGGATCGAGGCCGGGTCCGAGGCCTTGGGCGCACCCGAGGCAGCACTCGGTCCCGGCTCCGCGGCGGCCGAGGCCGCCCCGTTCGTACCGCTGTCGGAGCTTTCCGCGTCCCCGACGGGTGTTCTCACGACGACGGGCGGAATGGGCCGCGATCCAGGGATGTTGATCCGGATCCGCGTCGTCAGCGTGGTCTCGGTCTTGCGCTCCTCCGGCCGGTCACCAGCGGAACGCCCCGCGTCGGCAGCGCCCTCGGAACCCGTGGGGGTTCCGTAGGGCGGCGTACCCGACGGGTATGCGGCTCCGCCGCGCCCGTTGGGCCCGGAGGACGAACTGTCAGTTTCACGACTCAAGGCAAGCTCTCCTGGTTGGCTCCGCCGCCCATAGACCTCATCGCTGGGGTCCCCCCTGCTCGGCGAAGCCGAGAGCTCGGGGGAGGCTCGGCGCGCGCACCACCATACTGGCCACTTCTGGCGCGTATCCCGCGACCGCTGAGGAAACCCACACCGGAACCGCACGCACGTTCTGCGGCGAAGTAGTACGTCACTTGCCAAGTCGGGCAGCGGGGCCGCCAGGTTGCCGCCCCGAGCCAAGCGTGGCGCACATCACAGCCACAGCCATGCCTCCGAGCAGGAAGAGATAGGAACCGGCTCCCACACCGAAGAGGAAGTCGCCTTCCGGACGACTCGCGGTGAGCAGGATGACCGCGATCACCCACCCGCCCGCGGGCGCGACCGCCCCGGCCCTGCTGCCCATCGCCCGCGCCCCGCCCAGGAAGAGCCCGGCAGCGCCGGCCAGCGCGAGGATCAACCCGCCCGGGAACCAGCCGGATTGGACCAGCCCGCCCGCTCCCGCGACCACGGCGCCCAGGACGAAAAGGCCGAAGTAAGCGGCTGTCCGCGCGGACGACGGCAGCTTCGGCGGCTGGGCGAGCATGCTTCCGGCACCGGAGCTTCCCGCACCGGAGCCACCCACGCCGGAGCCTCCGACGCCGGGGCCTCGCCCACTGGAGCTTGCCGCCCCGGGCGTCTTAGCTCCGGCCCTGTTCGCACCAGACCGGTTCGCCCCCGCCTTGTTCGCCCCAGACCCGTTCGCACCGGACTTGTCCACGCCAGACCTGTCCACGCCAGACCCCGCCTTGCCGGCCCCTGACCTGTTCGCCTTCGCCCTGTTCCGCGTACTCATCAGGCGCTCTCCTCGGAAATCCCCGCGAACAGGTCCGTCTCCCGCGGCCCGGCCGGCACCCCGGCACGCGCCCCCGCCCGCTCATCGCGCACCAACTCGTAGTACTCCACGACGAACAGCGGCTGAGCGAGTTCGTTGGAGAGCGCGAACCACGGCTCGGCGACCTCGATCTGTGTGGCGTGCGCCCGCATCGCGGCGGCCTTCGCGGCGGCGAAGGACGTACCGTCGATCTCCGTGGTGATCATGGAGTCGTCCACCACACCCGGTACGTCGTCGACGGCGGCGGAGGCGGGGAACGGCAGCTCGCCCAGCACGTCCCTCAGACGCGCGAAGCCCTTTTCGGCCACGGAGCGCGGCACGCGGTTCCAGTAGATCTTGGTGATCGTCCACGGTGCGCCGAGGTCGGGGCGGACGTCCGGCCGGGCGGCCAGATCGGCGGCGCGCATGGCGACCCGGTGGGCCTGGATGTGGTCCGGGTGGCCATAACCCCCGTCGGGGTCGTAGGTGACCAGAACCTGAGGACGTACCTCGCGGATCACCCGGACAAGATCCGCGGCGGCCTCGTCCACGTCCGCCTGCCAGAAGCAGCGTGGGTTGTCGTTGTCGGAGAGGCCCATCATCCCGGAGTCCTGATACCGGCCGGGACCGCCGAGGAAACGGGCGTCACGCACGCCCAGCGCGTCCATCGCCCTGCCGAGCTCCACCTGGCGGTGGCCGCCGAGGGCCTCGCCCGTCAGGTGCGCGAGCTCGGACGGGATGACCTCGCCCTGCTCGCCCCGCGTGCAGGTCACCAGCGTGACATGGGCGCCCTCGGCCGCGTACCGGGCCATGGTCGCGCCGTTGTTGATCGCCTCGTCGTCCGGGTGCGCGTGCACCAGGAGCAGACGACGGGCAGGGGGTTCCGTCATGGACCCCACCCTACGAGGCGCAGGCCGTACGAGCCCCGGGCCGCCCTACGGGAGCCCGGCGCCGCCCGCGAGCGCGGGTCAGAACTTTATGTCCCCGATCATGCCCGCGATGTTCGTCGTCAGCTCGTTGATCGTGGGCGCGATCGTCGAGCTGGCCAGGTAGAAGCCGAGCAGGACGCAGACGACCGCGTGACCGGCCTTCAGTCCTGATTTCTTGACCAGAATGAAGACGATGATCGCCAGCAGCACCACCGCCGAAATCGAGAGTGCCACGGCGGCTCACCTCCAAGGATCCCAGGGATGTGGGGGGCAGAGCAGGGACAATTGTTGATCCGTACAGCAGCCAGCAGGTTCATACCCACGCGGCGCCATTGATCATAACTATCCATGGCTGCGCATCGATCGGCGCACGGCCGCACAAGGGGGCGCATGGCCAATATGGTCGGGGCATGACGACCGAGCCTCTCTCCTTTCCGCGCCGGCAGGCGCGCACCCTGCGCTTCACGCTCGGTGCGCCCCGCGCGTTCACCGTGGCCCCCGACGGTTCCCGTGTCGTGTTCCTGCGGTCTCGCTCGGGTACGGACCGGGCGAATCTGCTGTGGGTCCTCGATGTGGCGGACGGCGACAGCCGGAGCGAGGCGGGGGTCCCTTCGGCCGAAGGGCGGGAGCGCGTGGCCGCGGACCCGCAGACGCTGCTCGAGGGGGCGTCCGAGCGGCTGTCGGCCCAGGAGCGGGCGCGCCGCGAGCGCAGCCGGGAGGGCGGCGCGGGCATCGTCGGCTATGCCACCGACAAGGCCGTGGAGTTGGCCTCCTTCGCCTTGTCGGGGCGGCTCTTCACAGCAGAACTGCGGGCCGGCACGGCACGTGAACTGCCCGTTCCCGGACCGGTGCTGGACCCGCGCCCCTCCCCCGACGGACGGCTCGTCGCGTATGTCTCCGGGGGCGCCCTGCGGGTCGTCGGCGCCGAGGGCGAGGACGACCGGGCGCTCGCGGAGCCGGAGCCCTCGGCGGGTTCGGCGACGGTCACCTACGGGCTGGCCGAGTTCATCGCGGCCGAGGAGATGGGCCGTTCGCGCGGGTTCTGGTGGTCGCCGGACTCGGACCGGCTGCTGGTCGCGCGGGTCGACGACGCGCCCGTACGCCGCTGGTGGATCGCCGATCCCGCGCGGCCGGAGCAGGCCCCGCAGCAGGTCGCGTACCCGGCGGCCGGTACCGGCAACGCGGAGGTACGTCTCTTCGTGGTCGGGCTCGACGGGGCGCGCACGGAGGTCGTCTGGGACCGGGCGCGCTATCCGTATCTGGCACGAGTGCACTGGTCAGCGGCCGGAGCACCGCTTCTGCTCGTGCAGGCGCGGGACCAGAAGAGCCAGCTCTACCTGGCCGTGGACGCCGACTCCGGGGCGACCCGGATGGTGCACGCGGACGAAGATCCACAATGGCTTGATCTTTTCCCCGGCGCACCGTGCTGGAGCCCGGGCGGACAGCTCGTGCGGATCGCCGACGAGGGCGGGGCGCGGGTCCTGGCGGTGGGTGAACGCCCCTTGACGGGACCGCAGTTGCATGTGCGCGCGGTGCTCGACGTGTCGGACGACGATGTGCTGGTGTCCGCGTCGGCGGGCGAGGCCGCGGCGGCCCCCGAGATCGGCGAGATCCACGTCTACCGCGTCAACGGCCTCGGCATGGAGCGGCTGTCGCAGGAGCCGGGCGTGCACTCGGCGGTCCGCTCGGGCAATGTGACCGTGCTCGTCTCGTCGGTGCCCGACCGGCCCGGGGCACAGGTGCATGTGCTGCGCGAGGGAAAGCCGGCGGCAACCGTGGCCTCGTACGCCGACCGTCCTGGACTGCGCCCGCGCGTGAGCCTCACGGAGGCGGGTGAGCGCCGGGTGCCGTGCGCCGTCCTGCTCCCCACGGGCCACACCGACGGCCCGCTGCCGGTCCTGATGGATCCGTACGGTGGCCCGCACGCACAGCGCGTGCTGGCCGCGCACAACCCGCATCTCACCTCACAGTGGTTCGCCGACCAGGGCTTCGCGGTGATCGTCGCGGACGGGCGCGGCACACCGGGCCGCTCCCCCGCCTGGGAGAAGGCGATCAAGGACGATCTGGCCGCTGTCGTCCTCGATGACCAGATCCACGCGCTCCGGGCGCTCGCCGAGCGCTTCCCGCTGGACCTGAGCCGGGTCGCCATCCGCGGCTGGTCGTTCGGCGGCTATCTCGCGGGGCTCGCGGTGCTGCGCCGCCCGGACGTCTTCCATGCGGGCATCGTGGGCGCGCCGGTCACCGACCAGCGGCTGTACGACACCCACTACACGGAGCGCTACCTGGGCGATCCGAACCGGCAGCCCGAGGTGTACGCCGAGAACTCGCTGATCGACGACAACGGTCTGGTGGACGCCGCCGAGCCGGCCCGTCCGATGATGGTCGTGCACGGCCTCGCCGACGACAACGTGGTGGTCGCGCACTCCCTGCGGCTGTCCTCCGCGCTGCTGGCCGCGGGCCGCCCGCACGAGGTGCTGCCGCTCTCCGGGGTCACCCACATGACCCCGCAGGAACAGGTGGCCGAGAACCTGCTGCTGCTCCAGGTGGACTTCCTGAAGCGCTCGCTCGGCGTAGCGTAGTCAGGCAACCGGCCGGGGCGACATGGCGCGCCCCGGCCGGTTTACGGCACCCGCACGGCCGTACGTTGTTCAGCCTGACGCGTCCGTATATCGGTACCGCTTCAGCCAAGTTGCCTGCGTGTTAACGCAGTTGATAAGCATTTATCATGCTATGTCACGGACACGGCCTCGGCGAAGTGGCAGGCCGATGCGTGCACCGCGGGACCCGTGTCGTACCGGAACCCGGCGGGCACCGCGAGCAGCGGCACCTCGAGCGCGCACCGTTCCCGGGCCTTCCAGCAGCGCGTGCGAAAGCGGCAGCCGGACGGGATGTTCGCCGGTGAGGGCACATCGCCGTGGAGGATGATCCGCTCCCGGTGCTCCCGTGCCTCCGGGTCCGGGACGGGCACCGCGGACAGCAGGGCCTGGGTATAGGGGTGGGTCGGGTGGTCGTAGATCTCGGCGTCCCTGCCGGTCTCCACGATCCGCCCGAGGTACATCACGCCGACCCGGTCGGAGATGTGCCGCACGATCGACAGATCGTGCGCGATGAAGACGTACGACAGGTCGAAGTCGTCCTGGAGCCGGTCGAGCAGGTTGATCACCTGGGCCTGCACGGACACGTCGAGCGCCGAGACCGGCTCGTCGGCCACGATGATCTCGGGCCGGAGTGCCAACCCCCGTGCGATGCCGATGCGTTGGCGCTGGCCGCCGGAGAACTGGTGCGGATAGCGGTTGATGTACTCCGGGTTGAGCCCGACCACGTCCAGCAGCTCCTGGACCTTCTTGCGACGGTCGCCCTTCGGCGCGGCCTCGGGGTGGATCTCGTACGGCTCTCCGATGATGTCGCCCACGGTCATGCGGGGGTTGAGGGAGGTGTACGGGTCCTGGAAGACCATCTGGATGTTGCGGCGTACGGCTTTCAGGGCGCGACCGGACAGCCGGGTGATGTCCTCGCCCTTGTACTTGATCGAACCCGCCGTCGGCCGCTCCAGGTTGACCAGCATCCTGGCGACCGTCGACTTGCCGCAGCCGGATTCGCCGACGATGCCAAGGGTCTCGCCCCGGCCTAGTGCGAAGTCCACGCCGTCGACGGCCCTGACCGCCCCGATCTGCTTCTTGAAGAGGACGCCCCGGGTGAGGGGGTAGTGCTTGACCAGGCCACTGGCCTCCAGAATCGCCTCAGGCATCGAGCGTCTCCCGCCAGTAGAAGCAGGCGCTCCCGCGGTCCGCGTCCACCTCGGCCGGCGGGGGCTCCTCGGCGCGGCAGATGTCCTGGGCCATGGGACAGCGCGGATGGAAGGCGCAGCCCGGTGGGATGGCCATCAGGTTCGGCGGCAGGCCCTGGATCGCGTACAGCCCCTGGCCCTTCTGGTCGAGGCGTGGGATGGAGGCGAGGAGGCCCTTGGTGTACGGGTGGGCGGGTGCCTTGTAGATGTCGTGGACCGGGGCCGACTCGATGATCCGGCCCGCGTACATCACGGCGATCCGGTCGGCGACGTCGGCGACCACGCCGAGGTCGTGGGTGATGAGGATGAGGCCCATGCCGAGTTCGCGCCGCAACTCGGCGAGGAGGTCCATGACCTGGGCCTGAACGGTGACGTCGAGGGCCGTGGTCGGCTCGTCGGCGATGATCAGCGCCGGTTCGAGGGCCATCGCCATGGCGATCATGATGCGCTGGCGCATTCCCCCGCTGAACTGGTGCGGATAGTCGCCGGCGCGCGCCGCGGCGGCGGGGATCCGCACCCGGTCCATCAGCTCGACGGCCTTCGCCTTCGCGTCCTTCTTCGACATCCCCCGGTGGACGGTGAACATCTCGCTGAGCTGGGCGCCCACGGAGAGGACGGGATTGAGCGCGGACAGCGCGTCCTGGAAGATCATCGCCATCCGGGCGCCGCGGATCCGCCGCCGCTCCTGCTCCTTGAGCTTCAGCAGGTCCTGCCCCTGGAACTGGATCTCGCCCCCGGTGATCCTCCCGGGTGGCGTGTCGAGGATCCCCAGGACGGCCTGCGCGGTCACGGACTTCCCGGAGCCGGACTCGCCGAGCACGGCGAGCGTCTCCCCGGCGTCGACACCGAAGGTGACTCCGTTGACCGCCTTGGCGATACCGTCCCTGGTCCTGAACTCCACGTGCAGGTCGCGCACTTCGAGCAGCACGGCCGCTCACCTCAGCTTCGGGTCGAGGGCGTCGCGCACGGCGTCGCCGAGCATGATGAACGCGAGCACGGTGATCGCGAGCGCGCCGGCCGGCCAGAGCAGCGCGTGCGGCGCCTGCCGGATGTACTGGGAGGCCGAGGAGATGTCGATGCCCCAGCTCACCGTCGGCGGTTTCAGCCCGACACCGAGGTAGGAGAGGGTCGCCTCCAGCGCGATGTACGTACCGAGCGCGATGGTCGCCACGACGATGACGGGCGCGATGGCGTTCGGTGCGATGTGCCGCAGCAGCAGTCGGGAGGGGGAGGCGCCGAGGGCGCGGGCCGCCTGGACGTAGTCGTTCTCCCGGGTGGTGATGACGGAGCCGCGCGCGATGCGGGAGATCTGCGGCCAGCCGAGCAGCACCATGAACCCGATCACGGGCCAGACGGTGTTGCTGGTCACCACGGACAGCAGCACCAGACCACCGAGGACGACCGGGATCGCGAAGAAGACGTCGGTGATCCGGGACAGCAGCGCGTCCCACGCCCCGCCGAAGAATCCGGCGAGCCCGCCCAGGAGGCCGCCGAGGACCGCGACCCCGAGCGTGGCGCAGACACCGACGGTGACCGACACCCGCGCCCCGTACACCGTCCGTGTGTAGACGTCGCAGCCCTGACCGTCGTACCCGAAGGGGTGTCCGGGCTGGGAGCCCTGCTGGGCCTTGGCGAGGTCGCACTTGAGCGGGTTCCCGGGGGCGATCGCCGAGGGCCACAGGGAGATGACGACCAGGAAGAGGATGATCAGGCCCGCGATGATGAAGACCGGGTTGCGGCGCAGGTCGCGCCAGGCGTCGGACCAGAGGGAACGCGGCTTCTCCTGTGGCTCCTTGTCGCCCTCCGGGCCGCCGGGCGACCGTCCGCCGGAGGCGGCCGACGGCTGCCGCTCCAAGGTCGTGGCCTCGTCGGCGGCCAGGTCCATCGCACCGCCCACGCCCGTCGCGGCGACGGCTCCCTCGGTCTCGTACGGCTGCTCAGGCATAGCGGATCCTCGGGTCGAGTACGGCGTACAGGAGGTCGACCAGCAGGTTGGCCACCAGGAAGACGAGCACGAGGACGGTCACGAACCCGACGACGGTCTGGGTGTTCTGCCGGAGAATCCCCTGGTAGAGCTGGAAGCCGACGCCGTGGATGTTGAAGATGCGCTCGGTGACGATCGCGCCGCCCATCAACGCGCCGATGTCGGTGCCGATGAAGGTGACCACGGGGATCAGCGAGTTGCGGAGCAGATGCCGGGTGATCACCCGGTGCCGGGGCAGGCCTTTGGCGATGGCGGTACGGACGTAGTCGGCGCGGCGGTTCTCCGCGAGGGACGTACGGGTCAGCCGGGTGACATAGGCGAGGGAGACCGAGGCCAGTACCAGGCCGGGCACGATCAGCTCGCCGAAGCCGGCCTCCGTGGAGACCGACGGTCTGATCCAGCCCCACTCGACGCCGAGCAGCAGCTGGAGCAGCAGACCGGTGACGAACACCGGCACCGAGATGACGACGAGGGTCACCAGCAGGACGCCGGTGTCGACGGGCCGCCCGCGGCGCAGACCCGTGGCGACCCCGAGCGTGATCCCGATGACGATCTCGAAGAGGATCGCGACGATCGTCAGCCGGATGGTGACCGGGAAGGCGGTCGTCATCAGCTCGGTGACCTTCTGCCCGTTGAAGGCGGTGCCGAAGTCCCCGGTGAAGACGTTGCCCATGTACGTCAGGTATTGCTGCACCAGCGGCTTGTCGAGGCCGAACTCCCCTCGCAGCCGGGCCGACGTGGCGGGGTCGCACTGCCGGTCGCCGCACAGGCCCGCGACGGGGTCGCCCATCACGTTCACCATCAGGAAGATCAGCAGCGTGGCCCCGAAGAAGACCGGGATCATCTGGAGCAGACGCCGGATCACATACCGTCCCATGGGGGCTCCGGAGGTAGGGGGCAGCCCTTTCGAGGAGCCGCCCGCCGCGGCTCAGTTGACCTTGATCTCGTTGTAGACGGGGACGCTGAAGGAGTTGAGCGCCACGTCCGAGAGCCGTTCCGAGTAGCCGGCGCTGCCGTTCTGGTACCAGAGCGGGATGGCCGCCATGTTGTCGCGGACGATCTTCTCGGCCTGCTGGAACCGCTGGACGGACTTGCCGGCGTGGGGCTCGGCGTTGGCCTGGTCGACGAGCTGGTCGTAGTCCTTGTTGGACCACTTGCCGTCGTTGGACGAGGCGTTGGTGTAGTACAGCGGCTGCTGGAAGTTCTGGATCAGCGGGTAGTCCATCTGCCAGCCGGCGCGGAAGGGCCCGGACATCTTCTTGTCGGTGATCTGGTTGCGGAAGTCGGCGAAGGTGCCGACGGGGTTGCCGACACAGGCCTTGTCGTTGTCGAGTGCGTTGTTGATGGAGTTGCAGACGGCGTCGACCCACTCGCGGTGGGAGCCGGTGTCGGAGTTGTAGGTGATCTTGATCTGCCCGCCGGGCAGCCCGCCGCCCTCCTTGATGAGCTTCTTCGCCTCGCCGGCGTCGTACTGGCAGGCGGCGCCGCACAGGCCGGCCCGGTAGCCGCCGTCCTCGCCGAGGACGGGTGACGTCCAGTCGGTGGCGGGGGTGCGCGTCTTCTGGAAGATGGTCTCGGTGATCTGCTCGCGGTTGATCGCCATGGACAGCCCCGTGCGGACCTTCTCCATGCCGTCCTTGCCCCAGACCTTGTCGTAGAAGGGGAAGGACAGGGTCTGGATGATGCCGGCGGGCCGGTTGATGTACCGGTCGCCGAGGTCGGTTCGGACGTTCTTGAGCTGGGAGGCCGGGACGTCGTCGACCAGATCCAGATTGCCCGCCAGGAGGTCGGTGTAGGCGGTGTTGTTGTCCGTGTAGACCTTGAGGTCCACGCCGCCGTTCTGGGCCTTGTCGTCCCCGGGATAGCCGTCCCACTTGCGCAGGGACATCTGCGAGCCCTTGGCGTACGACTCGACGGCGTACGGGCCGTTGCCGACGGGCTTCTTCACCCAGGCCGCGTGGTCGTCGAAGAACGCCCGGGGCAGCGGCGAGAAGGCCGTGTAGCCAAGGGTGTCGGGGAAGGACGAGAACTTCTGCGTGAGCCTGACGGTGAAGGTGCGGTCGCCGGTGACCTTCAGACCGGAGAGCGTGTCCGCGCTCTGCTTGCCGCCGTCCTCCGGGTGCACCTCGTCGTATCCCTCGATGTAGCCGAAGAAGTACGCGTTCTTCTGGTTGTTCCTGAGACTGGCGCCGTAGTTCCAGGCGTCGACGAACGACTTGGCGGTGACGGCTTCTCCGTTGCTGAACGTCCAGCCCCTCTTCACGGTGACGGTGAAGTTCTGCGAGTCCGAGGTCTCGATCTTCTCGGCGAGCATGTTCTCGGCCGCGCCGGTCTCGGCGTCGTACCGTTTCAGCCCGCGGAAGACCATGTCGAGGACCTTGCCGCCCTGCACCTCGTTCGTGTTGGCCGGCTCCAGCGGGTTCTGCGGGTCGCCCCATGAGGCGCTCACGATCCCGGAAGCACCCCCACTGTCGCCGCCACCACCACTGCCCCCGCATCCGGTCGCCGCGAGGGCTACCGCCGCCGCACCCGCGGCCCATCTGGCGTGTGTGGCTCCACGCATGGAGTGCCTCCTCAGAGTGCGCTGCGGCTCCGGCGCAGGGACGCCGTTCCTTCATACCGGCAAATATCAGCCCTTAAAGGATCATTCGCACTTTCACTCCACCCGTCCGGGTGCAGCGGCCGTCCCTCGCACTTTGGTCACGACAGTCCAAAGCTCAACCAACCGGCCTGCCAGCCTTGAGTCAAAGGACAAAAGACCAGATCAAAGCCATCAGAGATTCATTGACCCAGAGTCAACCGCGATGAAAAGTCGCGCCTGGGGCCGAACAGACCCCAACCCGTGGGGTTCGCATCGTGCGACCCCGTGACCAGTTCAGGCCGGATGGACCATGACCTCGCCCATGCCCTCCACCGCCCCACTCCCGGCGGTGGCCGAAATCGGCGCCGTACCACCGGCGCCCAGCGCACCCTCCCGAAGCGGCAGCAGCCGGTCTCCCGGCCGGCTCGCCTGGCTGCGCTTCAAGCGGGACCGCACGGGCGTCATATCGGCCGGCGTCGTGATCTTCTTCTTCGTGATCGCGATCGGCGCTCCGCTGATCGCGAAGCTGTACGGCAAGAACCCGTACACCACCTATGCCAGCTCGCGTCCGGAGCTCCTGAACGCCTTCTCGTATCCGGCGGGACCCAAAGGCGGCATGAGCTCGGAGTTCTGGTTCGGCATCGAGCCGCAGCTCGGGCGCGACGTCTTCACCTTCCTGCTCTACGGCATCCGCACCTCGCTGGGGATCGCCACGGCCGCGACCCTGCTCACCACCGTCCTAGGTGTGGTGATCGGAGTCGTCGCGGGCTACCTGGGCGGCAGGACCGACTACTTCGTCGGCCGGGTGATCGACATCCTTCTGTCGTTCCCCTCCACGCTGTTCTTCATCGCCTTCATGCCAGTGGTGTACGGAGTGTTCGTCGCCCCGAACGACAACATCCCGACCGGGCTGCGGGCCACGGCCCTGATCCTCGTGCTGTCCGCCTTCGGCTGGGCGGCCATGGCCCGCCTGCTGCGCGGCCAGGTACTCGGCCTGCGTGAGCGGGAGTTCGTGGACGCCGCCAAGGTGACAGGCGCGTCACCGCGGCGCATCGTCTTCAAGGAGCTGCTGCCCAACCTGTGGACCCCGATCATCATCCAGTCCACGCTGCTGCTCCCGACGTTCGTGACCACCGAGGCGGGTCTCGCCTTCCTCGGGGTCGGCATCATCGACCCCACCCCGGACTGGGGCGTCATGATCCAGCGCGGTGCCCAGTTCTACACCCAGGACATCACCTTCATGCTCTTCCCCGGCCTGTCCATGGTGATCTTCGTCCTCGCCTTCAACCTGCTCGGCGACTCGGTGCGCGACGCACTCGACCCGAAGTCCAAGCGCTGACTCACCCGTTTCCAGCTTTCCGGCTTTCCGGCCCGGTTCAACGTCGTCCGGCTGGTGCAGTCCGGCCCGCTCCATCCCTAGGTAGGCTCACTGTGTCCTTTTCACGTAGAAACTTCCTGATCGCCACCGGTATGGTCGCAGCCGCGGCTCCGGTCCTGAGCGCGTGCGGCAGCAGCGACAGCGGCAGCGGCAGCTCCTCGCAGGACAAGGTCCCCACGGTCAGCGGCTCCAAGACCCAGACGATCCCCGTCGGCACGAAGGCCGACTCCACCGGCCCGGCCCCCGAGGTCAAGGGCGCGGTCAAGGGCGGGACGGTCTACTCGCTGGACCAGTTCGACATGGACCACATGGATCCTGCCCAGATCTACGTCGCCACCGAGGGTGCCATCACGGTGCCGATCCTGCGCGGTCTCACCGGCTACAAGATCGACGAGAAGGGCGGCTGCACCCTCGTCGGCGACGCCGCCACCGACGCCGGCACCATGAAGGACGGCGGCAAGACCTGGTCCTTCACCATGAAGGACGGCCTGAAGTGGGAGGACGGCTCGGACATCACCATGGACGATGTCCGCCACTCCTTCGAGCGGCTCTTCGCCTCCTTCGTCACCGAGGGCCCCCGCTACGTCCAGCAGTGGCTCGTGGGCGGCGGCAAGTACAAGGGCCCGTACGACGGCAAGCACCTCGCTTCCATCGAGATCGACGGCAACACGGTCATCTTCCGGCTCAGCGAGGCGCGCGCCGACTTCAACTTCACGCTGGCGATGCGCGGTTACTCGCTGGTGCCGAAGAAGCACGACACCAAGGAGAAGTACGACAAGCGCCCGTACTCCTGCGGCCCGTACAAGATCGCGAGCCGTCAGGTCGGCAAGGCGATGACGTACGTGCGCAATGAGCACTGGGACCCGAAGACGGACTCGATCCGCAACGCCTACCCGGACAAGTACGTCTTCCAGTTCGGCTTCCAGGCGCTGGCCTCGACCGACCGGTACATCGCCGACAAGGGCAACGACCGGTACGCGATGTCGATCTTCAACGAGGTCGCCCCCGAGCGCATCCAGCAGGTGCTGACCAACGCCAAGCTCAAGCAGCGGGTGCTCACCGAGGTCGACACGGTCACCTACTACTGGCCGATCAACACGACCCGGATCAAGGACGTCAAGGTCCGCCAGGCCATCAACTACGCGTGGCCGCTGCAGCAGTTGCAGACCATCCGCGGAGGCGCCGCCACCAGCGAGGTGGCCACCACCATCTTCAGCCCGGTGACCCCCGGCTACACCAGGTTCGACCTGTACGACAAGACGAAGAAGCCGGGCGGCGACCCGGTGAAGGCAAAGGCGCTCCTGAAGCAGGCAGGCAAGAGCGGCCAGAAACTGGTCATCGCCTACCAGCAGTCCGACAACTCCGTGAAACAGGCCGTCGCCATCAAGAACGCGCTGGAGGCGGCCGGCTTCACCGTCGTCAACCAGCAGCTCGACAAGTCGACCTTCTACACCCAGATCGGCAAGATCGACAACGGATACGACCTCATGGCCGCCGGCTGGAGCCCCGACTGGCCAGGCGGCTACTCGGTCTTCTACCCCTGCTGGGACGGCCACAACATCGGCAACGGCCGCAGCAACTACGCGCAGTTGAACGACACCGGCGTCAACAAGGCCATCGAAGCGGCCTCCACGATCGCGGACACCCAGGCGGCCAACAAGGCCTGGGGTGCCGTCGACCGCCAGATCATGGAGCTCGCGGCCTGCGTCCCGGACTACCACTCCATCCGCAACTGGATGCACGGGTCCAAGGTCGGCAACGTCGTGTACGACAGCGGCAACACCTGCATCGCGCTCTGCAAGCTCTACGCCATGTCGTAGGGGGTGCTTCGACACCCTCCAGTCGCGTACGACCGCCCGGGGCCGCCCCTCACCCGGCCGCCCCGCCAGGGCCCTCTCCACCGGCCCTCTCCACCGGCCCTTCCCTCCGGCTCCCTCCGGCCCTTCCCTCTTGCCCCCGGCGACGGCGCCCCGTCCGGAAAGTCACGCCCCATGCTCCGCTTCCTTGTTCGCCGAGTCTCCGGCGCAGTGGTCATCCTGCTGATCATCAGCGCCGTCACCTTCTGGCTCTTCTACGCCATCCCACGCGACCCGGCGCTGATGTCCTGCGGCAAGAACTGCACCCCCGAAGCGCTCGCGCAGATCCGGCACAACCTGGGCATCGACAAGCCGATCCCCGTGCAGTACTGGGACTGGCTCGTGGGCATCTTCGCCGGGCGCGAGTACAGCGGCTACGGGTTCTGCCACGCCCCGTGCCTCGGCTACTCCTTCGCCAACCGTGAGCCCGTCTACGGCACGATCATGGACCGGCTGCCGCTGACCCTCTCGCTCGCCTTCGGCTCGGCCCTCGTGTTCCTGGTCCTCGGTATCGGGGCGGGCATGCTCGCGGCGCTCAAGCAGGGCCGGTTCCTCGACAAGCTCGCCAGCTCGCTGTCGCTGATCGGCTCCTCGCTGCAGATCTACTTCGTCGGCTACATCGCGATGTTCCTCTTGGTCGCCAAGCTGGGCGTGCTCGACCAGCCCTCGTACACCCCCCTCACCCAGAACCCGGTCTCCTGGGCGTCCGGAATGCTGCTGCCGTGCCTGACCCTGGCGATCATCTTCACCGCCAACTACACCCGTATGACCCGCTCCCAGCTGGTCGAACAGCTCAGCGAGGACTATGTCCGCACCGCCCGGGCCAAGGGCCTGTCCCGTGCGAACGTCTTCTTCCGCTTCGCCTGGCGCGGCGCGATGGGCCCGATCGTCACCGTCTTCGGCATCGACCTGGGCACCCTGTTCGGCGGCGCGATCATCACCGAGACCACCTTCAGCATGCAGGGCATCGGCCGGCTCGCGGTGGACTCCGTCGACAAGAGCGACCTGCCCATGCTGCTGGGCGTCACCCTGCTCTCGGCCGGAGCGATCGTCTTCCTCAACGTCCTAGTGGACGCCGTCTACGCCCTCATCGATCCGCGGATCCGGCTGGCCTAGGGAGAGACAGACCCCATGAACAACCCCTTCCTCTCCATCAGGGACCTGAAGGTCCACTTCTCCACCGAGGACGGCGTCGTCAAGGCCGTCGACGGGCTCTCGTTCGACCTGGCGAAGGGCCGGACGCTCGGCATCGTGGGCGAGTCGGGCTCGGGCAAGTCCGTCACGAACCTGGCCGTCCTCGGCCTCCACGACCGCGAACACACGGCCCTCGACGGGGAGATCCTGCTCGACGGCAAGGAGCTGCTGACCGCCACCGAACGGGAGCTGGAGCGGCTGCGCGGCAACAAGATGTCCATGATCTTCCAGGACGCTCTGGCCTCGCTGTCGCCGTACCACACGATCGGCGCACAGATCGGCGAGACGTACCGCAAGCACACCGGCGCCTCCAGGCGGGAGGCCCGGGCGCGGGCGGTCGACATGCTGCGGCGGGTCGGTATCCCGATGCCGGACGTCCGCGTGGACGACTACCCGCACCAGTTCTCCGGCGGTATGCGCCAGCGCGCGATGATCGCCATGGCGCTGGTCTGCGACCCGGAGCTGCTGATCGCCGACGAGCCGACCACCGCGCTCGACGTGACCGTGCAGGCGCAGATCATGGACCTGCTCAAGGAGCTCCAGCAGGAGTTCGGCACGGCGATCGTCTTCATCACGCACGACCTGGGCGTCATCGCGGACATCGCGGACGACGTACTGGTGATGTACGGGGGCCGGTGTGTGGAGCAGGGCAGCAAGAAGGAGGTGCTGCGCGATCCCCAGCACCCGTACACACTCGGGCTGCTGGGGTCGATGCCGAGCCTGCACGGACCGGTGGACGTGCCGCTCTCCCCCATCCCCGGCTCACCGCCCTCCCTCCTCAACCCGCCGTCCGGCTGCCGTTTCCATCCTCGGTGCGCCTTCATGGAGAAGGTCGACGGCGGACGGTGCACCTCGCTGCAGCCGGTGCTCGAGGTCGTGGACGGACGCGGTACGGCCTGCCACCTCGCCCCCGGGCAGCGCCGGGAGCTCTTCGCCGACTTCGCCACGGCCCGCGCCCTGTGACGCACACGCCGACCGACGTACGAGAGACGGAACCTCACCACCATGAGCAGCGCCATGAGCAGCCCCGTGAACGGCACCGCGAGCAGCGCATCGAGCACCACCCTGAGCAGCGCCACCCCCCTCCTGGAGGTCAGCGGGCTGACCAAGCACTTCCCGATCTACGGCGGCTTCCCGATCAAACGGAAAGTCGGCGCGGTCCAAGCCGTCGACGGTCTCGACCTGCGGGTCGCCGAGGGCGAGAGCCTGGGTCTGGTCGGCGAGTCCGGCTGCGGCAAATCGACCACTGGCCGGCTCATCACCCGCCTCCTGGAGCCCACCGGCGGCACCATCTCGTACCGCGGCCGGGACATCACGCACGCCTCGCGCAGGCAGCTCGCGCCCGTACGGTCCGAGATCCAGATGATCTTCCAGGACCCGTACTCCTCGCTGAACCCCCGGCAGACCGTCGGCAGCATCATCAAGTCGCCGATGGAGGTCAACGGCATCGAGCCGGACGGCGGCCGCGAGAAGCGCGTACGGGAGCTGCTGGAGCTCGTGGGTCTCAACCCCGAGCACTACAACCGCTTCCCGCACGAGTTCTCCGGCGGCCAGCGCCAGCGCATCGGCGTGGCAAGGGCACTGACGCTGAACCCGAAGCTGATCGTGGCCGACGAGCCGGTGTCGGCCCTGGACGTGTCGATCCAGGCGCAGGTCGTCAATCTCCTTCAGGAGCTGCGCAAGGAGCTGGGGATCGCCTTCGTCTTCATCGCCCACGACCTGGCCGTCGTACGGCACTTCTCGGAGCGCGTGGCCGTCATGTACCTCGGCAGGATCGTGGAGATCGCGGACCGGGCGGACCTGTACGAGAACCCGCGCCACCCGTACACCCGCGCGCTGCTGTCCGCCGTCCCCGAGGCGACGGCGGACGACGCGCCGGCCCGTGAGCGCATCCGCCTTGCGGGAGACGTTCCCTCACCCATCAGCCCTCCCTCGGGCTGCCGCTTCCGCACACGCTGCTGGAAGGCGACGGACACGTGCGCCGCGCAGGCCCCGCCCCTGGTCCGGGCCGAGGGCAACAGCGCGGGTCACCTGACGGCCTGCCACTACCCCGAGACCGCACGGCTGCCGGTGGACGGCTGATCCAGGTCCAGCTCGCCGACGACCTGGTCATCGCTCATCTCGCCGGTGCGACGGAATCCGAGCCTGAGGTAGAACTGCTCGGGCCCGCCCTCTCCCTGCGCCCAGCTCACCGTGACGCGCGACTGCCCGCGCCTGCGGACCTCCTCGCACACGGCCTCCACGGCGAAGCGGCCGTATCCGCGGCCCTGTCGGCCATCGGCGATGTTGAGCCGCCAGAGCCCGGAGCGGAGCCGGTCCCCCGGATCGTCCGGATCGAAGCGCACGTCGAAGAAGGCCATGACGAACCCCACGAGTTCATCACCGTCGAAGATCAGGCGCGGCCAGGCCGTTTCGGGCTGGACATAGGCCTCGGCCAGGGACTTCACGACCGGGGACACGAAGCGTTCCTGGTCGGGCCGCACCCTCAGCGCGAGCGCGGCGTCGACGTTGGCCGGGGTCACCTTCTCCAGGCGCACATCGGCCACTCAGCCCAACTCCCCGCGCTCCACGCAGAATTCGTTGCCCTCGGGGTCGGCCAGCACGACCCAGCCCCCGCCGTCCGGCCGCGTACGGTCGAAGAGCTGCCGTGCGCCGAGGGCGAGTGCCCGCTCGACCTCCTCCGCCCGGGTGCGCCCCTTCGGCTCCAGGTCGAAATGGATGCGGTTCTTCACCGACTTGCCCTCCGGGACCCGCACGAAGAGCAGCGTCGGCCCGCCGCCGGGATCCGCCAGGATCGCCTCCGGGTCCCCCGGCTTGTCGTCGTCGGCCAGGGGCCGCTCCAGCAGCCTGCTCCAGAACAGCCCCAGGTCGTACGGGTCTCCGGTGCAGTCGAAGGTGATGTGCCTGATGCTCAGGGGCAACTGATGTCTCCACACGCCTCGTTGGACCGCGGCTTCGGCGCGCGGGCACCGCAGCCTAGGCACCTTCGGCGCGCCGAGTCATCCGCTTTTCATGGGACAAGGCTCGCGATTCGGCCACGGCCCGCGCAGCGGGACGGCCCGCACACCGCAACGCCCGCGCAGCAGAACGGCCCGCGCCCGGAAGTCCGGGCGCGGGCCGTGCGACGCCACTCGGCGCGAACCGGTCAGTCCTGCGCCTCCAGCGCCTTCAGCGCCGGGTCCATCACGACGTCCTCGTCCCGTGCCTCCGTGGTCGGCTCCTCCGGGAAGTGGCAGGCCGTCAGATGACCTTCACGGTTTCCGGAGAGCTGGATCAGCGGCGGCTCCTGGCTCGCGCACTTGTCCTGCGCCTTCCAGCAGCGCGTACGGAAGCGGCAGCCCGACGGCGGGTGGATCGGCGAGGGCACGTCACCGGCGAGCCGGATACGCTCCCGGTCCTCGGAGTCCTCGGTCGCGACCTCGGGGACCGCCGACAGCAGGGCATGGGTGTACGGGTGCCGGGGCCGGTTGTAGATCGAGTCCCGGTCGCCGACCTCCACCACCTTGCCGAGGTACATCACCGCGACGCGGTGCGAGAAGTGGCGCACGATGGCGAGGTCGTGGGCGATGAACAGGAACGCGATGCCCAGCTCTTGCTGGACCTTCTGCAGCAGGTTGACGACCTGCGCCTGGATCGACACGTCCAGGGCCGACACCGGCTCGTCCGCCACGATCAGCTTCGGATTCAGTGCCAGGGCGCGGGCCACGCCGATGCGCTGGCGCTGACCGCCGGAGAACTCGTGCGGGAAGCGGTTGTAGTGCTCGGGGTTGAGACCCACGAGCTCCAGCAGCTCCCGTACGCGCTTCTCGCGGCCGCCGTCCGGCTCGATGCCGTTGACCTCCATCGGCGACTTGATGATGCTGCCGACGGTCTGCCGGGGGTTCAGCGAGGAGTACGGGTCCTGGAAGATCATCTGGATCTCGGACCGTACGGGCGCGAGCTGCCTGCGCGAGGCGTGCGTGATGTCCCGGCCCGCGTAGGTGATCTTGCCTGCGGTCGGCTCCAGGAGGCGGGTGATGAGCCGGCCAGTGGTCGATTTGCCGCAGCCGGACTCGCCGACCAGGCCGACGCTCTCGGCGACGCCGACGGTCAGGTCGATCCCGTCGACGGCCTGCACGGCGCCGACTTTCCGTTTGATCGGGAAGCCGCCGTAGATCGGGAAGTGCTTGGTCAGGCCCTCGACCTCGAGGAGCGTCTCGGCCGACTTACCGGTGGAGCCCTGTGGTGCGGGGAGGGTGAGATTGTCGCTCATGACTCGGTTCTCCCTAGCGCAGCCGGGGCTGGATCTGGTCGATGAAGATGGTCTGCTTCTGCTCCGCCGTCAGATGGCACGCGGCGGCGCGCCCCTCGGCCAGCGACGGCCGCTCGTCGGTGCAGCGGCTGCCCTCCACCTCGTCCTTGAAGGCACAGCGCGGGTGGAAGGGACAGCCGGAGGGCGGGTTGAGCAGGGAGGGCGGAGTGCCGGGGATCGGCGTCAGCTCCTCGTGGATGTTGCCGTCCAGGCGCGGCATGGAGCTGAGCAGGCCCCAGCTGTACGGGTGCATCGGCGAGCGGAGGACGTCACGGACGCTGCCTCGCTCGACGGCCCGGCCCGCGTACATCACCAGCAGGTCGTCGGCCATGTTCGAGATGACGCCGAGGTCGTGGGTGATGAAGATGATCGCCGTGCCGAACTCCTGCTGCAGATCCTTGAGCAGGTCCAGGATCTGCGCCTGCACGGTCACGTCGAGCGCGGTGGTCGGCTCGTCCGCGATCAGCAGGTCGGGGTCGCACATCAGCGCCATGGCGATCATCGCGCGCTGGCGCATACCGCCGGAGAACTGGTGCGGGTAGTCGTCGAAGCGCATCTCGGGCTGCGGGATGCCGACCTTTTCCAGCATCTGGACGGCCCGGTCCTTCGCCTCCTTCTTGGAGGCGCCGTTGTGCTTCATGAACGGCTCGGAGAGCTGCCGGCCCACGGTGTAGTACGGCGAGAGCGCCGTCAGCGGGTCCTGGAAGATCATCGCCATGTTGTTGCCGCGGAGCTTCTCCAGTTCCTTCTCCGTGGCCGTGACGAGCTCCTTGCCGTCGAGGACGATCTCGCCGTCGACGGTGGTGGTCCTGGGGTTGTGCAGGCCCAGGATCGTCAGGTTGGTGACGGACTTGCCCGAGCCCGACTCGCCCACGATGCCCAGGGTCTTGCCGCGCTCGACGTCGAAGGAGAGTCCGTCGACCGCCTTGACGATGCCGTCCTCGGTGGAGAACTGCACCTTCAGATCGCGGACCGAGAGAAAGCTCTCCGGCCCGGTCGGAGCCGGGGCGTCCGAGGTCTTGGTCAGTGTGGTCACGGTGGTTCGTTCTTCCTAGGAGAGCCGGACGCGCGGGTCGACGTACGCGTACACGATGTCGGCGAGGATGTTCAGGATCAGGATGAAGAAGGCCCCGAACAGCATGACGCCCATCGTCAGCGGGAGGTCCTTGTGGAGCGCGCCGTCCACGGCGAGACGGCCGATTCCCTGGAGGGAGAAGGTCAGTTCGGTGACCACGGCACCGCCCAGCAGGGCGCTGAGGTCGATGCCGAGGATGGTGACGATGGGGATGAGCGAGCCGCGCCAGGCGTAGCGGAAGAAGACGTACTTCTGCGACATGCCCTTGGCGCGGGCGGTGCGCACGTGGTCCTCGGCGAGCTGCTCGATCATGGAGGCGCGCGCCATACGCGTGTACTGCGCGGTGAAGATGGTGGACATCACCACCATGGGGATGGACAGACCGACGAACCAGCCGACCGGGTCCTCGGTGATCGGGACGTACTTGGGGTCCTCCATCCAGCCCGTGCTGTACACGAGGACCGTCAGCGCGATCGGGCCGAGGAAGTAGATCTGGAACGAGCTGAGCACCATGGACGCGCCCGTGGCGACCTTGTCCACCGTCGAGCCGCGTTTGTAGGCGGCGAGCATGCCTGCGCCGAGGCCGACGACCAGGAAGACGACCATGGAGCCGGCGGTCATCGTGATGGTCAGCGGGAAGCGGTCCAGGATGGTGTCCCAGACCATGTCGCCCGAGTAGAAGGACTGCCCGAGGCACGGAGCGGCGCAGTGGCCGTCGGGGAAGTCACGCCCCGTCACGATGCCGGACATGAAGTCCCAGAACTGCTGGGCGATCGGCAGGTTGAGGCCGAGTGCCTCCCGGATGGATTCCAGCCTCGCGGGTGAGCAGTCCTTGCCACAGGCCAGGGAAGCGTAGTCGGACGGCGCGGCGACGAAGAGGAAGAACGTGGTGGCGCCGATGAGGAACAAGGTCAGGGCGGCGCCGACCGTGCGCCGGATGATGAACTGAAGCATGGCGGGGAGGCTGCTCTCTGCGGAGACGATGGGGGCGGTGTCACGGAACCGCGGGGGTGCGCTCCGCCTGGTGCGCACCCCCGCAATCAGCCGTAGAGAGTTACGACTTCAGGAACAGTCGGGTGACGTCGATGTAGCTCGACTCGGTGCTGTAGCGGGCACCGCCGATGTTCGAACCGTAGAGCTGGAACTGCTTGGAGTACCAGAGCGGCGCGGCCGGGTTGACCTTCTCCAGGATGTAGTGGTGCGCTTCCTTCCAGGTCTTCGCGGCCTCGGTGGGCTCCTCGCTCAGGGCCTTCTTGATGAGCTCCTGGACCTTCGGGTCGTTGATGTGCGAGTAGTTCGGCGAACCGTCGGCGATCTGGTCACCGTCGTAGATCGGCGTGACGACCGTGCCCGGCGACGGCCAGTCCTGGCCCCAGCCGGTGACGTACATGTCGTACGGGTTGTCGAGCTTGCCGATCTGCTCGGTGAAGCTCGCCGCGTCGACCTCCTTGGCGACGACCGTGATGCCGACCTTGCTCAGCGCGTCCTCGAGGGCGACCTTGCGCTTCTGCTCGATCTCGCTGCTGCGGTAGGCGAAGACGAGCTTCTTCTCGGCGGCCGGAACGCCCTTCAGGAGCTCCTTCGCCTTCGCGATGTTGCCGCTCGGCGTCTTCAGACGGCCGTACGGGTCGTACTTCGCCTCGTAGCCCGGCAGGGTCGGGGCGAACAGGTTCGGCGCCACGTCACCGCCGTACGCGCCGCCCTCACCGGCGATCAGCGATTTGGAGTTCACCGCGTAGGTGACGGCGTCGCGGACCTTCTTGTTCTTGACCCGGTCCAGGTTGAAGTTCAGCGTCATGACGTAGGGCTGGTAGCCCTTGATCGTGCGCTTGTTGACCTCGGGCGTCGTGATGACGTCCTGGATCTTGGTGGACTCGACGGCGCCGGTGAGCTGGATGGCGTTCTTGGCGGCGCCCTGGTCGGCGATCAGCCGGCTGGTCTGGGTCGACTCGGTGACACCGAAGTCGAAGTTCCAGCCGTCCACGTACTGGTTGCGCACGGAGTCGGTCTTCGGGTCCCAGTTCTCGTTCTTGACGAGCTTGAGGGTCTTGCCGACCTTGTACTCGGCGATCTTGTACGGGCCGCTGGAGACCGGGGCCTTGTCGTACTTCGCCTTGGTGTCGGTCTCCTCCGGCACGACGGTGTAGCCCGGCATGGCCAGCGTCTGCGGCAGGTCGGGCTGCGCGGTCTTGAAGTGGAAGATGACGGTCTTGTCGTCCGGGGTCTCCAGGACGTCGTCCGGCAGGTGCTTCTTGCCGAAGCCGCCGTCCGGCAGCGCCTTGCGGTATTTCGGGCCGCTCAGCCAGGTCTGGAGGTAGGTCGGGCCGTCGAAGATGAACTCCGCGTACTGACGCTCGACGGTGTGACGGATGTCGGCCGAGGTGATCGCCTTGCCGTTCTCGTCCTTGACGCCGTCCTTGAGCGTGAACTTCCAGGTCTTGCCGCCGTCGGACGACGTGCCCGAGTCGGTCGCGAGGTCACCCACGACCGAGACGCCGCCCTTGCCGTCCTCCTGGAAGTTGGTCAGCCCGCGGAAGAGCAGGTTGGCGACCTGGCCGGCGTCGGAGACGTAGATCTGACCCGGGTCCAGGTGGGAGAGACCCGCCTCCTGGTAGACCTGGATGGTGCCGCCCGGCTTGGCGCCGGGCACCTCCGGGGCCGGGCCGGTCGACGCCTTGGCGTCGCCGTAGGTGACGGCCTTCGACTGGACCGCGGCCTCCTTCTGGTCCTTCTTGGAGTCCTTGTCCGAGTTGCCGCCCTTGTTCTCCGAGCATCCGGTCAGGGCGAGGGAGCCGGCCGCGATGGCGACCACAATGGCTTGCCCTCTGCGCGAGTTGAACGACTTCATGAGGCGTATGCACCTACCTGTCGGTTGTTATCCATGAGTACTGCCTGACGCGGCTGGTAGGCCGACGCGGGGGCGGCAGCCACCCCCCACCAATGGACGGTTCAGCGCCCGGACTTGGGGTCGAAGGCGTCCCGGACGGAGTCTCCGAGAAGGTTGAAGCACAGGACGAAGACCACCAGTGCCAGGCCCGGGAAGAACATGAACGCCGGGTCCTGCTCGGCGTACTTGGCTCCGGCGGCGAACAAGCGCCCCCAGTCCGGGGTCGGTTCGACGAAGCCGACACCCGCGAAGGAGAGGAACGCGATGGTGAGAATCGTGCTGGGCAGCTGGTACGTGAACTGCACCAGGATCGGCGAGACGACGTTGGGCAGGATCTCCTTGCGGACGATCCGCCAGGGAGAGGCCCCGGAGACCTTGGCCGCCTCCACGAACTCCCGCTCGCGCAGGGACAGTACGGTGGATCGGACCAGCCGGGCCATGCCCATCCAGCCCAGCAGCCACAGCACGATCAGGATCGCCAGCGCCCGGAAGTATGTGGGGGTTTCCTCCCGCGGGTCGACGAAGAACGCGGTCACCACCGGCATGAAGGCGATGAAGAAGAGCTGCTGCGGGAAGGACAGGAAGAAGTCGGTGATCCGGCCGACCCAGTAGTCGGTCCTGCCGCCGAAGTAGCCGCCGATCAGACCGATGGTGACACCGGTGATCACCAGCAGCGTGGTCACACCCAGCGCCATGAACAGCGAGGTGCGCATGCCGTACAGCAGCATGGCGAACAGGTCGCGGCCGTACTGCGGTTCGACGCCGAACCAGTGCTCCCCGGACACACCGCCGAGATAGCCCAGCGGAAGTCCGAAATCGTCCAGCACCGGCTGGTCCGCGTACGTCGGGTCCTGTCCGTACAGCGTGTACGGGTTCGTCCCGCTCAGCGCGGTGATCACCGGCGCGAGCAGCGCGATGACGAAGTAGGAAATCACTACCCCGGCACAGAACATGCCGGTACGGTCACGCCTGAAGCGCTGCCACATCAGCTGGCCGGGGGAACGGCCCTCAAGCTTCTTGGGCTTGGCGACCTCGGTCGTCGACGCAAGGTCGGGGTCCAAGGCGACCGTTGACCCGGAGCCCTCGGCCTTGGTTGGACTGGTCATGTGTGTTCTTCCCCCGGGGGATGGAGAGTTGAGCGCAGCACAGATACCGGCGGGTTCTGTGGTTTGGGGGAACTTTCGCCAAGGGAATCAACGCGCGTCAAGTGCACAGAGCATAGGGATCTCCCTACCGTCCATATTTTGAGCAAAAATTGCAAAGATTGACACCTGGTCGCGCTTGACAGGTGTAATTCGATTCCCCCATAACGGACATACGTGTCGTCATTTCTGTTTACATGTCCGAAACTTGATCGTCGAATCACCGGTATCCGAACACGACTTCACAGGCCCTGCACAGTCGACCGAACTGATCACGCCAACGGTCCCCGCCCGCGGGCACGCCGCAGACCCGGCTCCCGCGAGGGAGAGCCGGGTCCGTACTGCTCAGTGAGGGGGCGTCAGCCGTGCTTGGCGCGGCTCGCGGCGCGGGCGCGCTCGCGGGCGTCCAGGTTCACCTTGCGGATGCGAACGGCCTCGGGGGTGACCTCGACGCACTCGTCGTCGCGGCAGAACTCCAGCGACTGCTCCAGCGAGAGCTTGCGCGGCGGGACGATCGACTCGGCCACATCGGCCGTGGAAGACCGCATGTTGGTGAGCTTCTTCTCCTTGGTGATGTTCACGTCCATGTCGTCGGAGCGCGAGTTCTCACCGACGATCATGCCCTCGTACACCTCGGTGCCCGGCTCCACGAAGAGCACGCCGCGCTCCTGAAGGTTCGTCATCGCGAACGCGGTGACGGCGCCGGAGCGGTCGGCGACCAGTGAACCGTTGTTACGGGTCTGGAGGTTGCCGAACCACGGCTCGTGGCCCTCGTGGATCGAGTGCCCGATACCCGTGCCTCGGGTGCTGGTCAGGAACTCCGTACGGAAGCCGATCAGACCGCGGGACGGCACCACGAACTCCATACGAACCCAACCCGAGCCGTGGTTGGACATGTTGTCCATCCGGCCCTTGCGGACGCCCATGAGCTGCGTGACCGCGCCCATGTGCTCCTCGGGGACGTCGATCGTCATACGCTCGACCGGCTCGTGCAGCTTGCCGTCGACCTCCTTGGTGACCACCTGCGGCTTGCCGATGGTCAGCTCGAAGCCTTCCCGGCGCATGGTCTCGACGAGGATCGCCAGCGCGAGCTCACCACGGCCCTGGACCTCCCATGCGTCCGGACGCTCGGTGTCGAGCACGCGGAGCGAGACGTTACCGATCAACTCGCGGTCGAGGCGGTCCTTGACCTGGCGGGCAGTGACCTTGCGGTCCTTGACGGCGGACTTGGCGTCCGCGCCCTTGCCGGTACCGCCGCGGCCGACCAGCGGCGAGGTGTTCGTACCGATGGTCATGGAGATCGCGGGCTCGTCGACCGTGATCAGCGGCAGCGCGATGGGGTTCTCGGGGTCGGCGAGGGTCTCGCCGATCATGATGTCCGGGATACCGGCGACGGCGCAGATGTCGCCCGGCCCGGCCATCTCGGCGGGCTTGCGGGTGAGCGCCTCGGTCATCATCAGCTCGCTGATGCGCACGTTGGCGACGGAGCCGTCACGCTTGATCCAGGCGACCGTCTGCCCCTTGCGCAGCTCGCCCTGCTCGACGCGGAGCAGCGCGATACGGCCGAGGAAGTTGTCGGCGTCCAGGTTGGTGACATGCGCCTGGAGGGGGGCCGACTCGTCGTACGTCGGGGCCGGTACGTGCTCCAGGATCGTGGAGAAGAACGGCTCCAGGCTGTCACTGTCGGCCGGGACGGTGCCGTCCGCCGGCTTGGTCAGCGAGGCCACGCCGTCACGGGCGCAGGCGTAGACGATCGGGAACTCGATCTGGTCCTCGTCGGCGTCCAGGTCCAGGAAGAGGTCGTACGCCTCGTTCACGACGTCGTCGATACGGGAGTCCGGGCGGTCCGTCTTGTTGATGCACAGGATGACGGGCAGGCGGGCCTGCAGAGCCTTGCGGAGCACGAAGCGGGTCTGCGGCAGCGGGCCCTCGGAGGCGTCCACGAGCAGGACGACCGCGTCGACCATCGACAGACCGCGCTCGACCTCGCCACCGAAGTCGGCGTGGCCGGGGGTGTCGATGATGTTGATCGTGACGATGTCGCCGCCCTGCTTCGGGTGGTACTTCACCGCCGTGTTCTTGGCCAGGATCGTGATGCCTTTCTCACGCTCCAGGTCGTTCGAGTCCATCATGCGGTCGTCGAGCGACTCGGCGGCGTGCGCGGCGAAGGCACCCGCCTGCTTGAGCATGGCGTCGACCAGGGTCGTCTTGCCGTGGTCGACGTGGGCGACGATGGCGACGTTGCGGATGTCGTGGCGCGTGGCCATAGTGAGGCGCTTCTCCCGGAGTGAGTGAACGGCCGACGCGTACATCTGTGTTACGCGGGCCCTGCCGGGCTGGACATGCCACGGCCTTACCCCATCGTACGGGGGCACTGCCGCTGGGGCCGAACCGGGCGGAGCGAGGTCGTTCTCACACTGCGGGTCGATGGGGGCCGGCCGGGCCCACGCGGCGGAGCCGCGTATGTCACAGCACCGCGCCCCTGTCGGGGCGCGGTGCCTGCTCAGGAAGACGGGCCGGCCTGCGGCTTCGCGCCCTTCTTCAGGAAGCCCATGTCCTCGTAGACCGGGGTCTGGAAGCCGAAGGCGCCCGCGTTGGCGAGGTTCGGGCGGACGGCTGTCAGCTGGGGGCGCTGATAGAGGGGAATCGAACCGGCGGCGGCCCAGATGCGGGCGTCGGCCTTGCGGATCAGGGCCCGGGACTGCTCCGCGTCCAGCTCGGCGATGGCCTCGTCGAAGAGCTGGTCGACCCGGTCGGTGCCGACCCGTGTGTAGTTCTGCTCGACATTCAGGGAGCCGTCCGCGGCGGGGACCGGCTTGGCGTAGATGGGCCGGGCGTCGGTGGCCGGGAAGGCGGACGCGGGCCAGGAGTAGAGCGCCAGGTCGTACTCCCCCGACGCGATGTGGTCCTGGAAGTAGCTCTCGTCCGCGACCTTGGAGAACTCCGTTTGGATGCCGATGCGCCCCAGCATCCGCGAGATGCGCTCGGCGACCGCGCGCAGCGGCTCCGTTCCCGGGCCGGACGGAAGCACGAAGCGCAGCGACAGCGCCTTGCCGTCCTTGGCGAGGGGCGCGGCCTTGGGGCCCGCCGGGGCGGCCGTGCCCCTCGGCGCGTACGCCCCCGCCGGCGCTCCCCTCTCTTTGCGCCATTCCTTCCCGTCCTGGGCCTGGCTCCGCTCCTCGCTCCCCTTCTCCGCCTTCCTCTTCTCCGCCTTCCTCGCCTCTGTCCTGGACTCGTGCGCGGAGTGGCTGGTCCGCTGCTGCTCGGCCAGCACGGCGGCCTGGCCGAGCAGCGCCCGCCGCAGCTCGGTCATGGGAGCGGGCGCAAGGACGAGGGAGCCTGCGCCGGCGCCGGCACCGGGCTTGTGGTCGCTGTCGCCACGGGAGCCGGAGCCGTCAGCGTGGGAGCGGCCGGGGACCAGGTCGTACGCCTCGCCCGGTTTCCCGTCCTCGCCGACGATGTACGTACCGTCGTCGCCCCCGGAGCCGTCCGGCTTCTCGGAAGCCTCGCTCCCGGAGCGGTCCGGCTTCCCGGAGGCCTCGGCGCCGGCCGCGTCCGCCGGCTTCTTCTCCTTGACGGGGCCGCCCCGCACCCACCCCGCGTCGGACAGCAGCGCCTGCGCCTGCGCCGTGTCCTGGCTGCCGAGCGCGGCGCTGTTGTCGGCGTAACCGGGCTGTCCGGCGAGCGCGAGATGGCTGCCGACGGGTTCGGCGGGCAGGCCGAGCGGCTTGAGCACCACCCGGGCGAGCTCACGCCGGTCGAGGGCGCGGGCCACGGCGCGGCGTACGCGCTCGTCGGCGAGCGGGCCCTGGGCGCCGTTCAGCGCGAGCTGCGTGTAGGCGGGTTCGAGGGACTTGCGGACCACGAAAGCGCGCAGGGCCGACTGCTCGTCGGCGTACTTCGCGATCGCCCGGCCCCGCTTCTCGCGGACGGCCATCTCCTCCTCGGCCGCCTTGGCGTCGGAGCCGTGCGCGATCGCCCAGGAGCGCAGCGCCTTGCCGGGCGTGAGCGCGGCGCCGGGGCCGTGGGCGAGCGGGGCGCCTTCGCCGGCCGCCTTGTCGCGGGCGGCCAGGGTGATGCGCCGCGCCTGCGAGGGGTCGATCTCGGCCAGATCGATCCGGCCGTCGGCGAGCGCTTCGGTGCGCTTCGCCCGCGGCACGGCGCGCAGCACCAGCTGGGAGAGCTTGGCACGGTCGCCCCACCAGCGCGGGTTCCGCTTCAGCGTGACATCACCGGCCTTGCGGTCGATCTCGTCGATCACGAACGGGCCGGCGGTGACCTTCAGCTTGCGGCGGGCTCCGTCGTTGAACGTGTCCGGGGAGCCCATGACGTCCTTCGGGTACAGCGGCGAGAACAGCGACCGCCAGTCCGCGTAAGGCTTGCTGAAGGTGACCCGTACCTCGAGGTCGTCGGCGCCGCGCTCGATCTTCTCGATGCGGTCGTACCCGGCGTTGCGGGCCGTCCAGTACGCGGTGTCCTTGCCGGACAGGGCGCGCCACTGGGCGACGAAGTCGGCGGCGCCGATCTCGCGGCCGTCGCTCCAGACGGCCTGCTGGTTGAGCTTGTAGAGCACGACCTGCTTGGGCTCGCGCTTGACGATCTTCGCGGACTCCAGGTAGTCGGGGTTGCGCTCGGGGCGACCTGCTCTGTCCAGCCGGTACATCGAGGGCAGGACCGCGCCCGCGATCCGGGAGGTGGTCGCGTCGGCGTCCGCCTGGAAGGTGTTGAGGGTCTCCGGGACCGCGTCCACGGCCCAGCGCACGGTGCCGCCGTCGGCGATCAGAGCGCGCCCGGCGGGGGCGATGTCCTGGCCCGCGGTGGGCCGGGCGGCCTTGTCCTCTTCCGCGCTGCACGCGCCGAGAGCCGGCACCGCGAGCACGCCCGCCGTGAGGAACGCGACCGAGCGCATCACCGCGCGCGGTCCGACGCGGTCGTGGGCCATGACTGGTACCTCCGGGGCGCTGTGATCCGATTTGGTGGGCTAGATCACACTTGTCCGTATAATGAAGTTGATCAGATGTATCGCCCTACTGAAGGGGGTAGCTGCGGAAAACGGGTGACGACACGACGACGGAGTAAGAGAAACCACCCATCCGGCCCACAAAAGGGCGAGTGAGCCGAAGGGGCGCGCCGGTCTCGACACCGGCTGCAGCGCCCCGGAGGCGAACGAGCTCAAAGAAAAGGGGCGCGCGCGTCGGCGCATGTGCGCGACACGAGCTGTTAATCCATGCAGATCCCTTCCCAGGGAGCGATGTGACGCGCGACACTCGCAGGCGCATGAACGTTGACGCCTTGGACCGCAGGGTCCGCGGAAGTGAGGGCAAGTCATGTCCGTGCACGATGACCTGACAACCGTCCAGCGCTGTCTCGACGACCTCTTCCGGTCCGTGGGTCGCCTGGAACAGCAGATCGGTGGCGGTCTGGAGATGCGCCGGGTGCGCACCGACGCCGACCACCTGCGCGAGAGCGTCGCGCTGCTGCGCGACGCCGCCCCCGGGATGACCACATCGCGGCGGCCGGACCTCGTCTCCATCCCCGACACCCCGTACGACAACACTCTGTGGACGGACTCGGACGACGAGGGTCTCGGCGCCCGCGACCGGCACGCACCCTGATCCGACTGGAGTCCACCCCCTTGGCCACTGGTACGGAACCCCATCTGAACAGCGGCGGTGTAAGAACACCGACACGCGCCGCGATCGACGCCCCGCATCTGCGGACCGACCGCTGGTGGCTGGCGCCCGCCGCCACCGCGGCCGGGCTGCTGGCCTTCGTCGTCTACTCGACGTGGCGGGCGTTCGCGAACACCGACTACTACGCGGCGCCCTACGTCTCGCCGTTCTACTCGCCCTGCCTGGCGGAGAACTGCGAGCCGATGAGGAGCGGCCCGAACTGGGAGATCTTCGGCGGCTGGTGGGGGCTGTCCCCGGCCCTGCTCATCCTGATCTTCCCGCTCGGCTTCCGGCTGACCTGCTACTACTACCGCAAGGCCTACTACCGGGGCTTCTGGGCCTCGCCCCCGGCCTGCGCGGTCGCCGAGCCGCACAAGAAGTACACCGGCGAGACCCGCTTCCCGCTGATCCTGCAGAACATCCACCGGTACTTCTTCTACGCCGCGCTCCTCGTCGCGTGCATCCTCACGTACGACACCGTGCTCGCCTTCCGCGACGAGCACTACGAGTGGGGACACATGGGCCTGGGCACCCTGGTGTTCCTGGTCAACATCGTGCTGATCTGGGCGTACACCCTCTCCTGCCACTCCTGTCGGCACATCGTCGGCGGCCAGCTCAAGCACTTCTCCAAGCATCCTGTGCGCTACCGGATGTGGCAGTGGGTCGGGAAGCTCAACGCCCGTCACATGCTGCTCGCCTGGGTGTCGCTGGTGAGCGTGGCACTCGCCGACTTCTACGTGTACCTGGTCGCGTCCGGCGCCTTTGACGATCCGAGGTTGTTCTGATGTCCGTTGTGGATCGACAGGAGTGGGACGTCGTCGTGGTCGGCGCGGGCGGCGCCGGCCTCCGGGCCGCCATCGAGGCGCGGGAGCGGGGCGCGCGTACGGCCGTGATCTGCAAGTCCCTGTTCGGCAAGGCGCACACGGTGATGGCCGAGGGCGGCATCGCGGCGGCGATGGGCAACGTCAACGCCGGGGACAACTGGCAGGTCCACTTCCGCGACACCATGCGCGGCGGCAAGTTCCTCAACCAGTGGCGGATGGCCGAGCTGCACGCGCAGGAGGCCCCGGACCGCGTGTGGGAGCTGGAGACCTGGGGCGCCCTCTTCGACCGTACGAAGGACGGGCGGATCTCGCAGCGCAACTTCGGCGGGCACGAGTACCCGCGCCTCGCGCACGTCGGCGACCGTACGGGACTGGAGCTGATCCGCACGCTCCAGCAGAAGATCGTCTCGCTCCAGCAGGAGGACAAGAAGGAGACGGGTGACTACGAGTCGCGCCTGAAGGTCTTCCAGGAGTGCACGGTCACCAGGGTCCTGAAGGACACCGCGTCCGCGAGCGGCGCCGCCCCGGGCCGCGTCTCGGGCGTCTTCTGCTACGACCGCGAGTCCGGGCGCTTCTTCGTGCTGGAAGCCCCTTCGGTGGTGATCGCCACCGGAGGCATCGGCAAGTCCTTCAAGGTGACGTCGAACTCGTGGGAGTACACGGGTGACGGGCACGCGCTGGCGCTGCTGGCCGGGGCTCCCCTGCTGAACATGGAGTTCGTGCAGTTCCATCCGACGGGCATGGTCTGGCCGCCGTCCGTGAAGGGCATCCTGGTCACGGAGTCCGTGCGCGGCGACGGCGGCGTGCTGCAGAACTCCGAGGGCAAGCGGTTCATGTTCGACTACATCCCGGACGTCTTCAAGGAGAAGTACGCCGAGTCCGAGGAGGAGGGCGACCGCTGGTACGAGGACCCGGACAACAACCGGCGTCCGCCCGAGCTGCTGCCGCGCGACGAGGTGGCGCGGGCCATCAACGCGGAGGTCAAGGCGGGGCGCGGTTCCCCGCACGGCGGGGTCTTCCTGGACGTGTCGAATCGGATGCCCGCCGAGGTCATCCGGCGCCGGCTGCCCTCCATGTACCACCAGTTCAAGGAGCTCGCGGACGTCGACATCACCGCCGAGGCGATGGAGGTCGGGCCGACCTGTCACTACGTGATGGGCGGTATCGCGGTCGAGTCGGACACGGCGGCGGCGCGCGGCGTGCCGGGGCTGTTCGCGGCCGGCGAGGTCGCGGGCGGCATGCACGGCTCCAACCGGCTCGGCGGCAACTCGCTCTCCGACCTGCTGGTGTTCGGCCGGCGAGCGGGGCTGCACGCGGCTCAGTACGCCGCGGGGCTCGCCGAGGGGCGCCCCGCCGTGGACGACGTCGAGGTCGATGCGGCGGCCGCGGAGGCGTTGCGGCCGTTCTCCGCGGAGGAGGGGCCGCAGGCCGGCGCCGAGGCCGGGCGGCCACCCGAGAACCCGTACACCCTCCACCAGGAACTCCAGCAGACCATGAACGACCTGGTCGGCATCATCCGCCGGGAGGCGGAGATGGAGGCGGCCCTGCAGAAGCTGGCGGAGCTGCGTGTACGGGCGCGGCGGGCCGGCGTCGAGGGGCACCGGCAGTTCAACCCGGGCTGGCATCTCGCCCTCGACCTGCGCAACATGCTGCTCGTCAGCGAGTGCGTGGCGCGGGCCGCCCTGGAGCGTACGGAGTCGCGGGGCGGCCATACCCGCGAGGACCATCCGACGATGGAGCGGGAGTGGCGGCGTCTCAATCTGCTGTGCCGTCTGACCGACCCCACGGGCGAGCTGGCGGCCACGGACCCGGTGCGCGGTCAGATCCGTCTCGCCCGGGAGACCACCGAGCCCATCCGCCCCGACCTGCTCGCCCTCTTCGAGAAGGAGGAGCTGGTCAAGTACCTCGCCGAAGAGGAGCTGTACGAGTGAGCAGCTATGAGGCCCACTTCAAGGTGTGGCGTGGGGACGTCTCGGGCGGTGGCCTGGAGGACTTCAAGATCGAGGTCAACGACGGCGAGGTGGTGCTGGACATCATCCACCGGCTCCAGGCGACCCAGGCACCGGACCTGGCCGTGCGGTGGAACTGCAAGGCGGGCAAGTGCGGTTCGTGTTCCGCGGAGATCAACGGGCGGCCCCGGCTGATGTGCATGACGCGTATGTCGATCTTCGGGCGGGAGGAGACCATCACGGTGACTCCCCTGCGGGCCTTTCCCGTGGTCCGTGATCTCGTCACCGACGTCAGCTTCAACTACACGAAGGCGCGGGAGGTGCCGTCCTTCGTGCCGCCCGCCGATCTCGGTCCCGGCGAGTACCGCATGATGCAGGAGGACGTGGACCGCTCTCAGGAGTTCCGCAAGTGCATCGAGTGCTTCCTGTGCCAGGACACGTGCCATGTCGTCCGCGACCACGAGGAGAACAAGACGGCGTTCGCGGGCCCGCGCTTCCTGATGCGCGTCGCCGAACTGGACATGCACCCGCTGGACGCGGCGGCGGAAACGGGGCTGGATCGCAAGACCACCGCCCAGGACGAGCACGGGCTCGGCTACTGCAACATCACCAAGTGCTGCACCGAGGTCTGCCCCGAGGGCATCAAGATCACGGACAATGCGCTGATTCCCTTGAAGGAGCGCGCGGTCGACCGTAAGTACGACCCGCTGGTGTGGCTGGGGTCGAAGATCAGGAGGCGGCAGTCGTAGGGGATCCGCGGCGGCGGTCGCGGCGGGAGCGGTGCATGAGAGCGGCACCGACGACCACTCCCGCGCCTCCGACGAGGCAGGCGGCGAGCCAGAAGACGGTGGGGCCGGCCAGGGCCAGGGCGATCACCGGGAGGGCGAGGGACACGGCGAGCAGGAGCAGGCCCTGCCCCCACAGCCGTGGCCGGAAAACACGGCCGCGCTCCCATCCCGGCACCCACCCCGTGTGTATGGCGGCGGTGCCGACGGCCGTCATGATCCCCAGGATCAGCCCTTCGGCCAGCCCCGCCGTGTAGTGCCAGTCCATTTGCCCGCCGCCTGCTTCTTGTCCGCTCCGTCGTCACCCTGAGAGTGACACGTGCGGGTCCGGATGCTCCAGCAGCGTGAGGGTCCTTTTCGATGCTCGCGCGCGTACGCACCCGGTCGCGGAGCCGCATGCACGGCCATACGCTCCCAAATGTGACGTCTTCCTTGCCCCGGGGCCGAGCGCGGCGAAACCCGTCCCACATACCCGTGCGGGTGGCACACGTCGTGGTGGGCGGGATGGTCGGGGTGGCGTGGCTGGTGCTGCCCTGGATGACGGACACGGACACGGGTACCGGAGGGCCGGCGGCGACGGCCGGGAGCGCACCGCCGGCAGCCCGTGCGGCCACCCCGGGCGCCATGGCCACGGCCGACACGCAGGATATCCAGGACATCCCGGGTATCGAGGACGTGCAGAACGTCCAGAACGCCGAGAACAGCCGGCACGCCCAGGACGACGACGGGACGGCCACCGCGGATCTCGTTCTGCCGCTTCTCGCCGCGGGCACGGCGGGTGCGCTCGCGGCGTACGGGTATGCCCGGCGCAGGCGGCGCGCACGCACGCGCACGACTCCCGGTGGCGGCCCCGCCGGACCCGTGACGCCCCTCTCCGAATCCGACGTGCGGACCCGGACACTGCTGGTCGAGATCGACGACAGCGTCCGCACCAGTCAGGAGGAACTCGCCTTCGTCGAGGCCCGCTTCGACGCCGAGGCCGTCGAGCCCTTCGTCCGGGCCGTGCGGGACGCCGAGTCCGAACTGTCGGCCGCCTTCCGGCTGCGGCAGCGGTACGACGCATCCGTGGAGGGCGAGGCGCCGGAAAGCGACCCGCTGGAGAGTGACACGGCCCGGCGGGAGACGCTCCGTGACATCGCCGCGCGGTGCACGGACGCGGGACGGCGGCTCGACGCGGAGGCCGCCGCGTTCGACCGGCTGCGTGCCCTGGAGCGCGACACGGGCGAGGCCCTGGGCCTCGCGGAGGCCCGTTTCCGGGAGCTCGCCGCCCGTACGGGCGCCGCGGAGGCCGTGCTCGCCGATCTCGGCGGGCGGTACGCCCCCTCCGCCGCCCGCCCTGTCATCGGCCACATCGAACAGGCCAAGGACCGGCTCGTGTTCGCCACGACCCATCTCAACCGGGCCCGGCAGTCCACCGACATGGGCGACCCCTACGCGGCGGCGCCGCGTCTGCGTGCCGCCGAGGGCGCCGTGTCCCAGGCCGCGGTGTTCGTGGGCGGCGTGGAGCGGCTCGCGGCGGAGCTGGCGGCCGCCGTGGAGGCGCTGCCGGCCGCGCTCGCCGGGGCGGAGGAGGCCGTCACCGGCGCGGGCGGGCCGCTGGAGCGTACGTCCGCCCGGATGCCCGTGGGCGAACTGCGGGCGCTCGTCGCCCACGCCGAGGCGGTCCTGGCCGGCGTACGGGAGGAGACGGCCGCCGGACCGTACGACCCGCTCGGCGCCCTCCGTCGAATCGCCCGGGCCACCGCGCCCCTCGGGGCCGGCCGCGCCGACGCCGTCCGGGCCGCGGCCCTGATCGCCGCGCGCAACGCCACCGCCGCCGCAGCCGACTTCGTCACCACGCACCGGGGCGCGGTCGGCGGCGCGGCCCGGACCCGGCTGGCGGAGGCACAACGGCTGCTCGCCCCGGACACGGATCCTTCGGCAGAGGACTGCCTGCGGGCCGACGCCCTGGCTCACCAGGCCCGCGAGCTCGCCGAGCGCGACATACGCACACATGGGAACCCGTACACCGGATCGCCGCGGCAGGCGGACGGCACCGGTGGTGCCGTCCTCGGCGGGGTCCTCCTGGGCGGGCGCCCCGACGGGGGCCCGCCCGCGAGCTTCGGCGGGCCCGCGACCCGTGCGAGGCGGGGGCTCAGAACAGGCTCAGCAACGCCTCCGCCGGGTCCGTAAGGCTCTTTTGGCCGTTGGGGAGGGGGAGTTCGAACCACACGGTCTTGCCGCGGGGCGTACGGCGGGAGCCCCAAGCCGCACTCAGCAGGCCGACGAGCTGAAGGCCGCGACCGCCCTCGTCCGTGTCCCGGGCGCGGCGGCGGCGGGGCTGGACGAGTCCGGCGTCCCAGACCTCGCAGACCATCGTGCGGTCGAGCAGCAGCCGGAGCCTGATCTCGCCCTCGCCATAGCGCAGGGCGTTGGTCACCAGCTCGCTGACCAGGAGCTCCGCCGTTTCGACCAGGGGCTCCAGACCCCAGCTCAAAAGCTGGCCGCGGGCGTACTCGCGCGCCCGGCCCACGCTGCGGGGCTCGCGCGGCAGGGTCCAGTCGCCGACGGACTCCGTCGGCAGGCCCTGGACACGTGCCATCAGCAACGCGATGTCGTCCTCGCCGTGGTGCGTGTCGAGGGTGTTGAGGACGTGGTCGCAGACGTCCTCCAGGGGCTGGGTGGGATCCGTCAGCGCGCCCACGAAGGCCTGCAGGCCCTCGTCCAGCGGGTGGTCGCGGGATTCGACCAGTCCATCGGTGTAGAGCGCGAGGAGGGCGCCTTCCGGCAGTTCGACCTCGACCTCCTCGAACGGCTCGCCGCCGACGCCCAGCGGCATCCCGGGCGGCACGTCGAGCATCAGCGCGCTCTCGCCGGGCTCCACCAGCACCGGTGGCAGGTGGCCCGCGTTGGCGAAGGTGCAGCGGCGCGTGACCGAGTCGTAGACCGCGTACACACAGGTCGCGAGGTAGACCTCGGAAAGGTCGGCGTCCTGCCGCGACTGGCGGCCGGCGGTGCGGGTGGCCTGCTGGATGCCGCCGGGCGTGCCGAGGCCCCGGGCGATCTCGTCCAACGCCGAGAGCACCTCGGCCGGTTCGAGGTCGAGCAGTGCCAGGGTCCGTACCGCCGTGCGGAGCTCCCCCATGGCGACGGCGGCGCGCAGGCCGCGGCCCATCACGTCGCCGACGACCAACGCCGTGCGGTGACCGGGGAGTTCTATGACGTCGAACCAGTCGCCGCCCACCTCGGTCGCGGCGTTTCCGGGCAGGTAGCGGCAGGCGATGTCGAGGCCGGAGGCCTCCGGGTCGCCGGGGGGCAGGAGGGATCGCTGCAGTATCAGGGCGCGTTCGTGCTCACGGCGGTACAGGCGCGCGTTGTCGATGCAGACCGCGGCGCGCGCGGCGAGTTCGACGGCGAGCGCGCGGTCGCGTTCGTCGAACGGCTCGCTGCCCTTCGTACGCGAGAACTGGACGATGCCGACGACGGTGTCGTGCGCGACCATCGGGACGGCGAGCGTGGACTGGATGAGGCCGCCGTCCTCCCCGGGGACGGACTGCGGGCGGCCGGTGCGCAGGGCGTCCGCGCAGGGCGAGTTGAAGGCGAAGTGGTGGACGGCGCCGACGTTCACCGGCTCGGGTCCGCTGAGGAAGGGCGCGTCGGCGACGGCGCTCGCGAAGGCGACCCGGCGCAGCTCGGCGCTGCCGTCGGCGAGCCCGGGCGGGGTCTCGTCGCCGGCGAGGAGCCCCTGGTAGAGGTCGACGGAGGCGAGGTCGCAGAAGCCGGGGACGGCCACGTCGAGGAGTTCGCGGGCCGTGGTCTCCAGGTCGAGCGAGTTGCCGATGCGCGCGCCGGCCTCGTTGAGGAGGGCCAGATTGCGCCGGGCGGCGGCGGCCTCGCGCGCGGCCGCCCGGCGTGAGGTGATGTCGGTACCCAGCCAGGCGATACCGATCGGCCGGCCCGAACCGCTCTGTACGCGGTAGAGGTTGACGGACCAGTTGCGGCGCTCGGTGGAGCCGGGCACGGTGCCCGAGACCAGCATGTCGGTGACGGAGTTGCCGGTCTCCAGGACGCGGCGCAGGGTCGCGGCGACGCGGTCGGCCTCGCCCTGCGGCAGATAGTCCCTGACGGTGCGCCCACGGTGGTCGTCGACCGTGCCGCCGAAGACCAGGGCGAACCGCTCGTTGGCACGGCGGATCTTCAGTTCTGTGTCAATCAGCAGAAAACCGAACGGGGATTGACCAAAAATCGCCTGCGAAGCAGCGAGATCCGTCTCGATCTGACGCAGGGTGCGGACGTCCACGACGATACAGAGGGCGGCTCGCTCGCCCTCCTGCGTACGCGTCGGCATGACGTAGACCTCGGCGAGTCCCTCGGTGCCCTTGCCCAGCCCCTCGGGGTCGGGCATCTGGAAGGGGACCACACCGGTCCACTCCCGGCCGTCCAGGATCTCGGCCATCTTCCGCTGCCCCTGCGCGCGTAGATCCGCGGCGACGAAGGCCTCGATCGGATCCGTTCCCACGGCCCGCTCGGCGGGGATGCCGAAGACCTGCTCGGCCCGCAGACTCCACTGCTCGACGAGGCCGTCGGGGCCGATCGAGAACGAGGCGACCTTGATGTAGTCGTAAATCGATCCGGGCGGACTGCTCTGCCATGTCACGTCGCCCGCCGCCTCCACGGCACCATAAGCTGCCACATCGGCCAATGCGCCGCCCGCCGGGTCCGCGGACTCCGTGGACTCCGTCGTCTCCGTGGCCTTCGCTGGTATCTCGCTCACGCGAACCGTCCCCTCCAGCTCACCGCGTCCGGCACCGGTCACCGGGGGCGGCTGCCCGCAGTATCCAGCACTACGGTGCCGCACAACACGGTGTTCACGATCACAGCACGGTCCCGATGCTTTTTGGACCGGCCGCGACAAACACTCCCAGTCTTCTAACCAGGGCGCACCCCGTCGAATCACAGACTCCCCTCGGGCCTCATGACCAACTCGCCCCGGCATGTCCGTAAGTGGCTGCCGTTCAGTACGGCGGGCCCAGTTCGAACCACACCGTCTTACCCGTCTCGCCGGGCCGGGTACCCCAGCGCCGCGAGGAGGACGCCACGAGTTGGAGTCCGCGTCCGCCCTCGTCCTCGGGGTGCGCGACCCGCTCGAGGGGTGGGTTCGGCAGCGGGTCCGAGACTTCCACCAGCAAGGCGCCGAGCGGCTCCGAAGGCCGTACGAGACGTACGCCGATGGGGCCCGTGGCATGCCGCAGGGCATTGGTCACCAGCTCGCTGACCAGTAGTGCGGTCACGTCACAGAGGGGGTCGAGCCCCCAGGTGCGCAACTGGCTCCGGACGACGGTGCGTGCGGTCCGTACGGCAGTGGGATCCGCGGGGAAGGTCCACTCGGCGCTGTCGCCTTCGGTGTGGATCACGCAGATCACTCCCGAGCCAGAAGCGGACCTTGTCCGGTTTCATGGGGCCTAATGGGCACATACCCGATATTCCGGGTGCAGTACCGCGCACGGGAGCGCACCGCGGCACATACGGCGTACGACGCGCACACCCCAGGCACCACGTGCGCCCCACGGGCCCGAGGGTCCCACGTGCGATGGGTGTCGCGCATCTCACAAGGCCAACTCGGGTGCGGGAGCCCTCCGCTCGGCAGACCTCAGGTGTCCCAGGACCGGCGAGCGACCTCCATTACGGCCGGCACGTCCTGATCCAGCCAGTCCACGTCCCAGATCTCGTCCGCCGTCAGCCAGCGCAGCTCGTCGTGGTCCTCAAGGGGTTTCGGTTCCCCCGAGTCGGCGAGCAGACGGGCGGTCCACACATGGAGGGTGTACGGGGACTTCAGGGGCCACTCCCCCGGGATCCGCGCGAGCGGTTCCGCCTCTACGCCGAGTTCTTCGCGCAGTTCACGCACGAGGGCTCGCTCGGGGGCTTCGCCGGGTTCGACCTTGCCGCCGGGCAGTTCCCAGCGCCCGGCCAACTCCGGGGGCGCGCTCCGGCGCGCGGCGAGGAGTCGCCCCTCGCTCAACACGGCGGCTCCGACCACCACGATCCGTTCCGTCATGCGCCGGAGCCTACGGGAGCCGCAGCAGCACCCTCACTTGGTCCCGTTCTGCCCGATCTGCTCGATCCAGTAGAGCTGCTTGTGGCCCCGCTCCCCGAGACTGTCCGCGATCTTCTGCGCCTCGGCCCTGGTCGCGTACCTGCCGACGCGATAGCGGTTGCCGTTGTCGTCCTGCCGGACGACGAGCCAGGGAAGTGTGATCGTGCCGTCATTCATCGCACCCCTCCGCTTCCCGTCCCCGGTTGGCGCCGCACCCCGCTGGCTAAGGAAACCCCGATCTGCATATGCCCGAGCCTACGCCTAACCTTCACGCAGCGAATACGGCTTTTCACAAAGAGGCACGCAACCAGCCATGACGGAGGGGGCGCACACTCGCGCATGCGCCCCCTCATCCGACTGTTCCCGCCCTCTGGGGGCTCCACCCCGGACCCCGCCCACGGGGTACGGGTCATCTCACCGGCAGGTGGTAGGCGATCCGGTAGCGGTCTGCCGGTACGACCACGTCTGCCGTCTCCACCGGGCGCCCCGACGCGTAGAACGTGCGCTGGATGACGAGCACCACATGGCCCGGGACACCCCCCAGGGCGGCCAACTCCTCGGCGAGGCCGGGTCGCGCGCCCACCTCCTCCGTGACGTTGTCCACGATCACGTCGATGGCCGCCATGCGTTCGACCACGCCCATGCCGCCGAGGGGGCCCTCCTCGGGGAGCATCACCGGCGTACGACCCGTGACGGCGAGGGGCTCCCAGGACGTGGAGAGCATCATCGTCTCGCCCGCGTCCCGGAAGACATACCTCGTGCACATCACGCGGTCGCCCGGCTGGACGCCGAGCCGCTCGGCGATCGCACCGGCCGCCTCGGCCTGCCGGCTGTGCGACTCCCAGGTGCCGCGCGCCTCGGCCTCAGCCTGCTCCTGACGGAACGGGGTCGCGCCGCTCTCCGGCCGGTACCCGGAGCGGGCGACCCGACGTGGCACGGGCCGCTCGCGCACATAGGTGCCGGACCCCGAGCGCCCCTCGACGAGCCCCTCGGCCATCAGCACCTTGCGGGCCTCCAGGGCGACCGTGTCCGAAACCCCGTACTCCTGGCGGATCCTGGCCTGGGAGGGGAGCCGGGTGTGCGGTGGCAGCAAGCCGTCGACGATCTTCTTGCGGAGATCACCCGCGACGCGGAGGTACGCCGGCTGCTCACCGAAAGTCACTGGCCGCTCCCATCAGGTTGTACAGACAGCAACAGCGTGGCAACCCTGGGTTGTGACAGGCAAGCAAAGGCCAGAGAATCACTCGAAGTGATGACATCGGCCCGCAGCGGGCTTTACGCAGGCACTTTCTCCCCGGTATGGCTGCCGTCACACCTCGGCGCCGCCGCCCCCGCTGCCGCCACCCCCGTCACCGCCGTCCTCGGAGGAGGCCGGCGGGTCCGTGGCGAGGCCCAGAGCCTCGCGCGCGGTGACGGTCACCTTGGGGTCGATCAGTCCCGCGCCCTTGTCGTAGTGCTCGTAGTAGACGTCGGCGTCAGAGGCCTTGGCCGCCTTCGCCCACTCCTTCTGGGACGCTTCTATCTTCTGGACGAGCTCGGCGACCGGCTCCCGTGCGTCGGCGGACCAGTCGTGGTCGCGGAGCATCCCGGCCTGCTCGGTGAGCGCGCCGGAGACCCGGGTCGCCCACTGCTTGTGGCCGGGCAGGTCGTCCTCGACGTACTCCTCCTCGGGCGCCGATTCCATCGCCTCGTTGAGGACGTTGGCCGCCTTCAGATACACGAGCTGGTCGGCGTCCAGCGTGGTCTCGTCACGGCGCAGCGAGCCGGTCAGGCTGCCCTTCTCGTCCGTGTTGCCGAACAGGCAGCTGATCTCGCGGTCACCCAGGCTCCAGCTCTCCCGGGTCGGGGTGAAGTAGTAGATGTCGACGTTGTCCGGCAGCGCCCAGGAGTCCATCGCGTAGGCGTACTGGAGCGTGTAGCACTTGTCGTCGGCGGCCCGGGTGACGGCGTCGTCACCAGGGTAACTGCCCGCCGCCATCTTGAAGTTCGCGAAGACCTCGCCGTCGTGCTTGCCCTCGCACGGCACGGTGTCGACGTCGTACGCCATGCCCTCCAGCGAGCCGTCGGTGGTGTCGAAGCACTCGCCCTTGTCCACGGTGAAGGCCGCGCCGTTCTCCCGCGCGTCCCGCGCCCCCTCCTTGAAGCCGTCCCAGAAGTCGGCCGCGGCGCCGGTGACCAGCCCCAGCACGAGGAGCGCGGCGCCGATCCCGGAAAGGATCATCCCGGCGACCGCCATGCCCTTGCCGCGCTCGCCCTTCTTCTTGATCTGCGCCAGCGCGACCCAGCCGAGGACCAGCCCGAAGAGCGGCAGGAAGCAAAGGATGCCGAGCACGAGCGCGGCGATCGCGAAGCCGTTGACGGGGGTCGGGCGGTTGTACGGGGAGTAGCCCTGACCCCAGGGCTGATAGCCGTACGGGCCCGGTCCCTGGCCCTGGCCGTACGGGTTCTGTCCCTGCCCCTGGCCGTACGGCCCTTGCCCCTGCCCCTGCCCCTGCCCGGGGTACGCGCCGTACGGGCCCTGCGGCGGGTACGGCCCGCCTTGGGGCTGCTGTGGCCCAGGGGGCGGAGGTGTGTCCACTAGTACCGTGCTCCTCGTCCAAGTGGTTCAAGAACTGACGTACGACAGGGCGCATCGTAAGCGCGGTGCGGTGGGGGGCGGAATGCAAGTGACGAACCGGGCGATACGGGCTGTCAACGAGCTGACGACCCGGTGGGCCGGGGCGTCAGCCGGCGGCACGGCCTTCTCGGCGGCCGGGGTGTGGCCGCTCCTGGCCCTCCTGACGGACGGAGCGGCGGGCCCGGCGCGTGCGGAGCTGGCGGAGGCGGTGGACCTGCCGGCCGGGGAAGCCGCAGCCGCGGGGCGGGAGTTGCTGAGCGCCATGGCCGGGATGCGGGGGCTGGACTCGGCCGTCGGACTGTGGACCAAGCGGACGCTGGAACTGCGGGAGGAGTGGGAGGCGGGGCTGCCGACGGCGGTGCACGGGGTGCTCACGGGTCGCGAGGAGACCGACAGGGAAGCTCTGGACGCCTGGGCGGCCAAGCGGACCGGCGGTCTGATCGAGCGGATGCCCGTACCCCTGACCGACCGGACCGAGATGGTTCTCGCGAGCGCGCTCGCCCTGCGCACCGAATGGTTCCGCCCGTTCAAGGAGTACCCCGTCCGGCCGCGCAGTGGGCCGTGGCAGAAGCGGACGCTGCGGGGGCTGCGCCGCTCGACCCGTCTGCTGGACCGGGTCGGGGTCGCGGACACCCCGTACGGGGCCGTCACCGAGCTGAAGGTGCTGGGCAATACCGGCATCGACGTCCATCTCCTGCTCGGCGAGGAGCGGATGAGCCCCGGCCAGGTGCTGGGCGCCGGCGTGGACGTGCTGGGCCGCCGTCATGCGGTCGTCCCGGGACACGAACTGCCGTACGGCGAGGCGGGCCCCGGCCTCCGGGTGGAGAAGGAGCGCTGCGTGACTCCTCAGCCGCCGTCCCTGGACGTCACCACCGTCGCCTTCGACCTGTCCGCCGACCACGATCTGCTGCATCTGCACGGCCTGTTCGGCCTCACCACGGCGCGGGACGAGTCCCGAGGACACTTCCCGGGCATCAGCGCCCAGCCCCTGTGCGTGGGGTCGGCCCAGCAGTCCACCACGGCCACGTTCGGCGCCCTCGGCTTCCGGGCCGCGTCCGTGACGGCGCTCGCCGCCGCACCCGGGGGCGGGATACCCGAGCTGCGGTACACGACCACCACGATCGACGCCACGTTCGATCGCCCCTTCGGCTTCCTCGCCCTGAACCGCTCCTCGCGCCTCGTCCTCGCGGCGGGCTGGGTCACGGACCCGACGCCGTACCGCGAGGACGAGGACCGCTCGCCTTCACGGACGTAACACAGCGGCCATGTGCCAGTCATGACACAACGCCACCAAACGCCCCCTTTAGTCTGCGCTCATGACTCCACTGCCGGATCGCTTCTGCCCGAGGGACGGCACGCGTGTCCCCGTGGACTCGCTCGCCTGGTGCTGCCCGGCCTGTCGCGGTCCGCTCGACCTCGATTTCGCTCCGACCCCGGCTACCCTCAAATCCCTTGTGGGCCGGGTGAATTCACTGTGGCGGTACGCCGAGTGCCTGCCCCTGGCCGCACCGTCGGTGTCACTCGGCGAGGGCCGTACGCCGCTGGTCCCGCTGAAGGACGGCGTTTCGGCCAAACTGGACTTCCTGATGCCGACGCTCTCGTTCAAGGATCGCGGGGCGGTGATGCTGGCCGAGCTGGCGCTGCGACTGAGCCCGCGCCGGGTCGTCGCGGACAGCAGCGGCAACGCGGGCACGGCGATCGCCGCGTACTGCGCCCGCGCACAACTGCCGTGCACTGTATACGTCCCTGACGGTACGTCAGCCAAGAAGCTGGAGCAGATCGGAGCGCACGGCGCCCGGCTCGAAGTGGTCCCCGGCGACCGGGAGGCGGCCGCGCGGGCGGCCCGGGAGGCAGCGGACGAGGAGGGCACGTTCTACGCCAGCCACGTCTTCAACCCGTACTTCCTGCACGGCACGAAGACCTACGTCCACGAACTCTGGGAGGACCTCGGCGGACGACTTCCCGAGGTGCTCGTCGTGCCCGTCGGCAACGGGACGCTGCTGCTGGGCGCCGCTCTCGCGGTGGCCGAGCTGTACGCGGCGGGACTGATCGACCGGCGGCCCGCGCTGTACGCGGTCCAGTCCGCCGCGGTGGCGCCCCTCGCCCACGCCTGGGACGAGGGCGCGGACGACCTCGTCGGGGTCACGCCGATGGCCTCCACCGTCGCGGAGGGCATCGCCATCCCGCGCCCGCCGCGGGCCCGGCAGATCCTGCGGGCGGTCCGCGAGTCCGGGGGAACCTTCCTCACGGTGACCGAGGACCAGATCCGGCACGCCCAGCGGGACTTGGCCTCGCGCGGGCTGTACGTCGAGTCGACGGGGGTCGCCTGCTGGGCTGCCGTCAGGGAGGGCGTACCGGGGAACCGTACGGCTGTCGTGCCGCTGTGCGGGGCGGGACTGAAGACGGGACTCGCGCGGAGGGAAGAGGAATTGTCGGGCTCCTGAACGGCGGCCACGAACGCTGGGCCCATGAACGGTGGGCCCCATGAACGGTGGATTCCTGAACGGTGGATTCTTGAACGGCGTGGCCCACCGGACCTCACGCCGAGGAGGCGAGGCCGGCCGCGGAAGCGGGCTTCAACCGAAGCGGTGCAGCAGCCGCCGGTACAGGCCGGGAGCGACACCGCGTACGCGACCGGGCAGATGGAGCCAGGACGGTACGTAGGCGTCCTCGCGTCCGTGCCGGACGGCATCCCAGACGACGTCGGCCACCTCGCCGGCCGGCACGGGGCACGGCCAGGAGCGCTGGTAGGGGGCGCCGCGCCGCTCGAAGAACGCCGTGTCCACGGCCGCCGGCACGACATGCGTCACTCCGGTGCCGGTGCCGCGCAGCTCCTGCCGCAGCGCCTCGGCGAAGGCTGCGACGGCGGCCTTGGCGGCCGAGTACACCGCTTCCTCCCGTACACCCACCATCCCCGCGACCGATCCGAGGAGCACGACGCGTCCGTGGCCGGCCGCCACCATGGAGGGCAGCACCGCCCGTACCAGGTGGAGCGTCGCGTTGAGGTCCACGGACAGCAGCCGGTCGATGGCCGAGTGCGGCATGGACACAAAGGGCCCGGCCCAGCCGATCCCCGCCCCGGCGACCAGCAGGTCGATCTGTCCGGCCACGCGGAGCGCGGACTCGGCCAGCAGGCGAGGACCGTCCGGAGCGGCGAGGTCGGCGGGCAGAATCCTGGCCGTCGTACCGGCGGCCGTCTTCTCCAGCCCGTCCCGGTCCCGGCCGCTGAGCAGCAGCTGCCACTCGCCCTCGCCCCGGCCCGCGCCGTCGCCCTCGGCGAAGCGTCGCGCGATCGCGGCGCCGATGCCCGAGGACGCGCCCGTCACCAGCGCCACCCGCGGGCCGCCGCGCAGGACCGGCGCCTGCTTCCTCACCACCCTCGCGGGGCGGGGCGGGGCCGCCGGGCGCGGATCACCGGGTCTCGCCTCAGCGTTGTAGGTGGAGCCGGACTGCGTCATCGNATCACCGGGTCTCGCCTCAGCGTTGTAGGTGGAGCCGGACTGCGTCATCGCCTGTCTCCCTGCGCTTCGGTCTACGTCGCCCCCGTTCCCCTACCCGGCGCCGGACCGTCGGCGGTCCGCAGATGCGCGGTCGCCCGTCTCCGCGGGCAGGGAACCACCCTCCAGCAGCGTCCGATACCGCTGACTGGCGGTACTCTCCGCGGGCTTACCGGGATACGAAGGGGACACCCCCTGTCCCCGAGTTCGTGGCGAGGCGATGATGCGTCTCCTGCTCGTCCACCCCAGCGCCCTGATGTACTCCGAGATCTTTCTGCGCCTGGAGCCGCTCGGTCTCGAACGAGTGGCGGGTGCCGCGCGCGACGCGGGTCACGAGGTCCGTGTCGTGGACCTTCAAGTGCTCGACCGGTCCGTGCTGATGAGGGAACTGAGGTCCTTCCGGCCGGAGGCCCTCGGGGTCTCCCTGAACTACCTGGCGAACATCCCGGAGGCCATCGAGCTGGCGGCACACGCGAAGCAGACCGTACCCGGCTGTTTCGTCTTCTTCGGCGGCCACAGTGTCTCCTTCGTCGCCGAGGACGTGCTGGAACAGGCGGGCGGCTCGGTGGACGCGGTGGTGCGCGGCGAGGGCGAGCCGGTGATCGCGCCGCTGCTGGAGGCGATCCGTGACGGAGCCGTGGACGAGGTCCCCGGGCTCGTCACCGCGAGCGGCCGGGGGCCGGCGCCCCGGATGCTCGAGAGCATCGACGCCCCGCTGCCCGCACGGGACTTGATGCGCAACCGCCGCCGGTACTTCATCGGCGAACTCGACCCGTGCGCCTCGGTCGAGTTCACCCGCGGCTGCCCCTGGGACTGCTCGTTCTGCTCCGCGTGGACGTTCTACGGCCGCAGCTACCGCAAGGCGTCGCCCCAGGCGGCGGCCGACGACCTGGCGGCCATCCGCGAGCCCAATGTGTTCATCGTCGACGACGTCGCCTTCATCCGGCCCGAACACGGCGACGCCATCGCCGCCGAGGTGGAACGCCGCGGCATCCGAAAGCAGTACTACCTGGAGACCCGCAGCGATGTGCTCCTGCGGCATCCCGAGGTCTTCGAACGCTGGTCACGGCTGGGACTGCGCTACATGTTCCTCGGGATGGAGGCCATCGACGCGGAGGGGCTCGACCTGTTCCGCAAGAGGATCAGTCCCGACGAGAACTTCAAGGCCCTGGAGGTGGCCCGGAAGCTGGGCATCAACGTGGCGATCAACCTGATCGTCGACCCCGCCTGGGACATGGAGCGCTTCCGGATCGTGCGCGAGTTCGCGCTGTCCGTACCGGAGATCGTCCACTTCACCGTGATGACGCCCTACCCCGGTACGGAGATCTGGCACACCGAGTCGCGACGGCTCACCACCCGCGACTACCGCCTCTTCGACATCCAGCACGCCGTGGTCCCCACCACGCTGCCGTTGGACCAGTTCTACCGCGAACTCGTCCGCACCCAGGCCGTCATCAACCGCAAGCACCTGGGATTGCGTACCGCCTTCGGCGCGGCCCGCGCCCTGGGCCGCAACCTGCTGCACGGGCAAACCAATTTCGCCCGCATGCTGTGGAAGTTCAACCAGGTCTACAACCCGCGCCGGCAGCTCGCCGACCACCAGCGCCCCGTCCGCTTCGAGCTGCCGGAGCCCCAGCCCATCGATATCGGTGACCGCCGTCTCCTGTACGTCCACCATCGGGGACCGACGCACACGCGCAACCCGGAAGCCACGGACTGACGGCCTCGACGTCCAGCCGCCGACCGCCCCGCAGCGTGCCGCGAAGGAGCAGGACCCGGAATGCCGATCGCCGTCCTCGCCGCGCTCGCCGCAGGTGCCTGCTTCGCCGTCGCCGGGGTGCTGCAACAGCGGGCGGCCAGCGCACGGCCGGACGCCGAGGCGCTCTCCTTCCGTCTGTTGTTCCGGCTGGCCCGGGAGCCTTTGTGGCTCACCGGGATCGGCCTGGCGGTACTGGCGTACGGCTTCCAGTCCCTCGCCCTGGCCTTCGGCCCGCTCAGCCTGGTGCAACCGCTGATCGTCGCCGAGTTGATCTTCGCCGTGCCACTGTCCGCGCGACTGCACCGTATGCGGCTGGGCACCCAGGCCTGGCTCGGCACCCTCGCGGTGGCCACGGGGCTGGCGCTGGCCCTGGTGTCGGCCCGTCCGCACGGCGGTGACCCGGACGCGCCGGATCTCGTGTCCTGGCTCCTGGTCCTGGGCGCGACCGGGGCACTGGTCGGCTGCGCGCTGGCGGCCGCGCGAGCGCTGCACGGTCCCTGGCGTGCCTCGGCCGTGGCGCTGGCCGCCGGAGCGGTCATGGGCACCCAGTCGGTTCTCCTGGCCACGACGGTCGACCGGCTCAAGCAGGGCCTGGGCGCGACACTCTCCACCTGGCAGCCGTACGCCCTCGTCGTCGCGAGCGCGGGCGGGCTGCTGCTCATCCAGAGCGCCTTCCAGCAGGGACCGTTGGCCGCCGGCATGACCGTGATCGACGCGACCGAGCCGGCGGTCGCCGTCACGGTCGGCACCACGCTCTTCGGCGAGACGATCCGCTCCGGCTGGCCGGTCACCGGCTTCACCGTGCTCGGGCTTGTGCTGGTGACCGCGGGGATCGTGAGCCTGGACTCCTCCCCGCAGATCGCCGCACTGCACCGACTGGAGCGCGACACGGACACGGGCCGGGCGCCCGGCGACTCTCGTCCGTGATCCCCGCTCCCGCCCCCTCGGGCCGCGTGCGCGCCGCGCCGGAGTGCCCGCCGCGCGTCTCCACCGCGATGCGCCGACCGGTGCGCCGACCGCTGCGGCGACGGCCATGAAGTGCCGGCCGGCCGCGGTTACGGACCGCGCCAGACGGGGAGCAGATCCTCGGCGAGGACCTGCTCCCAGGAAGGATGTTCGTTGCGGGCCGTCTCAGCCGCGCGGCGGGCCACCGCCCGGAGCTGTCGGGGCCGGTCCACCAGTGTGCCGAGCGTCTCCGCCCAGCCGTGTACGTCGTCGCGGCGGACCACGATGCCGTCCTGTCCCGGAGCGGTCAGCCACTGCGTCGTCCGGGCGCCTTCGGGAAGGAAGACGGCCAGTCCGCTCGCCATCGCCTCGGCGACGGCGTTGCCTATGGTCTCCGTCCGGGACGGGCAGGCGAAGATGTCGCATCCCGCGTACACCCGCGCCAGCCGCTCCTGCGGGAGCGAACCGAGCAGGGTGACGTGCTGCCCGAGAACCTGGGCGATCCTGTCCCGCTCCACGCCCGACCCCGCCATCACGGCATGGACGGCTCGCCCCTCCTCACACATCCGGCGCAGGCTCTCGGCCAGCATCAGCACGCGCTTCGAGTCGTCGAGGCGTCCCACGAACAGGACGAGCGGCAGTCCGGCCGGAACTCCGTACTCCTCGGCGAGCCGGGCCCGGGCCGCGGAGTCGGGATGGAATCGCGTGCGGTCGATGCCGCGACGCAGCAGGCGGACCCGGTCCTCGCCCAGCGTGCCGGCGAGTTCGTCGCGCTCCGCCGCTGTGGCGACCAGCACTCGCTCGCACCTCCCCAGCGTTCTGTCCCGGCGCCGCAGCAGCCAGGCGCTCACACGGTCCGCCGTACCCTCCGTGACGACGCGGCCCGCCGGCCGGACGGCAGCGGGCATGCGGTCGGGCAGGTGCCGGAGGTGCGCGGCGGCCAGCGCGGGAACGTCGGTGTGCACCGAGGCGACGAGCCGCGGCCGCCGCGCCGCCCTCGATCGAGCCTCTCGCCGTGCCGCGCGCCGGGCCAGCCGGCCGGCGGTCGAGGTGAAGGCGAAGCTGTGCGTCATGTGCCATACGTCGTGGCGCGGCAGCAGCGCGGCGAGCCGGGGGTGGTACGGAGCGAGGTCCGAGACATCCGTTCCGTCATCGGCCGGAAGCACGGCCGCCGTGCTGAAGACCGGGCGGAGGGTGACGATCCGAACCCATGGCGACAGGCGCTCGATGCCTTCCCGCTCGCCCAGCAGGTAGACGGTCAGATCGACTCCGGGGCCGCCGCGCCCGGGACCGTCCGTGCCGGGTGCCCGGTGGCGGGCCGCGGTCTCGGCAAAGCGCTCCCAGCATTGGACATGACCGCCGGCCGTACCGCTCCGCATCAGCTCGACCAGGACCGCGACCGAGGGCACGTCCTCCCGCCGGGGAGGGGCGAGCGGCGAGGCGGGGGCATCGTGCATGGCGCCACGAGTACCCCGGTGCTGCCTCTTCGATGCTGGTCAGGACTCCGAGTCTCAGGAGTCCGGGCCCGGTACCGGCTTGCAGGGGCCGGTGCTGTCGCGGGTGCAGATCAGCGGTCGCAGCAGCACGTGCCGGGGAGGGGCGTCGGGTGCCTTCAGCCGCTCCATCATCAGCTCGACGCCGACCCGGCTCATCTCGGCGGCCGGCATGTCGGCCGCGGTGAGCTGCGGGGTCACGCGTTCCGCCCAGGGGCCGGCCACCACGCCGACGACCGAGAAGTCCCGCGGTACGGCGCGCCCGGCGCGTTTGAGCCCGCGGTACAGACCGCCCAGGCCCGCTTCGTTCATGGTCACCACGGCGGTGGTCGCCGGGTCCTCCAGCAGGATGCGCTCCAGACACGCCTCGCCCGCGGCGGCGTCGTCGTCGCAGAGATACGTCCTGCCGGTTAGCCCGAGCTCCGTCACGCCTCGGACGAACCCTTCCTGCCCCAGGTGCGCGGACTGGTATCCGGACCGGAAGAGGTGTTCCGACCGGTTGACGAAGGCGATCGTGCGGTGCCCCAGATCGGCGAGGTGCCGCACGCAGTCGCGCCCGAGCGCCGCGAAGTCCAGGTTCACCCATGAGGTCTTCTCCACGCGGGCCCGTCCGATGAGGACGTAGGGAATGCCCAGTTCGGAGAGGAGGTCGGCCCGGTCGTCGTCCAGCTGGATCTCCATCAGGATCACGCCGTCCACGAGACGCCCGGCCAGCAGCCGCTGGAACGGATGGTCACCGGCCTTGGAGCCGGTGGTGAGCAGCACGTCGTAGCCGTACGCCTGGGCCGTCTCGGCGATCGCGCCGATGAAATCCAGTTGCATCCCGGTGTAGTGGTCGCCGGCCGGAGGGAAGACGAGTCCGAGCGCGTGGGTCCGCTCTCGCGGGGCATCGGTCCAACGCGACATCTCACCGCTGATCACCGATCCGCTCCCAACCGTCGGTTCCACACAGGCTTCCCGGGCGGGGCACGCCCATCATATCCGGACAAATAACACATGATGTCCAGGCCTTCGCGGTCACCCGGCCTTCACACGCCGGAAGCCCCGTTGCCCCCCCCGCTCCGCGGTGGCGTCCGGTCACTGCAGCGCCTGTACGGCCGCGGCGAAGACCGGTGGCATCCAGGAGGCCGCCGGCACGACCAGGCCGGACGCGCGCGGCCGGCAGCTGACCCGGACGAGCGCCTCGGTCATCAGGCGATGCCTGCGGGACAGCCGCCGCCACGCCCTCTCGTAGTCCTGTGCCCGCCCCGCGCGCAGGCACCGCACCGCCACCTCGGCCGACGCCAGCGCGAGTGCGATGCCCTCGCCGGTGAGGGCGTCGATGTACCCGGCCGCGTCACCGACGAGCAGAACGCGGCCGGCCACCCTGCCGCGCACGCGCTGCCGCAGGGGTCCGGCGCCGCGTACGAGGTTCACCGGCGTCCCGCCGCGGAGACGGGACGCCAGGTCGGGGAAGCGGTCCAGGTGGCTGGCGTAGGCGCATCTCGCCGTGCTGAGTACGGCGACCCCGACGAGGTCGTCCGCGACTGGTGTCACATAGGCCTCGCCGCAGCGCGACCAGTGCACCTCGACGAAGTCCGACCACGGCGGTACGCGGTAGTGCCGCCGCAGGCCGTAGCGTCGGGGCCGGCGGTCCCGCAGGTCCAGGCCGAGGGCCCGGCGGACGGGAGAGTGCAGGCCGTCGGCCGCGACGAGCCACCGGGCCGTCAGTCCCGCGGCAGTCACCGCGTCCGGGGCCTGCCGTACGTCGCCGACCTTGCCGGGCAGGACGCGGACACCGAGTTCGGCGGCTCGCCGGGCCAACGCGGTGTGCAGCACGGTACGGCGAACGCCCAGGCCGGTGCCCTCACGGAAGTCCGCCTGCGCGCGGTGCGGGCCGTCCACATAGCGAATTCCGCGCAGCGCACGGCCGGCGGGGTCGACGCCGAGGGCACGCAGGGACCGTACGCCCCCCGGCATGACTCCCTCGCCACACGCCTTGTCCACCGGCCCGGGGCGCGGCTCGATCACGACGGCCTCCATCCCCGCGCGGGCGGCGTGGATCGCCGTGGCCAGCCCGGCCGGCCCGCCACCCGCCACCAGGAGGTCGATCACCGTGCGGCTCGTTCGGCTTCAGCGGCTCGTTCGGCGTGCGCGGGGTGCGCCGCCGCATCGCCCGCATCGAGCGCCGGGGCGAGAGCCGCCTCCTCGCAGCGGATGCGTACGGTGAGCAGCGCGGCGTTGAACACCGTGAAGAGCACGGCGGTCAGCCAGGCCCCGTGCACCAGCGGCAGCGCGATGCCTTCGGCGACCACCGCCACGTAGTTGGGGTGGCGCAGCCATCGGTACGGGCCGCCGGCCACCAGAGGCAGGCCGGGCACGACCAGCACGCGGGTGTTCCAGCGCGGCCCCAGCGTGCAGACGCACCACCAGCGCAAGGCCTGAGCGGCGATGACCGTGGCCGACATGGTCCAGCCGAGCGCGGGGTGGAACGGCCGGTCCGCCGCCCACACTTCGGCCAGGCAGCCGGCCAGCAGGCCGGTGTGAAGGGCCACCATCACGGGGTAGTGCCCTCGTCCGGACTCGACCGCGCCGCGAGCCCGGCTCCAGCGCGCGTTGCGACGGGCCACCACGAGCTCAGCGACGCGTTCCACGCCGACGGCCAGCACCAGCAGGGCGTACCACATCAATGTTTCTCTCCCCTTCTCACCAGCGCAGCAGGACGAGTTCGGTGCAGAATCCCGGCCCCATGGCGAGCAGCACCCCGGGAGTGCCCGGCGGCGGTCTGCGCCCGGCGGCCAGGGTGTCGCGCAGCACGTGCAGCACGGAGGCCGACGAGAGATTGCCGACCTCCGCGAGCGAGCGCCGGCTCATGTCGAGGGCGTCGTCCGGCAGTTCGAGCGCCTCCGCGACCGCCTCCAGCACCTTCGGACCGCCGGCGTGGCTCACCCAGGCCGTCACATCGCGCCGCTTGAGGCCGTGGTCGGCGAGGAAGTCGTCGACATCGTCGGCGAGGGTCTTGCGCACCACGTCGGGCACGCTCGGGTCGAGTACGACGCGGAAGCCCGATCCGGTGATGTCCCAGCCCAAGAGCCGCTCGGTGTCGGGATAGAGACGACTTCGGCTCGCCACCACCGTCGGTCCGGAGGCGGTTGCCGTTTGCCGTCGGGCACCGCAGGCGACGACGACGGCGGCGCCGTCGCCGAACAGGGCGGTGGCGATCAGGTTGGCCGGTGACGCGTCGGTGCGCTGGAAGGTCAGCGAGCAGAGTTCCACCGAGAGCAGCACGGCGACATGGTCGGGGCGGCCCAGCAGATAGTCGTGCAGACGGCCGATCCCGGCCGCCCCGGCGACGCACCCCAGGCCGAAGAGGGGCAGCCGTTTGACGTCCGGCCGCAGCCCGAGCCGTCCGGCCAGCCGAGCGTCCACGGAGGGTGCGGCGATACCGGTCACCGAGGTGAACATCAGCAGGTCCACATCACGTGCCGCCAGGCCCGCCTCACGCAGTGCCTCCGCGACCGCCTCCGCACCGAGTTCCACGGCCGCGGCGATGAAAGTGTCGTTGATCGTGCCGAAATCGCCGAGTTCGCCGTACCGGTCCAGCGGCAGCGCCGTGTGGCGTGTGCGCACCTGCGCGCTGTGGTGCAGGCGGTCGAGCGCACGCCGGTCGGCGCCGGCGGGCAGGCAGGTGCGGGCGACCATGTCGGTGATCTCGCGCTGGCTGTGCCGGTGCGGCGCCACGACTCCGTGAACAGCGGCGATCCGGGTCATCAAGGCTCCATGTCCGTGGCATCGGTTCCCCCCATGCCTGCCCCCGCATCGTGTCGACGTACCATCTGATTTCGGCATAAACGCCTACCATCAGGCGGATGGACGCCACCGAACAGGCCACCGCCCACGACCAGCACACCGGCGCCCGCGGGCTGCTCTTCCTCGGCGGGATGCTGATGGCGTGTCATCCGGTCCCGGCGGCGGCCGTCACCCTGCTGGTCACGACGCTGGCGATGACCTCCGGGCAGGACGGGCGCGGCTGTCTGCTGGTGGCCGCGGCGGTGCTGACGGGACAGTTGTCGGTGGGATGGTGCAACGACGCGGTCGATGCCCGGCGTGACCGCGCCACCGGGCGGTTCGACAAACCGGTGGTGTCCGGCGCGGTGGACGCGGCGACCGTACGGGCCGCGGCCTTCGTGGCCCTGGGCCTCAGCGTGCCCCTGTCACTGGCCTGCGGTCCGCTCGCCGGCACCGTCCATCTCGCCGGTGTCGGCGCCGCATGGGCGTACAACCTGGGGATGAAGGCCACGGCGCTGTCCTGGCTGCCGTACGCGGTCGGGTTCGCCGCACTCCCCGGCTTCGTCGCACTGGGCCTGCCGGGCCGCCCGTGGCCGGCCTGGTGGGTGCTCACCTCGGGGGCGCTGCTGGGCGTGGGGGCGCATCTGGGCAATGTGCTGCCCGACATCGCCTCCGACCTGGCCACCGGGGTACGCGGCTGGCCACAGCGGCTGGGCCCGGCAAGGGTGCGGCTGCTGCTGCCGGTTCCGCTGGTGGCGGCTTCCGCCGTACTGACGTTCGGCCGCCCCGGACCGGCCGATGCCGCCGGCCTGGCCGCCCTGACGGTGACCGCACTGACGGCCGCGGTCGGCACGGCGGCCGGAGGCCGCCGGGTCCGGGTGCCGTTCATCACCTCGATCGTCGTGGCGGGCATCGATGTGACGATGCTCGTCTGGCAGGGCGCCACGATCACGTGACAACGGGCGCGCCCCGTCAGACGCGGGGGAACTGCGCGACCAGCCACAACCAGCCCGCAGCCGAATGCGAACCCCCGGGGGGGCTGGTCAACGACCGCCGATGCCCGCGCTCCGGGCGCAGAGTGCGGCCTGCACCCGGTTGCCCACCTCGAGCGCCGACAGGATGCGGCTGACATGGGCCTTCACCGTGCTCTCGCGCATCCCGAGCCCGGTGGCGATCTCCGCGTTGGACGCCCCGTCGGCGAGGAGGTTCAGGACGTCCTTCTCACGTGGCGTCAGCTTGTCGATGCGGGCGCGCGCATGGCCCGTCGCCTGGCCGGCGGTCGCGTAGTGGCGGTCGATGAGGCGGCGGGCGGCGGACGGGTGCAGCATGGCCTGGCCGTCCGCCACGATCCGTACGGCGCGGACGATCTCGCCCGGATCGGTGTCCTTCAGCAGGAAGCCGGACGCCCCCGCGGCCAGCGCGTCGTAGACGTACTGGTCGAGATCAAAGGTGGTCAGGACAATCACCTGGGGCGGTTCGGGCAGCGCACGCAACCGCCGGGTGGCGATGATGCCGTCCATCCCCGGCATACGGATGTCCATCAGGACCACGTCCGGCCGCCGTGTCCGCGCGAGTTCGACCGCCTCGGCGCCGTCGCCCGCCTGGGCCACCACCGTGAGGGCGGGGTCCCGGTCGAGGATGTCGGCGAGGGCGAGCCGGACCAGGTGGTCGTCGTCCACGATCAGTACGCGGAGCGTGCCACCCGCACCGTCATCCGCCGCACCGCCTTGCGCACCGTCATCCGCACCGCTGTCCGCGTGCGTCGTGCCGTTCACCGTGTCGCGCCTTTCCCTTCGGCTCCCGCCTCGTCCACGCCTCGTCCCGCGCGGGACGCTCTTCCCGCCCGGCTCATGCGGCCCCGGCGTGCGACGAGTCGGCATGGGAGGGACCGGCGCCGACCGGTATCTCGGCGGTCACCCGCCAGCCACCCGCGCCCGACGGTCCGAACTCCAGCCTGCCGCCCAGGGCGTTGACCCGCTCGGTCAGTCCGATCAGTCCGAAGCCGCTGGCAACCGGCGCACTGCCGGACGAGTTCCCCGGCCGATTGCGCACCACCACCGTCGACTTGGGAGGTCCGTAGCTCACCGCGACCTCGACGAGAGCACCGGGCGCGTGCTTACGGGCGTTCGTCAGCGCTTCCTGGACGACACGGTGGATCGCGAGCCGGTGACTGGTGGAGACGGCGGTCGCCTCGCCCGTTATGACCGCCTCGACGCGCTGCCTCGCGCCTCGTGCCTCGTCCAGCAGGGCCGGCAGGTCCTCCGGCCTGGCTCCCGTCGCCCGTACCTCTTCGGCGTCGGTCGCCCGCAGGGCACCCAGCACCTCGCGCAGGTCCGCCAGCGCCTCGGTGGAGGTGCGGCGCAGCATCCCGACCCGTTCCACGACGGGCTCCGGCAGTTCCTCGGCCCGGCCCTGGAGGGCGCCGGTGTGCAGCGCCAGGACGGTCAGGCGGTGGGCCAGCACATCGTGCATCTCGGCGGCGATCCGCGTCCGCTCCCCCAGTCTCGCCTGCTCGGCGCGCAGTTCACGTTCGACCCGCAGATGCTGGACCTGCTCGTCGAGCGAGACGACCAGACGCCGGCGGCTGCCCGCCCACAGCCCCAGCAAGAGCACCACCGCGGGAAGCAGGAGCGGCCCGTAGGTACGTGTGGTCCACAGGCTGGCGGCCGGCTGGATCACCAGGCTCCCCGCCAGGGCCGCCGCCGCACACAGCGCCCCCACGCCACCCCGGCCCCGCTGGGCCAGGTGGAACAGCACGACGAGCAACGGCCACACCGTGCCGAACGCGGCGGCGGTGACCACGCTGCACGCCGCGACCCACCACGGCCAACGGCCGCGCAGCGGGAGCGCAAGGCTGCTCGCGGCGGCCAGGGCAGCCGCCGGAGTGCGCAGCGTACCCCCGGCGCCGATGTAGGCCTCCTGCACCGACAGCACGCCCACCGCGCCGACGAGCGCCGCCTCGGCCCACCACGGCCAGCCGCGCTTCGCCTTCGCTTTCCCCGAGTTCGCCTCCACAGTGCACGAGCATAGACAGCGGGACGGCCTGCGAAGTCCGGCCGTCGGGCAACCCCGACCCCCTACTTTCGTCGGGGAAGGCCGTCGCCGCACGGCCGATGGAACGCCGCCCTCCGCTCCCTAGCGTCACGGCCATGGACCTGACGCACGCTCCCAGCAAGACCCCCGCGGACCTCGAACTCCCCTACCAGCCCGGACGGCTGGCATTTCTGCGCGAGGCCGCCCACACCTTCAGGACCACCGGAGCGGTCGCGCCCAGCAGCCGACCGCTGGCCGCCCGGCTTGCGGCCCCGCTGGCCCTGGCCCGCGCCGAGCTCGGCGGTCCGGTGTCCGTACTGGAGGTCGGCGCGGGCACCGGTCCGGTCACCCGGACACTGGCGAGCCGTCTCGGGCCGGCCGACCGCCTCGACGTGGTGGAGATCAACCCGCGGTTCGTGGATCTGATACACCGGGCGCTGCGCACCGACCCGGCCATGTCGGCCGCGTCCGACCGGATCCGGATCATCGCCGAGTCCATCACGGACGCCGAACTGGGCGGCCGTTACGACGTGATCGTCTCCTGCCTGCCGTTCGCCAACTTCGAACCGCACATGGTCCGTACGATCCTGGACCGCTACTTCTCCGTCTTGGCGCCGGGCGGGCACCTGACGTACTTCGCGTACCCCGGGACCCAGGTGACCCGCGCCTTGGTGGCCGATCGCGCCGAGGCGGCCCGGCAACGGGAAGTGGCCGCCGTGCTGGACGGTTTCACCGCCCGGTACGGCGTCGGCGACAGCCTCGTACTGCGCAACCTGCCACCCGCCCGGGTCAGGCATCTGCGCGCACCCGGACCGCAGGGCCGGACGGAGACACGGGGATCCTGACCACCGTGGCGGGGCCGGCCCGCCCGGCGCCATCCGCGGGGGCGCTGCCGGGCCGGCGGGCCTGCTCATGGGCCTGCTGACGGGCCTACCGCCGCGCAGAACCGGCTCGGCGGCCGCCACATGGGCGACCGCCGAGGGTTCGGACAGGAGCTACGTGCGCTACCGGCCGATCGTGATCCCGATCGGGTAGCCGCCGACCGGGATCGGCGGTCCGGTCTCACCACTCGGCAGGATGATCGGCACCACCGTGTTGTTGCTGGCGACCGAGGCGTACGCGAGCGTCCCGGTGGAGCTGAACGACACGTCGGACGGCATCGGGCCGACCAGGACGGTCTGTCGCACCGTGTTGCTGGCGGTGTCGACGAAGTACAACGAGCGGTCGTTCTCCGAGGCCACCGCGAGCGTCTTGCCGTCCGGGCTCATCCTGAGCTTGAACGGCGTGCGCCCCACCGTGATCGGCGAACCCTTCGCCCGCGTCGCGGTGTCGATCGGCACCACCGTGTCGGACCACTGCTGGGTGACGTACACGGTCTTGCCGTCCGGGGTGATCGCGAGCCCGTTCGGGCCGTCGGCCACCGGCACCGGCGTGCCGGCGGTGCCGCTGCCGATGTCTACGGGCACCACCTGGTTGTCGGTCCGGCACGCCACCCACAGCGTCTTGCCGTCCGGGCTCACGGCCAGGTTCTCCGGCCCGGCGGCCACCTTGATCAGCGGTCCGGCGGTGAGCGTGGCCAGGTCGATCGCCTGGACCGCGTTGTCGCTGTAGGCGGACACCCACAGGGTCTTCCCGTCCGGAGACAGGCCCAGGCCCGCCGGCGTGGTGCCGACCGGCACCGTCGCGGTGACCGCCTTGGTCGCCGCGTCGATCACCGTGACCGAGGCGGAACCCTGGTTGGCGACGTAGATACGGTCGCCGTCGGCGTCGCCGGCGATGGTGCCGGGCAGCGTGCCGACCTTGATCGGTTCGTGGGGGGTGCCGGTGGCGAGCGTGATCGGGGTGACCGTGTGCGAGGTGAAGTCGGCGGTGTATCCCACCGCGTCGCGCACGCTCGCGTCGGTGGCCATCAGCGTGTCGGTCGCTCCGACCTGGAACGTGGCGCGCGGGCCGCGGTACGCGGCGACCGTGTGCAGTTGGTCGAAGCCCGCCGCCACCTGGTCGGGCACCGTGACCTGCCACCGCACTGTGGCCTTGGCCCCGGGCGCGAGGTACGCGAGGCGCGTGCGCGTCTCGGCCGTGGCGGTGTAGCCGTCCGGCACCTGCAGTTCGACGACCACATCGGACACCGCGGTGCCGCCGTGGTTGGTGATGACTGTGCCGGCGCCGGTCTTCGCGCCGGCGGGCACGACCCCATCGTCGATCTGGAACGTCGCGGTGACCTGTGACGCGGCCGGGTCGAGCACCCAGCGTTGCTCCGCGCCGCCGGTGCCGAACCGCTGCACCAACGGCTTACCGCTGCCGCCATCAGAGGTGAGCACGCGGCCGCTGCTGTCCGAGCGCAGGACGAAACCGCTGCCGTCCTTCTCCAGCAGCCATTTCTGGTTGGCTGCCGCGGGGTCGCACTCGGTGGTGACGACCGGCGCGTTCTCGTTGTACGAGTCACTGGACACCGCGGCGCATCGTCCGTCCGCCGCGGACCTCAGGCTGTACTGCCCGTAGTCGTCCGCGGTCACCAGCCAACGCGCCGCCGCACCGGTGGCTTTGGAGCTGCTGACGACCGAGCCGGTGCGGTCGGCGGCGCCGGAGAGCGTGGCGTACGAGTCGTCCCCGGCGCGCAGCGTGTAGACCTTGCCACCGGCCAGTGGGCCGGGTTGCAGGTACCCCGGAGCGTGACCGATCGCGGTCATCACCGGCTTGAAGTCGGCGTAGGTGGCGGCCGGCGGCGTACCACCCCAGTTCTTCTGGGCCAGGGCCCGCAGCGGGCCGAACAGCTTCTGCTCCTCGAGCACCTCGCTCTGGCCGTGGGCGCCGGGCCACAGGCCCATCTTGGCGCCGAGCAGGTGCGGATCGTCGGCGGGGACGGTCTGGCCGCCGCTGAACAGGTTCGGCGTGAACTGCTCGTAGATCCAGGCCGCGTCCGGGGGGTTGTCGTTGACGAAGTACATGGAGTCGGAGGCGTTGACGATGTCGTTGCCGTTCGCCACGATCTGCGCCGGGGACATCCGGCCGTCCATCTTGATCCAGTAGTCGATCACCACGTCGGGGTCGAGCTTCGTCGGCATGCCGGTGAAGAGCTGGTCGTTCCACAGGTGCAGGGTGCGCCCGCGGTCGGCGACGAATTCCGCGACCTTGTTCTGCCAGAGCACGAAGGAGTCGGCGGCGGGGGCATCCGGCCCGGACCGCTGTTTCGCCCACTCGACCAGCGACGGGTAGTTCTCGTACAGCGCCGGGGTGTTGAGGTATTCGTCGCCGCCGCCGTACCACTGCTTGCCGGGCAGCAGCGGCATCTGCTCGTCGATGATGCTCTTCAGATACGGCCACGCGGCCGGGTCGGCCATGTCGATGTTCTGTGGGTTCCGCTTGCCGTCGGCGTCGGCCGCCTGCAACTCCGGGTGCTCGGACAGGTAGTAGTCCATGTGTCCGGGCGAGGGGGTCTGCTGGCTCACCTCGACGTGGTAGCGGGCCCCGAACGCGGCTATCTCGGCGACCTGCTCCGGGGTGTAGAGCGGGTTGGTCTTCGAGTTGTTCTCCGGGTGCGCGTCGCTGGCCACCCGCATCTCCAGATGCAGGACGTTGTACTTGAGGTACGACATGTCCCTGATCAGTCGCTTGAGCCAGGGCACCGAGAAATACTTCACGCAGTTGCACAGCGTGATCCCGCGGTACGGGTAGTCCGGCCAGTCCCGGGCCGTGCCGGCCGGGACCGTGTCGCCCTGGCGCAGCAGTTGGAGCATCGAGCGGGTGGCCAGGAACGCGCCGGCGTCGGTGGCCGCGCGGAGGACGGCGACGTCGTCCACGGCGAGCGCGTACCCCTCGGCCGCAGGCGTGACGGTCTTGTCGAGGCGCAGTGCGATGTCGTGCTTGCGAGGGCTGTCGGTGGTGACGGCGACCGACCGTCCACTGAGGTCGGACAGGTCGGCCGCGAAGGTCCGGGCGGTCGTCCGGAGCGCCGCGTCCTGGACCACGACGCGGGTCGACCGGTCGAACGTGAACGATCCGGCCGCCGGAGACCACTGCTTGAGCGCGGGGATCGTCCAGGGCTTGCCCGCGGCGCTCGCGGAAGCGGGCGACATGGCGACGACAGCCGCGGCGAGCAGGAGGACGAAGGTGGTGAGCAGGGCTAGGGGGCGACGCGAGGAGATGAAGGAGACAGGGGACACGGGCGTACTCCCGCAGAGTCGTTGGCCGACGGCAGCCGGCGTTCGGCGGCAGAAGATATCCCGTACCAGCAATTGCCATCAAGATGAAACGTCGTTCCATCTCCCGGAATCTTGTGGTGGACGCACTGGTAGCCTCGCCCGCAGGTGGTGCAACAGGATCGAATCGAGGTTCCGCGGTGGCCAGGACGAACGGCACAGGGGGCGCGGCCCGGCCACTGCCCGCGGACGCCGACCTGCTGGCGTACCTGGAGACGGTCTTCGCGGACCTGCCCGAAGCACTGCAGGCGGTGGCCAGCCATGTGCTGGACGCGCCGGGCCAGGTGGCGGGCGCCTCCGTACAGGACGTCGCCGCACAGAGCGGAACGTCGCCGGCCACCGTCGTGCGCTTCTGCCGCACCATCGGACTGACCGGCTTTCAGGCCCTGCGGCTGCGGCTGGCCAAGGAGGAGGGACGCGCCTCTGCCGAGCGGTGGACCGTAGACCTCGGCCCGCACATCGGACCGGACGACAGCGTCGAGCATGTCGCCGCCGTGGTCGCCCAGCGCGACGTGGCGTCCATCCAGCGCACCCAGGAGCAGCTCGACCTGGCCGCACTCGACCGCGCCGCCGCGGCCGTCGCGCGTGCCGGTCGCATCGACGTGTACGGCATCGGCGGCAGCGCCTCCGCGGCCCATGAGCTGGAGTTGCGGCTGCACCGCATCGGCCGGCCGGTGTGGGCGCGGGGTGAGGGCCACCTGGCCGAGACGAGCGCGGCGCTGCTGTCCGACTCCGACGTCGCCATCGGCATCTCGCACTCCGGCGTGACCGGCGAGGTGGTGCTGCCGATTCGGCGAGCAGCCGCGCAGGGGGCCGTCACCGTGGCGATCACCAACAACGTCCGCTCACCGCTGGCACGGACCGCCGACATCACCCTCACCACCGCGGTGTACGACACCACCTTCCGCCATGGCGGCGACGCCGCCCGCCACGCCCAGTTGCTCGTCCTGGACTGCCTCTACGTGCGAGTCGCCCAGCTCAACTACGACGCGGCGATGGACGGGCTGCGCCGCACCGCGGAGGTCCCGCTGGGACACGCGGTGACCGGCAGCACCGGACGGCAGCAGCGAGGCGACCGCCGCTCAAGCTGACTCTGGGCACGCTTGGCGCCAGAGGTCCGGCCGACTGCCTTCGTGTGGAATACCGTTTCGCACCAATCGGCGGGCACCGGAAGTACATGCTCTGGGTCGGTCGTGCATGCCGATCCTGAGGGGTGCGGTATGACGGGAAACGATCAATTCCTGCGGCGACGCCCTTGGCCGTAGGGACCGCGACGGTCGTGGGCGCGCCACGCTTCCTCGTCGGGATCCCGTTCTCCAGTCGCCGGCCTTCCCCCGGCCGCGGCGACTTCTCCCCCTCGGTGACCTTCGCCAGCTGCGAGACGATCAGGAGCCTCGTCCTCGTAACGACTACGCCCACCCAGCGGACCAGCGGCAGGCGGCCCGGGGATGAACGCGGCGACACGCGCGCCACCGCGCGGCGCGAGCGTCCGCACCGGGACTACTCCGTGCCGTCCGCCGGCAGGCGCTCCGGCAGCCCGAGCCGCGGGAACTGGTCGTCGTGGAACGTGACGATCTCGGTGATCGCCCCGCCGGTGACGCGCAGGACGTCGATCGTCAGCGGCAGGTACGCGCCCTCCCGCTTCTGCCAGAGGTAGAAGGCGACGGCGGGCTGCCGGTTCACGGCGGTGAGGACGGCGCGCAGGCCCTTCATGCCCTCGAAGCCGCTCTCGACCCAGTCGTTCACCACCGCGTCGCGGCCGACGTACAGGCCCGGCGTGGGCGGCATCGAGCAGCGGACGTCGTCCCGCAGCAGTGTGGCGAGGCCGTCGACGTCCGTGGCCACGCTGGCGTCGGTATAGCGGCGCACCAGCTCGCGCGTCCCGGCGTCCTGTTCGCCGCCGGTCCAGTCCTGCCGCTCGGCGGGCAGGCGCTCCCGCATGCCGGCGCGGGCCCGCTGCAGCGCGCTGTTCACGGAGTTGACGGAGTCCCCGAGGAGCTCCGCGACGTCCTTCGCCGGCCAGCCGAGCACGTCCCGCAGGATCAGCACGGCCCGCGGGCGCGGCGCGAGGTGCTGGACTGCGACCAGGTACGCCAGCTCGATCGTCTCCCGCGCGACGGCGACGGTCTCCGGCTCGTCCGCGTCGCCCGCGGGCAACTCGTCGAGCAGCCGGTCCGGGTAGGGCTGCAGCCACAGCACCTCGCCGCCGGTCGCAGGCTCCGGGCGGCACTTGGCGAGCAGGTCCAGGCAGGCGTTGGTGGCGATCCGGTACAGCCAGGCCCGGAACGTCGACCGCCCCTCGAAGGTCTCCCGCCGCCGCCAGGCACGGAGGAACGTTTCCTGCACGGTGTCCTCGGCGTCCTCGAACGACCCGAGCATCCGGTAGCAGTGCACGTGCAGCTCCCGCCGGTGCCGCTCCGCCAGCCCCGAGAACGCCGGCTCGTCGACCTCGCCCAGCCCGCTCACGCCCAGCTCCTCCAGCCGTGTGTCCGCACTCATCACGTCATCCTTCCGCCTCGTCGTGTCCCGTCGTAGGTGTGACGGGTGCGGGCGCGAAAACTCATCACCAGGGTCGGTCGGCATGGCTGAGCGTTTCTCTTTCTTGGTCGATTGCTTGTCTTACCGGGAGCCTCGCCTGACCCGGCTACCGAACCACCTCCGACCATCTGGACGGTTCGTCTAGCATTGGACTTCTCATCCAGGTGACGAGGTGATCATGCACGTTTATCTCGACCCGCGCTCAGGGCGGACCTATCCACTCGACGCACGGCGTTGGCAAGGTGATGACGGGGCGCCGCTGACGCTCGCGCCGGGGCCAGGTATCGGGCCGGAGAGCATCACGACCTCCGCCCGCTCCTTGTGGCGCTACCGCGCTGCGCTTCCCGGAGCCATCACCCGGCCGATATCGCTCGGCGAGGGATGCACCCCGCTGATCGAAACGCGCTGGGGGGACCAGGACGTGCGCTTCAAGCTCGAATGGTTCAATCCCACCGGCAGCTTCAAGGACCGCGGAACCAGCGTGATGGTGTCCCTGCTCGCCCAGGCCGGCGTGGAGTCGGTGATCGAGGACAGCTCCGGCAACGGCGGCTCCTCCGTGGCTGCTTACTGCGCTGCCGCCCGCATCCGAGCCCGCATTCTGGCCCCGGAGACGACGTCACCGGCGAAGGTGCTGCAGGCCAGGGCATACGGTGCCGAGGTGGCGCTCGTACCGGGCGACCGGGCGGCCGCCGCCGAGCAGGCGATGCAGGAGGCCCGAACCACCTCCTACGCCAGCCACAACTGGCATCCCCTCTTCCTCCAGGGCACCAAGACGCTGGCTTACGAGATCTGGGAGGACCTGGGCTTCACCGCGCCGGACGTGGTCGTCACGGTGGCCGGCGCGGGCAGCATCGTGCTGGGCTGTGACCTCGGGTTCAGCGAGCTGCTCGCGGCCGGCCACATCGACCGGCTCCCCCGGCTACTGGTCGCCCAGCCAGAACGATGCGCACCTGTTCACGCGGCGTTCCAAGGCAGCTCCCCCATGGACAGTGACTTCGGGCCCACCATCGCTGAAGGCACAGCCATCAGGGCGCCCATCCGTCTGCCGGAGGTCGTGGATGCGATCCGGCGTTCCGGTGGGGACACCGTGGCGATCCCGGAAGACGACATCATCGCCGCGACCCGCCGCCTGGCGGGAATCGGGCTCTACGCGGAGCCGACCTCCGCTTCGGCAGCCGCCGCGATCGACGTCTTCACCGCCCGGGGAGCGATCCGGCCCGGCGAAACAGCCGTGGCCGTCTTGACGGGGTCGGGCCTCAAGGCCGCAGCCACGATGCAGAAGTTGTTCGCTTGAACGAGGACGAGCTGCTGCTGCGCGAAGCCGAGACGATCGTGACCTGTCCGCCCGCCCCAGGATCCCGACTACCCCAGCCAGGCTCCGCGGAGCCTGGGCTCCGCGGAGAAGAGGAAGTTGGTCCGCCTGCTGCGGGCCGGCTCAGCCGGCCAGGCCGTTGTCGGCCAGCCACTGCGGATCCGGCGTCACCGTCTGCAGAACCTCCACCAACACCCCGTCCGGCGCGGCGACCTGGAACCGGCGCTGCCCCCACGGCTCAGTCACCAGCGGCAGGACCACCTCGAGCCCGGCCGCACTCAGCCGCTCGAACTCGGCATCCACATCGGCGACCAGGAACGCCAGCAAGGTGCCGACGACCGCCTTGCCGCGGGTCGCCTGCGGCCATGACTCGTGATCCCGCTGGACGAAGTCCAGGCTCACGTTGGGGTGTTGGGCGTGCTGCGTGTTCACGTACCAGCCGAGGTCGATGCCGACCTTGAACCCGAAGTGCTCGGCGTACCACGCCGCGCTCCTGCCCGGGTTCTCCGCCGCCAACGCCATCCCGATCAAACTGAACTGCATGCGTACCCTCTCTCGGAATCTGACATGAAGCAGGAGTGATCCCGCTATTCAGTCACAACTGACAAGGGAGGGACGGGGATTCGCGACATCGAGATCATCCGCACCTGGGCAGCAACCGCACCTCCGCCAAGCGGATGCTCAGCGTCGGCGGATCGGGGCGAAGCGGACCGGGAGGCCCGGTACCGCCTGGGCGGCAGCGGCCAGGCCGTGTTCGGGCACGACGCCGATCACCGGATAGCCGCCGGTGGTCGGGCAGTCGGCGAGGAAGACCACGGGTTTGCCGTCGGTGGGCACCTGCACGGCGCCCGGCAGCGTGCCCTCGCTGGGCAGTTCGCGGTGCACGGCACGCTCCAGCGTGGGTCCCTCCATGCGCAGCGCGATGCGGTTGCTGTGGGCGGAGACGGAGAAGCGGGCGGTGGCCAGGGTGCGTACCGCGGCCGCGGCGAACCAGTCGTCACGCGGGCCGAGCAGCACCGGCAGCACCAGCTCGCGCGGTGGCTGGTGCCAGTGCACCGTGTCGGCGTGGACGGGCCGGCCCACCACCGTGCCCAGGGGCAGGGTGTCTCCGTCGCCGAGGCGGGCGGGGCCGAGTCCGGAGAGCAGGTCGGTGGACCGGCTGCCCAGGACGGGCTCGACCGCGATGCCTCCGCTGATCGCGACATAGCTGCGCAGGCCGGTGGTGGCGGCACCCACGTCGAGGACGGCGCCGGCGGGCAGGTCCACGGGGCAGGCCCACGCCGCGGGCCGGCCGTCGACGCGGACCGGGGCGGGGGCTCCGGTGACCACGACCGTCACGGGTCGCGTGGCCCTCAGCGACACCCCGGTCAGTGTCGTCTCCAGGGTCGCCGCATCGGTGGGGTTGCCCACCAGACGGTTGGCCAGACGGTGGGCGGGCTGGTCGAGGGCGCCGGAGCGGGGCACGCCCACGTGAGCGTGTCCGAACCGGCCCAGGTCCTGGATGGTGGTGAGCGCGCCCGCACGTACGATCTCGAGCTTGCCGCCGCTCACGTACGCGTCCGTTCTGTCGTCACTCCGGCCGGCTGGCCGGGGGCGGGGGCAGTGGCGGGGGCGGGGTCGGGGTCCCGGGGGACGAAGCGCACGCGGGTGCCGGGGGTCAGCAGGGCCGCGGGCTCGCGTTCCATGTCCCACAGCGGAACGTCCGTGGTGCCGATCAGTTGCCAGCCCCCGGGCGAAGGTCGCGGATAGATCCCGGTGTACGCGCCCGCGAGGGCCACGGAACCGGCGGGAACCGAGGTGCGCGGAGCGGACCTGCGCGGCACGTGGTACGCCTCCTCCAACCCGGTCATGTAGGCGAAGCCCGGGGCGAATCCGCAGAAGGCCACGCGGTGTTCGACACTGCTGTGCCGTCGCACCACCTCGTCCTCCGTCACGCCCCACAGCGCGGCGACATCGCGGAGATCGGCCCCGTCGTAGACGACGGGGATCTCCAGCAGCGGGCCGCTGTCCGCGGTGAGCGCGGGTACGTGCCACCGGCCCAGTTCGGTACGCAGTGCGTCGACCCCGGAGATGGAGCGCAGAAGTATCGTTCGGTCGCCGGGAACGATCTCCGCGATCGGCGTCAGGGTGCCCGCGCCGCGACGGCGCAGGAGTTCGGCGTGCAGCGCCTGCGCCTCCTCCGGTGAGTCCAGGTCGACCAGCAGCGAGTCGTCCCCGACGGGCAGCAGCCTCATGCGAACGCCTCCACGCCGACCCCCGCCCCCCGCAGCGCCGCGCGGACCGTGCGCGCCAGGTCGACCGCGCCGGGAGTGTCGCCGTGCAGGCACAGCGACCTGGCCCGGACGTGCACCGGCTCGCCGTCCGGCGTGGTCGTACGGCCCTGGGTGGCGAGCGTGACCGCGCGCCGGGCGACCTGCTCGGGATCGGTGATCACCGCACCTGGGATGCCGCGCGGAACCAGCGTGCCGGCCGCGGTGTAGGCGCGGTCGACGAACGCTTCGGCGACACCGGGCAGACCTGTCTTCTCGGCCTCGGCGAGCAGGGCGGAACCAGGCAGACACAGCACCGGCAGGACGGGGTCGGCACGCCGGATGCCCGCCACGACGGCGACGGCCTGCTCCTTGTCCGCGACGACCCTGTTGTACAGCGCCCCGTGCGGCTTGACGTAGGCCACCTTCGTTCCGGCGGCGCGGGCGAACACCTCCAGCGCGCCGATCTGGTAGGTGATCTCGTCGGCGAGCTCGTCCGCGGGGACGTCCATGGCCCGGCGTCCGAAGCCGGCCAGATCGCGGTAGGAGACATGCGCGCCGATCGCGACGCCGCGCTCGGCCGCGCGGTCGCAGACCCTGCGAATGGTGGCGGGGTCGCCCGCGTGGAAGCCGCAGGCGATGTTGGCGCTGCTGACCACGGTGAGCAGCGCCTCGTCGTCGGTGAGGGTCCAGCGGCCGAACCCTTCCGCGAGGTCCGCGTTGAGGTCGACCACGGCGTCCGTCATCACTGCGTTTGTCTCCTTGGGAACCGTTCATTTCCCGCGTGGCGGGTGGCGGGTGGCGGGT
>NZ_VCHX02000116.1 GCF_005768555.2 Streptomyces sporangiiformans
GTGGCGGGTGGCGGGTGGCGGGTGGCGGGTGCGGGTGGGCGATGGTGAGTGGCAGATGGCGGGGTGACGTGCGGGGGTCATGCGACGCGGTAGTGCTCATCCAATGCGTCGGTGATCAGCATGTATCCGGGCGCATGGGTGAGGGCGAAGGGGGGCTTCGACGCCATGACGGCGGCCTGCGGAGTGACGCCGCAGGCCCAGAACACGGGGACGTCCCCGGGCCGCGCCCGCACCGGGTCGCCGAAGTCGGGACGGGCGAGGTCGTCGATGCCCAGCTCGGCCGGGTCTCCGACGTGGACAGGCCCCCCGTGCACCGCGGGCATGAGGGAACTGACCTGGGTCGCCGTCTCCACCAGACCGGCCGGGATCTGACGCATGGACACCACCATCGGCCCGTGCAGCTCACCCGCCGGGCGGCAGGGCCGGTTGGTCCGGTACATGGCGACGTTGCGCCCCTGTTCGACGTGGCGCAGGGGCACACCCGCCTCCGCCAGGGCGCTTTCGAAGGTGAAGCTGCAGCCGATCAGGAACGTGACGAGGTCGTCCCGCCAGTGATCCATGACGTCCAGGGGTTCGTCGACGAGTTGGCCGTTCTCCCAGACCCGGTAGCGGGGCACGTCGGTGCGCAGGTCGGCACCGGGAGCCAGCGGCGTCGTCCACGCCCCCCGATCGGTGACGTCGAGCACCGGGCACGGCTTGGGGTTGCGCTGACAGAAAAGCAGCACGTCGTACGCCCAGTCCGCGGGCACCGAGATGAGGTTGACCTGGGTGTACCCGGGACACCAGCCGGCGGTGGGGACATCCACCCGCTCCCGGAACAGCGCCCGCGCCTGGCCGGGGGCCGGGGCGTCGGAACGAGTAGCTGTCGGCATCTGCGGTCCTTTCGTCACCGGGGTCCGAGCGTGCCCACACAGTAGAGGATCGTTGAACAATCCGACAAGCCCTCTGTGGGCTTGTCCTTGTCCTAGACTTGGTTTCCGGGACTCACTCATGGCCGCGGGCAGTTCCGTCGGCCTTCGTGACAGGGATGGACGTCATGGTTGCCGAGATCGACCCGGCCGTGCTCATGGGTGACCGCGCACTTCTCGGGCGCTCCAGCACCGCGGACCGGGTGGCCGGCATCCTGCGCACACGGATCTCCGAGGGACATCTGCTCCCCGGGACCCGGCTCTCCGAGGACGCCATCGGTCAGGCCCTCGGGGTCTCCCGCAACACACTGCGCGAGGCGTTCCGCCTGCTCACCCACGAGCGGCTGCTGTCCCATGAGCTCAACCGCGGGGTGTTCGTACGGACCCTGACGGTGCAGGACGTCGTCGACATCTACCAGGTGCGCCGGCTCATCGAGTGCGCGGCGGTGCGCAGCCTCACCGTGGCGCCGTACGACCTGAGCCAGGCGGAGGCCGCGGTGGCCGAAGGAGAGAAGGCCACCTCGGACGGCGCCTGGGCCGATCTCGGCACGGCCAACATCCACTTCCACCACGCCGTCGTCGCCCTCGCGGGCAGCGCTCGTCTGAATGAGCTCATGCAAGGCGTGCTGGCCGAGCTGCGTCTGGTGTTTCACGCGATGGACAATCCGCGGGTCTTCCACGAGCCGTACCTGCCGCGCAACCGGGAGATCCTCTCCGCCCTGAAGGCCGCGAACATCATCAAGGCGGAACTGCTGTTGACGTCCTATCTCGACGACGCGGAACAGCAGCTCGTCGCCCGGTACTCCGAGCGCATCGGCACGGAGCGCCGACCCTAGATCCTGTCGCGACATACACGAGGTGGCCGGTGCGGGGAGCGACCGGCCACCTCCGCGAGGGGATGCGTCCACGGCTGAGACCGACGGCGTGTGGCCGTGGGTCGGGGGCTGTTGTCAGGCGAGTTCCGTGCCGCGTGTCTCGGGCAGTCCGAGCAGGGCGACGAGGGCGATGCAGTAGCCGATGGCGCCGTAGACCAGGGCGCCGCCCACACCGGCGGATCCGGCGGAGAAGCCCACCGCGGTCGGGAAGAACGCCCCGATGGCGCGGCCGACGTTGTAGGTGAAGCTCTGGCCGGTGCCGCGCACGGCGTTGGGGTAGAGCTCGGCCAGGAAGGAGCCGAAGCCGGCGAAGATGGCCGAGGAGGAGAAGCCCAGGGGGAAGCCGAGGATCAGCAACAGGTTGTTCGACCCTTGCGGGATGTTGATGTAGGTGATCAGCAGGGCGGCGCTGAGGACGGCGAACAGGGCGAAGGACTTCTTGCGTCCGAGGCGGTCGACGAGGAAGCCGCCGGTGATGTAGCCGCAGAAGGCGCCGCTGATGAGGGTGGCCAGGTAGCCGCCGGTACCCACGACGGTCAGCCCGCGCTCCGTCTTGAGGTAGGTGGGCAGCCAGGTGGCGATGGTGTAGTAGCCGCCCTGTACGCCGGTGGCCAGCAGCGTCGCGAACAGCGTCTTGCGGGTCAGACTGCCCTGGAAGATGGAGGACAGCGGGACGCGTGCCTCCTTCTGGGCCAGCCGCTCGGCCACCTCGGGGGCGTCCTTGACGTTGCGCCGCACATACACCAGCAGCAGCGCCGGGAGGGCCCCGGTCCAGAACATGATGCGCCAGGCCAGATCGGGGTCGACGTTGTCCATCACGAAGGTGGCGACGATGACGGCCAGCGCCCAGCCGACCGCCCAGGAGCTCTGGATGAAGGCGAGCACGCGGCCGCGGTAGCGGGTCCGGGCGTACTCGGCGACCAGGACCGCCCCCGCCGCCCATTCGCCGCCGAAGCCGAGTCCCTGCAGGGCCCGACAGGCCAGCAGCATCGGGTAGTTCACGGCGAAGCCGCACAGCACGGTGAACAGGGCATACGTAGCCACCGTGATCATGAGCGTCTTGACCCGGCCGACCCGGTCGATCAGCACACCGGCCAGGACGCCGCCGAGCGCCGACACCAGCAGGGTGACCGTGGTCATCAGCCCGGTCTGCGCCGTGGTGAGGGAGAAGTACGCCGCGATGGCGACCATGCTCAGCGGCAGAACCTGGAAGTCGTAGGAGTCCAGGGCGTATCCGCCGAACGCCCCCTTGAAGGCGCGGCGGCCCTGCGGGGTCATGGTGCCGTACCAGGCGAAGGAACCGGACCCGTCGTCCCTCTCGGTGGCCGGCGGGCTGCTGGTGGGAGTGGATGTCACAGTGACCTCACGGGGAGAGAAAGGACTGGCACGAAGAGACGTTCAGAGCGGTTGCCGCGGGCGTTGCCGGCCGGTCCGTGGGTCCAGCCACCACGACGACTCGGTGGGGGCGCATGCCGCTTGATGTGGAAACACCGTAGGGATCGTTCAACGATCCCTCAAGAGGTATGGAGGTTTTTTCTACAAACCAATCGCGTTGCCGGCGCATTGCGGGTCACCGGACAGCACGGCCCAGACGACGCAGCCGTGCGACAGACGCAGGATGCCCCAGTCCGAGGACAGGGCCTCCACCAGCAACAGACCCCGCCCGCCGCAGTCGAGGGATCACCGACCTCGATGCGCAGGCACTCCGTGGACGGAACGACTGAGGCGATGTCCTCGCGTCGGCAGGGCGGCGAGCGTGGGGATGTTGACCCATCATTGAAGGATTGTTCAACGATATGTAGGGTGCGGTGTGATACGAGAGAGAGGCACACCGGATGACGACGGCGCATCACAGGCCGCACATCGCCCCGAGCCCCGGCCGGCGGGTGGAACTGCTGCTGGACGAGGGATCGTTCGTCGAACTGGAAGAGTTCCTGGGGCAGCGCCCGAGCGACGACCCGGCGGGGGTCCGCCCGACCGGCTCCGACGTCGTCAGCGGCTACGGCACGGTCGACGGCCGCCCGGTGGCCGCCTTCGCCACCTGCGTTCCCGGCTTCGGCACCCCTCTGCGCGACACCCACCGCCGGAAGATCGTCACCGCGCTGGACTTCGCGCTGAAGACCGGCTGCCCGGTCATCGGCATCCATGACTGCGGGGACAGGCGCGTCCAGGACCCGACGGGCGCCATCGGCTCGTACGGCGGCTCGTACGGTGGCTCGTACGGTGAGGTCTTCCGCCGCCAGGCCCAGGCCTCCGGGGTGATCCCGCAGATCTCGCTGGTCCTGGGAGCGTGTGTGGGCAGCGCGGCGCACTCCCCCGCGCTCGGCGACTTCACCGTGATGGTCGACCAGACGTCCCACATGCTCACCACGGCCACGGACGTCATCGAAGCCGTCACCGGCGAGGGCACCGGCATCGAGGAACTGGGCGGGGCCCGGACGCACAACACCGTCTCGGGCAACGCCCATCACCTTGCGGACGACGCCGGGGAAGCCATCGAGTACGTCAAGACCCTGCTGTCGTATCTGCCCTCCAACAACCATGAACAGCCCCCGGCCGCACCGGACGAGGCCGACCTCGACCCCTGTGACGGGGAACCGCTACTGGACACGGTCGTACCCGAGACCGCGCACCAGCCCTACGACATGCACGAGGTCGTCGAAGCCGTCCTGGACGACGGGGAACTCCTCGAGACGCAGGCGCTGTTCGCGCCGAACATCATCACCGGCTTCGGCAGCGTCGAGGGCCATCCGGCCGGCATCGTCGCCAACCAGCCCCTGCACCTCGCCGGTTGTCTGGACATCGACGCCACCGAGAAGGCCGCCCGCTTCATCCGCACCTGCGACGCCTTCAACCTCCCCGTCCTCACCTTCGTGGACGTCCCCGGCTTCCTGCCCGGCATCGACCAGGAGTACCGCGGCATCGGCAGACACTGCGCCCAGCTGATCTACGCCTACGCCGAGGCCACGGTCCCGCTCGTCACCGTGATCACTCGTCAGGCACACGGCGGGACGTACGACGTCATGGGCTCCAGGCAGCTCGGCGCGGATCTGAGTTTCGCCTGGCCCACGGCCCGGATCGGAACCACCGGCGCGCGCGACGCGGCCGAGCGGGGCTGGGTCGACGGCGTGATCAGGCCGTCACGGACCCGGCACCACATCGTCCGCGGCCTGCGGGCGCTGCGCTCCAAGCGTGGGACGCAGCCGCCGAAGAAGCACGGCAACATCCCTCTCTAGGAGCCACCCGAGGAGCCACACCATGCCCGCCATCACCGTGCTGTACGGACAGCCCACGCCGGAGGAACTGGCCGCCGTCGTCGCGGTGTTCACGGCCCGATCACATGCCGCGACGGCCGCTTCCCGGTCGCCTGTGCGGCGCCGCCCGGTGTCCGCCTGGGCCGACCCCGCGACCGCCATGCGGCAGCCGCTCCCCGCGATCACCCGGTCGTCCCCTCGTTGGTGAGCCGAGGGCCTTCACGGCCGGTCAGGGGCGCGCGGTGGCCGTGCGGTCACCCGTGACGCGGAGAAACTCGAGCTTCTCCGCGTCGCTGCTTCCGGCCGCCGCCGTGTAGGCGACCATACGCAGGTCCGCGCCCGGAACGATGAGGACATCGCAGTCGAGCACGATGTCGCCGATGTCCGGGTGCCGGATCGTCTTCCGGTCGGTCGTGTGCTGCGCCGCCGTGCTCGTGGCCCAGTGATGGGCGAAGACGTCGGAGGCTTCTCGCAGATGCCGCACGAGACGATCGAGCCCGGTATCCGCGGGATAGCGGGACACCGCGTCCTTGAGGTCGGCGACGATCGCCGCCACGAAGGCGTCCTCGCCGTGCTCGGACCGGAAGGGGCGCAGCGCGGCACGATCGATGCCGGTGCCGAAAAGGGCGCGCGCGAGGTTGCGTTCGGCGGCCGGGACCGTGGTCGGGTCGCCGTGGAGCGCGCTCCACGTGGTGTTCCACCACACGAGGGTCCAGTCGGCGGCGAATACCCCGATCGGGACGTCTCCGAGGCGGGCGGCGAGCCGTTGGATGCCCGGCGGCACATGGAAGCTGATCGTCCCGTCCTGCGGCGGCAGCAGCCCGGCGCTTCGGTACAACTGGTCACGCTCGGCGCGAGAGAGCTGAAGGGCCCGGGCGAGGGCACCCACAACCTGGGCCGAGGGGTTCTTCGCACGCCCCTGCTCCAGGCGCAGGACGTAGTCGACCGAGAGCCCGGCCAGTTGCGCGAGCTCCTCGCGGCGCAGTCCCGGGGCACGACGGCCGGCCGTCACGGTGAAGCCGGCGTCTGCCGGAGACAGGCGGTCGCGCCAGGCGTGCAGGAGCGCACCGAAACCGGAGCGGGAGGAAGCCATGGGGCTCATTCTCTCCGCCCGGCGTCAAAAGAGCCTGGGTACTGCCGGTCCTAGTGACGCGCACGGCACTGGTTGGCGGTGGCGCGAGCGGCGAACGTGTCGATGCGCCGAGCCGGACGCCCGCCGGCCGGCCGACCAGTGAAGGAGCCCTCCATGCAGTCCACCGTCGTCATGACCGGCGCGAGCCGTGGAATCGGCCGTGCCGCCGCGGAGCGCGTCCTGCGCCGCTCGCCCCACACGCATCTCCTCGTCGTCGCCCGCGGGTCCTGCGGCGCACGTCTGTCCGCAGAGCTCGGCGCGGGTGGGCACGCGGTCTCGTACGTCGCGGCGGACCTCGGCTCGCTGGGCAGCGTCCGGTCGGCCGCCACGGAGATCCTGGACCGGCTCGACGGCGGTGAACTGCCGCCGCTGCGCGGCTTCGTGGGCAACGCGGGCACGCAGTACACGAACGCGCTCACCGAGGGACCCGACGGATTCGAGTGCACCTTCGCCGTCAACGTGCTCGCCAACCATCTGTTCGTCCGTCTGCTCGAAGACCGTTTCGCCCCGCCCGCCCGGATCGTCATCACCGTCAGCGACACCCACTTCGGTGACTTCAGGCACAACCTGGGCATGGTGCCCGGCCCCCTGTGGCGGTCCCCGGAGGTCCTCGCCCGCACCGGCGCCTTCCCCCGGCCGGACACCACGGCCGCCGGGCGCACCGCGTACTCGACGAGCAAGCTGGCCGCCATCCACCTCGTGCACGAGTACGCGCGCCGCCTGCCGGCCGGAATCGACGCCGTCGCCCACAACCCGGGATTCGTCCCCGGCACCGGCCTCGCCCGGAACGCGGACCGCTTCTCCCGGTTCGCCATGCGCCGCATCCTGCCGGTGATGACCCTCACGCCGCTCGCGACCAGCCGCAGCGCCGCGGGGCAGCACCTCGCCGACGTCGTCCTCGGCACGACCGAGGCACCGACCGGCTCCTATGTCGACCGCGACCGTGCCGCCCGCTCGTCAGAGGAGTCGTACGACCCGCGGCGCGAACGCGAACTCTGGGACGCCGCCGAACGGTTCACCGCCGTGTATGCAGCCCGTCGGCGACGTTCTCCGGATTCAGGCCGCCCGCCAATAGGCTGAAGAACCGAACCGAAAGGGAACGGAATGCCCACACTGCGCCAGGCCCGCGTTTCCGACCACGGCACTCTCGTCACGTGTGTGCAGCGGTGGTGGGGGGACTCACGCTCCCCCGAGCAGGCCCGTGAACTGTCCTTGCTGCTGCCCAAGTTGTTCTTGCAGTTCTTCTCGGCCACCAGCCTGGTCCTGGAGGACGGCACAGACGTCAGGGCGTTCCTCGTCGGCTTCTACGCCGTCGACAACGACACCGAGGCGTACATCCACTTCGTGGGAGTCGACCCCGAACTGCGCGGACAGGGCACGGCCCGCGGTCTCTACACGGCGTTCTTCCAGCGTGCCGCCGCAGCAGGGCGCACGGAGGTGCGGGCGATCACCTCGCCGACGAACGCGGGATCCATCGCCTTCCACCGCGCCATGGGCTTCGACATGGAGGGCGGAGACCGCGAGGTCGACGGGCTGCCTGTGCACGCCGACTACGACGGCCCCGGCCAGGACCGGGTGTGCTTCTACAAGAAGATCGCTCCCTGATGCGCCGGATCGGTGACGACGAGTTACGCCGGACGCGCTGCCCGGGGTCCTCATGCACGGATGGCCCGGCTCTGTTCGGCTCGTTCCTGTGCCCGCAGCCATAGGACCAGGTGCCGGTCCTGGTCGTTGGCGAGCGGGTCGGCGGTGTGCGCGGCCCTGCCGTCGACGGTCGAGGGCATGACGAAGACACAGGTCGCGGAGCCGTCCCCGGGACGGAGGCTCCGCTCCACCCATACGCGGGTGTTGGACCAGCCCCGGTCATCGAAAGCTGCTGCCGTCACGGCCTCTGGTCAGGTCGTCCGGGTTCGGGAGTGGAGCATTCGCCCACCGCATGACGCAGCCGACCCCAAATGCCTGCGGCTTCCCGGGCGTTCCCGCGCGAAGTCAGCCCGACCGGGCCTCGGCCGCGGCTCCGAAGTAGTCGCCGCCCTTGCGCTTGACGTCATCGGTGCCCCAGGCCTGATCGTCGTCGCCGGCCGCGCGGCCGGGCTCGTCGTCGTTGTGCCGCAGGGGCGCCCTGACCAGCCGCGGTATGTGCTTCGAGCAGTGGATGTACGCCTCCTCGACCGCGACCTCCACCCACATCTGCGGGCGGCGGCCGGGTACTGGATCGACTGGCAGATCCGGATACTTCTGACGCATCCACTCATCAGTGACCAACTGTGCTCGACCGTTGACATGCAAGCCAATTCGGTCGCGGGCGAAGTCAATCATCAGGATGCCGACGTGCGGGTTCTCCCGGATGTTGCCGAGCGAGGCCATGACACCATTGCCGCGATACTCCGGGTACGCCAAAGTCATGTCGTCCAGTACCTGGAGAAAGCCGTGCGGACCGGCCCGGAAGGTGCTGTCGCACTCGCCGTTTCTGTCCGCCGTGGCGAGGAAGAACATCTCCTGGCGGGCCACGAACGTCTTCATCCGTGGGTTGAGTCGGTCGAGTACCTGCTCGTCGTAGAACCGGTCGGCTCGGGCGACGGTGTCCAGCTCCCGCTGGACCTGGTGCTCGCCGTGGCTTCCGGGCCGATCTGCCCGCTCATCGTGGTTCACCGATTCTCCTGAAGGGGTGTTTCAGTAACTCCGCAGGGACACCAGCTCGTCGAACGATGCGGCACGGACTCAGGTCTGCGCGCGGCCTGTTCCGCCGACACCATCGTCCACTGTGGGGAATCGCCTCCTCGGCGTCGCCGAACGCGACGCGACGGACGCGACGGACGCGACGAACTTGAACGCGGCTTCCCGGCGCGCCTCGGCTTGCCTGCGGCGCTCTGGGATCCGCTACCTGGGACCGGTTCGTCATCTGGCGCCGCCATAGTAGTCGGCGCCATTACTTCAGGCTCCTGCCCAGCAGCGGGAAGCTCCGTCCACTTGCGGTACCGCTGCTCGGGAAAGACCCCGGTGCAGGACGTCAGGGCCTCGATGTGGGTCGCGCCGGGGATGAGGCGGAGGGTTCTCGGCGTAGGCGAGCGTGCCGCATGTTGACGGCCCGCCCAGGACACTCAGCGCACAAGGCAAGGGCGTTTGCCGTCGAACTCCCAGTCGGGGACGAGGTACCGCATTCCTATGGCGTCGTCACGCGCCCCCAGTGCCTTCTCCTGGTAGAGGTCATGGGCCGCGAGGAGCCGGTCCATGTCGATGTGGATTCCCAGGCCGGGGGCGTCCGGGACGGCTATCTCGCCGTCGACGATGCGCGGCGGTGCGGTCGTCAGCCGCTCCAGCCCTTCCTGCCAGATCCAGTGTGTGTCCAGGGCGTTGTACTCACCTGGGGCCGCGGCTCCGCAGTGGGTCACCATGGCGAGGGAGACGTCGAAGTGGTTGTTCGAGTGGCAACCCCACGTCAGGCCCATCGCGTTGCACAACTGGGCCACGCGTACCGAGCCCTGCATGGTCCAGAAGTGCGGGTCGGCCAGCGGGATGGAGACCGACTGCAGGGCCAGGGCGTGGGTCATCTGCCGCCAGTCGGTGGCGATCATGTTGGTCGCCGTGGAGAGGCCGGTGGCGCGGCGGAACTCGGCGAGGATCTCGCGGCCGGAGTAGCCGCCCTCCGCTCCGCACGGGTCCTCGGCGTAGGCGAGCGTGCCGACCAGGGGCTTGCAGAGCTCGATCGCCTCGCGCAGCGACCACGCGCCGTTCGGGTCGAGAGTGATCCGGGCCTCGGGGAAGCGGTCCTTCAGCGCCCGTACGGCCCTGACCTCCTCGGCGCCCTCCAGGACACCGCCCTTGAGCTTGAAGTCGCGAAAGCCGTACAGGTCGTAGGCGGCCTCGGCCTGCCGGACGATCGTCTCGGGCGTGAGGGCCTCCTCGTGCCGGATGCGGTACCAGTCGACGTCCGAGTCGGGCTCGCGGACGTACTCCAGGTCGGTGCGATCGGGGTCGCCGACGTAGAAGAGGTAACCCAGAACCCGTACGGAGTCGCGCTGTTGGCCGTCGCCGAGGAGGGCCGCGACCGGCACGTCGAGGTGCTGGCCCAGGAGATCGAGCAGCGCCGACTCGACGGCCGTGACGGCGTGCACGGTGGTGCGCAGGTCGAAGGTCTGGACGCCGCGTCCGCCCGAGTCGCGATCGGCGAACCGGTCACCGATCTCCCGCAGGACGCGCTTGTAGTCGCCCACCTTCGCACCGACGACGAGGGATTCGGCATCGCGCAGTGTCTGGGTGATCTTCTCGCCGCCGGGTACCTCCCCCAGTCCCGTACGGCCCTCGGAGTCCTTGAGGACGACGATGTTGCGGGTGAAGAAGGGTCCGTGGGCGCCGGAGAGGTTCAGCTCCATGCAGTCGCGGCCTGCGACCGGGTAGACGGCGAACTCGGTGACGGTGGGCTGACTGATACTCATGCTCGTCAACATCCTTGCGTAGGAAGGTGATCGGGGGCCGGGGCTCACAGACGGGCGGGGCTGACAGGTTGTCGGGGCTCACAACCTGCCGCGGCTCACAACCTGCCGCGGCTCACAGGCTGCCGGGGCTCACAAGCTGCCGGGGCTCACAAGCTGAGGACGTCGAGGGCCCACTCGAGCACCAGGACGCCGCCCAGTCCGAGGATCGCGAGGACCGTCGTATAGGTGGTGCGGACCTTGATCGCCTCGATGACCGAGAGGTTGAAGTACTCCTTGAACAGCCAGAATCCGGGGTCGTTCACGTGGGAGAAGGCAATCGAGCCGCAGGAGACGGCGAGCACCATGATCTCGGGGTGGATCCCGCTGCCCGCGAGGAGCGGCAGCACCACACCGGAGGCCGTGACGACAGCGACCGTGGCCGAGCCGAGGGCCACGCGGAGGATGACCGCGATGAGCCACGCGAGAATGATCGGCGAGATGGACCAGCCGTCCGTGGCGTCCTTGATGTAGTCGGAGATCCCGCCTTCGACGAGGACGTTCTTGAAGGCGCCGCCGGCGCCGATCACCAGGAGGATCATCGCCATCGCCTGGGCCGCCGAGGCGCAGGAGGCGCTGACGTCTGCCATGCTGCGGCCGATTCGCGGCCCGAACGCCCAGATCGCCAGGAGCAGGGTCAGCATGAGAGCTATCGGTGCCGAGCCGATGAAGGCGACGAAGTGCAGGAACGGGCTCTCGCCGGAGGTGGCCATGTCGGTCACCGCGGCCCCGGCGATCAGCACCACGGGGAAGAGGGCCACCAACAGCGACCAGCCCAGCCCCGGCATCTCCTCGTCGGCGAACTCGCGCTCAGTGACCAGGCCCTTGGGGACGGCAGGGTTCATCCGCCTGATGAACGGAAGGCGCGGCCACGCGAGCGCGATGAGCGCACCGGCCGGTACGGCGATGAAGAGGCCGTAGAACAGCGTCTGGCCGACGGAGGCGTGGAAGGTCGCGGCCACGGCGGTGGGACCGGGGTGCGGCGGCAGGAAGCTGTGCATGGTGGACAAGGTGATCGACATCGGCAGCCCGACCCACAGCAGTTTCGCGCCGGTCACTCTGACGAGGGTGAACGCGATGGGCACGATGATGATGAAGGCGACCTCGTAGAACATGGTCACGCCGATGAGCATGGACGTGACCACCATGGCCACTTGAACCCACCGCGGGCCGAAGGCGTCGAGAATCTTGCCGGCGATGCGCTGCGCGGCGCCCGAGTCCCCCATGACACGGCCGACCATGGCACCGAGCCCGATGGTGAGCATCGTGTCGCCGATCTGGTCGCCGATGCCGGCCGAAAGGACGTCCGGGATGGTCGCCACCGGGATCCCCTGGACCAGCCCGACGCCGACCGCCACGAGCAGGAGGGCGGCGAAACCGTTCAGTCTCAGCTTGGTCATGAGGAGAAGCAGAATCAGAACGCTGATCCCGACTACGAGGAGTGGCATGGCAGTTCCCCTTTGAACTGTGGATCAAGCAGCCGGAGGCTCCGCCGGACCGTCGGGCGGCATGGAGGAGCGTCGGGGCAGTGACGCAGAGGCAATTGGTTACGGGCGGCGGATGAGAACGTGGGAGGAAGAGGTCAGCAGGCTCGTCAGACGGGCCGTCGTACGGCGCCCACGAGGCTCAGGCCGTCGTCGAGGACCTTCGTCAGATCGGCGAGGTCGTCCGGGCCGGGATCCGTGAGCGGGGCGCGTACCGGGCCCACCGGGAGGCCGCGCAGCCGGGCGGCGGCCTTGACCAGCGAGACCGCGTAGCCCGGGACCCGGTCGCGCAGCTCGACCAGGGGCACATAGAAGTCCCGCAGGAGCTTGTGCACACTCGCGTCGTCCCCGTCCCGCAGAGCGGTGAAGAAGGCGTTCGCGATTTCGGGCGCGAAGGCATGGACGGCCGACGAGTAGGCGGGCACACCCACCGTGGCGTAGGCGCGGGCCTGGATCTCGGCGGTGGCGGCTCCGTTGAAGAAGAGGAAACCGTCGGGCGCCGCGAGCGTGAGGCGCTGCAGCCGGTCGAGGTCGCTGTGCCCGTCCTTGAGGCCGATGACGCTGGGGATGTCCGCGATCCGGCGCAGGCCGTCCGGGGTGAAGGCGACCTGGCCGCGCTGGTACGCGACGAGCGGCAACCGGGTGCCGGCGGCGATCCGGCGCACCTGCTCGACCAGACCGTCCTGCGGCGCCTGGACCAGGTAGTGCGGCAGGACCAACGCGGCGTCCGCGCCCGCCTCTTCCGCGATCCGGGCGAACCGGAGCGCCTGCGCCCAGCCGTAGCCGATGCCGGCGACCACGGGCAGGCGTCCGTCGGCGACCTCGACCGTGGCCGCGACGACCGCGCGGTACTCGTCCTCGTCCAGCGAGAAGAACTCCCCCGTGCCGCAGGCGGGGAACACCGCGCCCGGTGCTGTGGCCAACTGGGCGGCCACGTACGCCCGGTACGACTCCAGGTCGAAGCTGCCGTCGTCCCGGAAGCTCGTGAGCGGGAAGGACAGCACTCCGCCCGCCATACCGTCCCGCATCCGTTGCGCGACGACTTCGGACTCCGCGCTGATCCGTGCCATGAACCCTGTCCTCATATGCAGATGACGTCTATGTATGAGGATGGAGGCTAGGTTGTTGAACGAGAAGGGGTCAATGGGTTCGACGACGCGGATTTACGACGGTCCAGTGCTGGAGAGCAGAGGAGCGCCCGGAGTGAAGCCGGCGGCCCGGAAGGCCGCGCTACTGGAACTGCTCGCCGCCCAGGGCGAACGGCCGTAGCGCCTGGACGAACTCGCCGAGGAGCTGGGCTCCCAAGAACTCCTGGTCAGCGGGCACGACTTCGCCAACCGCCCTGCCCTGCTCGGCCACTGAGGCCCACTGCCGTCTGAGTCACAGAGAGGAACGGACTGCCGCTGTCGGTCGGGACCGTACTGAGCAGACCATCGAGCCGCCACACGCAGGAACCCAGGACGAACCCGGTCTCTCAACCGCCGACGAGGGCGACGAGCTTGATGAAGACCAGGTCGGGATCGACCGTGAGATCCACGACTTCGTCGAGTTCCTCGACCTGGCGATCGGCGGCCAGCACGAAGAACCCGTTGGACAGGAAGGCGCGCTCGGCGATCTCGGCCTGGCGCTCCCAGTCGATGTGGCGGGGCCCGCGGAGACGGTAGCCGTTCAGCTCGGCCTCGGCGTCGTCGGGGCGGACGAGTCCGTTGAAGCAATCGCTCGGGCGGGCGCTGTGCCGGGCGACCTCCTCGCGGACGCGGAGCCTGATCAGCTCCCGCACGGTCATCCGTTCCGGCAGCCCGGCGACCTCCCACTCGGTGAGCGGCTTGCCCGTCGCGGTCTCGTCCCGGAACGTCACGGTGGCCATCAGGCACCTCGCTTGATCTGCGTGAGGATGGACTCGTCGGTGATCTCGGTGTCGGCGGCCAGCAGAAACGCCTTGCTGAGGATCAGGGAGAGCCTGTCGTCCTCGAACGGAAGGAACACCTTGCCGTCCCCCGAGCGCCGCGCCGGGACGATGCACAGGTAGCTGTCGTCCGGTTCCATCAGGATGTTGGCCGAGCCCAGGTGGATCTTGTACGTGCGCAGATCGCCGCGGACGATCAGGAAGCGGCCGTCGACCGTGCACCGGCCGGCGATCTTCAGGCGTGGCAGGACCCGCTCCAGCACGTCGCGGCGCGCCTCGGCGCTCTCGGTCAGCTCGGCGAACCCGGCCCGCTCCCAGTAGGTGCGCTCGCGGCCGCCGTCGGTCCAGTCGGGATCGGCGGCGATCGAGGTCACGCCGACGAAGAGATCCACGTCGCGCATCGCCTCGCTGAACACCAGCGGGGGCACGTCGGCGAGAGGTGCCTCGCGCCAGACGCCCTCCACCCGGCGGTCGAAGCGGACCTGGTCGGTCGAGGCCAGTTCGTCGTCGCCCGCCCAGTCGGCCCAGGTGTGGAAGAAGCGGACCCGCCACTCCCCCGCCGCCAGCGTGCGCTCGGCCTCGTCGCCGTCCCCGTCGTCCCAGGGGCCGAGCAGGTCGCTCTTCCAGCCCCGGGCCCGGAACAGGGCGAACATCTTGCGGTAGTGGACGATGTGCGCGGCGAAGCGGTTGGAGTAGACCCGGGTCCGCTCCTCGGCCGGGGTGAGGAGATAGATCTCGCGGAACGCCTGCTTGAAGGGCTGCCGTATGCACCGCTCGGTGAGCAGGCCCCGCCAGGCGCGCACGGCGTGGGGATCGGAGCGCAGCGGGTGCCAGAGCCGTACGGAGGCGTCGTCGGGCGCGTCGGGAAGGTGCTCCTCCGCCTCGGGCAGTACGGCCCGCCACTCGCCGGGGGCGACTTCGATCTCCCAGATCAGCCGGCGTACGAGGGTCCGGGCGAGGGGGTGCCCGGCCAGCTCGGTGCGCCACCAGCCGTACGAGTGGACGGCCTCGACGGCGAAGCCTCCCTCCAACGCGCGCAGGAGGGTGACGAGTTGGGCGTTCACTCGCTTCACCAGGTCGCGCAGCTCCTTGACCAGGGCGGCGTGGTCGCGGCGGACCGGCGCCGGGACGCTGCGCAGCGGGCGGCCCTCCTTCTCCCAGGTCAGTGTGGCGGTCTCGGTGACCATGACGACGGCCTGGTAGTCGCCGGCCGTCCGGCGCAGGACGCCGCCCGCGGCGGAGCCGCTGACGGACGCAGTGTCGAACTCCAGCCTCGGCAGCCGTAGCGCCACGTCGGTGCGCTCGGCCAGGGCCGCGTCGACCTTCTTGAGCATCTTGTCGAGCTGCTTGGGCACCCCGGCGTGCCGGACGGTCCGGCGCACGGTGCGGATCGCGGTCACCAGCTCGGGCGTCGGGAAGTCCTGCGCGGCGCGGACCACTTCGTACAGCAGGGCCTGCGACGGAAGCGACTTCGCCGCCGTCGGGGCGAGCGCGACGCCTGGCAGCAGCCGCTCGAACAGCTCCGGCAGCCAGGGCTCGTCGCGCAGCAGCGCCACCCGCAGGGCCTGTCCCAGCGAGGTGATCTCCCGGTCCGTGAACGCCTTGTCCGCCCGGTAGGGGATCTCGCCCACTCGGATCGCGTCGGTGCGGTCGGCCGCCGCTTCCAGCGCGCGGCGGGCGAACGCCACGTAAGCGGGGTTGTCGGCCGATCTGCGCCACGCGTGCGCGAGCGGCGAGTCGAACCTGTGGTCCCGGGCGATCTCGGACAGCAGCGCCTGTTCGGCCGGGGCGAGGCCGGCGATGACGGCGATCTCGTCCGCGACGATGGGGCCCACGTCACGGGAGAGGCGCTCGACGGCCGCGCGCAGTGTCCCGTCGCCGGCGAGCCCCGCGACCGCCAGCAGCGCGTACGGCTGACGCACGGTGTCCTTCTCCAGCCAGAACCCGACCAGGGTGCGGGCCGGTTCGGACACGTCGGGCAGCGGCCCCGTGCAGCGCTCCAGCGCGCCCAGGCCCAGGGTGAGGTCCGCCCAGCCGCGCTTCTCGCACTTCTCGACGAGCGCCTCGAACATCCGGCGGCATGCGTCGGGCGTATAACGCGGCTGCCGTTCCCCGGCCGCGTCCTCGACCGCGAAGCGGGCCATCGTCATCGCGTGCGTTGCCGAGGCGTCCACCCGGTAGGCCGCCACGAGCAGGCTGCCGAGCTCCTCTTCGGAGACCTGCGACAGATCCAGGTGCCCGTCCTCGAGGGCGAAGTCCGGGTCGGTCAGTGCGCGCATCAGCCGGGCGGCGAGGCTCATCGGGCACCCCTCTTGATCTGGCGGAGGATGGTCTCGTCGGTGATCTCGGTGTCGGCGGCGAGCAGAAACGCCTTGCTGAGGATCAGGGAGAGGCGTTCGTCCTCGAACGGCAGGAAGACCTTGCCGTCGCCCTTGCCGCGTGACGGGACTATGCACAGGTAGGCGTCGTTGGGCTCCATCAGGATGTTGGCCGAGCCCAGATGGATCTTGTACGTGCCCTGGTCCCCGCGGACCACCAGGAAGCGGCCGTCGAGCGAGCACCGGCCGGCGATCTTCAGGCGCGGCAGGATCCGTTCCAGCGCCTCACGGCGGACCTCGGCGCTCGCCGTCAGCGCACCGAACGTGGCCGTCCGCCAGTAAGCGGCATAGCGGTCCTCGCCCCGGTCGGTCCAGTCGGGATCGGCGGCGATCGAGGTCACGCCGACGAAGAGATCCACGTCGCGCATCGCCTCGCTGAACACCAGCGGGGGCACCTCCGCCAGCGGAACCTCCCGCCAGCGCCGGCCGTCCCGNCTCCGCCAGCGGAACCTCCCGCCAGCGCCGGCCGTCCCGCCGCTCGAAGCGGACCTGGTCCGTCGCGGCGTGCTCGGGCGCGTAGCCGCCGTCGTCGTCCGCGGCCGGCTCGTGGTGGAAGCAGGCCCGCCACTCGCCGTCGCCGAACTCGGCCCGCGCCTTCCCGCCGTAGCCGCCGTCGTGCCGGCCGAGGAAGTTGGCCTGCCAGCCGCGTTCCTTGAACAGCGCGTAGAGCTGCAGGTAGTGGACGATGTGGGCGGCGAACCGGTTGGAGTAGACGCCGGTCTCCTCCTCCGCCGGAGTGAGCAGGTAGAGCTCCCGGAAGGCCTGTTTGAACGGCTGCCGCAGCCGCTCGGCGACGAGCCGCTCCCGCCACGCCCTGATGTCGTCCGTCGACGCCCGGATCGGATGCCACAACCGGACGCGCTCAGGCCGGCCGGGCGGCTCGGCCATCGGTGCCACCGCACGCCACTCCCCGTCGGCATCCTCGACGTCCTGGAACTCCCAGATCAGACCGCGGACGAGAACCCCGGTGACCGGATGGTCGCGGTAGTAGCGGCACCACTCGTCGTACGGCCATTCGCGCCCGGCCGACATCAGCGCCTCTACGCGGGCCCGCTCACCCGACAGCGTCCCCCGCACCTCCTTGGCCAGGGCCTTCAACTCCTTTAGCTCGTCCGGGAAGCCGTCCTTCACTGCCGCCGGAGCCGTGCGGGACGTCCCCCCGTCGGGGCGCGTGAAGGTGAGCCGCACGGTCGCCGCGTCCTCGACCGCCACCCGTACCCGGTGTCCGCCCAACTCCCGTTCCAGCGAGCCGTCCGGCGCCAGGCCGTGGTCCGGCACGCTGCGCTCGATGAGCTGCTCCGCCGTGATCCCCTGCTTCCCGGCTGCCGTCACCAGCGCGGTGCCGAGCTGCTTGCGCAGAGCCCGGTGCTTGATCCGGGACTGCAACCGCCACAGGGCCTCCAGAGAGGCCGGATCGCCTGTCTCGGCCAGCGCGTTGATCGCCGCGCCCGCGAGCTTGAGGTCCGCGGTCACGCCGGCTGCGAGGCCGCCGGTCCGCAGAGCGAGCGCGCCGAGGTGCTGCACCACGGCCGCGCCGCCGGTCAGCGCGGCCGCCCATACGATGCCGCGCGCCAGGTCCCCGTCGTTCTGGTGGACGACGTAGTGGTAGTGGTAGTCGCCGTGGAGCCAGCCGGTGTGCGCACCGCTTCCCCTGCTGCACAGCGGATCGTCCTCGGCCAGCGCCCGCAGGACGTCGGCCACGAGGTCCCGCGCCGACGCCGCGTCCGCGAGTTCGAGGCACGTCCGCCGCCACCTCTGCGCGGGACGCGGCCCCGACAGGCTCGCCAAGTGCCGTACGAATCGCGCCAGTTCTGGCGTTGGTGAAGTCTTCGCACGGTCGCTCAGCGGGGAGGCCCAGGGAGCGTCGGCGGGGATCAGTCCCTCGGGGATGTGCGCCTCGTCCACGCTCGCGAGCAGCGCGCGGAGGCGCTGGGCGAGCGACGCGCGCAGGCGCGCCTCGACAGTGGTGTCCATGAGCTCCGTGTGTGCGTGCCGCAGCCAGGGCATGACCGCACGGCGGCCATCGGCGTCGAGCTGCACGGCGGCGTTCAGCACGAGCCCCAGCGAATCGGCGAACCAAAAAACCATGTCGTACTCGGTGGCGCGGAGCAGCATCACCGCGACCTCGTCGGGCGTCCAGCCGCGCACCCGCGAGATCAGGGGACCGATCTCGGCGTCGTACTGCCAAAAGCTCGCGTCGTCGCAGCAGGCGGCCAGCATGAGGCACAGGACCGCGGCCCTGCCCTCCTCGTCCGCGCAGGCCGCGAGCCGCCCGTCGATCTCGGCCTGGGTCGCCGCGTCCGCCGCCCTGGAACGCCGGTAATCGTGCCCCATGGACTGCCGGAACTCGGTGCGCTGACGTTCCAGGAGGTCGACGAGCCAGCGGACGCGGCCGAGCGCGGCGGACCTCACGTCGTCGAGCGAGTCGTTCCTACGGGATTCGGCCACCAAGGCGTCGTACAGCATGGCGGGATGATGGCAGAGGGCACTGACAACACGATCAACCCAAAGGATCGTCGTACCTGTTCATGTGGTCTCCGGGTCCAACCACCGGCGGCCGAAGGTGGTCCACGCACAACGACGCGGGGGCCGCGTAGAGACGCACGGTCGCAATATCCTCACGAAACCGGCCGGGAACCCGATCCGTAAGGGCGCCCGCGTGTTCTTGCCGTGCTCGCCCTCCCTGAAGCGTGACGGGCAGGTGAATTCAATCGAAAATCGCAGGTCGCTGCCGCTGTCCCCACCGTGAAAGGGTCGGACGCACTTCTGTGCCGCAGGCAACCAAGCATCTGCCCCATGGGTCACGCATGGCGAAAGGATCCACAACTGCCTCATGGAGGTTATGTAATGTCCTCTCGCCTCGTCAGCCGCCGGGTGTTACGCGCCTTATCGGGTCTGACGCCGGTTCTCGGCTTGGGGCTGGCCGTTCCGATCGCCCTGGCCGGCACGGTCGACACGGCCGGCGCCGCGGAGCCGACGGCCACCGCCGCAGTGAACGAGTACGGCTGGCACCTCACCTACACAGCCGCCCCCGGCCAGGCCAACCAGGTGGCCATCACCCAGTCGTTCACCAGCGACCGCACACAGTTCACCTATGTGATCGACGACGTCGTCCCGATCAACGCCGGGAACCGCTGCGGCTACCCCGACAGCGCGGACAACACCAAGATCTCCTGCACGGTCGAGGCCCCTGAGAGCCAGTCCCCGCTCGGCTCCATGGAGATGGACCTCGCCGACGGCGACGACACCGTCTCCCTCGACAACGCGACCGACCAGATCTACTACTTCAACACCATCGAGCTCGGCGACGGCAACGACAAGGGGACGAGCGACACCGGCAGGCGAGTCGACGGCAGCAGCGTCCTCGGCGGCGCGGGCGACGACATCATCACGGTGGGCACGTACGGGTACGCCGGGGGCGGTGACGGCGACGACACGTTCGACGCGGGCGGCGAAGGCGGAGTCGTGAATGCCGACGCGGGCGACGACGTGCTCCACGGCGGCGAGAGCGACCAGCTGCTGCGAGGCGACGACGGCAACGACACGGTCTACGGCGGGGACGGCGACGACGAGCTGTACGGCGGCAGGGGCAACGACGTCCTGCACGGAAACAGCGGAGCTGACCGGATGTGGGGCAACAGCGGCGACGACGAGCTGTACGGCGGGCCCGGCACGGACACGCTCTCCGGCGGCCCGGGCAACAACATCGTCCGTCAGGACTGACGGTTCTCACCGTCCGGGGAGCTGCACGGTCACTCGTGCAGTTCCCCGGACGCGGCGGCCGACCGCGGCGGACCGTCACCGTCCGGTAAGCAGCCCTCGCCGGCACATGGACGTGTAGAGGTCTGCGACGGTGAGGTTGTGGACGACGGACTGTTGTCACGCACCGACGACTGCGGAAACGGTAGTGATCGGGGTCATTGGCGAACACCAGGCACCGGCAGGCATATCACCCTGGAGGCCAGGGAGTTCCTTGTGCGTCATGCAGAGGAGCCGGGCGCAGATGTTCGCCGTGTGCGGTCCCGCCCGGCGATGGCCTCGGCGACCTCTTGGATGGCGCCACGAAGAAGGTCACCGTAGGGATCCTGAGGAAGGTCGGGAGCCTGCTCTGTGGCCGCGTTGATGTGCTCGGTGGCGGCTTCGAAAGACCCGAGCCGGCGGTAGTTGTCGGCAAGGTTGAGGTGCAGGGAGGGGTAGAAGCCGGCGATGTGAAGGCTGGCGTGGTGCTCCTGAACGCGCTGCTCGGTCACCGCGTCGGCAGCGTCCAGGGCCCGGACGTCCCAGGCCAGGGCCTGGGCGGGATCTTCGTAGAGATCTGCCAGGTAGTGAGCGAGGGAGCAACGGTGCAGCGGGTCGCCGGTGACACCGATCGCGGACCACAGACCCAGGAGTTTGTGGCGGGCGGAAGCGATATCACCGGCTCGGCCTTCGGTGACGGCTTCGCCGATGGCTTTCATGGTCGGGTCGGGGCTGGCGGGTGCGGCGGTCATGGAGTGTCCTCGTCGTCGTGCTCAGGCGGAGTGGTCGGACTTGATGGGCATGGCCAGGGTGGTGAGATCGCCTCGGTCGGCGGAGCGGATCGTGACGGGCTGGTCGTGTCCCCTCAGGTCGAGCATCACGTCGGGGCCGATCGCGGTGCTCACGGCGGGATAGAGCGTGGTCACCTTGAACCAGATCTGGAGGGCCTGCCCCGTCGCGGTAGCTGGGAGCGGGACGTCAGGGTGTTCGGCATCCGCTGACACGACCTTCGTCCCGTGGTCGGTGACGTGCAGCGAGATGCGCTCGCAGGGGTGTTCTTCCAGGGCACGCAGGAGCAGATCCTTCGAAACCGTCACACGGGTGGTGACCCTGCCCAGTGACGCGAGCATCAGCCGATAGTCGGGGAACTCCTCGGGCAGCAACCGGCAATGCCGGTCCTCCCGGCCTGCCACACGCAGCCAGATCCCGTGCGGCACCACTTCGACTCGCACCAGCGCGCTACGGCGGATCTCGGCGACCGCGGCCCGCAGTTCGTCGCCGTCGACCGTGCCGGCCCACGTCTGCCTCGGTGGTTCAGTCGGTACCAGGGTTCGTGTGGAGAGTCGGTAGCGGTCAGTCGCGGTCAGGGCGACCGCTTCTTGACTCGCCTCGATACGCAGGCCGGCGAGCACCGGCATCCCCGGCTCATGTGCGGTCGCGGTCAAGACTTGCTCCACCGCATCCGCCAGGACGGGACCCTTCAGCACCGTAATCGGAAGACTTGGCACGTCGCCGAGCGCGGACTTGATGACAGCCGCCTTCTGCTGCGCCGCTACCGCGTCCCCAACGACCTTCGCGACATGCTCATCGAGCAGCCGGGATGCCTCGTCAGCCCCGGCGTCGAGGACCGCCTCGACAGCAGCGAGGGGCATGGCAATCTCGCGGAGCCGACGCAGCGCGGTCGCCCGCGCCACCTGGTCGGCGCTGTAGTAGCGGTAGCCCGAGACCGGGTCGACCTCGGCAGGGGGCAGCAGTCCGGAGTCGGCGTAGAACCGCAACGCGCTCGAGGTCAGACCACTGCGTTGGGCAAAGACCCCGATCGGCATCAACTCAGAATGTGGCACCCCGCCATCATTGAGCTTCAACCAACTCGAAGGTCAACACCGACGAATGGCGCCACCCACCTCATGGCCGGCACCAACTAGAGCCCGTCCTGCCGATCATGTGGTCCAGATGACGGTCGAACGGGCCAGGTACATGTTGGTGGTGCCTCAGTGCTGGACCAGGCCGCCGACCGGGACGGGAGCGACGTGGCCGGTTGCCGGAACGGTCTGCGCCAGGGCGAGACCGATGTCGACCAGCGATGACCGGCGCAGGCAAGCGACGTCGGGGATCGGAGTCCAGACCGACTCGGCGATTTCGCCGTTCGGCTCAGGCCGGAGTTGGCCGGCGGTGATACGGACCTGGTAGAAGATGCCGACATTCTGGTGCTCGACTCCCGCACGCGCGGCAACTGCGGGGATCACCCTCGAGTCCACGCCCAGCAGGCGCTCGACCACCGCGTCGCAGCCGGTCTCCTCAGCGACCTCCCGGATCACCGCGTCGAACGGATCCTCCCCGTGCTCGACCCGACCGCCCGGAAGAGTCCAGTTACTCTCGCCCTTCGGCGGTACGAAACGGGCGAGCAGCACCCGCCCGCCCTCGATGCACACGGCGTACGCCGCCAGCCGGAAACTCATCCCCACACCTCCACCGGAACTGATCCAGCAACGGTACGGATAACCAGGGATGACAAGGTGACGACGTATCAGATGATCCAACACGGGGAACAGCGACGGGGTAGCCCCCGAAGGGGCTGACCCCATAAACATGGTGGGCCTGGAACCGCGCGCCGCACACAGCGCCGTGCCGGCCAAGGAGAGCGAACCGACGCAACGTCCCAGACCTACGGATTCTTCGCGCCTGGAGACGGCCGACCGGCACTACACGTTGAAGCGGAACTCCACCACATCCCCGTCCTGCATCACATAGTCCTTCCCCTCCATGCGGGCCTTGCCCTTGGCGCGGGCCTCGGTGACCGAGCCCGTTTCGACCAGGTCGGCGAAGGAGATGACCTCGGCCTTGATGAAGCCCTTCTGGAAGTCGGTGTGGATGGCGCCGGCGGCCTCCGGGGCGGTGGCGCCCTTCTTGATGGTCCAGGCGCGGGATTCCTTGGGGCCGGCCGTGAGGTAGGTCTGGAGGCCGAGGGTGTCGAAGCCGACGCGGGCGAGGGTGGCGAGGCCGGGCTCGTCGACGCCGACGGTCTGGAGGAGCTCCAGGGCCTCCTCCTCGTCGAGCTCGGCGAGGTCCGCCTCCAGCTTGGCGTTGAGGAAGATCGCCTCGGCCGGGGCGACCAGGGCGCGCTGCTCGGCCTTGAAGGCCTCGTCGACCAGTTCGTCCTCGTCCACGTTGAAGACGTAGAGGAACGGCTTGGTAGTGAGCAGGTGCAGGTCGTGGAGGAGGGCCTCCTGATCCGAGTCCTGCTTGATGCCCGCGGCGAACAGGGTCTGGCCCGCGTCCAGGATCTCCTTGGCCGCCTCGACGGCGGCGACCTTCGGCGCGACGTCCTTCTTGATGCGCGATTCCTTCTGGAGCCGCGGCAGGACCTTCTCGATGGTCTGCAGGTCCGCGAGGATCAGCTCGGTGTTGATCGTCTCGATGTCGTCCTTGGGCGAGATCTTGCCGTCGACGTGGACGACGTTCTCGTCCTTAAAGGCACGGATGACCTGGCAGATCGCGTCGGACTCACGGATGTTCGCGAGGAACTTGTTGCCCAGGCCCTCGCCCTCGCTCGCACCGCGCACGATGCCCGCGATGTCGACGAAGTCGACGGTGGCGGGGAGGATCTTCTGCGAGGAGAAGATCTCGGCCAGCTTCGACAGGCGGGTGTCAGGAACGCCGACCACACCCACGTTCGGCTCGATCGTGGCGAACGGGTAGTTGGCCGCCAGCACGTCGTTCTTGGTCAGGGCGTTGAACAGGGTCGACTTGCCGACATTTGGCAGACCGACGATTCCGATCGTGAGCGACACGTTGCGACTTCCCGTACGTGAGGTTGGGGACTGGGGCTGGGTGGGGCCCGGGTCCTTCTGCGTGATGCCTGGGTGGTGCCTGTGGAGCCTGCGGAGCCTGTGTGGTGCGCGGGCCGATCCCACCAGTCTGCGGGCCGACCCGCCAGGCTGCGGACCGATCCACCAGTCTACGGCGTGCGCGCACCCACCCAGGCGACGTAGCGAACGCGTGACCAAGGTCGGTGAAAGGGCGTGTCTCAGGGGCCATTCCCCACATAACCCGACCTAAGTTGGACCAGTGGAGCAACCCAGAACGCGCCCCCCTCAAGCCCGGCCGCGACGCGGCGCGCCCCTTCCGCCACAGGCCGGGCGGGGTGGAGCCCGCACACCCCGGCAGGCCCGCCCCGACGTGCCCCGGAGCACGTCGCCGCTGTCGCGAGTGGTGCGGGCGGTACGCAGGATGCCGAACCCCCGGCTCACCGGCCTGGGCAGCGGGGTGTTCTGCACCGCGTCGATGTTCGCGCTCGCCTGTCTCGACTGGCTGCTCTTCGGGGGCTCCGTCACCGTCTACGGCGTGCTGTTCCTGCCGGTCTGCGCGCTGACCGCTCTCTGGGTACGCCGGGCCGACCTCGTCACCGCGGTCGTCGCCATTCCCATCGCGTTCGCCATCGGTCTGCTGCCCATCGCCGACAGTGACGGAGGGTTCACGGGGCGGCTGATGAATCTGGTCACGGTTCTCGCGATGCACGCCGGCTGGCTGTACGGCGGCACGCTGATCGCCGGCCTCATCGTGACCGTTCGCAAGGTGCGCCTCATGAGCCGACGGGCGGCGCAACGCCGGGCCGCCGCACAGGCGGCCGCGCAGGCCGCGCACACCGCGCAGGCCGCCCCACAGCCTCCGACCCGGCAGAAGCCGCCGGCCCAGCCGAGGCGCCGCACCGCCTGAGGCGCGCCGTCGCTACCCTTCCTTCGCCGCCCTCATCGCCGCACCCACGATCCCCGCGTTGTTCTGCAGCCGGGCCGGCACGATCTCCGCCTTGATGTCCTCGATCAGGTGCAGGAACTTGTGCGACTTGCGGCTGACCCCGCCCCCGATGATGAACAGCTCGGGTGAGAAGAGCATCTCCACGTGCGCCAGGTACTTCCTGACGCGCCGGGCCCAGTGCTCCCAGCTCAGCTCGTGGTCGTCCTTGGCCTTGGTGGAGGCGTGCTTCTCGGCGTCGCGGCCGTCGAGTTCGAGGTGGCCCAACTCCGTGTTCGGCACGAGGACGCCGTCCATGAAGAGCGCGCTGCCTATGCCCGTGCCGAAGGTGAGGACGATGACCGTGCCCCGGCGGTCACGCCCCGCACCGAACTGCATCTCGGCCACGCCCGCCGCGTCCGCGTCGTTCACGATCGTCACCGGGAGCCCGTCGAGCCGCTCGGAGAGCAGAGCGCTCGCGTCGACATCGACCCAGCCCTTGTCCACATTGGCGGCCGTGCGGATGGTGGCGCCGCCGGTGACCACACCCGGGAAGGTGATTCCGACCGGGCCCGTCCAGCCGAAGTGGCCGACGACCTCCTTCACGCCGTCCGCCACCGCGTCGGGTGTCGAGGGCTGCGGCGTGAGCACCTTGTAACGCTCGTCCGCCAGGTCGCCCCGGTCCAGGTCCACGGGAGCGCCCTTGATCCCCGATCCACCGATGTCCACGCCGAAGATGTGCATGGCTCCACGTTACGTCGTACGACTGACAGTTACTTCTCGGTGGTGCGCTCCGCCACCAGGGCGGCCGCCTCCTCGCGAAGGTCGCGACGCAGTTCCTTGGGAAGCGAGAAGGTGATGGACTCGTCAGCGGCCTTGACGATCTCAACGTCCTCGAAGCCCCGAGCGGAGAGGAACTCCAGGACCTGCTCGACCAGTACCTCCGGTACGGACGCACCCGACGTCACCCCGACCGTCGTCACACCCTCCAGCCAGGCCTCGTCGATCTCGTCCGCGAAGTCCACGAGGTACGCGTCGCGCGCGCCGGCGAGCTTGGCGACCTCCACGAGCCGCTTGGAGTTGGAGGAGTTGCGCGAGCCGACCACGATGACCAGGTCGGCCTCGGCGCCCATCTGCTTCACCGCGAGCTGACGGTTCTGCGTGGCGTAGCAGATGTCGTCGCTGGGCGGGGAGATGAGCTGCGGGAACTTCTCCTTCAAGGCGTCGACCGTCTCCATGGTCTCGTCCACGGACAGGGTGGTCTGGGAGAGCCAGACGACCTTGGACGGGTCGCGGACCTCGACGTCCGCGACGTCCTTGGGGCCGTCGACGAGCGTGATGTGGTCGGGCGCCTCTCCGGAGGTACCGATGACCTCCTCGTGGCCCTCGTGACCGATCAGGAGGATGTCGAAGTCCTCCTGGGCGAACCGGACGGCTTCCTTGTGCACCTTGGTGACCAGCGGGCAGGTGGCGTCGATGGTGGCGAGCTTGCCCTGGGCGGCCTCTTCATGGACGACGGGCGCGACGCCGTGCGCCGAGAACATGACGATCGCGCCCTCGGGGACCTCCGCCGTCTGCTCGACGAAGATCGCCCCCTTCTTTTCCAGGGTCTGCACGACGTATTTGTTGTGGACGATCTCGTGGCGGACATAGATCGGGGCCCCGTACTGCTCGAGGGCCTTCTCGACGGCGATCACGGCGCGGTCCACACCCGCGCAATAGCCACGGGGGGCGGCGAGCAGGACACGGCGGCCAGTTGAAGCAGTCATGCGAACCATCGTAAGGCCGCGCCCGGACGGTCGAAGATCGCCGCCGCCGTCCGCGCCTCTCCACCCCGCCTCTCCGGGGCTCCTCCCCAGGCCCGGGCCGGGGCCCCGGCCTGGGGAAGTCCGCGTTGTCGGTACCGGCCGTTACGCTCGGGCGCATGGCTGTGAACACGTCCGCAGACGCGCCCATGCCCGTGGGCGAGGTGTCGCGGCTCATCGGGGGATGGATCGACCGGCTCGGCGCCGTGTGGGTCGAGGGGCAGATCACCCAGCTGTCGCGGCGTCCCGGCGCGGGCGTCGTCTTCATGACGCTGCGCGACCCGTCGTACGACATCTCCTTGAGCGTCACCTGCTACCGGCAGGTGTTCGACGCGGTGGCCGATGTGGTGAGCGAGGGCGCGCGCGTGGTCGTCCACGCGAAGCCGGAGTGGTACGCGCCACGCGGGCAGCTGTCGCTGCGGGCCGCCGAGATAAAGCCGGTGGGGATCGGTGAACTGCTCGCCCGCCTGGAGCAGTTGAAGAAGTCGCTGGCGAGCGAGGGCCTGTTCGCGCCCGAGCGCAAGAAGGCGCTGCCCTTCCTGCCCCAGCTCATCGGCCTGGTCTGCGGACGTGCCTCGGCGGCCGAGCGGGACGTGCTGGAGAACGCTCGGCACCGCTGGCCCGCCGTCCGCTTCGAGGTGCGCAACGTCGCCGTGCAGGGGGTGCACGCGGTGCCGCAGGTCGTCCAGGCCGTGAAGGAGCTGGACGTGTTCGAGGACGTGGACGTGATCATCGTGGCCCGCGGCGGCGGCAGCGTGGAAGACCTGCTGCCGTTCTCGGACGAGCAGCTCGTACGGGCGGTCGCGTCCTGTCGTACGCCGGTGGTGTCGGCGATCGGGCATGAGCCGGACAACCCGCTGCTGGACTATGTGGCCGACCTGCGTGCCTCCACACCGACCGACGCCGCCAAGAAGGTCGTGCCGGATGTCGGCGAGGAGTTCGAGCGGGTCCGGTTCCTGCGGGACCGGGCTCGGCGCTGCGTCCTGTCCTTCATCGAGCGTGAGGAGCGCGGGCTCGCCCACGCGCTGGCCAGGCCCTCGATAGAGGACCCGCACCGCATGGTCGCCGAGCGCGAGGAGCAGATCGGCTCGCTGCTCGACCGCGGCCGGCGCTGCCTGGGGCATCACCTCGACCGTGCCGAGTCGGAGCTGACGCACACGCACGCGCGCGTGGTGGCCCTCTCCCCCGCCGCGACCCTCCAGCGTGGCTACGCGGTCCTGCAGAAGGCCGACGGCCACGTGGTCCGGGCCCCGGACGAGGTCACCGCGGACGAGCCGCTGCGGGCGCGGGTCGCCGAGGGCGAGTTCACAGTTCGAGCGGATGCATAGGGTGGGCTCATGACCAGCAAAGTGGACGAGGCGCTCGGGTACGAGCAGGCGCGGGACGAGCTGATCGAGGTCGTACGTCGCCTGGAGGCGGGAGGCACGACCCTCGAGGAGTCCCTCGCTCTCTGGGAGCGCGGCGAGGAACTGGCGAAGGTGTGCCGCCGCTGGCTGGAGGGGGCGCGCAAGCGGCTGGACGCGGCGCTGGCCGAGGAGGAGGGAGCGGAGACGGCGAAGAGCGAGGACGACTCCTCCGCGTAGGCGGCCTCGCCCTCTCACGAACCCTCACGAGCCACGAGCCGCGAGCCCTCAGACCCCTCAAGGGTTGTGAAGTGGGACACCATCATCCACTTTTGGTTGAAGCTTAAACATATTCGGGGTTACTGTCGTCACCACCAGCCGGCCACCGTTGCCGCCGGACCCACCGCACCACCCGGAGAAGGTTTCCCCATGTCCCTCGTTCTTGACCCCGCCGCCCAGGACCTGCTCTTCCGCGAGGCCCGCACCGCCAACACGTTCACCGACGAGCCGGTGACCGAGGAGCAGGTGCAGGCGATCTACGACCTGGTCAAGTACGGCCCCACCGCCTTCAACCAGTCCCCGCTGCGCATCACCCTGGTCCGCTCCGCCGAGGCCCGTGAGCGCCTGGTGCAGCACATGGCCGAGGGCAACCAGCCGAAGACGGCCACCGCCCCGCTCGTCGCGATCCTCTCCGCGGACAACGAGTTCCACGAGGAGCTCCCGCACCTCTTCCCGCACTTCCCGCAGGCCAAGGACGTGTTCTTCGCCGAGCGCCCGGCCCGCGAGGGTGCCGCCTCCCTGAACGCCGCACTGCAGGCCGCCTACTTCATCATCGGTGTCCGCGCCGCCGGCCTGGCCGCCGGTCCCATGACGGGCTTCGACTTCACGGGCGTCCAGAAGGAGTTCCTGGACGACGACCACACCCCGCTGATGGTGGTCAACATCGGCAAGCCTGCCGACGACGCCTGGTTCCCGCGCTCCCCGCGCCTCGAGGCCGACCAGGTCATCTCGACGGTCTGAGCCGGACAGGGCATCCGAGCCCGGCCGGACATACACGCAGGAGGAGGGCCCCGGCAGCACGCCGGGGCCCTCCTCCTGTGTGTGCGACGTCTTCGCGGACCGCTCAGGACGCCTTCAGGGCCTCAGCCATCTTCCGCAGCTGCGCGAAGGACGCCGTACCCGCCACCACGGTGGTCGCGCCCTTCTCCTGCAGGACCAGGGCGTCGTACTTCGTGCCCTCGTACCGCTTCCAGGTCTGCTCGCCGATGCGCTGCGTGTCGCCCGTGTCCTCGGCGCCCTGACTGGCGTCCTCGATGAATGTGACGGGCTTCTGGGTGGACTGCTCGACCGCCACGTAGGCACCGTCGGGGTCGTGGAAGCCGAGGTGCCAGGCGTCGAAGTCGTCGCCCTGGAACCGCACCGACGTCGCCTTCCACGTCTTGGGCAGGCCCTCGGGCGCCGCCACCGGATAGGGGGCCGCGCGCCGTGCCGTGAGGAGCTCCACGCGGTAGTCCACCCGTTTGAGAGGGGGCGCCGAGTCGTCATGGGGAATGAAGACGTAGATGACTCCCGCGACGATGCCGATCAGGCCCAAGGAAAGAACCATGTCCCGGACCGTCTGCTTGCCTTTCGTACCTGCCACGCCCCCATCGTCGCAGGTGTACTGGTCTGCTCATCCGTGGGGCCCCCTGCTCATTTTGTCGGACTGAGGATAGAGTCGGCCCGAACCCTCCTCCGGTCGCCCACCGTCTCCCGCCACCGCTCTTCAAGGACGGGTCTGCGGGCGCAGTTTTGTCTCGTATCAGAAAGGTGCCCTCCGATGACCGAGCATCACTTGCCGTCCGAACTCGAGGTCCCGTCCGAGGCCCCCGACCGCAACCTCGCCCTGGAACTCGTCCGGGTCACCGAAGCCGCCGCGATGGCCGCGGGCCGCTGGGTCGGCCGCGGCGACAAGAACGGCGCGGACGGAGCCGCCGTACGGGCCATGCGAACCCTCGTCTCCACCGTCTCGATGAACGGCGTCGTCGTCATCGGGGAGGGCGAGAAGGACGAGGCCCCGATGCTCTTCAACGGAGAGCGCGTCGGCGACGGGACCGGCCCCGAATGCGACATCGCCGTCGACCCGATCGACGGCACCACGCTGACCGCGAAGGGCATGACGAACGCGATCGCCGTGCTGGCCGCCGCCGACCGCGGCACCATGTTCGACCCGTCCGCGGTCTTCTACATGGACAAGCTGGTCACCGGCCCCGAGGCCGCCGACTTCGTCGACATCAACGCGCCCGTGTCCGTGAACATCCGCCGGGTCGCCAAGGCGAAGCGGTCCACGCCCGAGGACGTCACGGTCGTCATCCTCGACCGGCCGCGCCACGACGGCATCATCAAGGAGATCCGGGAGACCGGCGCGCGCATCAAGCTGATCTCCGACGGCGATGTCGCGGGCTCGATCCTCGCCCTGCGCGAGGGAACCGGCATCGACCTGCTGCTGGGCATCGGCGGTACGCCGGAGGGCATCATCTCGGCCTGTGCGGTCAAGTGCCTGGGCGGCACCATCCAGGGCAAGTTGTGGCCCAAGGACGACGAGGAGCGGCAGCGGGCCGTCGACGCGGGCCACGACCTCAGCCGCGTCCTGTTCACGGACGATCTGGTCTCCGGTGAGAACGTCTTCTTCGTGGCGACCGGCATCACGGACGGCGAGTTGCTGCGCGGGGTGCGCTATCGCGCCGAGACGGCCACGACCGACTCGATCGTCATGCGCTCCAAGTCCGGTACGGTGCGCCAGATCAACTCCGAGCACCGGCTGAGCAAGCTGCGCGCCTACAGCACCATCGACTTCGACCGCGCGAAGTAGGCAAGCGGGCACGGCACTGCCGACCGGAGACAGACTTTGTCCGTGTACGTGAATGGGGCGCCCCTTGTGCGGAGGGGCGCCCCATTCGTCTGCCGGCTATCCGGCGGCGGCTATCGGGCTCGCGGCGGAGCGGGCGGCCTTCTTGAGTTCGAGGTCGCGGCGGCGCCGGCGGGCCAGGACCACACGGCGCTCGGCGGCGGTGAGCCCGCCCCATACGCCGTACGGCTCCGGTTGCACCAGCGCGTGTTCGCGGCATTCGACCATCACGGGGCAGCGCGCGCAGACCCGCTTCGCCGCGTCCTCGCGGGACAGGCGGGCCGCGGTCGGCTCCTTGGAAGGTGCGAAGAACAGGCCGGCCTCGTCGCGGCGGCACACAGCCTCCGTGTGCCAAGGGGCGTCCTGATCCCTGTCACGCACCGGTACCCCCTGGGGCGGAACGGCAGCGACCTGCAGGGACTGATGCGGCGGATGCAGCACGGTCTACTCCTGACGACGGCTTCGGGAGCGAGCGACGATGCGCAAGGCCTACCCGCTGTGCGCGGGCCTATGCACTGAGTTCCGAAGCACGGGAGTTCCCGGGGGCGTCCGGCCCGATCCAGCCGGACCAAACCCCTTCACATCGCGTCGAATTCGCAACCGTCAATGCCCGAGGTGTTTGCGCATCTGACCGTGCACCCGGTCGCTGATCCGGTCGAGGAGATCCTCAATCATCTTGCCCCGTTTGGGCTTTGCCTCGATGCTTCCCAATATGCCCAGTCCGTCCACATAGACCACGGGCGCGTCCTGCTCGCCCGAATCCAGCGTGGACACCTCGAAACTGCCCAGCACCCCGGCGCCGTTGCCCCGCAGCGAGACGTTCTCCGGGACGCGGATCTCCACGCTGCCGAAGATCGCGACCGCCTTGATCACGACTTGGCGGTGCTCGAAGATCGCCTCGCTGAGGTCTATCTCCACGCTGCCGAAGATCGCGTACGCGTGCGTGCGACGGCCTACTCGCCAACGCCCCTTGCGTACCGCCGAACTGAAGACCGCCGCCACGTTCTCGTCGGCCACCGGGGGGACCGCCCCCGGGGCGGGGTGGTTCGGCGCCGGCTCGTACGCCCGCGTGCCGCCGGCCCCATGTGCGCCGGGCAGGTCGCGAACGAGTGGCTCCAGCTCGCCGACGGTCTTGGCACGGAAGACCCCCTCGACGCGCTCGGCGTGCTCCTCCGCGGTGATGCGGCCCTCGGCGAGGGCGTCGCGCAGGATGTCGGCGGTGCGGTCGCGGTCCGCGTCGGAGCAACGCAGCTCGGTAGCCGCCACGGGCTTCCGGTCGGTGGTCGCGGGCTGCCGGTCGGGCTTTTCCCCATCGCCCGTGGGGCGCTTCTGAAGGTCCACGGCCACAGCGTACCCAAACGCGATAGATCGCGACTACCCCTTGACGTGCCCTCGGAAAACCCACCGAAGATTCGCCCAGGCACTGGAACTGAGCCTTACCTCACAAGCCCCGCCGAGCGGCCAGGTTCTACGCTGGTGGGCGCTGCCAACGGAGGCCAGCTGCCATCTGTCGAGTGAGGAATGGGCGAGATGCCTGAGTTCGCGTACACCGATCTGCTCCCCCAGGGAGAGGACACCACCCCGTACCGGTTGGTGACCTCCGAGGGTGTCTCCACCTTCGAGGCCGACGGGCGCACGTTCCTCAAGGTCGAGCCGGAGGCGCTGCGCAAGCTCGCCGAGGAGGCCATCCACGACATCCAGCACTACCTGCGCCCGGCCCATCTCGCGCAGCTGCGCCGCATCATCGACGACCCCGAGGCCTCGTCGAACGACAAGTTCGTGGCGCTCGACCTCCTGAAGAACGCGAACATCGCCGCCGCGGGCGTGCTGCCCATGTGCCAGGACACCGGCACGGCGATCGTGATGGGCAAGCGCGGGCAGAACGTGCTCACCGAGGGCGGCGACGAGGCCTCCCTCTCGCGCGGCATCTACGACGCCTACAAGAACCTGAACCTGCGCTACTCGCAGATGGCTCCGCTGACCATGTGGGAGGAGAAGAACACCGGTTCCAACCTCCCGGCGCAGATCGAGCTGTACGCGACGGACGGCGGCGCGTACAAGTTCCTGTTCATGGCCAAGGGCGGCGGCTCGGCCAACAAGTCGTTCCTCTACCAGGAGACGAAGGCGGTCCTCAACGAGGCTTCGATGATGAAGTTCCTCGAGGAGAAGATCCGTTCGCTGGGTACGGCCGCCTGTCCGCCGTACCACCTGGCGATCGTCGTCGGCGGTACGAGCGCGGAATACGCCCTGAAGACCGCGAAGTACGCGTCCGCGCACTACCTGGACGAGGTCCCGGCCGAGGGCTCCGCGCTGGGCCACGGCTTCCGGGACAAGGACCTGGAGCAGAAGGTCTTCGAGCTGACGCAGAAGATCGGGATCGGCGCGCAGTTCGGCGGCAAGTACTTCTGCCATGACGTGCGTGTGGTCCGCCTCCCGCGGCACGGCGCGTCCTGCCCGGTGGCGATCGCCGTCTCCTGCTCGGCCGACCGCCAGGCGGTGGCGAAGATCACGGCGGAGGGCGTCTTCCTGGAGCAGCTGGAGACGGACCCGGCGCGGTTCCTGCCGGAGACGACGGACGAGCACCTGGAGCAGGACGGGGACGTCGTACGCATCGACCTCAACCAGCCGATGGACGACATCCTCGCCGAGCTGACGAAGTACCCGGTCAAGACCCGGCTGTCCCTGTCCGGTCCGCTGGTCGTGGCGCGCGACATCGCGCACGCCAAGATCAAGGAGCGGCTGGACGCGGGTGAGGAGATGCCGCAGTACCTGAAGGACCACCCGGTGTACTACGCCGGCCCGGCGAAGACTCCCGAGGGGTACGCGTCCGGTTCGTTCGGTCCGACGACGGCCGGGCGGATGGACTCCTACGTGGAGCAGTTCCAGGCGGCGGGCGGCTCCAAGGTCATGCTGGCCAAGGGCAACCGCAGCAAGCAGGTCACGGACGCCTGTGACGCCCACGGCGGCTTCTATCTCGGCTCCATCGGCGGGCCGGCCGCCCGGCTCGCCCAGGACTGCATCAAGAAGGTCGAGGTCGTCGAGTACGAGGAGCTCGGCATGGAGGCCGTCTGGAAGATCGAGGTCGAGGACTTCCCGGCCTTCGTCGTGGTCGACGACAAGGGCAACGACTTCTTCAAGGACCCCGCGCCCGCGCCCACGTTCACGTCGATTCCGGTACGGGGGCCGGGGCTGGCGTAGTGCGTTTCGGGGCGGCGGGGAGGGGTCTCGCCCCCGCCGCCCCTACCCGTCCCATCCCTGGGGCTGCGCCCGCAGACCCCCCTGTCGGCCTTACGGCCTCGTCCTCAAACGCCGGACGGGCTGAGTGGCAACGCCTCGGCGGACGGCTGACGACCGCGACCGGCAGCGAAGTCGCCCGAGAATCCATCGGGGCAGCGACGCGATGAGGCACCACGGCTCCGCCGAGTGGGGGGCATCGGAGCCCGTCGGGAACACCATCAACGCCTCGCGTGCTGTCAGAGCTGGAGGTGATCGGCGCATGACCGAAGAGAACGCGACCGGGGACTACCGGATCGAGCACGACTCCATGGGAGAGGTCCGGGTCCCGGCGGACGCCAAGTGGCGGGCGCAGACCCAGCGGGCGGTGGAGAACTTCCCCGTCTCGGGGCAGCGCATCGAACGCGCCCACATCGAGGCCCTCGCCCGCATCAAGGGCGCCGCAGCCAAGATCAACGCACGGCTCGGGGTGCTCGACAAGGACGTCGCCGAGGCGATTCAGGAAGCGGCGGAAGAGGTCGCGCGGGGCCGGTGGGACGCGCACTTCCCCGTCGACGTGTTCCAGACCGGCTCCGGCACCTCCTCCAACATGAACACCAACGAGGTCGTCGCCACGCTCGCGACGGAGCGGCTCGGCAGGGACGTACACCCCAATGACCATGTGAACGCGTCCCAGTCGTCCAACGACGTCTTCCCCTCGTCCATCCACATCGCGGCCACGGCCGCCGTCACACGCGACCTCGTGCCCGCCCTGGAGCATCTGGCCACGTCCCTGGAGCGCAAGGCCGAGGAGTTCGCCGACGTCGTGAAGTCCGGGCGTACGCATCTCATGGACGCGACACCCGTGACGTTGGGCCAGGAGTTCGGCGGATACGCGGCGCAGGTGCGCTACGGCATCGAGCGGCTCAGCGCCACACTGCCCCGGCTGGCCGAACTGCCGCTGGGCGGAACGGCCGTAGGCACCGGCATCAACACCCCGCCCGGTTTCTCCGCCGCCGTGATCGCCGAGGTGGCCCGGACCACCGGGCTCCCGCTCACCGAGGCGCGCAACCACTTCGAGGCGCAGGGGGCGCGGGACGGGATCGTCGAGACGAGCGGGCAGCTGCGCACGATCGCGGTCGGGCTGACCAAGATCGCGAACGATCTGCGGTGGATGGCCTCGGGCCCCCGCACCGGGCTCGCCGAGATCAACCTGCCCGACCTCCAGCCCGGCTCGTCGATCATGCCGGGCAAGGTGAATCCGGTCATTCCCGAGGCCGTCCTCATGGTCGCCGCCCAGGTGACCGGAAACGACGCCACCGTCGCGGCGGCGGGCGCGGCCGGGAACTTCGAGCTCAATGTGATGCTTCCGGTCATCGCGAAGAACATCCTGGAGTCCGTACGCCTCCTCGCGAGCGTCTCGCGGCTGCTCGCCGACCGGACCGTCGACGGGATCACCGCGAACCGCGAACGGGCCCGTGAGTACGCCGAGTCGTCACCGTCCGTGGTGACACCACTCAACAAGTACATCGGGTACGAGGAGGCCGCGAAGGTGGCCAAAAAGGCACTGGCGGAGCGGAAGACGATCCGCCAGGTCGTCCTGGAGTCCGGGTACGTCGACCGGGGCGACCTCACCCTCGGGCAACTGGACGAGGCGCTGGATGTCCTGCGGATGACGCGCCCGTAACAGGATCGGGCGCCCGGCGCGAACCGTGACGCGCGCCGCAGCGTCGTATGCCGTGGACACCTAATATCTGGTCATGGCAGAGGGTGGAGCGGTGACAGACGTGGAAGCGGGCGGAGCGGCGGACTTCTGGACCCCCGGGAGTCAGATCCTGTGGCGGTACCGGGAGAACGGCGGCGAGCACGTCCACATCTGCCGTCCCGTGACCGTCGTGCGGGACGACGACGAGCTCCTCGCCGTGTGGATGGCGCCCGGCACCGAGTGTGTGAAGCCGGTGCTCGCCGACGGCACCCCCGTCCATGTGGAGCCGCTGGAGTCCCGCTATACCAAGCTACGTACGGTGCAGCGCGACCGCTGGTTCGGCACGGGCGTGCTGAAGCTGGCCCGGCCCGGTGAGCCGTGGTCGGTGTGGCTGTTCTGGGAGCCCGGCTGGCAGTTCAAGAACTGGTACGTCAACTTGGAAGAACCGATGGTCAGATGGGCCGGCGGAGTCGACTCCGAGGACCACTTCCTGGACATCTCCGTGTATCCGGACCGAACTTGGGGCTGGCGCGACGAGGACGAGTTCGCGCAAGCTCAACGGGATGGTCTGATGGATGTGCAACTGGCCACACGGGTAAGGGAAGCGGGGCGGTCCGCGGTGGAGGTGATCCGGGCCTGGGGCCCGCCGTTCTCGGACGGCTGGGAGCGCTGGCGCCCGGATCCGGCCTGGTCCGTACCCGCACTCCCGGACGACTGGGACCGTACGATCGCGCACGTGTCCACATGAGACCCTGGTTGCGCGCCCGTGGTACAACCGTAGGATCGTCCTCCGCAACGTAATCACAGTCGGCGCGCAGCGCCGTCGTTGAGGGGTGGTGGCCGGGTGGCGGGCGGGAGCGCAACAGCAACAACTCCCGCGGCATGCGCTGGGCTTGACCGAACGTCACCGAGGGGCGGCAGGACGTGAGCGAGGGGTACGAGGACTACGGCGGCCGTAGGGACCGGAGGCAGCGCAACGGGCTGTCCCCGTCGGCGTCGACCGGGGCCGGCCCTGAGAGGCTGTCTGACCACGCGAGAATTCCGTTCCTGGGACACGTATTCCGGGTATCGGGTTCTCTGCGGGACGAACCGCACGCACGGCGCGCAGCCCCGGACGGATGGATTCGACACGCGTGACGGAGCACCCCACCTCCCACGAGCGCCGCCAGCCAAGCGCTGCCCGGCCCACCGCCCCCGCGGACCCCCGCGGGGCGCTTCTGCGTACTCCGGAGCCGCCGCTGGGCTCCGCCCCGTTACCAGCACAGGGCCCCCTGGGCTCCCCCGCTCCCGCCGAAGCCCGCTCCGCCGCCACCGGCACCCCGGCGGGCAGCCACGGCACCCCCGCGCCCTCCGACGGTCATGGACCGGCCGGTACGCCCGTACCCGCGGGCCCCGAGCACTCCCAGCCGTCGGCCGCCGAACCGGATCCGCACCGGCCGCGCCCCGCGCCGGAGAGCATTCCTGTGCAGCCGCAGTCGGGCGCTGAGCCGCCCGCCGGGCCGCCGTCCGGCCCGGACCGCCGTACCGGGCAGGGCACGGCGCCCGCCGGGCCCATGCCCATGCGGCGTGACGGCGACCGGCTGCGATTCGTGGGGGCCGCGACCCGGCGCATCGCGCGCGGCATCGATCTCGACGAGATCGTGATGGGTCTGTGCCGGGCCACCGTGCCGACCTTCTCGGACGCGATCCTGGTCTATCTGCGCGATCCGCTGCCGGTCGGCGACGAGCGGCCCACCGGACCCGTCGTGCTGCGGCTGCGGCGTACGGACCGGATCCCGGAGGACCGGGACACCGATGGTTTCCTGCTGCCCTCGCTCCAGCCCGAGCCGGATATCGGCGTCACCGCCGAGCTGTGCCAGGTGCGGCCCGGCGGCGCGCTCAACGAGGTGCTGCGCGGGGTGCGTCCCGTCTTCGCGGACGCGCCCGCGGCGCGTGCCGCGCTGCCCGAGCTGATCGGCGAGGAACTGACGGTGCCGGGCGGTCAGCGTGCGATCCTCGCCCCGCTGCGCGGCCGCAGGCGCGTGATCGGCGCGGCGCTCTTCCTGCGCCGCCCCGACCGGGAGGCCTTCGAGAGCGACGACCTCCTCGTCGCGGCCCAGCTCGCCACACACAGCGCGCTCGGCATCGACAAGGCGGTGCTGTACGGCCGAGAGGCATACATCGCCGACGAGCTGCAGCGCACCATGCTGCCCGAGACGCTGCCACGCCCCACGGGTGTGCGGCTCGCCTCGCGCTACCTCCCGGCGGCCGAGACGGCCCGGGTCGGCGGCGACTGGTACGACGCGATTCCGCTGCCCGGCAGCCGGGTCGCCCTGGTCGTGGGCGATGTGATGGGTCACTCCATGACCTCGGCGGCCATCATGGGCCAGCTGCGCACGACCGCGCAGACCCTCGCCGGGCTCGACCTGCCGCCGCAGGAGGTGCTGCACCACCTCGACGAGCAGGCCCAGCGCCTGGGCACCGACCGCATGGCGACCTGTCTGTACGCGGTGTACGACCCGGTCGCCCACCGGATCACCATCGCCAACGCCGGCCATCCCCCGCCGGTCCTGCTGCACCTGGGCGGCCGGGCCGAGGTGCTGCGGGTGCCGCCGGGCGCCCCCATCGGCGTGGGCGGGGTGGACTTCGAGGCGGTCGAGCTGGACGCGCCCGCCGGGGCCACGCTGCTTCTCTACACGGACGGTCTGGTCGAGTCACGGCTGCGGGACGTGTGGACCGGAATAGAACAGCTGCGGGAAAAGCTCGCCGCCACCGCGCAGTTGACCGGTGCGGACCATCCGCCGCCTCTGGAGGCGCTGTGCGACGAGGTGCTCGACATGCTCGGTCCGGGCGACCGGGACGACGACATCGCGCTTCTCGCGGCCCGCTTCGACGGCATCGCGCCGAGCGACGTCGCGTACTGGCATCTGGACCCCGAGGACGCGGCTCCGGGCCGGGCCCGGCGGCTGGCGCGCCGCGCGCTGTCCCGCTGGGGTCTGGAGGAGCTGAGCGACTCCGTGGAGCTGCTCGTCAGCGAGGTCGTGACCAACGCCGTGCGCTATACGTCACGGCCCGTCACGCTGCGCCTGCTGCGGACCGACGTACTGCGCTGCGAGGTCGGCGACGATGTGCCGCAGCTGCCACGGCTGCGGCAGGCACGCGCCACGGACGAGGGCGGGCGCGGGCTCTACCTGGTGAACAAGATGGCCAGGCGGTGGGGTGCGACCCGGCTGAGTACGGGGAAGGTGGTGTGGTTCGAGCTGAACCGAGGGTGACCGCGCGACTGCTCTCGGAATTGAACCGAAATTAGACTCTGTCCAATGTTGCCCACGTGGCTTCGACGGAGTTGACTTGCTGAGGTGAGCGAAGCGACCTGACCCCACCCTCGTCATGATGGGAGGACGCTCGTGACCAAGGCACCGCATTCGGTCCCGTACACCACGAACAACGCCGGGATCCCGGTGGAGAGCGACGAACACTCACTGACCGTCGGCTCCAATGGTCCGATCCTGCTCCAGGACCACTACCTCATCGAGAAGATGGCCCAGTTCAACCGCGAACGGGTCCCCGAGCGGGTGGTCCACGCCAAGGGCAGTGGCGCGTACGGCACCTTCGAAGTCACCAACGACGTCAGCCAGTTCACCAAGGCCGACCTCTTCCAGCCCGGGAAGCGCACGGAGATGCTGGCGCGCTTCTCGACCGTCGCGGGTGAGCTGGGCTCCCCCGACACCTGGCGCGATCCCCGCGGCTTCGCGCTGAAGTTCTACACGGAGCACGGGAACTACGATCTCGTCGGCAACAACACGCCGATCTTCTTCGTCCGTGACCCGCAGAAGTTCCAGGACTTCATCCGCTCGCAGAAGCGCCGGCCCGACAACGGGCTGCGCGACAACAACATGCAGTGGGACTTCTGGACCCTGTCCCCCGAGTCCGCGCACATGGTGACGTGGCTGATGGGCGACCGGGGCATCCCGAAGACCTACCGCCACATGAACGGCTACTCGTCCCACACGTACATGTGGATCAACGGCGGCGGGGAGAAGTTCTGGGTCAAGTACCACATCAAGACGGACCAGGGCATCGACTTCCTTCCCCAGGCCGAGGCCGACCACCTCGCGGGCGCGGACGCCGATCTTCACCGCCGGGATCTGTTCCAGGCGATCGAGCGCGGGGACCACCCGTCGTGGACCATGCACGTCCAGGTGATGCCGTTCGAGGACGCCCCGGACTACCGCTTCAACCCGTTCGACCTGACCAAGGTGTGGCCGCACGGCGACTACCCACTGATCGAGGTCGGCCGGATGACGCTCAACGAGAACCCGGAGGACTACTTCATCCACATCGAGCAGGCCGCCTTCGAGCCGTCCAACATGGTGCCGGGCATCGGCCCGTCCCCGGACAAGATGCTCCTCGGCCGGCTCTTCTCGTACCCGGACACGCACCGCTACCGGATCGGCCCCAACTACGCCCAGCTGCCGCCGAACCGGCCGCGCTCGGCGGTCAACTCGTACGCCAAGGACGGCCCGATGCGCTACGAGGCCGCCAGGACCGGCGCGGTGTACGCGCCGAACTCGTACGGCGGCCCCGCCGCGGCCGTCGAGCAGTTCGGCGACATCGCCGGCTGGCAGACGGCGGGCGAGATGGTCCGTGAGGCGTATCGGCTGCACCGCGAGGACGACGATTTCGGCCAGCCGGGCACGATGGTCCGCCAGGTCCTCGACGACGCGGCCCGCGACCGGCTCGTCTCGAACGTCAGCGGGCACCTGAAGAACGGGGTGAGCCGCCCCGTCCAGGACCGCGCGCTCCAGTACTGGCGCAACATCGACAAGGAGATCGGTGACCGCATCGCCCTCAACGTGAACGGCGGCTGATCTCCTCGCCGCACCGCGGCCCCGCGCCCCTTGTGGGCGCGGGGCC
>NZ_VCHX02000115.1 GCF_005768555.2 Streptomyces sporangiiformans
CGCCGAGCCCGGCGGCGCACCGGCCGCACCCGCCGCGCCTTCGGCCGCCGCCGCGGCGGCCGAGGACTTCCAGCAGGTCACCCTCGCCAAGGGCGAACCCGAGGTCGGCGAGCCCATGTCGCTGGCCGTCCTCCCGGACCGCTCGGTCCTGCACACCTCGCGCGACGGCGAACTCCGCCTGACCGACGCGGCCGGCACCACGAAGCTCGCGGGCAAACTCGACGTCTACTCGCACGACGAGGAGGGGCTGCAGGGCATCGGCGTCGACCCCGGCTTCGCCGACAACCGCTTCATCTACCTCTACTACGCCCCGCCGCTGGACACCCCGGCGGGTGACGCACCCGAGACGGGCACCGCCGCCGACTTCGCGCCCTTCGACGGCGTCAACCGGCTCTCGCGCTTCGTCCTGAAGACGGACGGCACCCTCGACACCGCCAGCGAGAAGAAGATCCTCGACGTCCCGGCGTCACGCGGCATCTGCTGCCACGTCGGCGGCGACATCGACTTCGACGCGGCCGGAAACCTCTACCTGTCGACCGGTGACGACTCCAACCCGTTCCAGTCGGACGGCTTCACCCCCATCGACGAGCGCGCGAACCGCAACCCCGCCTTCGACGCCCAGCGGACGGCCGGCAACACCAACGACCTGCGCGGCAAGATCCTCCGCGTCAAGGTGAACGCCGACGGCTCGTACTCCATACCCGACGGCAACCTCTTCGCGCCCGGAACGGACAAGACCCGCCCCGAGATCTACGCGATGGGCCTGCGCAACCCGTTCCGCTTCAGCGTCGACAAGAAGACCGGCATCCTGTACGTGGGTGAGTACGGCCCGGACGCCGGCGCCGCCGACCCCGCGCGCGGCCCCGCCGGCCAGGTCGAGTTCGCCCGTATCACCAAGCCCGGGAACTTCGGCTGGCCGTACTGCACGGGCAAGAACGACGCGTACAAGGACTACGACTTCGCCACCGGCACATCGGGCGAGGCCTTCGACTGCGACGCCCCCAAGAACACCTCGCCGAACAACACCGGCCTGACCGACCTGCCTCCCGCGCAGCCCGCCTGGATTCCCTACAACGGGGCGTCCGTACCGGAGTTCGGCGACGGCTCCGAGTCCCCGATGGGCGGCCCGGTCTACCACTACGACGCCGGCCTCGACTCGCCGGTCAAGTTCCCCGAGGCGTACGACGGGGACTTCTTCGCCGGGGAGTTCGGCCGCCGCTGGATCAAGCGGATCACCTCGGACGCCGACGGCACCGTGCAGTCCATCAACGACATCCCCTGGTCCGGCACCCAGGTGATGGACATGACCTTCGGCCCGGACGGCGCGCTGTACGTCCTCGACTACGGCATCTCATGGTTCGGCGGGGACGAGCACTCGGCTCTGTACCGGATCGAGAACGCCACCGACGGCCACTCACCCGTCGCGCAGGCCGCGGCCGACCGTACATCGGGCCAGGCGGCGCTGAGGGTGCGGTTCTCCTCCGCCGGCACCAGTGACGCCGACGGCGACGCCCTCACCTACAGCTGGGACTTCGGCGACGGCGGCAAGTCGACGTCGGCGAACCCCACGTACACGTACAAGAAGAACGGGACCTACACGGCGACGCTGACGGTCAAGGACTCGAGCGGCCGGACCGGCAGCGCGAGCGTGCGGATCGTCGTGGGCAACACGGCACCGAAGGTCACCCTGGAACTGCCGGGCGACGGGCAGTTGTTCAGCTTCGGGGACGCCGTGCCGTTCAAGGTCCAGGTCACCGACCCGGAGGACGGGACGATCGACTGCGCCCGCGTCAAGGTCACGTTCGTCCTCGGCCACGACAGCCATGGCCACCCGGTGACCTCGGCGAACGGCTGCTCCGGCACCCTCCAGACCAGCGCCGACGGCGGCCATGACGAGGACGCGAACATCTTCGGCGTCATCGACGCGGAGTACACCGACGGCGGTGGCGGCGGCCAGGAGGCACTCACCAGTCACGACCAGGCCGTCGCGCAGCCCAGGCACCGGCAGGCCGAGCACTTCGGGAAGGCCTCGGGAGCCAAGGTGCAGTCTCGTACCACCGCGCACGGCGCCAAGACCGTCGGCGACATCAACAGCGGCGACTGGATCTCCTTCGAGCCCTACGTCCTGCGCAACGCCACGAAGATCACGGCACGGGTCGCCTCCGGCGGCGCCGGCGGAAAGCTGGAGGTCCGCGCGGGCTCGCCCAAGGGGCGCCTCCTCGGCACCGCGACCGTCCCGGTGACCGGCGGCTGGGAGAACTACCAGGACGTCAGCGCGTCCCTGGCGGGCGCACCGCGCGGGACGACCACGCTCTACCTCGTCTTCAAGGGGCGGGGTACCGGCGCCCTGTACGAGGTGGACGACTTCACCTTCACGACAGGCTGAGGGGGGTGTGTGCTGCCATGCGAGCGACAGGCAGAACGGTGACCGCGCTGATGGGTGCCGCCCTGCTCATCGGGTGTGTGTCGGGGCCCGCAGCGTCGAAGGGGGCTGAGTCGAAGGGAGGACCCAGTGAGCGGGACCGGGTCCTGGTCTTCTCCAAGACCGCCGGGTTCCGGCACGATTCCATCCCCGACGGGATCAACGCCGTACGGGACCTCGGCGCCGCCCACGGATTCGCGGTGGACGCGACCGAGGACGCAGCGGCATTCACCTCGCGGAACCTGGCCCGCTACGACGCCGTGCTGTTCCTCTCCACCACGGGCGATGTGCTGAGCGATGCCCAACAGCGCGCCTTCGAGGGCTACATCCGGAGCGGTGGAGGCTATGTGGGCATCCACGCCGCCGCCGACACCGAGTACGACTGGGCCTTCTACGGCGGCCTGGCGGGCGCGTACTTCCAGTCGCATCCCGCCATTCAGCCGGCGAGGGTGGACGTCGAGGACCGTGCGCATCCGGCGACCGCGCATCTGGGTAAGGCCTGGGACCGCACGGACGAGTGGTACAACTACCGCTCCAATCCACGGGACCGGGCACATGTCCTGGCCTCGCTCGACGAGTCGTCGTACAGCGGCGGCACGATGAGTGGCGATCATCCGATCGCCTGGTGCCAGAACTACCAGGGTGGCCGCGCCTTCTACACCGGAGGCGGCCACACCAAGGAGTCGTACGCCGACCCCGCCTTCCGGCAGCACCTGCTGGGCGGGATCCGCTGGACCATCGGCGCGGCGCAGGCCGACTGCCGTCCGGAGAACGGGTATGCGCCCCTCTTCGACGGGACTGCCGAGTCGCTGTCGCGCTGGAAGCAGGCGGGCCCGGGTTCGTTCACGCTCTCGGACGACGGCACGCTCACGTCGTCCGGCGGCATGGGCATGCTCTGGTACGCGGCGACCGCGTTCGGCTCGTACTCGCTGAAGCTCGACTGGAAGACGGCGGGCGACGACAACTCCGGTGTCTTCGTGGGCTTCCCGGCCTCCGACGACCCCTGGTCGGCCGTCGCCAAGGGGTACGAGATCCAGATCGACGCCACGGACGCACCCGACCGCACGACCGGATCCGTCTACAGCTTCCAGTCCGCCGACATAGGCAAGCGCGACCGTGCGCTGAATCCGGCGGGGGAGTGGAACACGTACGAGATCCGCGTGGAGGGCGAACGGCTCCGCGTCTATCTCAACGGAGTGAAGATCAACGATTTCACCAACACCGATCCGGCGCGGAGCCTGCGCGACGGCCATGTCGGCATCCAGAACCACGGGGCCGACGACCAGGTGTCCTTCCGCGACATCCGGATCAAGGAACTGCCCGGGAAGGCGTCGAGGACTTCGGCTCCGCCGGGTGACTGAGCGACGGCGGGCGGGGGACGCCGGACTCCCGCCCGCCGTCTTTCCTCGTCGTCCTTCTGGTTCTTGTCCCGCCGGTCCTGGTTCCTGTACGGCTTGTTTGACTCGCGTACGAAAAGGAGGCTGCCCATGTCCGCCGACCCGTCCCCTTCCCAGCCCCGGGTGGGCGTGTGGCTGATCGGAGCGCGCGGCTCCGTCGCCACCACCGTCGTCGCGGGCTGCGCGGCCATGACCGCGGGCCTGCATCCCCCGACGGGCATGGTCACCGAGACCGACCTCTTCCACGGCGCCGGCCTGCCGGCGTTGTCGTCCCTCGTCTTCGGCGGCCACGACACCGTGGACTGTCCGCTGCCCAAGCGTGCGGAGGCCCTGGCCGCCGGAGGCGTCCTGCCGCACAGTCTCCCGTCTGCCGTGGCGGCCGAACTCGCCGCCGCCGACCGGGAGATCCGCCCGGGCGGTCCCGCACCGGGCGACACTCGGGACTCCACCGGCCTCATCGAGACGTTCACGGCGGACCTGCGGGACTTCCTGCACCGTCACCGTCTCGCGCGGGCGGTGGTGGTGAACGTGGCCTCCACGGAACCGGCCCCCACCGGGTCCGAACTCCCCGCGAGCTCGCTCTACGCCGCGGCTGCCCTACGGGCCGGCTGTCCGTATGTGAACTTCACACCCTCGACAGGCCTGCACCACCCGGCCCTTCAGGACCTGGCGGTCTCCCGCGGCCTGCCCTTCGCCGGCCGCGACGGCAAGACCGGCCAGACCCTGCTGCGGTCGGTCCTCGGCCCGATGTTCACGCAGCGCGCGCTGTCGGTCCGCGCCTGGTCCGGTACGAACCTGCTGGGCGGCGGTGACGGCGCGGCCCTGTCGGACCCGGCGGCCGCGGCGGCGAAGAACGCGGGCAAGGAACGCGTCCTCGCCGACACCCTCGACACGGTCCCCGAGGGCGACGTCCACATCGACGACGTACCGGCGCTCGGCGACTGGAAGACCGCCTGGGACCACATCGCCTTCGACGGCTTCCTCGGCACGCGCATGATCCTCCAGACCACCTGGCAGGGCTGCGACTCCGCCCTCGCCGCTCCTCTGGTCCTGGACCTGGCCCGCCTGCTGGCCCGGGCTCACGAGGCGGGACTCTCGGGCCCGCTCGGCGAACTGGGCTTCTACTTCAAGGACCCGCTGGGCGACGGTCCCGCAGCCCTGGGGGAGCAGTACGCGCAACTGGCGCGGTTCGCGGAACGGCTACGGGCGCCGGCGCCCTCGGAGCCGCGGGGTCTGCCGGGGGAGGGGCGATGAGGCCGAACCCCTGGGCCGAACTGCTCCGTCTCCCCGCCCTGTTCACCGTCCCCGGCGACGCGCTCGCGGGCGCCGCCGCGGCCGGAGCACGCCCGACCCCGCGCACGCTGCTCGCCATAGGGTCCTCCCTCTGCCTGTACGAGGCGGGCATGGCCCTGAACGACTGGGCCGACCGCACCGAGGACGCCATCGACCGTCCGCACCGCCCCTTGCCCTCAGGCCGCATCCGGCCCGCGGCCGCACTGGCGGCGGCCGGGGGCCTGACCGCAGCGGGCCTGACCCTGGCAGCCCGCGCGGGACGCCGGCCGTTCGCGGTGGCGGGGGCACTGGCGGCCACCGTCTGGTCGTACGACCTGGTCCTCAAACGCACGGCCGCGGGCCCCGCGGCGATGGCCACCGCCCGCGCCCTGGACCTCCTCCTCGGCGCGGCGGCGACCAGCGGTGACATCCGTGGGGCCCTGCCCTCCGCTCTGACGCTCGGCACCCACACCCTGGCCACCACCACGGTCTCCCGCCACGAGACCCAGGGAGGCACCTCCGTGGCCCCGTTGACCGCACTCGCCATCACCACGGCACTGACGTGGAGGATGACGCAAGGCCCTCGGGCCCGCGCCGACGACGTGGGCCCAGGACGGGGTGGCTGCGTCGAGAGTCCCGGCTTCGGCTCGGGACCCGTCCGCGGCCCCGGGTCACGCTCCTCGCGCGCCACCGCGGAAGCCGCCCTGCGCACCGCGCTCGCCGCCGCCTACGCCGCGACCTCCGCCCGCCCCCTCTTCCACGCCGCCCTCAACCCGTCACCCCCGCTCACCCAACGAGCCGTTGGCGGCGGCATCCGAGCCATGATCCCGCTCCAGGCCGCGCTCTCCGCCCGCTCGGGCGCCCTCACCACGGCCCTGGTGACCGCCGCCCTCGCCCCGGCCGCCCGCAAGTTCGCCCGGAAGGTGAGCGTGACATGAGCGCCCAGCCGGCCCACCGCCCCCGCACCCAGCCGCTGCCACAGCCGAATCGTCACCCCCTCCGCTACGGCTACGGCACCAACGGCCTCACCGACCTCCGCCTCGACGACGCCCTCTCCCTGCTCGCCGACCTCGGCTACGACGGCGTGGGCCTGACCCTCGACCACATGCATCTCGACCCGCTCGCACCGGACCTCGCGGCCCGCACCCGTCGCGTGGCGCGGAGGCTGGACGCGCTCGGTCTGGGCGTCACCGTCGAGACCGGCGCCCGCTATGTACTCGACCCGAGGCACAAGCACGGTCCGTCGCTGCTGGATCCGGATCCGGAGCAACGTGCCCGACGCGTCGACCTGCTCATCCGGGCCGTCCACGTCGCGACCGACCTCGGCGCCCACGCCGTGCACTGCTTCAGCGGCATCACCCCCGAGGGCACGGACGAGGACACCGCCTGGAAGCGCCTCGCCGAGACACTCGCTCCGGTCCTCGACGCCGCCACCACCGCCGGAATCCCGCTCGCCATCGAACCCGAACCGGGCCACCTCCTCGCCACACTCGACGACTTCCATCGTCTGCGCCGAACTCTCGGCAGTCCGGACGTCCTTAGCCTGACCCTCGACATCGGCCACTGCCAGTGCCTCGAACCCCTGTCACCCGCCGAGTGCGTCCGCGCCGCCGCACCCTGGCTGCGCCATGTCCAGATCGAGGACATGCGCCGCGGCATCCACGAACACCTCCCTTTCGGCGACGGAGAGATCGACTTCCCGCCCGTACTGGAAGCCCTGGCCGCCACCCGCTATCAGGGCCTGATCGTCGTCGAACTGCCCCGCCACTCCCACGCGGGTCCTCAGTTCGCTGAGCGGTCGCTCCCGTTCCTGCACCACGCCTCCGCCGCTGCGAGACCGTCCCAAGCCCCCGACGAGACCCCGATCCCCGGCGAGGAGCCCGTCGCCTCCGAAGGGAGAACCCCGTGACCCACTTCCCCGACGCATCAGCCGCTTCCTCCGATACTCCCTCCGCTCCTTCCTCCACCAGTGCGGTGGAACCCGTCTCCGCCCTGCGGGCCCGTCTGAACTCACAGCTGGACTCCGCCGCCCGCGCCTGGCTGGACCGGGCCCTGGACGAGGCGGCCGCTCACCCGGGCACACACGGGCCCATCTCCGCCTGGGAGTTGAGGATCGCCGAGGCGGGCCGCCGCTGTGGACCCGAGCACGCCGACACCGCACGCATACTCCTCCTGCACGCCGCCCGGGCAGACGCCGACGCCCTCGGTCGCGTCTACCGCCAGGGCACGGCCGCCGAACGTCGCGCCGTCCTGTACGCGTTGCCCCACCTCATGCCGGGCCCCGACGCCCTGCCGATCGTCGAGGACGCGCTGCGCACCAACGACACCCGCCTCGTCGCCGCAGCCGTCGGGCCGTATGCCGCCCGGCACCTGGACGCCCACAACTGGCGGCACGCGGTTCTTAAGTGCCTGTTCACCGGTGTCCCCATCGATGCGGTGGCCGACCTGCCCCACCGCGCCCGCGCCGACGCCGAACTGGCCCGCATGCTGGGCGACTACGCCGACGAACGCTCCGCCGCGGGCCGTCCCGTGCCCGACGACCTGCACCGTGTCCTGGCCCTGACCGAGCCCGGGAGCGACGCGCCCACCGCTTCGGCGCCGTCACCCCACCCCGGCACCCCGTCCGGCAAGGAGTCCTGATGCGCATCTTCGACCCCCACATCCACATGACGTCACGGACCACCGACGACTACGAAGCCATGCACGCCGCCGGCGTCCGAGCCCTGGTCGAACCCTCCTTCTGGCTCGGCCAGCCCCGCACCTCACCCGCCTCCTTCCTCGACTACTTCGACTCCCTCCTGGGCTGGGAACCCTTCCGCGCCGCCCAGTACGGCATCGCCCACCACTGCACGCTCGCCCTCAACCCCAAGGAGGCGAACGACCCCCGCTGCGTGCCCGTCCTGGACGAGCTGCCCCGCTATCTCGTCAAGGACCAGGTCGTGGCCGTCGGTGAGATCGGCTACGACTCGATGACCCCCGCCGAGGACACCGCACTGGCCCGGCAGCTCCAGCTCGCCGCCGACCACGAACTGCCCGCCCTCGTGCACACCCCGCACCGCGACAAGCTCGCGGGCCTGCGCCGCACCCTCGACGTCGTCCGGGAGTCCGCGCTGCCCCCGGACCGCGTGCTGGTCGACCACCTCAACGAGACCACGGTCAAGGAGGCCAAGGACGGCGGCTGCTGGCTCGGGTTCTCCGTGTATCCCGACACGAAGATGGACGAGGAGCGGATGGTCGAGGTCCTGCGGGAGTACGGGCCGGAGCGGATCCTGGTCAACTCCGCCGCCGACTGGGGCAGAAGCGACCCTCTCAAGACCCGCAAGGTCGGCGACGCCCTGCTCGAGGCGGGCTTCACCGAGGACGACGTCGACCAGGTGCTGTGGCGCAACCCCGTGGCCTTCTACGGACTCAGCGGCCGTCTCCACCTGGAGGTCGCCGGCACGGACGCCACCCATGAGGGCAACTCCATCCTCCGCGGCACTCCGGTCACCGACGCGGCGACCCGGGAGGCGTAGCCCATGCGCTTTCGCCACCCCGACGGTTCGACCGTCCACCTCGCCTACTGCACGAACGTCCACCCCGCCGAAACCCTCGACGGTGTCCTCGCCCAACTCCGCGAGCACTGCGAACCCGTACGCCGCCGCCTCGGCCGCGACCGCCTCGGCATCGGGCTGTGGCTGGCCAAGGACGCCGCCCACGCCCTCGTCACCGACCCGGCCGCCCTGCGCGGGCTGCGCACGGAACTCGATACCCGAGGCCTCGAAGTCGTCACCCTCAACGGCTTCCCGTATGAAGGGTTCGGCGCCGAAGAGGTCAAGTACCGCGTGTACAAGCCGGACTGGGCCGACGCCGAACGACTCGACCACACCACCGCCCTCGCCCGTGTCCTCGCCGGACTGCTCCCCGACGACGTCACCGAAGGCTCCGTCTCCACACTGCCGCTCGCCTGGCGCACCGCCTATGACGACACCCGCGCCACCGACGCCCACACGGCCCTCGCCACCCTCGCCGAACGTCTGGACGCCCTGGAGGAGCTGACCGGCCGCTCCATCCGCATCGGCCTTGAGCCGGAGCCCGGCTGCATCGTCGAAACCACCACGGACGCCATCGCCCCGCTCACCGCGATCGGCCACGACCGCATCGGCGTCTGCGTCGACACCTGTCACCTCGCCACCTCCTTCGAAGATCCGCACACCGCCCTGGACGCGCTGACCGCCGCCCGCGTCCCCGTCGTCAAGTCCCAGCTCTCAGCCGCGCTGCACGCCGAGCACCCGCACCTGCCGGAAGTCCGCGAGGCCCTCGCCGCCTTCGACGAACCCCGCTTCCTGCACCAGACCCGCACCGGGACCGCGGCCGGACTGCGAGGCACCGACGACCTCGGCGAAGCCCTCAAGGGCGACTCCCTCCCCGAGGCGTCCCCGTGGCGCGCCCACTTCCACGTCCCGCTGCACGCGGCCCCCTCCGCACCCCTCACCTCCACGCTGCCCGTACTCAAGGACGCGCTGACCCGGCTCGTGGGCGGCCCGCACCCGCTCACCCGCCATCTGGAGGTCGAGACCTACACCTGGCAGGCCCTCCCGCCCGAGCTCCGCCCCCGCACCCGAGCTCAGCTCGCCGACGGCATCGCCGCCGAACTCACCCTCGCCCGCGATCTGTTGACGGATCTCGGTCTGAAGGAGCTGCCTTGAAACAGACGGTGAACGAGACCGTGCACCAGTCCGCGGACCGCGCCCCGGAACCCGGCGACCCCACCCCTCTCCTCGTCCTCGACGTCGTCGGCCTCACCCCCCGTCTGCTCGACCACATGCCCCACCTCAAAGCCCTCGGCCAGTCCGGCTCCCGGGCTCACCTCGGCACTGTTCTGCCCGCCGTCACCTGCGCCGCCCAGTCCACGTTCCTCACCGGCACCCACCCCGCCGAGCACGGCATCGTCGGCAACGGCTGGTACTTCCGCGAACTCGGCGACGTACTGCTGTGGCGCCAGCACAACGGCCTGGTGTCCGGAGACAAGCTGTGGGACGCCGCCCGTCGCGCGCACCCCGGCTACACCGTCGCCAATATCTGCTGGTGGTACGCCATGGGCGCCGACACCGACATCACCATCACCCCCCGCCCGATCTACTACGCCGACGGCCGCAAGGAACCCGACTGCTACACCAGGCCCCCGGCCCTGCACGACGAACTCACCGAGAAATTCGGCACGTTCCCGCTCTTCCACTTCTGGGGTCCCGGCGCCGACCTCGTCTCCAGCCGCTGGATCATCGACGCGACCCGCCACATCCTGCGCACCCGCCGCCCGGACCTGACCCTGTGCTATCTCCCTCATCTCGACTACGACCTGCAGCGCTTCGGCCCCGACGACCCGCGCTCCCTGAAAGCGGCCGCCGACCTGGACGCGGCCATGGCCCCCCTGCTCGACGACGCGCGAGCGGAAGGCCGTACCGTCGTCGCCCTGTCCGAGTACGGCATCACCCGCGCGGACCGCCCCATCGACATCAACCGCGCGCTGCGCCGCGCCGGTCTCCTCGAGGTGCACACACAGGACGGCATGGAGTACCTCGACCCGATGGCCTCACGGGCCTTCGCCGTCGCCGACCACCAGATCGCCCACGTCTACGTACGCCGCCCGGAAGACCTCGACGTCACCCGGGCAGCACTCGCCGATCTGCCCGGCATCGAGCAACTCCTCGACGACGAAGGCAAGAAGACCCATCACCTCGACCATCCGCGCTCCGGCGAACTCGTCGCCGTCGCGGAGCCGGACGCCTGGTTCACGTACTACTACTGGCTCGACGACGCGCACGCGCCCGACTTCGCGCGGCTCGTCGAGATCCACCGCAAACCCGGCTACGACCCGGTCGAGCTCTTCATGGATCCGCTCGACCCGTACGTCAAGGTCAAGGCGGCGGGCGCACTGGCCCGAAAGAAGCTCGGCATGCGCTACCGCATGGCGGTCGTGCCCCTCGACCCGTCACCTATTCGCGGCAGCCACGGCCGCCTTCCCACGAGCGACGACGACGGTCCGCTCATCATCTGCTCCACCCCCCGCGCTGTCGGCGACCGCCTCGCGGCCACCGACGTGAAATCACTGCTGCTCCAACTCGCCGGTCTCGGCTGACCGCCACGACCGGCGCGCCTCGGCCTTCGGGCCGCAAGCGACCTGTCTCTTCCGACTGGTCACAAGTGAAGCACTCACCACTGACAACGCCCTCCGACATCGAGGAGTTCCAGGCATGAGCCGCTCCAGCCGCACCACTGTCACGGCCCGCACCAGCAAGAACGACGACCCCGAGCTCACCCATCGCCTCAGCAGACGAGGGATGCTCGGTGTGGCCGCCGGCGCCACCGCGGCCGCCCTGCTCGGCACGGCGGCGACCACCCCCGCCTCGGCCGCCGAAGCAGGCCGTAGCCGCCCCGTCCTGCCGCCCGGCCGACTCGGCATCCAGCTCTACAGCCTCCGCGACAAGGTCTCCACGCTCGGCTTCGCGCCCGTCTTCGCCGAGCTGGAGAAGTACGGGTACGACGAGGTCGAGTTCGCCGGATACACCCAGGGCTCGGCGGGCCCCATCACGCTTGCCCAGCTCAAGCGACTGGCCCGCGACCACGGCCTGAATCCCATAGGCAGCCACGTCGGCTACTACTCCAGCGATCCGAACGCGTACACCTTCGCCCAGAACCTCACCAAGGTCCTCGACGACGCCCAGGCCCTCGGTCTCAAGCACATCGGCACCGCGTCCAGCCCGTTCCGCTACGGCTCGACCGTCGACGCGTGGAAGCGCGCCGCCGAGGAGTTCAACACCTACGGTGCGGCGGCCAAGGCGCGCGGCATCAAGTTCTACCAGCACAACCACTCGGAGGAGTTCTCCTTCGCCACCGACAAGCCGGGCGTCCGTCTCTACGACGTGCTGCTGGCCGAGACCGACCCGAAACTCGTCTACCTGGAGATGGACATCTACTGGGCGTATGTGGGCCAGTTCCGCTTCTCCAAGCGGGCCGACGGCACACCGGCGCCCTTCGAGCCCCTCGACTACGTGCTGAAGCGGCCGGGCCGCTATCCGCTCTTCCACGTGAAGGACGGCGTGAGCGAACCGTCGAACCCCTTCGGCTACCGCATGGTCGACGTCGGCGACGGCGACATCGACTACCAGCGCTTCATCTCCGGTGTCACGCGCCTGCACGGCCACCGGCTCGCCCACCACTGGCAGGCCGAACACGACAACCCCACCGAGTCGTTCACCTTCGCACGCCGTTCGAGCGAGCATCTGCACTCCCTGCGTGAGAAGTGCTGACGACCCGTAGCGCACGCGAAGGGGCCTCCCCATCACCGTGGGGAGGCCCCTTCGCGTGGTCCGTCAACTCAGGCCATCTCCTCTCCGATCGGGTGCGGGTTGGGAGCGATGTCCCGCTTGCGGGGCCGTCCCGGCGGGTGCAGGAAGATGGCCACGAAGCCGGCGAACAACGAGATGGAACCGGCGAGGACGAAGGCGCCCGCGTAGTCCCAGGCACCCACGACCACGGCGCCCATGCCGGATCCCAGCAGGCCGGACACCAGCTTGGAGCTGTAGACGAGGCCGTAGTTGGAGGCGTTGTTGTTCTCGCCGAAGTAGTCCGCGGTCATCGCCGCGAACATGGGGAAGATCGCGCCCCCACCGAATCCGGAGATGCTGGAGAACACCAGGAACAGCGGCAGGTTGCCGATGTTGCCGGACCAGAGGATGCCGTACTGCGACAGACCCAGCACGATGCAGACGAAGATCAGACACTGCTTACGGCCGTACCGGTCGGAGAGCCAGCCGATGACGCCACGCCCGGTGCCGTTCACGATCGCCTTCATGGACATGGCGGTCGCCACGATTCCGCCCGCGAAGCCGACGTCATTGCCGAACGGCACCTGGAAGGCGATGCCGAAGATGTTGACGCCCGAGGTGCACAGCAGGCAGAACCACATGAGGGCCACCCGGCCCGTCCGCCACGCCTCGGCCGGGGTGTACTGCTTCACGGCCGGCGGGTTCTTCTCCAGTGCGCGCCGCGCGCGCGGGTCGTCCGGCTTCCGCAGCGGGTCGACCTCGGCAGGCCACCAGTTCTTCGGCGGATCCTGGAAGAAGTAGCCGGCCACGGCGACGACCGCCGCGAGGAAGACACCGACGGAGACGAGCACCCAGCGGAAGTTCGTCAGATCCATGAAGCCGGTGAAGATGAACACGAACGGCACCGAGCCGTAGGCGAAGCCGCCGTTGACGAAGCCGGTCTTGCCGCCCTTGCGCTCCGGGTACCACTTGCCCACCATGTTGACGCAGGTCGCGTAGACCATGCCGGCGCCCATGCCGCTGAACATGCCGAAGCCCAGGTACGCGACGACCACGTGCGGTGCGTACGCGAGTGACACGTAACCGAGGAGAGTGCCTACCGCGCCCAGCATCATCGCCCAGCGGGCGGGCAGCTTGCCGCTCTCCCGGAGTTTTCCGGCCGGGAAGGCCACCGCCGCCTGGAAGAACACCCACACACCGAGCATCCAGAAGATGTGCCCGTTGCTCCAGTGGTGTGCCGTGTGCAGAGTCTCCTCGGCGGACGCGAACGCGTACTCCGCCGAACTGATGCCCATCATGCCCACCCAGGGCAGGATGACCATCCACTTGCGTTTGCGGCCCATGATGTCGATGTCGGATTCACCGATCCGGTACATCCGGCCGTTGGCGTCCGTCACCTCCCTGTAGGGGACGGAAGTGGAGATGTCAGTTGTCGCCATGTCGATCGAACCCTTCGCGTGGAAGAAGTCTGGCCAGCGCCCCCTGTCCGTGTTTCTTCGCGCAGGGCCCGCGGTGAGCGGTCTCCGCGGGCCCCGTGGTTCGAGCCGTCGCTCAGCTCATCGACCGCCTCCCCAACAACCCCGCGGCCCGCGCCCACCTGTACTTCGCGCCCAGCACGGCCACCGGCTTCTCGGTCGTGTACGGGTACGCCACGACGCCCCGCTCGAAGAGGTACTGGCAGGCCTCCTCGACCTCGACGTCGCCCGCGAGCGACGCCACCACGGGCTTCTCGATCCCGCGCTCACGGAACTCGGCCACCACGCGCGCGGTGAGCTCGGCGAAGACCATGGGAGGGGTCACGATGGTGTGCCAGTAGCCGAGGACGAGCGAGTGGATCCGCGGGTCCTCAAGGCCGAGCCTGATCGTCGCCTCGTACGTCGACGGGGGCTCGCCTCCGGTGATGTCCACCGGGTTGCCGGCGGCTCCGAAGGGCGGGATGAACTTCCGGAAGGCCTCGTCAAGGTCCGGCGGAATCTCCATCAAGGAGAGGCCGTTGTCGGTCACCGCGTCGGACAGCAGTACGCCACTGCCGCCGGCGCCCGTGATGATCACGACGTTGTCGCCCCGCGGGGTCGGAAGCACGGGCAACGCGCGCGCGTACTCCAGCATTTCGTTCAGCCCGGGTGCCCGGATGACACCGGCCTGCTTCAGGATGTCGTCGTACACGGCGTCGTCGCCCGCGAGCGCGCCGGTGTGCGAGCCCGCCGCCTTCGCGCCCGCCGCCGTACGGCCCGCCTTCAGCACCACGACCGGCTTCTTCAAAACCGTCGCCCGCGCCGCGTCCACGAAGGCGCGCCCGTCCTTGAGGTCCTCCAAGTGCATGGCGATGCACTGGGTGTTGGGGTCCTCGCCGAACCAGGTCAGCAGGTCGTCCTCGTCCAGGTCGGACTTGTTGCCGAGCCCCACGATCGCCGAAACACCCGTCTTCGTAGTGCGCGCGAAACCCAGAATGGCCATCCCTATGCCACCGGACTGCGAGGTGAGCGCGACGCCGCCCTTGACGTCGTACGGCGTGCAGAACGTGGCACACAGGTCCTGCCACGTCGAGTAGTAGCCGTAGATGTTCGGCCCGAGCAGCCGCACGCCGTGCCGTTCGGCGATCGCCACGATCTCCGCCTGCAACGCGTGCTCACCGGTCTCCGCGAAACCGGAGGGAATCAGTACGGCGTTGGGGATCCCCTTGCGCCCCACCTCCTCCAGGGCCGATGCCACGAACTTGGCGGGGATCGCGAAGACCGCCACATCCACCTCGCCGGGAACGTCGGTGACACTCTTGTACGCCTTGCGGCCCAGAATGTCATCGGCCTTGGGGTTCACCGGGTGGATCTCACCGGAGAAGCCGCCGTCGACGAGGTTGCGCATCACCGAATTGCCGATCTTGCCCTGCTCGTTGGAGGCACCGATCACGGCGACCGAGGAGGGCTGCATCAGACGGCGCATGGAGGTGAGGATCTCCTCGCGCGTGTAGGTGCGACGTGCCTTCGGGACCGAGTCCGCGAGGATCACGCGGATGTCCGCCGCGACCGCCCCCTCCGCGGTCGCGATCACCGGATTGAGGTCCACCTCGGCGATCTCCGGGAAGTCCGCGACGAGTTCGGAGACCCGGCGTATCTGCTCGGCGATCGCCCATCGGTCCACGGCCGGCCCACCGCGCACCCCGTGCAGGATCTCCGCGGACCGGATCGAGTCCAGCATCGACAAGGCCTCGTCCGCGTCCACGGGCGCCAGCCGGAACGTGACGTCCTTCAGGACCTCCACCAGCACACCGCCGAGCCCGAAGGCGACGATCTTCCCGAACGTGGGATCGGTGACCGCTCCGACGATGACCTCCTGCCCCTGGGGGAGCAGTTCCTGCACCTGGACGCCCTCGATACGGGCCTCGGGCGCGTACGCGCGCGCGTTGTCGATGACTTCACGGAAGGCGGCCCTGACGTCGCTCGCGCCTTCCACGCCGACGATCACGCCGCCCGCATCCGTCTTGTGCAGGATGTCCGGAGAGACGATCTTCATCACGACGGGTCCGCCGAACCGCGCCGCGTACGCGACCGCTTCCTCGACGTCCGTCGCCAGCTCCTCGCCGGGCACGGCGATCGCGTACGCGTCGGCGATCACCTTGCCCTCGGGCGCGGTCAGCGCGGTCCGCCCCTCGGCCCGTACGGCGTCGAGGAGCGTACGCACCCTCAGCACCCGGTCTTCGGCCATCAATCAGATCACTCCGTTCGACTTGAGCAGGCGCAGCTCCTCGTCGCCGAGACCGAGCTCGCCGACGTACACCTCTTCGTTGTGTTCGCCGAGCAGCGGCGAAGTGGCCACGTCCACGGGGGAGTCGGAGAGCTTCAGCGGGCTGCCCACGGTCACGAACTCGCCGCGTTCCGGGTGCGGCACCGTGACGACCATCTCGTTGGCGACCAGCGACTCGTCCTCGACGATCTCCTTGGTGGAGAGGATCGGGCCGCAGGGGATGTTGTGGGCGTTGAGCCTCTCCAGGACCTCCCACTTGGGGAGCGTGGCGGACCATTCCTCGATGAGCTGGAACATCTTGTTGAGCTTGGGCAGGCGCGCCTCGGGCGTCGCCCACTCGGGGTCGCCCGCGAGCTCCGGACGTCCGATGAGCTCGGTGATCGGCTGCCAGCCGACGGGCTGCACGATGACGTACACGTAGTCGTTGGGCCCGCCCGGCGCGCACTTGACCGCCCAGCCGGGCTGACCGCCGCCCGACGCGTTTCCCGAGCGGGGAACCTCGTCGCCGAAGTCGTCGTTTGGATATTCAGCGAGCGGGCCGTGGGCCAGGCGCTGCTGATCGCGCAGCTTCACCCGGCAGAGGTTGAGCACAGCGTGCTGCATGGCCACGTTGACCCGCTGACCGCGCCCGGTGTTCTCCCGCTGAAGCAGCGCCGCGAGAATCCCCGCCACGGCGTGGATGCCCGTGCCCGAGTCCCCGATCTGGGCCCCCGTCGCCAGCGGCGGCCCGTCCTCGAAGCCGGTGGTCGACATCGACCCGCCCATGGCCTGAGCGACGACCTCGTACGCCTTGAAGTTGGTGTACGGACCCTCCCCGAACCCCTTGATGGAGGCATAGACGATTCGCGGATTGATCTCCTGGATGCGGTCCCAGGTGAAGCCCATGCGGTCGACCGCGCCCGGTCCGAAGTTCTCGACCATGACGTCGGAGCGCCGGATCAGCTCGGTGAGGATCTCCTTGCCGCGCTCGGTCTTGGTGTTGAGCGTGATGCTCCGCTTGTTGCAGTTGAGCATCGTGAAGTAGAGGGAGTCGACGTCCGGAAGGTCGCGCAGCTGCCCCCGCGTGATGTCACCGGTCGGCGCCTCCAGCTTGACGACGTCCGCCCCGAGCCAGGCCAGCAACTGGGTTGCGGAGGGGCCCGACTGGACGTGCGTCATGTCGAGGACGCGGATGCCTTCGAGAGCCTTGGTGCCGGCGGTGCGGATCGGCGTTTCCGTCATGAAGGCCACCTCACTTGTACATCGTCTGGTTCATGGTTCCGGGGGCGTACGCGTCCGGGTCGACCCAGACGTTGATCAGCGAGGGCTTGCCCGACTCGCGGGCGCGCCTGAGGGCGGGGCCGATGCCGGCGGGGTCGCGGACCTCCTCGCCGTAACCGCCGAGCATCTGGGCGAACTTGTCGTACGGGACGTCGCCGAGGGTGTTGCCGACGCGCTCGCGGTCCTCGCCGTACTTGGCCTTCTGGCCGTAACGGATCTGGTTCATCGAGGAGTTGTTGCCGACGATGCCGACGAAGGGGAGGTTGTAGCGGACGAGTGTCTCGAAGTCCCAGCCGGTGAGCGAGAAGGCACCGTCTCCGAAGAGGGCCACCACTTCCTTGTCCGGTCGGGCCTGCTTGGCCGCGAGCACGAACGGGACGCCGACGCCGAGCGTGCCGAGCGGGCCCGGGTCCATCCAGTGCCCGGGTGACTTGGGCTGCACGACCTGACCGGAGAAGGTGACGATGTCGCCGCCGTCCCCGATGTAGATCGAGTCTTCGGTCAGGAAGTCGTTGATCTCGCTGACCAGCCGGTAGGGGTGGATGGGGGAGGCGTTCGACCGTAGGCTCGGCAGCCGCTTCTCGATCGCCGTCTGCTCGGCCGCGCGCAACTCGTCGAGCCACTCCTTGCGCTTCGACGCGCCCCCGTTCAGGCGTCCCGAGGCGGCCTCGGTCACCGACTTCAGGATGAGTCCCGCGTCACCGACGATCCCGAGGTCGATGTCCCGGTTCTTGCCGACGGTCCGGTAGTCGAGGTCGATCTGCACGACGGTCGCGTCCGCCGACAGCCGCTTTCCGTAGCCCATACGGAAGTCGAACGGCGTGCCCACGATGACGATCACGTCCGCGTTCGAGAACGCGTAGCGGCGCGAGAGCTGGAAGTGGTGCGGATCCCCGGGCGGCAGGGTGCCCCGCCCGGCGCCGTTCATGTAGGCGGGGATGTTGAGGGTGCGTACGAGGTCGATGGCGGCCTCGGTGCCGCGGGTCGTCCAGACCTGGCTGCCCAGCAGAATCGCGGGCTTCTCGGCGTGCACGAGGAGGTCGGCGAGCTTCTCGACGGCCTCGGGGTCACCCGCCGAGCGGGTCGAGGCCCGGTACTGGCCTGCGGCGGGGACACGTGCCTTCTCGACCGGCACCTTGGCGTCGAGCACATCGCGCGGGATCTCCAGGAACGACGGCCCGGGCGCCCCGTGGTAGCACTCCCGGAACGCCATCGACACCATGTCGGCGGCGCGCGCCGTGTCCGGCACGGTCGCCGCGAACTTGGTGATCGGCGTCATCATGTCGACGTGCGGCAGGTCCTGCAGGGACCCCATCTTGTGCTGGGTGTGCGCTCCCTGGCCGCCGATCAGCAGCATCGGGGACTCCGCGCGGAAGGCGTTGGCGACGCCCGTCACGGCATCGGTCGTACCGGGACCCGCGGTGACGACCGCGCAGCCTGGTTTGCCGGTGACGCGCGCGTAGCCGTCGGCGGCGTGCGCGGCGACCTGTTCGTGGCGGACGTCGACGACCTCGATGCCTTCGTCGACGCAGCCGTCGTAGATATCGATGATGTGGCCGCCGCACAGGGTGTAGATGACCTCCACACCCTCCGCTTTGAGTGCCTTGGCGACCAGGTGCCCACCGGAGATGAGGTTCTGGCTGGTGTCGTCGGGCATGGCGAAGTCCTGTCCCTTCGTAGGGGATGGGCGCACTTCCGTGCAGTTCAGAGGGGGTGCGCGCGCTGCTCATGGATGCTGTCGCGATAGATTGCATACAGTCGACGAATACTGTATGAAGCTTGTTATCCCGCATCCGATGGGTGGTGTCCAGGGGGCGTGCGGCACTTTTAAGTCAGGAGCCGAGATGGACCTGTTCGAGCACCAGGCAAGGGAACTCTTCGAGGAACACGGCATCTTGGTGCCGCGGGCCGAGGTCACCGACTCGCCCAAGGAGGCCCGCGAGATCGCCCGCAGGCTGGGCGGCCGCGTCGTCGTCAAGGCACAGGTGAAGACCGGTGGACGCGGCAAGGCGGGCGGCGTGAAACTCGCCGCCGACCCCGCCGCCACCGAACTGACGGCACGCCAGATCCTCGGCATGGACATCAAGGGCCACACCGTCGGCAAGGTGATGCTGGCCCAACCGGTCGACATCGAGAGCGAGTTCTACGTCGGTTACGTACTCGACCGCACCGCCGGCCGCTTCCTCGCGATCGCCTCCGCCGAGGGCGGCATGGAGATCGAGGACGTCGCCGCCACCAGGCCGGAGGCGGTCGCCCGCATCCCCGTCGACCCGGCCGAGGGCGTCACCTCCGCGAAAGCGACCGAGATCGCCGAGGCGGCCGGACTGCCGCCGCGGACCGTCGACGTCCTCGTACGGCTCTGGGAAGTACTGATCCGCGAGGACGCCGTACTCGTCGAGGTCAACCCCCTCGTCCGTACCAGCCGAGGGCAGATCCTCGCCCTCGACGGCAAGGTCACGCTCGACGACAACGCCCGTTTCCGGCAGGCCCGTTGGGGCGAGCAGGAGTCGGCGCACGACGACCCGCTGGAGGCGGCGGCCGCCGCGAAGGGCCTCAACTACGTGAAGCTGGACGGCGAGGTCGGCATCATCGGCAACGGCGCGGGCCTCGTCATGTCGACCCTCGACGTGGTCGCCGGCTGCGGCGCGCGCCCCGGCAACTTCCTCGACATCGGCGGCGGCGCCTCCGCCCAGGTCATGGCCGACGGCCTCTCGGTCATCCTCTCCGACCCAGCCGTCAAGTCCGTCTTCGTGAACGTCTTCGGAGGCATCACCGCCTGCGACGCGGTCGCCGACGGCATCGTGCAGGCCCTGGACTCCGTCCAGTTGACCAAGCCGCTGGTCGTACGCCTCGACGGCAACAACGCCGTACGCGGCCGCGCGATCCTCGACGACCACGCACACCCCCTGGTCCAGCAGTCCACCACCATGGACGGCGCCGCGCGCCGGGCCGCAGACCTCGCCAACGCAGCCTGAGGAGACGAGACATGGGCATCTACCTCACCAAGGAGAGCAAGATCCTCGTCCAGGGCATGACCGGCGCCGAGGGCATGAAGCACACCCGGCGGATGCTCGCGGCCGGCACCGACGTCGTCGGCGGCGTCAATCCGCGCAAGGCGGGCCGGACCGTCGACTTCGACGACCGTGCCGTGCCCGTCTACGGCTCCGTACGCGACGGCATCGAAGCGACCGGAGCCGACGTCACCGTCGTCTTCGTCCCGCCCGCCTTCGCCAAGGCGGCCGTCGTCGAGGCCGCCGACGCGGGCATCGAACTCGCCGTCGTCATCACGGAGGGCATCCCCGTCCACGACTCGGTCGCCTTCCGCGCCCACGCCGCCGCCCAAGGCACCCGCGTCATCGGCCCCAACTGTCCGGGCCTCATCACCCCCGGACAGTCCAACGCCGGCATCATCCCCGCCGACATCGCCAAACCGGGACGCATCGGCCTGGTGTCCAAGTCCGGCACGCTCACCTACCAACTCATGTACGAACTCCGCGACATCGGCTTCTCGACCTGCGTGGGCATCGGCGGCGACCCCGTCGTCGGCACCACGCACATCGACTGCCTGGCCGCCTTCCAGGACGACCCCGACACCGAACTCATCGTCCTCATCGGGGAGATCGGCGGCGACGCGGAAGAACGCGCGGCCGCGTACATCCGCGAGCACGTCACCAAGCCCGTCGTCGGCTACATCGCCGGATTCACCGCGCCCGAGGGCAAGACGATGGGCCACGCGGGCGCCATCGTGTCCGGCTCGTCCGGCACCGCACAGGCCAAGAAGGAGGCCCTGGAGGCGGCGGGCGTACGCGTGGGCGGCACCCCGACGGACACGGCGAAACTCGTCCTCGCCCTTCTCGACAAGGGGCGTGACGCCACTGATCGTTGACCTTCCCCGCCCCCGACTGTGCACCGAGAGCGGAGACACCCTCATGGCATCCACCCTCACCCTCAAGTCCCACACCTCCTGGACCGACGCCTGGCAGCGCTGCCTCGCCGTCGCCCCCGAGGCCTTCCAGGACGATCGCGTCCTCAACCTCTGGAACGGCGCCTGGCAGGCGGACGGCCGGCCCCTGCCCGCCACCAGCCCGGTCGACGGCAGCCCGATCGCCGGCCCGCCCCGCCTGGACGGCACCACCGCCCACCAGGCGGTACGCGCCTCACTCGACCAGCACCGCGCCTGGCGCCACGTACCCCTGGACGAACGCCGCGCCCGCGTCGCCGCGACCCTCGACGCCCTCACCCAGCACCGTGAACTGCTCGCCCTCCTCCTGGTCTGGGAGATCGGCAAGCCCTGGCGGCTCGCGCAGGCCGACGTCGACCGGGCCATCGACGGCGTGCGCTGGTACGTCGACGGAATCGAGCCCATGGTCGAGGGCCGGGCCCCGCTGGACGGCCCGGTGTCCAACATCGCGAGCTGGAACTACCCGATGAGCGTGCTCGTGCACGCGCTGCTGGTACAGGCACTGGCAGGCAACGCGGTCATCGCCAAGGCCCCGACCGACGGCGGCGTCGCGTGCCTGACGCTGGCCTGCGCGCTCGCCGCACGCGAAGGAATTCCCGTCACCCTCGTCAGCGGCAGCGGGGGCGAACTGTCCAAGGCCCTCGTCCGCGCGCCCGAGATCGGCTGCGTCTCCTTCGTCGGCGGCCGCGACACGGGCGCCGCCGTCGCCACGGCCGTCGCCGACCTGGGCAAGCGACACGTACTCGAACAGGAGGGACTCAACACCTGGGGCATCTGGAACCACACGGACTGGGACACGCTCACGGCGGTCATCCCGAAGCTCTTCGACTACGGCAAGCAGCGCTGCACGGCGTACCCGCGCTTCGTCGTCCAGCGTGAGCTGTTCGACGAGTTCCTCGCGGCGTACCTCCCGGCGGTCCGCACGATCCGCGTCGGCCACCCGCTCGCGGTCGAACATCCCGAAGACCCGTATCCGGAGCTGGACTTCGGCCCGCTGATCAACGCGGCCAAGGCGAAAGAACTCACCGACCAGGTCACCGAGGCGATCGACCGCGGCGCCGTTCCGCTGCACCGCGGCACGTTCACCGACGCGCGCTTCCTGCCCGGCCAGGACACCGCGGCGTACGTCCAACCCGTCACGCTCCTCAACCCGCCCCCGTCCTCCCCGCTGCACCACGCGGAGCCCTTCGGCCCGGTCGACACGATCGTCCTGGTCGACACGGAGGCCGAGCTGCTCGCGGCCATGAACGCGTCGAACGGCGCGCTGGTCGCCACCCTGTCCACGGACGACCACGCGACCTACGACCGCCTCGCCCCCCAGATCCGCGCCTTCAAGGTAGGCCACGGCAAGCCCCGTTCCCGCGGCGACCGCGACGAACTCTTCGGCGGCTTCGGCGCGTCCTGGCGCGGGGCGTTCGTCGGTGGCGAACTCCTGCTGAAGGCGGTCACGCGGGGGCCGGCGGGGGAGCGGCTGCCGGGGAACTTCCCGGAGTACCACCTCATGCCGTGACCGATGTCGTGCCGGAGGCGGCGGATCGCGTCTACCCGATGCCCTGCCGGTCCGGGTGCAGGGCGAAGGCGCGGTCCGCGGCCTCCGGCACGGCCCGTTCCACCGCCTCGGTCAGCAGCGCACGATGCCGGATCAACGGCTCGCGACGGTCCTCGGGCACGGCCCCGAGGAGATCGTCGAGCCCGGCCACCAGACGGCGGGTGACCTGAGGACTGTGCACCGCGTACATCCGGATCTCGGCGAAGCCGAGGTCGACCAGCTCGGTCCAGCCCGGCACGGATTGCACCAGCCGTACCGTGCCCTGCCCGTCCCGGTACAGGGAGGCGCCGAGCGGGCGCCGCGCCACCGCGGACAGGAACTGCACGATGCGGTCCACGGCCTGCACCGCCGTGGTGGGGTCGTTCACGGCGGGCGACAGCGCGCGCAGCGCGATGTCCGACAACTGCCTCAGTCCGAACCCGAGGTCCTGGTGGAACGTGCGCTCGGCGCCCACCGACACCTGGGAGTACAGCGCTCGCAGCCCCTTCGTGAGGGGACCGCTGCGCCCGCCGTGCCCGTCGTGCCCGCTGTGCCCATCGTGCCCGCCGTTCCTGCCGTGGACCGTGAACACCGGCGTCCCCGGCGTGACGAAGTCCCCGATCCGCGGGATGAGCCGCAGCACGACGCCCTGCTGCCGCGCCGTACGGACGAGCCGTGCGATGTTGACGTCCCGCAGTACCCCCGCGCGCCCGTGATGGGCGAGGCGGGCGGTCTCGGGGCCGAGGGCGACCGGCTCCTCCGCGGCCATGTCGAGCGGCATGCCCGCGACGACCCGCAAGGACTCCGCGGTGATCCGGTCGATGACGTGCACGACCCGCATCAGCCGCAGCATCGAGTTCACGTACATCACGAACAGGACCACGCTCAGCCCCACCATGATCACCGTGAGGACGGACTGGACGAGCGGGGTGGAGGACACCAGCGCGGGGTCGGGCTCACTGTCGTACGAGGTGAGGACGAGCAGGGACAGGACGAACGTGGCCAGAAACACCGCGAAGGTGGCCTTGGTGATGCGACTTCGTACGAAGATCCGTACGACGCGTGGGCTGAACTGGCCGGCGGCCATCTGCACGGCGACCAGCGAGATGCTGAAGACGACACCGATGAAGGTCATCATCGCCGCGCTGACCGTGGTGACCACGGTCTTCGCGTCCTCGGCGATCCTGAGCAGATCACGGACGGCGTCCTCGTCGCCCGCGTCGCGCAGCGCGGTGAGGATCGCGTCGTCGGCCGCCGAGGCCGCCGTCCACACCGCCACGACCAGGACCAGGGCGACGGTCGGAGCGAACCAGAATGTGTCCCGCAGATGCTCCCGCAGCGGCGACAACGCCCGGGGCCGCCGCCCCGGCGGCAAGCCGGCCGTAGTCTTCCAGTCACCCATGGTGAGACTGTAGGCGCACCTTCCGTGCACCCCCGGCAACCCCCGCCGGGGCGCGGATATGCAGGTGAATGCCACTCCGAAAGCTTGGTATTGTTGTCCATGTCGCCGCGGGGAACACCCCCGTCCAGGCGGCAGACACCTGGTCCGGGTGGCGGAATGGCAGACGCGCTAGCTTGAGGTGCTAGTGCCCTTTATCGGGCGTGGGGGTTCAAGTCCCCCCTCGGACACGCGATTGTTCACGCGGGCGGTGCTGACCATTCTTGGTCAGCACCGCCCGCGTTTTTCGTGGTCGTGTGTCAACTCCTCGCGGCCATCAGCCGGAGGCCAGGGCCTAGGCCTGGGCCGGGGTCGGGGCCTCNGCGATTGTTCACGCGGGCGGTGCTGACCATTCTTGGTCAGCACCGCCCGCGTTTTTCGTGGTCGTGTGTCAACTCCTCGCGGCCATCAGCCGGAGGCCAGGGCCTAGGCCTGGGCCGGGGTCGGGGCCTCGGGGGTGTGGGGATAGGCGGCCGGCCGGTGCTGGAAGGAGAGGATCTTCGGGTTCCGGATGACGCCGTCGCGGATCTCGATGGCGTTTCTGACCGTGGCGTCCGCCTCCCAGGCCGCGGGGCCGCTCATGACCTTGCGCAGGTAGGGAAGGAGCGCCTCGCTGATTTCCCATGTGGCCGAATTCCACAGGTGGGACGGGCTGTGATCAACCCCGTAGTAGTGGCAGCCCGGCCCCACGGAGGGCATCGGCTCGCCGAAGGTGGTCGGACGGGCCCATTCGAAGCCCATGCCCTCGTCGCAGGAGACGTCGATGAAGAAGGTCCCCGGCCGGAACAGGACGAGTTCCTTCTCGGTGACGAACGTCAGCGGCGCGTCGGTGTCCTGCCGGATGCAGTTGACGATGATGTCGAACCCGGCCAGGTACTGAGCGAGCGGCACGGGGCCGGTCTCCGTGAGGGCCCGCAGGCGTGACGGATCGCTCTCCTCTTCCTCGAAGTGGCCCATCACGACCGACGGCATCGGCGAGGCCACCGCCGCCGCGGCGCGTTGGGTGAGCACCGTGACGTCGGAGACGCCCATGGCGCCCAGGCCCGTGACCGCTCCGCGCGCCGTGGCGCCGAAACTGATGACCACCGCGCGCAGGCGGCGGCCGTAGCTGCCGGTCAGGCCGCCGAGTTGTAGCGCGTGCAGCACCGAGCAGTAGCCGGCGAGCTCGTTGTTCTTGTGGAACACATGGACGCTGAAGGCGCCCGTGGAGGTCCAGTGGTTCATTGCCTCCCAGGCGATGAGGGTCAGCCGTCGGTCGATGGCCAGCTGGGTCATCTTCTCGTCCTGCACGCAGTGCGGCCATCCCCACAGCACTTGGCCCTCGCGCAGCCCCGCGGCGTCCTCGTGCATCGGTTTGGGCAGCAGCAACACGTCACACTCGGCGAGGAGTTGCTCGCGGGAGCGCAGGCCCGCCACGAGCGGTCGCAGCGCATCGTCGGCGACGCCGAAACGTTGACCGTAACCCTGTTCGAGGAAGATTCTCCCGCGTATGTCCGGGGCGATCCGGTCGAGGTGGCCGGGGTGCAACGGCAGCCGGAACTCGTTCTCCTTGTGGGAGGAGGCGAGTACTCCGAGACTCATCAGGCTCATGCGCTTCCTCGTCTTTTCATTCTCGTCGTGCTCGTCGTGCTTGTCGTGGCTGCCGGGTGTCCGGGTCACGAGCGGTCGGCCTGGTGCCTGCTCAGGCGCTCGGCCAGCGGGAGGGGCGTCTCGTCCAGACCGGTGACCGACCCGCTCGCCAGCCGTGCGCACGGTCCGGGGCAGGCGAGCTGCTGCTTGTCGTCACGGTGGGAAACCACCACCGCTTCCGCGTCCGGCGCGCTCCGGTAGTCAGTGCCGCAGATCAGGCAGGCCAGCCCGGAGAGCATCTCGGCGGTCGGTTCGGGGCGGCCGCGGCGGCGGCCGGAGATCGCGTCTTGTGAATACATGTGTCCTGCATCCTCTTGGTCGGTCCAGGGTGTGCACGAGGTGCCGGAATGCTCGGCAACACCGCGGGAATCAGGAGATCCGCCACCGCAGGGTGCGGAACGGGGCAGGGAAGTCGGTGCGAGAGTGCGTGGCAGGAGGCACGGTGCGGCTCTTTTCCGGCCGGACCCGACGTGCTCCGGCCTTTGCCGTTCTCCGAGGGCGACGCCGAAACGGTGACGGCGTGCGAAGTGCGCTCGGTGCCGCAACCGTACTCCCTGCGGCTCTCGGAGCCGACCGCAAGGGCGTCACCGGCCCCTTCCCCGTCCGGGCGGCCACCCTGCCGGACGCAGGGAACCTTCCCGGTGCTCCGGACGTTGTGTGCAGTGGTTGTAGTTGAAGTTTGCGAACGTGGAAGCGCCCGCGGAGTTCTGACAGCGGGCGTTTCGTCGTTTTTCGGGGGGTTTCTTCGACGGTGGACGACCAGCAGCCAGGGATCGCGCGAGCGCGCGCATTCCGCCCTACTCGTCACCTCGAAAGAGACATCACATGGCTTCCCGCATGCGGCGCCCTGCCCCCGCGCCGCCGGCACCGGCCAGCGCCCACCCCGAGAGGAAAAACGTGACCACTGACATCATCGACCGGGGCAACGGTCCGGCGGACCACGCCCTGACGAAACCCCCGCCCGGCAGCCGTGGCAGCGACTACGCCGCGCTGTCCCGCGAGGTGAAGCAGAGCGGGCTGCTGAAGCGGCGACCCGGCTACTACTCGGTGAAGATCGGGCTGAACCTGCTCCTGCTGGCTGCCGGCTGGACCGCGTTCGCCCTGCTCGGGCAGTCGTGGTGGCAGCTGATGACCGCCGCCTTCCTCGCGGTGATGTTCACCCAGACCGGGTTCATCGGGCACGACGCCGGCCATCACCAGATCGCCGCCTCCAAGCGCGTCAACAACCTGCTCGGCCGCGTGCACGCCGACCTGCTGATCGGGCTCAGCTACGGCTGGTGGATCTCCAAACACAGCCGGCACCACTCCCACCCCAACCACGTCGACCGTGACCCCGACATCGCCGACGGCGCGATCGCCTTCACCCAGGACCACGCCCGCGTCCGCCGCGGACCGTACGCCTGGCTTGCCCGCCACCAGGCCTGGCTGTTCTTCCCCATGCTGCTTCTGGAAGGGCTCGCCCTGCACGTCGCCGGCGTACGGGCGCTGCTCGACCGCACCGGTACGCATGCCGGGCGGGCAACCAAGCTGGCCGAGGCGGGTTTGTTGACGGCGCATCTCGGCGGCTATCTCACCGCCGTGTTCTGGGTACTGTCCCCCCTCCAGGCCGTGTGCTTCCTCCTCGTGCACCAAGGGCTGTTCGGGTTGTACATGGGGTGCTCGTTCGCCCCCAACCACAAGGGCATGCCCATCTTCGCCAAGGACGACAAGATCGATTTCCTGCGTCGGCAAGTACTGACCTCACGCAACATCCGGGGCGGCCGGTTCACCGACTTCGCGCTCGGCGGGCTGAACTACCAGATCGAACACCACCTGTTCCCCTCCATGCCGCGGCCCAGCCTGCGCCATGTCCAAGAGCTCGTGCGCACGTTCTGTGCCCGGCACGGCATCGCCTACTACGAGACCGGGCTCTTCGACTCCTACGCCCAGGTGCTGCGGCACCTCCACTCGGTCGGCGGCCCGCTGCGCCCCGAGCTGGAGTACTGACCGTTCCATACGGGAGCTTTGCCTCCGGTTCGCCGCGTGTACTCCTGCGATTGCTTGCATCGAGGGATGGACCACATCACGTTCCTTGTGGCGGTCGTCATCTCGGCGGGTGCGCCGGGCCATGACGCCGGACCGCCGCTGTGGGTGATCGCGTCGGCCGGAGTGGCCATCGGCCTGGGCACCTGCCTCGGCGGCCGGCGGACCATCCGCACCATGGGCAAGGGGCTCACGGAGATCCGGTCGCCGCAGGGCTTCGCGGCCGGGACCGCCTCCACGACCGTCATCCTCACCTCCGCCCCCCTCGGTTTCGCCCTGTCCACCACGCAGGTCGCCTCGGGCAGCATCCTCGGTGCGGGCCTGGGCCGACGCCTGGCCGATGTGCGCTGGGCTTCGCCCGGGCATGGCTGCGCTTCCTCACCTGCGCGGCCGTGATCGCGTACGGCATCTACCTGATCGTGCCGCAGTTCCACTGAGAATCCTGGAAGGAGGACCGGATGACACCTCTGGTGACGCCCGGGCTACGGGTCGACTACACCGACCACGACGACCCGGTGCTGATCCGGCCGGACGGCAGTCCGGTGGACACCTGGCGAGAGAACTACCCGTACCAGCAACGGATGGAGCGCAAGGAGTACGAGTGGCACAAGCGGCTGCAGCAGATCGAACTGCTGAAGCTGCAGAGATGGATCAAGCAGACCGGCCGCCGGCTCGTCATCGTCTTCGAGGGCCGTGACGCGGCAGGCAAGGGCGGCACGATCAAGCGCTTCACCGAGAACCTGAACCCGCGTGGTGCACGGGTGGTGGCCCTGGAGAAGCCGACCGAGCGCGAGCGCGGGCAGTGGTATCTGCAGCGGTACGTGGAGCACCTGCCGACGGCGGGCGAGATCGTGATGTTCGACCGGTCCTGGTACAACCGGGCCGGAGTCGAGCGCGTGATGGGCTTCTGCACGGACGACGAGTACCGGCGCTTCATGCGTCAGGCGCCGTTGTTCGAGCGGATGCTCGTCGATGACGGAGTCGACCTGGTCAAGTTCTGGTTCTCGGTCTCGCAGGGCGAGCAGCGCACACGCTTCACGATCCGTCAGGTCGACCCGGTACGGCAGTGGAAGCTGAGCCCGATGGATTTGGCGTCGCTGGACCGCTGGGACGACTACACCGCCGCCAAGGTCGCCATGTTCCGTGAGACGGACACGCAGTACGCACCGTGGACGGTGGTGAAGAGCAACGACAAGAAGCGGGCCCGGGTCGAGGCCATGCGCAGTGTGCTGGCCCGCTTCGACTACACGGACAAGGACGCGGAGGTCGTCGGCAAGGTCGACCCGAGCATCGTGGGCGCGGCCGCCACCCTGCTGGAGCCGGGTGAGGACGCCTCCTAGCAAGGCCCCAGAATGAATGACATGTCGGCCTCCTGCCTGCTCCTGCCGGGCGCACCGGACTCCCCTGTGATCCTGCACGTCCCGCACTCCTCGCGGGCGATCCCGGGGGACGTACGGACCGGCATCGTGCTCGAAGACGCGGCGCTGGAGCGGGAGTTGGACCACATCACCGACTCGCACACCGCCCGGATCGCGGCGACGGCCGCCGAGCGCTGCGCCACAGCGCCCTGGCGGTTCGTCAACCAGTTGTCGCGGCTGGTCGTCGATCCCGAACGGTTCCCGGACGAGCGGGAGGAGATGCTGGCCGTCGGCATGGGCGCGGTCTACACGCGAACCACCCACCAGGAGGAGCTCCGGCCGGCCGACTACGACGGGCAGCCGCTCATCGAGCGGTACTTCGCCCCGTACGCCGCCGCCATGACGGACGCTGTGACCGAGCGGCTGGACGCCGTCGGGCGGGCCGTGATCATCGACGTCCACTCCTACCCGACCGGGCGTCTGCCCTACGAGCTCCACGGTGACGGACCCCGGCCGCCCATCTGCCTGGGCCGGGACGCCTTCCACACCCCGGCCGATCTGCTGGCCCGCGCCGTGGAGGCGTTCGCGGGCTTCGGCGGCACGGGAGTCAACACTCCCTTCGAGGGGACGTACGTTCCGCTGAAGTACTACGGGAACGACCCACAGGTCAGCGCCCTGATGATCGAGATCCGCCGGGACGTCTACATGGCCGAGCCGGGCGGTCCGGCGGGCCCGGGTCTGGACGCACTCGCGGGCGCGCTCGCCCATCTCGTCGACGCGGTGACCGCTGCCCCACAGCCATGACGCCTGGACGGAAGTCGCTTCGCAAAGCAGTCCAACGAAGCGGAGCCAACCGGGTACTGACCCGTCACCAGGGCGTCTACTGCGAATCCGGTGTGACGGCGACGGGCCGGGGCACCGCGGCGAACGCTGACAGCGTGAACCACCCTGGCACGGCCCGGCGCAGCGCCTCGGGGCCGTCTACCCTGACCGCGCCGACACGCAGAGCCTCGGACCAGCTGAGGTCACCACGCCACACTTCGACCATGCGGCGCAGGTCGGCGGTCACCGTTACCGTCACCGCGTAGCCGGGGTCCACGTCGCAGACGTCGGTGTCCTCGGGCGTGATCACCAGCCACCAGTAGCGAGTGCCCGTGGGGGCGTCAGGGAAGCTGAAGTGAACCACCGTCCGCCCGTCGGGGACGGCATCACGGACGACGTTTCGGTGCAGGTCCCACAACAGCAGTTTCGGGTCGAGATCCGCGTCGCCGATCTGTCCGATCCAGCGGGTTCCCCAGACGCCGAGTGCTTCGATCACCGGCCGCAGTTCAAGTCCGGCCGCGGTCAGAACGTACTGCACCTCTTTGCCGTCGGTCTGCTTCTCCACGACGCCGGCGCGCACCAGTTGGTGCAGCCGCTTGGACAGCAGCGTGGGGGACATCCGCGGCACACCGCGGCGCAACTCATTGAAACGTCGGCTGCCGATGACGAGTTCGCGGACGATGAGCAGCGTCCAGCGTTCATCGAGCAGCTCCATCGCCTTGGCGACCGGGCAGAACTGGCGATACGAGGACCCCATGCCGCGCAGAGTATGCTCCCGCCGCCGGACAAACCAGCCCACCAGTGTCCGGATGGTGTCGTATGGCTGCGCTCCGGTACAGATCTGGGACTAGGAGATGGCATGCCCCGTTCCTAGGCTCGGTTCCGTGGCAGACAAGAGTTCGTCGTTGGCCACACCGCCGTCGTAGTGCCTCGCACGTGTCTGGAAGGAGTGCCGTCGTGAGCGAATCGACCGACGCGGTCGAGGTTGACCGTGCCCTGAAAGCCAAGCACCGGGCGATGTGGGCGCAGGGTGACTACCCGGCCGTGGCCGCCGAGATCATCCCCGAGCTGGGTGAGGTCCTCGTCGAGGCGTGCGGGGTGCGCGGTGTTGGCGAGCGAAGCGAGATGGAGTCTCCGCGGAGCGAGGTACGGGGGAGGAGGCTGCTGGACGTGGCCGCCGGTTCGGGCAACGCGGCGATACCGGCGGCGCTGGCCGGGGCGAGCGTGGTGGCCTGTGACCTGACCCCGGAGCTGTTCGAGGCCGGACGGCGACTTGCCGCGCAGCGCGGCGCCGAAGTGGAGTGGCGACAGGCTGACGCCGAGGCGTTGCCGTTCGCGGACGGCGAATTCGATACGGTGCTGTCCTGCGTCGGGGTCATGTTCGCCCCGCATCACCAGGCCGCCGCCGACGAACTCGTACGCGTCTGCCGCCCGGGGGGCACGATCGGCTTGCTCAGCTGGACGCCCGAAGGCTTCCTCGGCCAGATGCTCGCCACGATGAAGCCCTATGCGCCCCCGCCCCCGCCGGGCGCGCAGCCCCCGCCCCTGTGGGGAGACGAGGAGCACGTCCGCGCCCTGTTCGGAGACAGGATCACTGACATCGAGGCGCGTAAACAGACGGTGCTGGTCGACCGCTTCAAGAGCCCCGAAGAGTTCCGCGACTACTTCAAGGCGCGCTACGGCCCGACCATCGCCACCTACCGGGCCATCGCCGATGACCCCACCCACACTGCCGCGCTGGACCGCGACCTCGCCGAGCTCGCCCGGCGATACGACCAAGGGGCGGGCAGCACGGCCATGGAGTGGGAGTACCTGCTGTTCACCGCCCGCAAGTCAGATGGTGAAGTACCTGCTTGACCCTGCGAACGGGCGGGCAGCGGCGTCCGCGTTTCCCGGATGAGCGCCGCCCGCCCTTCACACCCCTGGCCCCGTCGAGGGCGAGGCCGCTCACACAGCAAGGCCCCCGAAGAACGACGTGTCGGCCTCCTGCCTGCTCCTGTCGGGCGCACCGGACTCCCCTGTGATCCTGCACGTTCCGCACTCCTCGCGGGCGATACCCGCGGACGTAGGGGGCGGGATCGTGCTCGATGATCCCGCGCTGGAGCGGGAGTTGGACCTCGCTGAAGTGGTACGGGAACGACCCACGGGGCAACGCCCTGATGATCGAGATCCGGCGGGACGTCTACATGAGCCGGGTGGGCCCGGGGCTGGACGCACTCGCGGGCGCGCTCGCCCACCTCGTCGACGCGGTGGCCGCTGCCCCACAGTCATGACGTCCTGTCAGCACCGGGACGTGAAGACGGCCGTACCTGTTGCCGCCGCTACACCCCTGCCGCCACCAGGAACTCGCTACGCTCGCCCCACCACGACACATACAACCCGTCCCTGGCGCGCGTACATGCCACGAACACCAGACACCGTTCCGCCGCTAGGTCCGCCTCGTGCTGCAGCCGGTCCACCTCCACTGGTGTCACCGCCTTGGGGAACGGCAGCACCTCGTCACGCGCCCCCACCACCGCGACGCATCGGTACTCCAGCCCCTTGAACGCGTGCATCGTGCCCACGCTCACCTTGTCCGCGCGCCCCGTGGAGGTACCCTTCAGCCGGGCCACCGGAACGCCCGCCGCCTTCAGCCGCTCCACCACCCGCTCGCACGTCTTGTTGAGGCGGGCGCACACGCCGATCTCGCCGGGAGCGACCCCGCCGTCGAACCAGCCGCGCACGCGCGCGACCAGGGCATCGAGTTCGGCGTCCTCCCCGGTCGCGCCGTACGTCTCCGGCCGGTTGCCGTGGAGGGCCGAGCGGTAGCCGAGGAGGGTGTCGTTGCGGGAGTCGTCGGCGAGTTCCGCGAACGGACGGCCGATGAGGAGTCCGGTGGCCCAGCTGAGGATCTCGTGCGTCGAGCGGTAGTTCTTGCGCATCTTCGTAGAGCGGCCCGCGACCTTGATCCCGACCGCCTTCAGCGACACCTTCGAGTCGTAGATGCGCTGGTGCGGGTCGCCCGCGATGAACAGGTCGTCCGGGCGCTCGGGGGCAGCGGCCCGCAGCAGGCGCCACTGCGCCGGATGCAGGTCCTGCGCCTCGTCGACCACCACGTGCCGGTACCGCGGCCCCTTCGCCTCCAGCAGGTCGGCGGCCTCCGCGCAGGTGCCGATGTGGGTGCGCAGCCCATCGGCGGCCAGGCGTGCCGCGAACTCCCGCACGGTGTCCCACACCACGCGGCGCCGCGCCACCGGCAGCGCGCTGCCGCGTCCGTGACGCTCACACGCCTCGTACTCCTCCAGCTCGCGCAGGTTCTGAGCGAGGATCACGTGTTTGTGCTCCTGCGCCAGGAACTTGACCGTTCCCGTGAAGCCGGTCGCGCGCGTGGCCTGCTTCCACCGGGCCTCCTCCTGCGCGCCCCAGGTCGGCTTCCGCGACGTGGACAGCACCCGCCCGGCGAAGGCGTCCACGGTCATGATGTCCACGCGGTCCCGCTCGGACTCGTCCTCGACGAGCGACTCCAGGCCGGTGCGCAGCGCCGCCACTAGCGCGTTCGTGTAGGTGGTGAGCAGGATGCGCTCACCGTCCCGCAGGTGGCGCAGCAGATGCCGTACGCGGTGCAGGGCGACGACCGTCTTGCCGGTGCCGGGCCCGCCGGTGACCTGCGCGGGGCCGGAGTACGACGCCCGGTAGGCGACCTTGTGCTGCGAGGGGTGGAGGAAGGTCCGCCAGGCCGCGAACGGCTTGTCGAGGATGTCGCGGAGCTCGTCGGCGTCGGTGACGACGGCGAAACGGGTACGGGTGCGGTGGATCGCGGTCGCGTAGTCGGCCGTGTCGACCGGCTCCGCAGACTCGGCGCCCGCGAGGTTGACCGCGACCACATCGCGCCACACGTCCTCCACGCTGAAGCCGGCGGCCAGGTACTCCAGTACCTCACGCTGGTCCTGCGGGAAGAACGGCGCGAACACCTCCAGTTGTTCCACGCTGGTCAGCACGCGGGCCTGGCGCAGGGTGGCCTCGTCGATACCGAGAGCGGCCATGTCCCCGTCGGACACTTTCGCGAACAGGCGCTGCTCCGGGGCTGGGGCGATGCGCTCGTAGGCAGGGGTGAGCTCCTCAAGCATCTCGATGTCGCGGATCTCGACGGCCCGGGTGACGGAGTTGATGCTCGCTTTCTGCTTGACCGCCCAGTTGGTCGCCTCGTCGTGCGGACCCACGCGCAACAGCACGAACGTGTCACCGGTTTCGGGAGCGAGGACGACACCGCGCACGCCCTGGTCGATCCGGATCGTACGGATCTGCTTGTCCTTGGCACCCTTGAGGGACTCCAGCTTCAAACCCTGGTCCTTGAACAATTGGTCGAGCGTGAGCGTCTCGAACTTGTGCCAGGCGTCGAACACACCTTTCTTCACGTGCTTCTGGAGCTTGTCGAGCTGAGCGCAGAAGGCTATGTCGAAGGCGAGGTGGGGCATGGGGGTGCTTCTCCTCATTCACATGCGAGGGGGCAGGGGCGCTCTGGTCCTCGAGTTCGGGACAAAGGCGCTGGGGACCACCGGAGCCGGGCTGCGTCAGGCTCCGTCACCGGCCCCCGGCCCGTCGTCCGGCTCGTCGAGTTCGTCGAGAACCCGCCAGGCGAGGTCGGCCAGTGTCTCGCCAGAGGCGGTCGCCCATCGGGCGGTTCCCTGGTTCGCCACGGGCCGCTTCTCCCACCGGGCCAGCTCCCACATGTGGGAGATCAGGCCGGAGGGTGAATACTGCTTGCCGTCGGCAGCCCAGAGAATGGGCTTGCTGCGATGTGGTTTCCACGACGCTCGCGCTCGCTTCTCGTCCTCCGCGAGCCACTCCCGCAGAGCCTCGGCTTCCAGCGGGTATCCCGTTGTGAGGGTCAGCGGGGCCCCCTCGGCGAGAACGGCCCTGTCGATCAGCACCGAGACCGCGTTGGGGCGTCGGCGCTTGCCCTTCGCCGGTGAGCGACGGTACGTGTCCGGGGCCGAAAGACCCCCAGGCGTTGCCAGGGCCGTCAGCTGTCGGCCACGCCATCGATGACGGTGAGTGCCGCTTCCCGCGGACTGAACCCGGTGACCATCCGCACGGCCTGCGCTGTCAGCGCCCGTGACAGCAGACGTGGTTCCTGCTGGTTGGCTGGCATTCCCTCCAGGTCACTGTCGTCGACCAGCCCGGGGTCCAGGTAGATGGTGCGCAGCGCCTGTTTGACCTGACGGACCTGAAGGATCACGTCCCCGTTGCCGCCGCCGACGTTCTTCGTGCTCATGCTCCGCCCCTCCCCGGGGAGCCGCCGCGCACATTCCCGCACGCGCCCCCTGACCAGCAAGATCGTCCCAAGTCTGCCGTAACGAAGCAGTATTTTCTCAGGATCCGGTGTCGTCCAGGCCGAGCCGGATGAGGGTGAGGGCCTCGGAGACCTCCACCGTCAACTCGTCCTCGGGGCCGTACACCAGGCATAGGTCTTCGTGGAGCGGTTCGAGGAGGTGGCGGGCTTCCTCCGTGCTGCCCTGCGCGAGCAGCAGCATGCCGATGTCCCGGCGCAGCATGACGGCTTCCTCGCTGACGTCGCTGTCGACGGACCGTACGACGTCGAGTACGTCCCGCAGCGTCCCCAGCGCGTCGGTGACCTGACCGAGCTCGGCGCGGCAACGCGCCGCCTGAGCACGGCAGTCGAGGGCCGACTTGCTCGTGGGCCCGCTGATCCGTTCGTACGCGTCGGCCAGGGCCTCGAACTCGGGCAGAGCGGCCCGGAAGTCCCCGCCGAGCAGGCGGGCGCCCGCCCGCCGCATGCGCAGCGCGAGCACCACCTTGTTCTCCGCGCCCAGAGCGCGCGCCGCGGGTTCGATCATCTCTCCGACTACTTCAGCCGCCTGCGCGAACCGCTCCTCCTCCACGAGGGCGTCGTAGTGCTCGCGGACCTCCCGGACCTGCGCGCGCAGCGTCTCCGGCAGCGGCGCCGGAACGGCGTCGGGCGCGTCGGGCACCGCGGAGCCGGGCCG
>NZ_VCHX02000124.1 GCF_005768555.2 Streptomyces sporangiiformans
TTTCCTCCGGGCGCTTCCCTTCGGTCTTGCGTTTCCGACTCTATCAGACTCTTTCGCGTCCGATTTCCCCGTCGGAGGGGGTTTGCTTTCCGGCCTTTCGGCCTTCCGGCGATGTTGACTGTATCAGATCCTTTCGGGCCTGACTCCCAGTCAACTGGCTTTGTCATCACGGCTGTTGGGCCGTTCCGACGTTCCAAACTTTAGCGGATGCTCTCGGCAGTTCCTAATCGGGCTGCCGAGTCCCAGAGGAATTGAATTCGGGCATGCCGAAATTGGTCCCATTGGGAGGTCGCGCTGATGGTTTGGTGTGCCGCTTCTGCGGCGGAGGTGTTGTCGCAGAACCGTTACGGCCCCGTGGCAACTCGAAGAACCTTACGGATCAACGGGGGGACTGTCAAGTGTCCCCCGCGCGAGGCTGCGTCAAACCATCGGAGGCGCCGTCAGTCCAGGTCGCTGAGGCGACCGTTGGCGTCCGGCTGGGCATCCTCCACGCGGCGCAGCAGCCGGGTGAGGACGTCGCCGAGGACGCCGCGTTCCTCCGGGGACAGGTCCTGGAGGAGGTCCTCCTCGAAGACGGAGGCGAGACGCATGGCCGACAGCCATTTCTCGCGCCCCTCGGAGGTGAGCTCGACGATGACGCGTACGCGGTTGGACTCGTCGCGCTCTCGAGTGACCAGACCTTCCGCCACCATGCGGTCGATGCGATGCGTCATCGCGGCCGGCGTGAGGCCGAGACGCTTGGCGAGGTCGCTCGGGCCCATGCGGTAGGGGGCGCCGGAGAGGACGAGGGCCTTGAGGACCTCCCACTCGGCGTTGCTGATGCCGAGGGTGGCCGTCTGGCGGCCATAGGCGACGTTCATACGGCGGTTGAGGCGGCCGAGGGCCGAGACGATCTTCTCGACCTGGGGGTCGAGGTCCTGGAACTCGCGCTGGTACGCGGCGATCTGCTCTTCGAGTGTCGGTTCGCCGACGCCGGGGGTGTCGCCCATGGGCGCAGTATGGCACGCCTCGCTTGGCGTCGAAGTCCTTAGCTGTGTACTCTTCAATGTCTAAGTTTTAGCTTTGAAGTCTTCACATCTAACGCCTGAGAGGGGCGTACGGGCGTGCCAGGGCTTCTCCGTCAAGGCAGGTGAAAGTGACCAGGGCGATGGGCGCAGCGATGCGCCGGATCCATGTGGGCAACGCGCTCAGCGCGTTCGGGCTCGGCTTCACGGTCCCGTATCTGTACGTCTATGTGGCGCAGGTGCGGGATCTCGGTGCGGTGACGGCGGGGCTCGTACTCGCCGTCTTCGCTGTGGCCGCGCTCGTCGTGCTGCCGTTCGCCGGACGGGCCATCGTCCGGCGGGGCCCGCTGCCGGTGCTGCTCGCCGCCTTGGTCACCGCTGCCCTCGGTGCGCTGAGCCTCGGGCTCGCGGGCCATGCGACGACGGTGCTCTTGTCCGCGGCCGGGCTCGGGGCCGGGCAGGCGGTGATGCAGCCGGCGCTGGCGACGATGATCGTCGACTGCTCGACGGCCGAGACTCGGTCGCGCGCGTTCGCTCTGCAGTTCTTCCTGCAGAACCTCGGGCTCGGGGTCGGCGGGCTCGTCGGCGGCCATCTCGTCGATGCCTCGCGCGCGAGTTCCTTCACGTTGCTGTTCGCGATCGAGGCGGCGGTGTTCCTGCTGCTGGTCGTGGTGATGTCGACCGTGCGGGTGCCGCACGCGCCCGGGTTCGAGGCCGATGCTTCGCAGGGCGGGAGGGCGAGTTGGCGGCGGCTGCTCGGCAACCGGGCCATGGTGCGGCTGTGTGTGCTCGGGTTTGTGCTGTTCTTCGCCTGCTATGGGCAGTTCGAGTCGGGGCTGAGTGCGTACGGCGTCGAGGCGGCGGGGATTTCGACCTCCGCGCTCGGTACGGCGCTGGCCGCCAACACGGCGGTGATCGTGGTCGCGCAGTTCGCGGTGCTGAGGTTCGTCGAGCGGCGCAGGCGGTCCCGGGTGATCGGCGCCGTCGGGTTGATCTGGGCGGTCGCGTGGGGCGTGGCCGGGTACGCGGGGCTCGGGCACGGGAGCCAGGCCATGGCCTCCGCCGCGTTCATCTCCACGTACGCGCTGTTCGGGCTCGGTGAGGCGATGCTGTCGCCGACCGTGGCGCCGCTCGTCGCCGATCTGGCGCCGAGTGGCATGGCGGGGCAGTACAACTCGGCGTTCGCGCTGGTGAAGCAGCTTGCGTTGGCGGTGGGGCCGGCGGTGGGCGGGCCGATGGGGGCGTCGCTGCACGGGCCGTACATCGTGACGTTCCTGCTGTGTTCGTTGGGCATCACGTATCTGGCGGTGCGGCTTGGGCGGGAGCTCAGCCCGGTGCTGGATCAGCCGACGTTGGCGAGGAGCCGGGTGGTCGCGCGGGGTGGCGGGGCGGCGGCGGAACCGCACCGCGCTGATGCCTGACGGGTTTCCTCGCCCCCGCCGCCCCTACCCGTCCCATCCTCATCCTGGGGGCTGCGCCCCCAGACCCCCGTATCGGCCTGAACGGCCTCGTCCTCAAACGCAGGACGGGCTGAAAACCAGCCCCTCCGGCGTTTGAGGAGCGGGGTCTGGGGCGGAACCCTCTTTCAGGTCACCCCGCCCCGCAGCGCGAACTCGCACCACACCGCCTTTCCCCCACCCGGCGTACGCCGCGAGCCCCAGTTCGAGGCGATCGTGGCGACGATCGCGATGCCCCGGCCGGCCTCGTCGGCCGGTTCGGCGCGGCGGCGGCGTGGAAGGTGGTCGTCGCCGTCCGTCACCTCGACGATCAGACGGCGGTCGGTGCGGCGCAGGCGCAGGCGCATGGGCGGGGTGCCGTGCTGAAGGGAGTTGGCGACCAGCTCGCTGGCGGCCAGGACACCCAGATCGTGCAGATCCGTGGGGAACCGCCAGCTCGTCAGCACGCCGGAGGCGAACGCACGCGCGCGTGGCGCCGCCTCCACGCCGCCCAGTAGTTCCAGGGCGGCGTTCCGGAAGAGCTCGCTGTCGGGGCCCGTACGGGCCGGGTGCTGGAGGACGAGGACGGCCACGTCGTCGTCGTGGTCGGCCGCCACGCCCGCCGAGCGCACCAGGCGGTCGCAGACCACTTGGGGTGTGCCTCTGGCGCCCGCGAGGGCGTGTTCCAGGGCCGTGATGCCCTCGTCGAGGTCCTCGTCGCGGCGCTCGACCAGGCCGTCCGTGTAGAGCACGGCCGTGGAGCCGGGGCCGAGCGGGACCGTCCCCGAGGCGTGCATCCAGCCGCCCGTGCCGAGCGGGGGTCCGGTGGGCTCGTCGGCGCGCAGGACGGTGCCGTTCTCGTCGCGTACGAGGATCGGGAGGTGGCCGGCGGAGGCGTACACGAGGCGGCCCTCGTTGGGGTCGTGGACCGCGTACACGCAGGTGGCGATCTGGTTGGCGTCGATCTCCGTGGCGAGGCCGTCGAGGAGTTGGAGGACCTCGTGCGGGGGGAGGTCGAGGCGGGCGTACGCGCGGACGGCCGTGCGGAGCTGGCCCATGACCGCCGCGGCGCGCACTCCGCGGCCCATGACGTCGCCGATGACGAGGGCGGTGCGGCCGCCGCCGAGGGTGATGACGTCGTACCAGTCGCCGCCGACCGCGGCTTCCGTGCCGCCGGGGTGATAGACGGCGGCGATGCGCAGGTCGTCTGGTTCCTCCAGCTCCTGCGGCAGCAGGGAGCGCTGGAGGGTGACCGCGGTCTCGCGCTGGCGGCGTTCGCTTGCGCGCAGGCGGTCGGCGGCTTCGGCGTGGTCGGTGACGTCGGCGGCGAAGATCATTACGCCACCGCCTTCGGGGGTGGCCTCGACGTCGACGGGGGTGCAGGTGAACGTGTACGAGCGGCCGCCGGGGGCCTTGCGGGACTTGACGGTACGCGGCTTGGAGCTGCGCAGGACCTGGTCGAGGAGGGGCAGCAGGCCCACCTCGTCCAGTTCGGGCAGCGCCTCGCTCGCGGGCTCGCCGACCGGGCGTACGCCGAAGGCCGCGACGTACGCGTCGTTGACGTACGCGAGGCGGTGTTCAGGGCCGTGCACCAGTGCGACGAGGGCGGGGATGCGGTCGAGGACCTCGCGGACCGGCAGGTCGTCGACGGCGGGGACCCGCGGGGCCGCCTCGTCGTCGGTCAGCCGCTCGGCGCGGGCCGCGGGCACGGAGCTCTCCGGGGGGAGCGCATTCGACGAGTTGCCGGTCCGCGCTGCGGCGCGGCGCTGCGTTCCGGGGAGCCGGGCGCTCCAGCGCGTGAAGTTCACTGTGGGACAGGCCTCGTGGTTTTGAAGGGCGAGCGGTCGGCCCGCCCATGGTCGTGGACCAGTGTGTCCGACCGGACCGACATCCGTCAGACGCCGGCCCTGCCGAGGGAGTTCCCAAGTCGGGTCAGGACGACCCCTTCGGGTCCTGTGGAGGCTTTCCACCGGCCGCCAGTTCGAACTCCGCACGAGGATGTTCGAGCGAACCGAGGGAGACGATCTCCCTCTTGAAGAGACCCGCGAGTGTCCACTCGGCCATCACACGGGCCTTGCGGTTGAAGGTCGGCACCCTGCTCAGGTGATAGGTGCGGTGCATGAACCAGGCAGAGTAGCCCTTCAACTTGCGCCCGTAGACGTGTGCGACGCCCTTGTGCAGTCCCAGGGAGGCGACGGACCCGGCGTACTTGTGGCCGTACTCCTCTAGGGGCTGTCCCTTCAGGGAGGCGGCGATGTTGTCGCCGAGGGTCCTGGCCTGGCGCACCGCGTGCTGGGCGTTGGGCGCGCACTCCTTGCCGGGCTCGTCGGCCGTGATGTCGGGAACGGCGGCGGCGTCTCCCGCGGCCCACGCGTGCGCGACGCCGTCGATGGCCAGGTGGGCGTTGCACTTGAGACGGCCGCGCCCGTTCAGCGGCAGGTCGGTGGCGGCCAGGACGGGGTGCGGTTTCACGCCGGCGGTCCAGACGACCGTACGGGTCGGGAAGCGTGAGCCGTCGCTCAGTACGGCGACCCGGTCGGCGCAGGAGTCGAGGCGGGTCTCCAGGCGTACGTCGATGTTGCGGCGCCGCAGCTCGGTGATGGTGTACTTGCCCATCTCCTCGCCGACCTCGGGCAGGATGCGGTCCGAGGCCTCGACGAGGATCCACTTCATGTCCTCGGGCTTGACGTTGTGGTAGTACCGCGCGGTGTAGCGGGCCATGTCCTCGAGTTCGCCGAGCGCCTCCACACCGGCGTAACCGCCCCCTACGAAGACGAAGGTCAGGGCGGCGTCGCGGATCGCGGGGTCGCGGGTGGACGACGCGATGTCCATCTGCTCGATGACGTGGTTGCGCAGGCCGATGGCTTCCTCGACGGTCTTGAAGCCGATGCCGTGGTCGGCGAGGCCCGGAATCGGCAGGACGCGCGAGACGGAGCCGGGCGCGAGGACGAGTTCGTCGTAGGAGATCTGTTCCGCGGCCGCGCCCTCTTCCTGGGTCGCGAGCGTGGTGAGGGTCGCGACGCGCTTGGCGTGGTCGATCGACTGGGCCTCGCCGATGACGATCTTGCACTGGTCGAGCACACGCCGCAGCGGCACGACGACGTGGCGTGGCGAGATGTTTCCGGCCGCCGCCTCAGGAAGGAACGGTTGATAGGTCATATAGGGATCAGGCGTGACCACGACGATTTCCACGTCGCCCCGCTTGAGCTCCTGCTTCAGCTTCCGCTGGAGCCGCAGGGCGGTGTACATCCCGACGTAGCCGCCGCCGACGATGAGAATGCGCGCTGGTTCCTTCACCCACCCATGACGCAACGAGCTCAGGAGTTTGTCCACAGCCCCGACAATTTGTGTGACCGACTGCCGGAGACGCGCAGGGTTGGCCGATTTGCCAGGCTCAGCAGAGTATGCCCAGGTCAGCGGGGGCGCGCAGGGTGGCGTTAGGGGGCGGAATCGGGACGTAAGCCGTCCGTACTCCGATCGGGGGGCGCTCCGTGCGGAACCTGCCCCTTCTGAATTGACTCCCACTCAACTATGTTCGTGTGTCATCGGGGTGCAGGGGGAAACGCTCGGGGGGTCCGCACGACAGGTCGTGGGCCCGGCCGTTCCGCTCACTCCGGCTTGTCAATGGCGGGGAGAGTCTCCGGGGGGAGACGTCATTACCGGGGGAACACTTATGCATGTTCAGGACACTCATTGGTCTACCGCGTCTGCCATCACAACGGGTGGCGCGGTCGGCGCGGCGGTGGGGAACGGACGCGGCGCGGGGGACGCGGCGCGCACGACACCGCTGCGCGTGGACGCACAGCGCAATCTGGAGCACGTACTGCGCGCGGCACGCGAGGTCTTCGGCGAGCTGGGGTACGGCGCGCCGATGGAGGACGTGGCGCGGCGCGCGCGGGTCGGCGTCGGCACGGTGTACCGGCGCTTCCCGAGCAAGGACGTCCTGGTCCGGCGGATAGCCGAGGAGGAGACCTCCCGGCTGACCGACCAGGCGCGGGCGGCACTCGGGCAGGAGGACGAGCCGTGGTCGGCGCTCTCGCGCTTCCTGCGGACGTCCGTGGCCTCGGGCGCGGGGCGGCTGCTGCCGCCGCAGGTGCTACGGGTGGGTGTCGCGGACGACGGCCTGCCCCTCGACGGGGCGCGGGTGCCGCAGCAGCGGTCCCAGCCGGTCAACGGCGAGCTGCGACTCGTGGAGCAGCGGCCCGCGTCCGCCGAGCCGGTCGTGGCGGCCGAGGACGACGCCGGGGCGGCGCAGCTGCTCGAGGTCGTGGGCCGGCTCGTGGATCGGGCGCGTGCGTCGGGTGAGCTGCGCACGGACGTGACCGTGTCGGACGTCCTGCTGGTCATCGCCACGGCGGCGCCCTCGCTGCCGGACGCGGCCCAGCAGGCGGCGGCCTCGGCGCGGTTGCTGGACATCCTGCTGGAGGGGCTGCGGTCCCGTCCCGTGTGAGTCGGGTCGGCGGCGAGCTGCCCGAGACACCTTCCGTCCGGGGAGGACCGGCTGGGTCTTCCCCGGACGAGTGAACGCTGACGCTGCTGTGTGGCAAGTCCCCACGGACGAGTGGTTGGTCCGTTGTTCCTGGTCACGGCGCCGAGACCGTGTGGCACTCTTCCCGGTGTTCGGGTCCGAGTGAGCAGGCGGGGGCTTTCCGCGATGAGCGGTGACGGGTGGGACGGGTCGCTTTGCGACGGTGGTTCGGTGTTCGGCGGGCTGCCCTCGCGGCAGGTACCGAGTCAGGGCGGTCCGTCGAGGGGCGGTCCGTCGAAGAGTGCTTCTTCGGCGGGTGCTTCCTCGGCGGGCGCGTCTGAGTTGTCGCCGTCGCCGGGGCAGCCGCCGTCCGACGCCGAGCTGATCGCGCGGATGCGTTCGGGCGACGACACGGCGTACGAGGAGCTGTACCGGCGCCACGCCGAGTCCGTGCGCCGGTACGCGCGCACGTGCTGCCGGGACGCGCACACCGCCGACGACCTCACCGCCGAGGTCTTCGCCCGCATGCTCCAGGCCGTACGCGGCGGCTCGGGTCCCGAGCACGCCGTACGCGCGTATCTGCTGACGACCGTACGCCGCGTCGCCGCGACCTGGATGAAGTCGGCGAAGCGCGAGCAACTGGTCGACGACTTCGCCGTGTTCGTGGCGCAGGCCGCGCGCGTCGCCGAGACGGCTCACGACACGGCCGCCCTGGGCTCCTTCGGAACGGGCCTCGACCTGGGCGCGGATGTGCGGGCGATGCACGAGGCCGAGCAGTCGATGGCCGTGCGGGCCTTCCGGTCGCTGCCCGAGCGGTGGCAGGCCGTGCTGTGGCACACCGAGGTCGAGGACGAGTCGCCGAGTGAGGTGGCCACGCTCTTCGGGCTGGACGCCAACGGCACGCGTGTCCTGGCCAGCCGGGCTCGCGAGGGCCTCAAGCAGGCCTATCTGCAGGCGCATGTGAGCGCGGCGCTGAGCGAGAGCGAGGAGTGCGCGCGCCACGCCGACCGGCTCGGCGCGTACGCCCGCGGCGGGCTGCGCACGCGGGCCGAGCGGGGGCTGCGCAAGCACCTGGAGCAGTGCGCGAGGTGCCGGCTCGCCGCCGGTCAGATCGAGGAAGTCGCCGGCGGTATCCCCGCGCTCGTGCCGGTCGCGGTCATCGGTTGGTTCGGCGCCGCCGGGTACGCGAAGGTGGCCACGCTCATCGCCGGAGGCGGTGCGGGTGCGGGTGCGGCCGGAGCCGCGACCGGAACCGTGGGCGGCGCCGGAGCCGGGGCGGCCGCCGAGGGGCTCGGGGCGCCCGCGAAGACCGGTATCGCGGCGAGTGTCATCGCGGTGGCCGCCGCGGCGGTGGCGTACGCGATGGCGGGCCACGGCGACCCGCTCGAGAAGCCCGACGCCCGGACGCCCGTGTCGGCGCCCGTCGTCGAACCGGACATCGAACCGGACATCGACCAGGACATCGGACCGGACCTGGAGCCGGACAACGGGCCGGGCGCGCCGTCGCCGTCCCCGAAATCGAAGAACTCGCCGAAGCAGGCGTCGGAACCGAAGCACAAGTCGCAACAACCGAAGCAGGCCTCGGAGCCGAAGCCGCCGGTTCCGGCGGCCGCCCTTTCACCGACGCAGAGGCAGAAGCCGACGCCGACACCGATGCGGACACCGACACCGGAGCCGAATCCGACGCCGAGCCCCATCAGCCCCACCACCCCCGCCCCGAAAACCACCCCCGCATCGGCCCCGACAGCGACACCGGCTCCCACGCCGGAGCCCGCACGCGCACCAGCCCCGACAGCGGCGACTCCCACGCCGCCCCCGGCCCCGGCGGACCAGCAGTCGAGCGCGTGGGAGTGCGGCGTCACCGTGTACGGCGAGGCCTCGCTCACCGTCGATCTCCGCCGCGCGTGCGCCGCGTACGAGGGGCTGGTCGGGGCCCGGAGGGGCGAGTCGGCGATTCCCCCGCACCTGACCCTGCCCCTGACCGGGAAGGAGACGCTCGGCCTGGTCGTCGAGGCGCGCTGAGGTCTGAGGTCTGGGGTCCTGGCCCTCTACCCCTGCCGAGCCGCCCCGGCCCCCAAGGCGCCCTGCTGCGGCACGATCCCACCGGGTACCGCCCGCTGCCGCGCGGGCGTGCCCGTCCAGCACGTTCCCCGGCGGTCCAGCAAGCGGCCGAGCCACAGTTCGAGGGAGACAAGGTCGGCGAGGCCCTCCAGGGGGAGGGGTTCGCCGTCGGCCGCCGACCGGAGGGCCTTGCGGACGACGCGGGCCTCGACCAGGCCCGCCTGGGCGAGGAGCGGCGTGTCGAAGAGGTCGACCAGGTCGTCGACGGCGGCGCGCAGGCCCATGCGGGCGGCGGCCGCGGAGGAGGCGTGGGAGGGCGCGCCCCAGCCGGGCGGGAGGTCGGCGACGCCGGCGCCCTCCAGGACGGTACGGAGGATCGCGGCCCGCGCGCCCGGCTTGACGCGCAGTGCCTCGGGCAGGGCGCGGCAGGCGCGGACGACCTGGTTGTCGAGGAACGGTGCGTGCAGGCGCTGGGAGCGGACCTCGGCGGCCTGCTCCAGGATGCGCAGGTCGGCGGCGTGCCGGGCGAGCGCGGCACGCGCGCGGTAGTCGCCGGGCCGCTGTCCGGGGCCGATACCGGCGCGGCTCGTCGCACCCGCCAGGCGAACCGATACTTCAGCGAGTGCCTCACCCGTCAGCCAGCGCGCCGCGGGCCCGGGTCTGGCCCATGTGAGCGCGGCCAGCGACGCCCCCACAGCACCTCCCGGCTCCTCGAACTGCTTGTGCAGCAGCCGGTCGGCGAGGCCCTGGACGCCGACAAGGTAGGGCGTTCGGGCGAGCTTGCGCGCCGCGCTGTACACACGCGCGGGGACCATGACGGAGCCGTCGGCCCTGGCCAACGCCGCCACGGGGCGCACCAGGTGACGTCGTTTGCGGTCCATCAGCAGGTCGGCGAGGCGCGCCGGGTGTGCGTCCAGGACCTGCCGGGCGCCGTATCCGGTGAAGTGGTCGGCGCTGCCCGAGGCGAGCCTCGCGCGGTGGCGGGCCGCCGTGACGAGCGAAGGGCTCGGTTCGTCGGTCAGCGGGCCGTCCAACTCGGCGTACGGAAGGACCTCTTCGCCGCCGGCGACCACCACGTGGTGCAGCCGGGGGTTGGCGGCCAGCGTCCCGGCGCGCTCCAGTTCGGCCTCGCGGCCCCGCACGGCCAGGTCGTTGAACGTGACCGCGAGGAGACGCTCACCGGCGCCGGTGCCGTGCCCCAGGACGGTGCCCGGCATGCCGGGGAGGCCGGCGGCCAGGAGGGCCAGCGTTCCCGAGGCGGGTCCTCCGGAGAGGTCGGCTCCGATGCCGGGCACGGGCGTGCCGCGCGCCGCGCGCCGCTCGGCGGGCCCCATTCCGGGGACGGGGCCGGGGTCCACATCGGCGCCGGGGACGTGCCGGGGGGCCGCCAGACGTGCGCGTACGGCCTCCACCAGGGCGTCGCGTACGGCGTCCACCGCGCTGTCCGGGTCGGCGGAGGGTGCCGCGACGGCGAGGGAGGCCACCGGTTCGTAACCGGCGATCTCGCGTGCGCCCGCACGCAGGATCAGTGCGTGCCCCGGCGGAATGCGCTGCACGCCGAGGTAGGGCGTGGAGTCGTGCAGGGCCGCGGGGACGTCGGGCGCGGCGAGCAGCGCCGCGAGGTGCCCGAAGTCGAGGTTGGCCTCGATGAGGTCGGCCAGGGGCAGTGCGGCCGTGGCGTATGCCGTGCCGCCCGCCCAGGGGGTGTAGAACACCGGCCGTGCGCCTGCCAGATCGCCGCTCACGGTCACCCGGCGCCCGACCTGGACGATGGCCGTGTAGCTGCCGGACCAGGCCGTCAGATGGCGAAGTGCCCCGCCGCGCGCGGCGAACAGGCCGACGCGCAGCTCTTCGTCGGAGGCGCCGCAGGTGCCGAGCACCGCGATCCGGGTCTGTGCGTCGGCCTTCACGACGCGCACCTCGTCGGGGCGCCAGTCGCCGACGGCCCAGAGCGGATCGGGGTCACCCCACAGGAGTTGGGACCCCACGGGGTGCACCGTCTCGCCGTTGTTGCCGGTCGCGCCCGCGGAGCCGATCTCGGAGAAACCCGCGGTGGTACTGCTCCACCCCACCAACCACCGCATCGCCGCCTCCACAGGCTGTGGACAACCAGTGCACCGCACGAACTGGGCACCATGCTGCCACGAAGAAAGCGCGACGGAGGCTCCCCGCCCCCGCTTGCACTCCCCGGAGTGCGCCCCTGAGGAGATGCCCGCAATGAGACGAACGCACGCACGGGACAAGGAGGTGACGACGTGAATGCGCCCCCGGCGCGCTCCCTAAAAACGCCTAACGCGCCCTCAAGTCCCATGGTGGGAAGGGGTATTCCGCACCCGCAAGCGTGGTCGATTTTCAGCCAAATCGGCGATGGACAGCCAGGCTCGCACACGCTCCGTACATGCTCTGCGCAACGCACAGTCCGGGAGGCGGGGTTCGCCTCCCGGACCGGTCCGCCGCCCGCGGGGATGAAGGCGGCGGTGTCCCCCAGCCCACTGGATCCAGTACAGCGGGCCGACCCACGCAGGTTCCATGGAAACGCTTCCGCGATGGCCGGAGAAGAGCGCACGGCCGGGCGCACAGCCACACACCGGGAGCACACCGCGACGCTGCGTACTTGCGTACGGGCCACAATCTCGCCATCCGGAATTATGCCCCTTAACGCTTGGGATGCGGCGAACTACGCTGTGTTTACGAATGCCGCGTGGTTATGCCAGCGCGGCAGCCGTCTGTGTCGAGGGGTGGCGCATGTCCAGGGAGCAACGCGGGCCGAACGAAAAACTCGGCACCGTTCTCGCCCTCGCGGGAATCAGCAACGCAGGACTCGCACGACGCGTCAACGACCTTGGCGCCCAACGCGGGTTGACTCTTCGCTACGACAAGACGTCGGTGGCGCGCTGGGTGTCGAAGGGGATGGTGCCGCAGGGTGCGGCGCCGCACCTCATCGCCGCGGCCATCGGCCAGAAGCTCGGCCGCCCCGTCCCCCTCCACGAGATCGGTCTGGCGGACGCGGATCCCGCACCGGAGGTGGGCCTCGCCTTCCCCCGTGACGTAGGACAAGCGGTGAAGTCGGCGACCGAGCTGTACCGGCTCGACCTCGCCGGACGCCGCGCCGGCTCCGGCGGCATCTGGCAGTCGCTCGCCGGATCGTTCGCGGTGAGCGCGTACGCGACTCCCGCGTCGCGGTGGCTGATAACCCCGGCCGACAGCTCGGTGGCGCGCGACGCGAGCCCGGTAGAAGGCTCCGGGGCACCGATGAAAGTCGGCCACAGCGACGTACTGAAGCTGCGGGAGGCCGCCGAGGACGCCAGGCGCTGGGACTCCAAGTACGGAGGCGGCGACTGGCGTTCGTCGATGGTGCCGGAGTGCCTGAGGGTGGAGGCGGCGCCGCTGCTGCTCGGCGCGTACTCGGACGAGGTGGGCCGCTCCCTGTTCGGAGCCAGCGCCGAACTCACCCGCCTCGCCGGCTGGATGGCCTTCGACACCGGCCAGCAGGAGGCCGCCCAGCGCTACTACATCCAGGCGCTGCGCCTCGCGCGCGCGGCCGCGGACGTTCCGCTCGGCGGCTATGTCCTGGCATCGATGTCGCTGCAGGCCACCTACCGTGGCTTCGGCGACGAGGGCGTCGATCTCGCGCAGGCGGCGCTGGAGCGGAACCGGGGCCTGGCCACGGCCCGCACGATGAGCTTCTTCCGCCTGGTCGAGGCACGTGCGCACGCGCGCGCCGGTGACGCCCAGGCGGCCGGCGGGGCCCTGCGGGCCGCCGAGGGCTGGCTGGAGCGGGCCCGCGACGGCGACCAGGACCCGTCCTGGCTGGGCTTCTACTCCTACGACCGTTTCGCCGCCGACGCCGCCGAGTGCTACCGCGACCTCAAGGCACCCCGCCAGGTCCGCCGCTTCACGGAGCAGGCGCTGTCGAAACCGACGGAGGAGTTCGTACGCTCCCACGGCCTGCGTCTCGTGGTGTCCGCGGTCGCCGAGCTGGAGTCGGGCAACCTGGACGCGGCATGCGAGCAGGGCGTACGAGCGGTGGAGGTCGCGGGGCGCATCTCCTCGGCCCGTACCACCGAGTATGTGAAGGACCTGCTCCACCGGCTGGAGCCGTACGGCGACGAACCGCGCGTGGTGGAGCTGCGGGAGCGGGCGCGGCCGCTGTTGGTCGCACCGGCCTGACCGGGTTCCTGAGCGTCCGCCTGGTAGGTGTGGTCTTGGGACTGCGGGTTTGAGCGTGGCTGGTCGCGCGGTTCCCCGCGCCCCTTCGGGGCCTGCGGTCCCTCAAGAGGGCCGCAGGCCCCCTTGGTCGTTCTCTTGGGTTTGAGGGTGTTGTCAGTGGCGCAGGGCACTATCTAGGTGGGAGGTGGGAAGGGTGCGGCGGGACATCCCCTACGACTGTGACGTGCTCGTGATCGGCGGCGGGATCGTCGGGCTGTCGACGGCGTACGCGATCACGCGTGCCGCGCCGGGCACGCGGGTGATCGTGCTGGAGAAGGAGCTCGGCCCGGCCCGCCACCAGACGGGGCGCAACAGCGGTGTCATCCACAGCGGCATCTACTACCGCCCCGGCTCCCTCAAGGCGCGGTACGCGGTGCGGGGCGCCGCCGAGATGGTCAAGTTCTGCGCCGAGTACGGCATCGCGCACGCCGTGACCGGCAAGCTGATCGTCGCCACGGACCGCGACGAGCTGCCCCGGCTGCACGCACTGGTACAGCGCGGCAGGGAGAACGGCATTCCGGTCCGCGAGCTCGGCCCGACCCAGATCGCCGAGTACGAACCGGAGGTCCGGGGCCTCGCCGCGATCCACGTCGCCACGACGGGCGTGTGCGACTTCGTGGGTGTCGCACGGCAGCTCGCGGAGGCCTCCGGGGCGGAGATCCGGTACGGGACGAAGGTCACGTACATCGACCGCCGGCCCGACCTCGGGGTCGCGGTCCGTACGGGAGACGGCACGGTCGTACGCGCGCGCGTGATGGTCAACTGCGCGGGTCTCCACTGCGACGAGATCGCCCGCCTCGCCGGCGACGAGCCCGGGATGCGGATCGTGCCCTTCCGGGGCGAGTACTACTCACTGGTGCGGCCCTCGCTGGTCAACGGCCTCGTGTATCCGGTCCCGGACCCCGCGTTCCCCTTCCTCGGAGTGCACCTCACCCGGGGCATCGACGGAGGCGTCCACATCGGCCCGAACGCCGTGCCGGCCCTGGCCCGCGAGGGCTACAACTGGACGACGGTCCGGATGCGTGAGCTGGGCGCCACGCTCGCCTGGCCCGGCTCCTGGCGGATAGCGCGGCGGCACTGGCGGTACGGCGGCGGTGAGCTGCGGCGCTCGGCGTCCAAGGCGGCGTTCACGGAGGCGGTGCGGCGCCTGCTGCCCGCGGTGACTCCGGACGACCTGGTCCCTTCGGCCGCGGGCGTCCGCGCCCAGGCCGTACTGCGCGACGGCACCCTGGTGGACGACTTCCTGATCCGCGAGGGGGCCCGCACGGTGCATGTGCTCAACGCCCCCTCCCCCGCGGCCACGGCTTCGCTGCCGATCGGGCGCGAGGTGGGCCGACGGGTCCTGGGGGCCCTGGGCCGGGCGTGAGCGGGTGCGAGGGCCTCGGGGCGGGGCCCTGGGTGCATGGGCGCGGGTGCGTGGGTGGGAGGCTTGGAGAGGGCAGCTGTGCCCGCCTCCCGCCTTCGTAGAATCAAAGCACTGTGTCTGAGTCCCGAAACACTTCCCAAGAGCCCCGCCGCCGCGTCAAGGGCGAACCCCGCTTTCCCGACGGGCCCCGGGCCGACCCTGCCGGGTCCCACTTCGAGCGGCGGATCCGTAGCTTCCAACCGCGCCGGAGCCGGGTCACGCACGGGCAGGCGGACGCGTTGCAGCGGTTGTGGCCCAAGTGGGGGCTGGACATCAACGGCCGGCGGAAGCTCGACCTTTCGGAGCTGTTCGGGAACGACCGGCCCGTCGTGCTGGAGATCGGGTTCGGTATGGGCGAGGCCACCGCACAGATGGCCGCCGCCGACCCCGACACCAACGTCCTCGCCGTCGACGTGCACACCCCCGGCCAGGGCAATCTCCTCAATCTCGCGGACCGAAGCGGCCTGTCCAACATCCGGGTCGGCAACGGCGACGCGATCATCCTGCTCCGCGAGATGCTGCCCCCGGACTCGCTGGACGGCCTGCGGGTCTACTTCCCCGACCCCTGGCCGAAGAAGCGCCACCACAAACGCCGCCTGATCCAGCCGGAGTTCCTCACCCTCGCCGCATCCCGCCTCAAGCCGGGCGGGCTGGTGCACTGCGCGACGGACTGGGAGCCGTACGCCGAGGTGATGCTCGAAGTGCTCACCGCGCACCCGGACTTCGAGAACACCCAGCCGGACGGCGGCTACGCGCCCCGTCCGGACTTCCGGCCACTCACCCGTTTCGAGAGCCAGGGCCTGGACAAGGGACATGTGGTGCACGACCTGCTGTTCCGCCGCGTACCGCATCCATGAGTCACAGATACCGCATCCGCAGGCCACTCGTACCGCACCCGTAGACACCCGACATTCGACGCACCGTCGCGGGTGAAGCCCCTCCCTGGTTAGGGTCGATGTCGTGGCCACCTGTCCCCCGTACCCGACGTATCCGCCGCCTCCCGGTACCCCCGCCGGCGGCCCACGGAGGCATGCGCACTGGTGGCAGCGCAGGTGGGTGCGCTACGGCGCGCTGAGCACCCTGCTCGCCCTCTCCGGCCTCGTCATCCTGGCCATGGTCCGCGAACAGACCGGCACGGAGGGCTTCTTGGTGGGCCTGGGCCTGGCCGTGCTGCCCGTCCCGCTGCTCATAGCCGCCTTCCGCTGGCTGGACCGGGTCGAGCCCGGGCCCTGGCGGAACCTGACGTTCGCCTTCGCCTGGGGCGCCTGCGCGGCGGCGCTGATAGCGATCGTCGCCAACAGCTTCGCGACCCAATGGATAGCGACGGCCACCGCGGACCCGTCGAGCGCCGACACGCTCGGCGCGACGGTCATAGCGCCGATCGTCGAGGAGTCGGCGAAGGCGGCGGCGGTGTTATTGGTCTTCCTGTTCCGTAGACGGGACTTCACCGGGATCGTCGACGGCGTGGTCATAGCCGGAGTCACCGCGACCGGCTTCGCGTTCACCGAGAACATCCTCTACCTCGGCACCGCCTTCGGCACCGACCAGCTCAACGGCCACGGCGGCCTCGCCTCCGTCACCGCCGCCACCTTCTTCGTGCGCGTGATCATGTCGCCCTTCGCGCACCCCCTGTTCACCGTGCTCACCGGCATCGGCTTCGGCGTCGCCGCGCTGTCGGCGGACCGCCACCAGGTGCGACGCGTGCTGCTCCCGCTCCTCGGCCTGCTGCTCGCCATGGGCATGCACGCCGTGTGGAACGGATCGTCGACGTTCGGCGAATACGGCTTCTTCGCGGTGTACGCGGCGTTCATGGTGCCCGCGTTCGGGCTGCTCACCTGGCTGGTCATCTGGACCCGCCAGCGCGAACTCGGCACGGTGCGCACCGAACTCCCCGCGTACGCGATGGCGGGCTGGCTCACCGTGCCCGAGCCGTTCGCGCTCGGTTCCATGCGCGCGCGGCGCATGGCGCGGGAGTACGCCGCCCACCACGGCGGGCGCACGGCGGGGCGGGCCGTCGCGGAGTACGAGGCGTACGCGACGTCTCTCGCGTTCCTCCGCCACCGGGGGCGACGCGGCCGCGCGAGCGCCGACTTCGTCGTACGCGAACGGGAACTGCTGTGGGAGCTGTGGGCCCGGCGCGACGTCGCCCGGCCCGCACTGGCGTACGCGGCCAGGGCGGCGGCTCCGGCTCCTGTTCCGGTTTCCGTACCTGCTCCGGTCCCGCCACTGTGGCCCGGTCCTGGTCCTGGTCCTGGTTCGGGTCCGGGTTCGGGTCCAGGTCCGTGGTCGGGTGCCGGGCCGGGCTACGGGTACCCGCAGGGGCAGCCGGCGCCCCATACGGCGTACGGGTATCCGTACGGGCAGTCGGCGCCCTATCCGGCGTACAACCCCTATCGCACGTGAAACGCGATCAGGCCGAAGCCCGCGTCAGCCGCGCCAGTTCCTCGTCCGTCAGCTCCAGGTCCGCCACCCTCAGCAGCGCCGGAAGCTGCTCCACCGTCCGGGCCGAGGCGATCGGTGCCGCGACGGTCGGGCGGGAGGCGAGCCAGGCCAGCGCCACCGTGGCGACCTCCGCGCCCCGTGCCCGCGCGACCTCGTCCAGCGCGGCCAGCACACGAGGCCCCCGCTCCGACTCCAGATGCGCGCCGGCCGCCCCGGCCCGCGCGCTGTCGACCTCGACGCCCGGCCGGTACTTGCCGGTGAGGAAGCCGGAAGCGAGGGCCCAGTACGGCACGGCGGCCAGCCCGCTGCGGGACGCCACGTCCTGGAGCGGGCCCTCGTAGGTGTCACGGGAGACGAGGTTGTAGTGGGGCTGCAGCGCGACGTACCGCGCGAGGCCCTCGCGGTCGGAGAAGTCGAGGGACTCCTGGAGCCGCTCTGCGGAGATGTTGGACGCGGCGATCGCGCGCACCTTGCCGGACCGCACCAGTTCGTCCAGCGCCGTGATGATCTCCTCGACCGGCACCGACGGGTCGTCGCGGTGCGTGTAGTAGAGGTCGATGTGGTCGGTCCTCAGCCGCCGCAGCGAAGCCTCGGCCGCGGCCTTGATGTTGGCCGCTGACAGCCCTGGGTACTGGGGATGGGAGCCGACCTTGGTCGCGACGACGATGTCGGCACGGTTGCCGCGCGCGGCCAGCCAGTCGCCGATGACCGTCTCCGACTCACCGCCCTCGTTGCCCGGAGCCCATGACGAGTAAGTGTCGGCCGTGTCCACGAAGTTGCCGCCCGCGGCGGCGTACGCGTCGAGTACGGCGAAGGACTGTGCGCGGTCCGCGGTCCAGCCGAAGACGTTGCCACCGAGAGCGAGCGGAAAGACCTCGAAGTCGGATGAGCCCAGCGTGCGAAGAGTGAGAGAAGGCATGAGTACGTCAACGGCCGTACCGGACGACCGTATTCCATGTACGCAGCACCTACACGCCGCACGTACGCCCGCCCTTTCAGGCGTACGTGCTCAAAGCCCCCTGACCGCTCGCGGGTTGCCGCTTACGGGTCCGCTTACGGGTTGAGGCCCTTGCTCCGCAGCCACGCCATCGGGTCGATCCCTTCCCCGCCGGCCGTGTGGACCTCCAGGTGGAGGTGCGCCCCGGTGACGTTGCCGGTCGCGCCCACGCGGCCGATGACGTCGCCCGTGTTGACCTTCTGCCCGACGCTGACACTGATGGACGACTGGTGGGCGTACCAGAGCTCCGTGCCGTCGTCGAGGGTGATCACCGTGCGGTAGCCGTACGAACCGTTCCACCCGGCCTCGGTGACGGTGCCGGTGTGGATCGCCTTGAGCGGCGTACCCGTGGGAGCGGCGAAGTCCAGACCGGTGTGGTACCCGGAGGACCACAGCGAGCCGGCCTGCCCGAAGGTCGAGGAGACGGTGTACGAGGAGGTGGGCAGCGCGTAGCTCTTCGCGAGCTCCGCCAGGCGCTCCGCCTCGGCCTTGCGCTCGGCCTCCTCCTCCGCCTTCTTCTTGGCGGCGGCGGCCTTGGCCTCGGCCTCTTCCCTCTCCTTGGCGGCCGCCTCGGCGGCCTTCTTCGCGGCGGCCGCCTCGGCGGCCTCCTGGGCCTCGCGGTCCACCTGGTCCTGCTGCCGCTCGGCCTGCAGCATGATGCGGGCGCGCAGGGCCTCGCCCGCGTCCGAGTTGCCCTGTTCCGCGTCGGCGGTGGTCAGACCCACGCTGCTGAGCGACGTCGTGTCCTCGGCTTCCGCGGAGTCGTCCGCGAACATCGAGCCCACGGACGGCAGATCGGGCATCGAGATGGAGACGGGCGGCTTGCCGGTCTGCGCGCTGGCCATGCCGCCCGCGCTGACGGCCGCGATGACGCCGACGCCCAGAACCGTGGAGCTGCGGGCGAGACCTCCGCCGCGCTGCTTGCTGACGCGGTGCCGGCCCCGAACGGGTCGGAGGGAATCCTCGGTGGGGTTCCACTCCTCCCAGGTCTCCTCGTCCTTATTGATGCCGTAGCCGAAGGTGTCGGGCTTGAACTCGCTCGGCGCGGACGAGGTTTGCGGGGCAGGCCGGTTGGACGCCACGTGGGCGCACTCCTTTCCTTCCTTCTCGCCTACCGGGTTAGCTGACGGGTTCGGAGCAGGAAGGTCTCCTACGCGCGTCAATCATGGTGTCGCACACCATGAACAACGCCCGATTCACCCCAAGTTGGTGGTTCCCCGGTTCCCTTTCGAGATTCGGCGCGTGCGCACGGAGCCGCCTCTTGTGACGGCTGGGACGACCGCGCTGCGTTATCGAACGTTAATAGAGGCAGGCACTGGATTCCAAGCTGTTCTGGATGATCGTTAACGTTTTCGGCCTGGACTTACGGGTCAAGAGGGGAGTAAATCGGGCGAGTTGATTGACGCCCGACCGCGTGATCGTTGGTGACGAAGTGTCAGATGTTACGCGGAATGGGGTCGTTCGACTACCGAGGGTCACATGAGGGGCCGGGCTTCACCGATGCCACATGGGAGACGACGAAGAACTCCGCGAGGGTTTGGAGAACTCCACCAGGCACCCAAGAACTCCAAGAACGCACCGAAGAAGTCCAAAAAGCGCTGAAGGCGCCCAAAAAGCACCGGACAAGACCGAAGACGCCCGGAATCACTCAGGGCCGGAAAACACTCAGGGCCGGAATCCAATGGATTCCGGCCCTGAGTCTTCAGTAGCGGGGACAGGATTTGAACCTGCGACCTCTGGGTTATGAGCCCAGCGAGCTACCGAGCTGCTCCACCCCGCGTCGTTAAGATCAGTGTACGCCATCGGCGGGGCCCTCAGCACACGGCTTTACTCCCCCTGCTCTCCCGGCCCTCCCTGCTCGCCGGCCGCCCGGAGCAGGTGGCGGTTGGGCCCGGCGGCCCGCTCCTCGTATTCCGGGAGCACGACGACGTCGGCGCCCTCCGCGGCCAGCAGCCCGCTCCCGTCCGCGGACGCCACGAACGTGTCGGGCTCGCGCCAGGCGGTGACCACGCGGCGCACTCCCGCGTCGAGGATCAGCCGGGCACAGGGGGCGGGCCGGGAGGCGCGGCGGGCGCAGGGTTCCAGGCTGCTGTAGACGGTGGCGGTGGCGAGGCGCGGGTCGGCCGGGTCGAGTTTGGCGAGCGCGGCCTCCTCGGCGTGCGACACCGCGTCGGACTCGCGGGAGTACCCGCGGGCCAGCTCCGTGCCGTCGGCCGCGACGACGACCGCGCCGACGCTGAAGGCGGTCCGTGAGGGCGGGCACTGGGCGGCGAGGTCACACGCGGTCTCCAGCCAGTGCCGGTCGGCGGCGGAGGCGAGCTCTCCGGCGCCGGGCGCCGTGGGCACGTACCGCATGAGCACCACATCGCCCACCGGCCGCGTCTCCACCAGGCGCATCCGGTTGCGCACCCCGCCCGGGTAGCCGCCCGGCCCGAACAGCCTGGGCGCGTCCGGCTCCCCGACGACGAGCGGCGCGAGGGCGAGCTGCAACTCGTCCGCGAGCCCCTGCTGGAGCAACTGGGTGTGCACCAGCCCGCCCCCTTCGACCATGAGCTGCCGCACGCCCCGTACGTCATGAAGGTCCTCGAGTACGGCCTGCCAGTCGAGCGCCGGCCCGACGGGAACGACGTCGACGCCCAGCCCGCGCAGGGCCGCTGTGGCCTTCGCCACACCCAGGTCCGTCGTGTAGACGACCTTCTCCCCGCCCGTGGACCAGAAGTTCAGAGCCGGGTCGAGGTCCCCGCTGCCGCTGACGGTGACCTTCAGCGGATACTCCGGGCGGCCCGTGGCGGCTCTGGCCGCCCGGCGCTCGGCGGAGTTGACCAGGAGCCGGGGGTTGTCCGCGCGCAGCGTTCCCGCGCCGACCAGGATCGCGTCGGACGCCGCCCGCACCTCGTCGACCCGGTCGAAGTCGGCCGGCCCGGAGAGGACCAGCCGTTCGGGGCCGGTGTCGTCCAGGCAGCCGTCGAGGGAGACGGCGGCGGACAGCAGGACGTAGGGGCGGGGCATCGGCGCACTCCCTCTCGGAGACCTGGCACTCGTCAGGGCATCGGGGCATCAGGTTCTCGCGGGTTGATTCAACTTTTAAACAGTACCTACACTGGCGGCATGACGACCCGCTGGCTCACCCCCGAGGAGCAGCGCGCCTGGCGCGCGTACATCGCGGCCTCCCAGCTTCTGGAGGACGCGATCGACCGGCAGCTCCAGCAGGAGGCCGGCATGCCACACCTCTACTACTCCATCCTGGCCACCCTTTCCGAGGCGCCCCACCACTGTCTGCGCATGACCGACCTCGCCGAGAGGCTGAAGATCACCCGCAGCCGGCTGACCTACGCCGTGACGCGCCTGGAGAAGGACGGCACGGTACGCCGCGAAGGATGCCGCATGGACAAGCGGGGCAGCCTCGCGATCCTGACCGACGAGGGGACGGCCCTCCTGGAACGTACGGCGCCCGGCCATGTAGAGACGGTCCGCGCCTCCCTCTTCGAGCACCTCACCGAGCAGCAGGTGGGGCAGCTGGAGGAGATCTGCACGGAGGTCGCGCGGGCGCTCCAGGGAGACGGGGAGCAGTCGGCGCCCGACGACCTTCCCTGGCGGCGCCGCTCCTCCACCTCCTGCACGTGAGCTGAGCCACCACCTTCCTCCGCACCGTTGCTTAAACTTTAAAGCATGGGCTAGGGTCTCGGTCCGAGGAACTGCTTCAAATCTGAAGCAGGCCACGATTGGACCGGAGAACCCGCATGCCCGACTTCCCCGCCGCCACCCCGCGCGCACGCGTCCGGGTACCGCTGCGCTTTGACGACGGCTACAGCGTCGACGCCGAACTGGTCACGTTCCACGGCCTGACCGACGGCCAGGAACACGTGGCGATCGTCCTCGGCCCCCCTTCCGCGACCCCTCTGGTCCGCCTCCACTCCGAGTGCCTGACGGGCGACGTCTTCGGCTCGGCCCGCTGCGACTGCGGCCCTCAGCTCCGCGAGGCCGTCGAGCAGATCGCCACGCGGGGCGGCGTACTCCTCTACCTCCGCCAGGAGGGACGGGGCATCGGCCTCTACAACAAGCTCGACGCGTACGCGCTCCAGGACCAGGGCCTCGACACCTACGCGGCGAACACGGCCCTCGGCCTGCCGGAGGACGCCCGCGACTACACGGCGGCGGCGCAGATGCTGGCGGCGCTCGGCGTCACGGAACTGGATCTGCTCTCCAACAACCCCGACAAGGCGGAGCAGCTCCGCGCCCTGGACATCGACGTGCAGCGGCGCGTCCCGACGGGCGTCTTCACGACGGACCACAACGTCCGGTACCTGCGGGCGAAGGTCCTGCAGACCCAGCACACGCTGCCGCTGGCGGAGCTGACGGCGAGCTGACGCCCGGCGCCTGCCTGTGCCAGTGGCCGAACGGCGGTGGTCCGGTGATCACCGCACGGCGCCTCATGCCCGGTCGGCACCGGCCGTGCGTGTCACGGCGAGGGCGGCGCCAAGAGTGGGGTAGACGGGCACGGCGTGGGCGAGCCGGCTGATCTGCAGGATGCGCAGGACCCGCCCCTCGGGGCAGACGAGGCGCAGCTCGCCCTTCCTCTCGCGCAGCAGGGTGCGGACGGCCATGAGGGTGCTCAGCCCGTCCACGTCGGTGTAGGACAGCTCGGACAGGTCCACGATCAGGCGCAGCGGGTGCCGGCCCTCCTTGACCACGGAGGCCACGCTGTCGCGCAGCTCCGGGGCCGTGCCGGTGTCGAGGATCCCCCTGACCTCCATCACGGCCCAGCCGTTCTTCTCCCAGTGCGACGCCAGGAACAGGGTCATGGCCATGGCGGCCTCCTGCGCTTCTGGTTCCTTGATTCGCCTGAGTGCAATGCCCGTCCGGGCTCCGGGGCCCGGATTGCCTTCGACTGTTCCTGTACCCCGTTCCGCTCATCTCATCTTGACCGGACACCGCTCAAGTCTTATCCAGGTGAGTGGGGAGGTTGGACCCACACCCGCAGCCCGGAGGGTCGGCTGACAATGAACGGGACCCGCCCGCGGAACACCCGGTCGCAGCGCTTGCTGGAGGAACGCACCGCCGATCTCCAGAGGGTGAAGGCCGAGTACGACAACTACCGCAAGCGGGTGCACCGCGACCGTATGGCGGTCCGCGAGATCGCGGTGGCCAACGTGCTGCGCGCTCTGCTGCCGGTGCTGGACGCCGTCGACCGTGCGTGCGAACACGAGCCCATGACACGGGGCCTGAAGGACATCGCCGACACCCTGGAGACCCAGCTCGGCTCGCTGGGCCTGCAGGCGTTCGGTGAGGAGGGCGAACCCTTCGACCCCACCCGCCACGACGCCGTGACACACCACCTGTCCCCGGACGCCGACCGCCTGACCTGCACGGAGATCCTGCGCCCCGGCTACCGGCTCGGGGACCACCTGCTGCGTCCGGCCCACGTGGAGGTCACCGGTCCGCCCCCGCACGGCGCGAACCCGGACCGGCCGCTTCCTTGAGTCCCGCCCCAGCCTTGAGTCCCATCGGAGACTTGAGTCCCACCGGAGCCTTGAGTCCCGCCGCGGCCCTCAGTCCCGGTCCGCCGCCTCCCCTGGAGTTTCACCGACGGGGACCAGGCGTCCGTGGGGGCCGTCACCGTGCCACGGACGCAGTCTGGGCCACCAGCCCGGTACCGCCCGGCGGTACGCTTCGTACGCCTGGCCGAACCTGCGTCTCAGCGCCGGCTCCTCGTACCACTTGGCAAACGCCCCCATCATCGTTCCGGCGAACAGCCCGTACGCCGGCAAGACCGGTCGGCCCAGCAGCAGTGCCTGACCGCCGATCGCCGCCATGACCGCGACGTACATCGGGTTGCGCACATGGCGGTACAGCCCGCCCACCACCAAATGCTCAGTCGGGGCGACCGGCGCCGGAGTGCCGAGGCTTTCCACCACGAATCGCACGAAGGCTTGCACCAGCACCACCGCGGCGGCCGCGACAAGGACGCCGCCCAGCAGCCGGTCGGCGAGCCATGACTGACCGGACTGCGGAGGCGAAGCGCGCTGCCTGTCGCGTCAGCTGCCGGTTGTCAGCAGTTGGGCTGTCTCGCGAGCCGCTTGCCGTGCCGTGCGGCCAACGCCGATCAGCGTGGCGGAGGCGGGGCCGGTCCAGTCGCCGTAGCCGAGCAGATGCAGGCGCGGCTCGTCCACTGCGCGGGTGCCTGTCGTGGCGATGTGGCCGCGTCTGCCGCGAAGTTGGAGCGGGGCGAGGTGGGAGAGGGAGGGCCGGAAGCCGGTGCACCAGATGATCGCGTCGGCCTCGGAGCGGGTGCCGTCGGCCCACTCGACGCCGCCAGGTACGAGACGGCTGAACATCGCGCTCGCCCTGAGCAGACCCCGGTCGCGAGCCTCGCGTACGGGCGGTACGGCGACGATGTCGCCGAGCGAGGCGACGCCGCCGGTGTCCGTACGACCCTCGTCGAGGGCTCGCCGGCGGGCGGTTGCCACGTCGAAGAGGACGCGCCCGTCGATGTCGTCGGCCAGGAAGCGGGGCGGGCGCTGGGTGGCCCAGGTCAGCTGGGCGCCATACGCCAGGTCGGCGGCGATCTGAGCGCCGGAGTTGCCCCCGCCCACCACGATCACTCGCTGGCCCGCGAAGTCAGCGGGGCTGCGGTACTCCACCGTGTGCAGCCGGCGGCCCCCGAACGCCGCGTAGCCGGGGACGGCGGGAAGGAAGGGGCGCCACCAGGTGCCGGTCGCGCTGATGACCGCGCGGGCGTGCCAGGTGCCGGAGTCCGTCTCGACGCGCAGGAGTTGGCCGTCCCGGTGGACGCCGAGGACGCGGACGGGCCGCTCCACCGGAAGCTCGTAGCGCTTCTCGTAGTCGGCGAGGTACTCCACCACGTGCTGCGCGTCGGGGTAGGTCTGGCCGGTCTGCGCCGGCATGAAGCGCCCGGGCAGCGAGGAGTACGCGGCCGGGGAGAACAGCCGAAGCGAGTCCCAGGCGTACTGCCAGGCGCCGCCCGGCGCGGCCTGGGCGTCGAGGATGGCGAACTCCAGGCCGAGGCGGCGCAGGTGGTATCCGGCGGCGAGCCCAGCCTGGCCGCCGCCGATCACCACCACCTGCGTCTTGTCGGTCACTCGGCCGATCGTCCGGGCATGAAGACGAGCGCGACCAGGGCCAGCCCGACGATGCCGCCGACGAGTTGCATGCCGATGAAGCCCGGGACCGAGCCGGGCGCGATGCCCGCGAAGGTGTCGGTGAAGGCACGGCCGATGGTCACCGCCGGGTTGGCGAAGGACGTGGAGGACGTGAACCAGTACGCGGCGCCGATGTACGAGGCGACGGCCACGGGCGCGAACTGCAGGCGATGGGCGCGCGCCAGGCCGAAGATCAGCAGGATCAGGCCCGCGGTGGCGACGACCTCACCGAGCAGCAGGTTCCCGGCGGACCGGTCGTGCGTGGACCACTTCACCAGCGGCTCGCCGAACATCGCGTCCGCCAGGATCGCGCCCGCGATCGCGCCCACGATCTGCGCGGGCAGATAAACAGCGACCTCACGCGGGGTGACCCCGGCGCCGCCGCGTCGGGCCGTCCACCACTCGGCCAGCGTGACGACCGGGTTGAAGTGCGCGCCGGAGACCGGGCCGAGCAGGAGGATCAGGATGCCGAGACCGAAGACGGTGGCCGTGGAGTTGGCCAGCAGCTGGAGGCCGACGTCCTTGGTCAGTTCGGTGGCCTGGATGCCGGAGCCGACCACGACCGCCACCAGCAGGGCGGTGCCTATGAGCTCGGCGGAGGCCCGGGCGACCAGGGGGGTACGCGGCGCAGTGGCGCCGGGGGCGGGATCGACGGACTCGGGTGCGGGAGGGGCTGTCGCGGACTCCGCGGGCGGGGCGGCTTCGGCGGCGGTCATGGGCAGGCCCTCTTGTTCTCGGCGGAGCCGCGAGCGGACTCGGCCAGGTCGGCGAACTGGGCGGCGAGTGAGGCGATGACGTCGGGCTTGAGCCGGTAGTAGGTGAACCGGCCGCACGGCTCCGTCTCGACGACTCCGGCCTCGCGCAGCACTCTCAGGTGGTTGGAGAGGTTGGTCTGCCGGGCACCGGTCTCCTCCACGAGGTGGGTGGTGCACAGCGTCTCTTTGGCGAGCAGGGTCACGATTCGGAGCCTGAGCGGGTCGGCCAGCACCCGGATCAGGTCAGTGTCGACTGACGTCATCATGTGCTGATACTGTCACATCAGTGGTGGCTGACACCACCGGGTGCTGATGTCATCGCACTTGATGCCGTCGTGAGACAAGAGAGACCTCTGATGTCCGACAAGCCCTCCGTGCTGTTCGTCTGCGTCCACAACGCCGGCCGTTCCCAGATGGCCGCCGCGTGGCTGGCCCACTTGGCCGGGGACCGTGTCGAGGTCCGTTCCGCCGGCTCCAACCCGGGCGCCGACGTGAACCCGGCCGCCGTCGAGGCCATGGCCGAGGTCGGCATCGACATCTCCGCCGAGGTCCCGAAGATGCTCACCGTGGACGCGGTCAAGGAGTCCGACGTCTGCATCACCATGGGCTGCGGCGACACCTGCCCGGTCTTCCCCGGCAAGCGGTACCTGGACTGGCAGCTGGAGGACCCGGCGGGCCAGGGCGTGGAGGCCGTCCGCCCGATCCGTGACGAGATCAAGGTGCTGGTCGAGGGCCTGATCAAGGAGATCGCGCCGGAGCCCCGGGCGTGAGCACGAGCCCCGCAACGAAGCGGCGCCCGAGTCAGCCGAAGCCAACCCGAGCGCTGCACCGCAGGTCAGAAGGGATCTCCCCTCCCCTGCATCGGTAGGCCCTGTGGGACTCGAACCCACAACCAATGGATTAAAAGTCCACTGCTCTGCCAATTGAGCTAAGGGCCCTGGCGATGTTGCTCCCCCGAGCATAGCCGGACGTGGCCGGGTCGCCGATCGGGTATCGGTGAGCCGGCCACGACGAACGGTCGGAACCGGGCGGAACGTCAGGGATCGACCGGATCCGGAGCGCCCGCGCGGGCCGCCTGACGGGCGAGGGTGCGTTGGTGGTCCGGGTTGAGGAACCAGTGGCGGGCGGAGCCCAGCCACCAGGTCGCGGCGAAGCCGAGGACGACCAGGACCGCGATGGGGGCGTAGTTGAAGGTCTCCCAGGTGACCGGGGACACCTGGGGCAGCATGAAGAGGATCGTGATGACGGCCACCCAGGCCACGGAGATCACCCCTACGACGCGCGACCAGCGCCCCAGATGCCAAGGCCCTCGTTCGAAGGAATCGCCCTTGCGGAGGCGGAGCAACGTCGGGATGACGTACGCGATGTAGAGGCCGATCACGGCGATCGACGTCACCGCCGCGTACGCGGTCACATTGATCAGGTACGGGAGGCCGAGCACCAACGCCCCCAGCGCCGCCAGCCACACCGCCGCGACCGGTGTGCGCGTGCGCGGGCTCACCGTGTGCCACACGTGTGAGAAAGGCAACGCCCCGTCGCGCGAAAAGGCATAGATCATGCGGGAGTTGGCGGTCACGGACGCCATGCCGCAGAACAGCTGGGCGCCGATCGCCACCAGCAGAAGCAGTTTGCCCGCCGTCGCGCCGAGCGCGTCGAGGAGGATCTGGGCGGGCGGCACCCCCGTGGCGGACCCGAGGGCGCCGTCGTACGACTGGATCGCGAAGGTGAAGCCCAGCAGCAGGACGAAACCCGCGATCCACGACGTCCAGATGGAGCGGACGATGCCCTGAGGGCCGGCCGTGGACGCGTCGTGCGTCTCCTCGGTCATGTGCGCGGACGCGTCGTACCCGGTGAAGGTGTACTGCGCCATCAACAGGCCGAGGAGGACGACGTACAGGCCGCTGCCCCACCCCGTGTTGTTCACGAACTCCGTGAACACGAACGACGCCGACTGGTGCCGGTCCGGTACGAGGGCCAGCGCGCCCACGATCACCGCGACACCCAGCACGTGCCACCACACGCTGATGCTGTTGAGGAGGCCGACGATGCGTACGCCGAAGGTGTTGAGGAGTCCGTGGAGCAGGAGGATCCCGGCGAAGAGCAGGACTGTCCGGCCGGGAGTGACCTCGAAGCCGAACTCGAGGTTCAGATACGCCCCCAGGAACGACGCCGCCCCGAAGTCGATGCCCGCCGTCACCGCCACCTGGCCGAGGACGTTGAACCACCCCGTGAACCATGCCCAGGCGGCCGCGCTCCTGGCCGGTGCCAGCCGATGGGCCCAGAAGTACAACCCGGCGGACGTCGGATAGGCCGAACAGATCTCGGCCATCGCGAGCCCGACGATCAGCGTCATCAGGCCGACCGCGACCCAGCCCCAGGTGATCACGGCGGGGCCGCCGGTGTTCATGCCGAACAGGTACAGCGTCAGACAGCCCGACAGGACCGAGATGATCGTGAAGGAGACCGCGTAATTGGCGAACGCCGACATGCGGCGGGCGAGAACCTGCGTGTAGCCCAGCTGGGCCAGCCGTTCCTCGTCGGAGACGGCCTGCGCGGAGGCGGTGGCCTCGGAGTCGCGCGCGGAGGGAGTTGTCATGCCCCCAGCGATTCCCTCACCGGGGGCATGACATGCGCCAAGTGGCGTCCTGTTTGGCTAAAAAACGCCCTTAGCGCGTGCCCTGGCCGCCGGTGAAAGCGACCGTGCCCGTCGCCTTCAGGGCGCCGCCGCTGCCGTCCACGGGCGTGCCGGTGAGCTCCCAGGTGTAGCTGCCGTCGATGACGTACCGGCCGTCGCCGGTCCGGCCGTTCCACGAGAACGAGACGGCGGCGGCGTACTCCTCGGCCGCCCCCGTGAACACCGTGCGCCCTGCCTTGTTCCGGACCGTCACCCGGGCATCGGTGACGGGTTTGGACAGCTGCCAGTCGGCGTCCCACACGCTGTCGGCCGCGGACTTGAGGTCCACGGACTTGTCGACCCGCGACTCGATCTCGGCCACCGGCGACGTGGGCACGCCGGAGTCGACCACCGTGATCTGCGCGCTCTTCTCCTTCGCGTACGCGACCGCGCCGCCGAAGCGGTCGGCCTCCACGATCGGGTACGCGTACTGGAACGTGAAGGCCTCGATCGTGCGCGGCGCGTCCCCGACCGGGGTCAGGTCGAGCCGGCCGCGGTCCCCGTCGTACGCCACCACATAGCCGTCGCCGAGGGTGCCGCGCGGGGCGTACGACGACTGCTGGGTCTGTGTGTTGTAGATGCCGTGGCCGTCGCTGATCGACCCCGAGGGATAGCAGTCCCAGTACAGCCAGGGCCCGACGGCCTGCAGGTGCTGCGGCAGGCAGCCGTTGTAGGTGATCGGGTCCGTGGCCGTCGTCTCACCGGTCTTGAGGTCGACGGCCTGGAGCGTGCCCTCCGTGTCGCCCGGCATCCACAGCTTGGTGCCCCATACCGCGAGCCCGCCCTGGCCCTGCCGGACCCGGAGCACCTTCGCCCCGCCGGACGCGTCCAGGTCGACGACGTACTGCCGGTCGTCCAGACCGCGCCCGCTGTCCCCGAACACCACATAGCGTCCGGAGGCCGAACGCACCTCCGAGTAGTGGTCGCTGCCCGTCGGCATCTTCTCGCCGGTCTGCGGGTCCACGGCCGGTACGACGGTCTTCGTGCCGTCCGCCGCCAGCACGACCAGGATCTGGTCGCCGCTCGCGTCGGTGGAGGCGACTACCGTGCGGCCGTCTCCCGTGCCGACCGGCCGCCGGTGGTCGTACAGGCGCTGCGCCGTCTCACCGGTCGTCTGCGCGTCCGGCCGCGCGAGCAACGACCGCTCGCCCGGCGACGGGGCCGCGCCGAGAGTGATCTGCCGTTGGAAGAGCGCCGGCAGGTACGTGGTGTCGGACTCGGCCGTGACCAGGTGCCCGGCCGTGAGAGACAGCCGCGAGAGGTTCCCCTCCTTGGGCGCCACCTCGCGCACCGTACGCAGCGCGGGAGCCCCGTCGTCGCCCACGGAGACCCGGCGCACCGCCCAGTCCTGTGCCGAGGCGCCGCCGGTGACGGCCACGCCGCCGCCCGGGACCTGCGCCATACGCCGGCCGGCGTGCTCCAGCAGGGTCCTGGGCTCGCCGCCGGCGATCGGCAGGGCCGTGAGCGGGGCGCCCTGGCGGACCAGGAAGTCGCTCTCGCTCTGCTCGTACTGGCGCGTGGTCAGCAGCCAGTCGCCGACGAGCCCGAGCCGCGGGGTGCCCTCGCCGCCGGAGCCGAGCTCGATCTTGGTGTCGGCCGCCTCCGGGGTGGCGCGGGGCAGTACGCGGGCCGTGGTGTTGCCGCCCTCGGGCGAGTACCAGGCGAGGTACCCGTCGGAGAACACGACCCGGGCGTTCGCGCCGGTGGCGCCCGGAAGCACCGGGGTGACCTCGGCCGTCGCCAGGTCCAGCAGGCCGACGCCGCGGGTGCCGTCGGGGTGCGCGTACCAGATCGCCACCGAACGGTCGTCGCCGCCGAGCGTCATGCCGTCCTCGGCGACCCAGCCGTTCAGCCCGGTGACGAGGGTGTCGGTGAGTTGTCCGTCGGCCATGCGCAGCACGTGCAGGACGTCCTCGTTGCCGTCCGCGTCCCGGGTGGCGGTGAGCACGTACGAGCCGAAAACGCCGCGGTAGAAGTGGCCGTCGGGAAGCGTGTACTTGGTGGTGGTGCCGGACTTCATGTCCTTCAGCAGCAGCCCGGTCGGGCGGTCGTAGATCGCCACGACGTCCCCGCTGGTGACGGAGACGTGGCTCCCTCCCCCTCCGTCGATCGAGTTGATGTCGTCGTACGGGGACGAGGCGGGCAGGTCGACCGGGGTACCGCCGTCGGGTGTCCAGCGGTAGTAGCCGAGCGCGCTCGCGTCCTTGACCTCCGTGCGCTCCACGACGCCGCCGGGCCCGGCTCCGTACACGGGGTTGGCGACCGGCTCGAAGCGGTCCGGGGCCGGGATCGTCAGCGAGGGGGTCTCGGCATGGGCGTTCGACAGGAGGAAGGGCAGGGTTCCGCCGGCGGCCGCGAGGGCCACGGCGGCGGCGAGTCCGCCGCGTACGAGCGATCGTCTTCGGTTCGGCTTGTGGCGTCCGGCCACGGAGCACCTCCAAGAGGCATGGGAGAGGAGGCGGTTCGACACGGACACACGAGGGTCGACGCGGAACCGTCCTCCGGAAGGCGCCGCAAAGTAACACAGGGCCCGGACCGTATTCGAACGGGTACGCGAATCCCTTATGACCAGCCAAAACGGGCGCATGTGAGTCACGAAAAGGGCCCGGACGACGAGTCGTCCGGGCCCTGATGGTGCTGTCAGAAATCAACCGTTGCGCTTCCAGCGCGGCTTGTCGTCACGGCGGCCGAAGGAACCGGTACCGGTACCGGAGCCGGCGCCACGGTGATCGTCACGACGGCCGTACGGACGGTCGTGGCCACCGGAGCGGAAGCCGCCGGAGGGACGGTCGCCCTGCCGGTCACGGTTGAACGGGCGGTCGCTGCCCCGGTGGCCGGACGGACGGTCGTCGCGCCGGAACCCGCCACGCTCGCCGTCCCGGCGGTCGTCACGGCGGAACCCGCCCGACGGACGCTCGTCACGGCGGAACCCGCCACCCGACGGACGGTCGTTGCGGCGGTCGTCACGACGGAAGCCACCGCGCTCGCCGTCACGGCGGTCGGACGAACGGCCCCCACGGTCGCCGCCGTCCCGACGGAAGCCACCGCGGTCGTCATCGCGGCGGTCGTCGCGACGGAAGCCGCCCCGGTCACCGTCACGGCGGTCGTCACGGTTGAAGCCGCCCCGGTCGTTGTCACGACGGTCACGCTGGAAGCCGCCCGAGGAACGGTCGTCACGGCGGAAGCCCCCACGGTCACCGTCACGGCGGTCGTCGCGGCGGAACCCGCCACGGTCACCGTCGCGACGCTCGAAGGAACGGCCACCGCGGTCGCCGTCACGCCGCTCCCGGCGGTCATAGCTGCCGCGATCGTCACGACGCTGACGCGACTGCTCGTAGGACGGACGCTCCTCGCGCGCCGGCGCGGCAGCTTCCTGCGCACCCGCCTGCTCCGGCACGAACGCCAGGGCGCCGGTCTCCTCCGCCGCGGCCTCCACGACAGCGGCGGCCTCGGCCAGCGCGGCCTCCGGGTCGTCGCCCCGCTCGCGCGCGGCACGGGCGATCAGACGGTCCGCCTCCCCGCGCAGCTCGGTCGCACGCCGCTGCGCGCGCTCCAGCTGCTTGGTGAGATGCGAGACCTCGCGCTCGGCCTGCTGCGCGGCGTTGCCCGCAGACTCGGCCTGCACCTCGGTCATCGACCGGGCGCCGGTGATCTCCGCGACCTCCGGGTCGAAGGCGGCACCGCCCTGGATGATGTGGCGCGAGGCGTCGACGCCCGCGTCCTCCATGAGGCGGAAGATCTGGCGCCGCTGGTGCGGCAGCGACAGCGACACGACCGTGCCTGAGCGGCCGGCGCGGGCCGTACGGCCGGAGCGGTGCAGGTAGTCCTTGTGATCACCGGCCGGGTCCACGTTCAGGACCAGGTCGATGCCGTCGACGTGGATACCGCGGGCGGCGACGTCCGTGGCGACGAGCGCGTTGACGTAACCGTCCTTGAAGTCGGCCAGCGTCCGCGTCCGCGCGCCCTGCGTCATACCGCCGTGCAGCGCGTCGGCCTTCACGCCCGCGTCACGGAGCTGCTCGGCGATCCGGTCGGCGCCCAGCTGCGTACGTACGAAGATGATCGTGCGGCCCTTGCGGGAGGCGATCGCGGCGGTGACCGGCGCCTTGTCCTTGGGCTTCACGATGAGGATGTGGTGCGACATGGTCGTCACCGCGCCCTGGGCGGCGTCGACCTCGTGCGTGACCGGGTTGCTCAGGTAGCGCTTGACCAGCGTGGAGATCTCGTTCTCCATCGTGGCGGAGAAGAGCATGCGCTGGCCGCCGGCCGGGACCTGGTCGAGCAGTTCGGTGACCTCGGGCAGGAAGCCCAGGTCGGACATCTGGTCGGCCTCGTCGATCACGGCGACCTGGACGTTCTCCAGGGAGCAGGCGCCACGGTTGATGACGTCGCGCAGCCGGCCGGGCGTGGCGACCAGGATGTCGACGCCGCGCTCGAGGGCGTAGATCTGGTTGCCCATCGACGTACCGCCGCAGACGACCTTCATCTTCAGGCCGAGCACATCGCCGTACGGCTGGAGGGCGTCCGCGACCTGCATCGCGAGCTCACGGGTCGGGGTGAGGATGACGCCGCGGGGCTTCTTCTTCTCGGTGTGGCCACCGGCGAGCTGAGCGAGCAGCGGCAGACCGAAGGAGAGGGTCTTGCCGGAGCCCGTACGGCCACGGCCGAGGATGTCCTTGCCGGCCAGGGCGTCCGGGATGGTCGCGGCCTGGATCGGGAAGGGGACCGTCACGCCGTTCTGCGCGAGCTTGCGCACGACACCCTCGGGCAGCCCCAGGGAGCCGAAGGTGACCTCGGGCGCCTCGGGTGCCTCGGGTGCCTCGGTGGCCTCCGAAGCCTCGACGGCCTCGGGAGCCTGGGGCTCGACGGCCTGCCCGCCGTTGTCCACGGCCCCGTCCTCGGGCACAACGACGTGGTCAGTACTGGAAATGGACATGCGAATGCGAAACCTTCCGGAGTCTCGTCGGCACGCGCCCGTCAACTCCGTGTTCGCAATTCGAACCGCCTCAATGCGGTCAGCCACGGCAAGGGAGAGAACGCGCCACGCGGCGCGCTCTGTATTGGCGCCGGGCAAATGGGATCAAACGATCTACCACCATACGCACCCTCCACCCCTCAAGGCAAACTGAGTCGATCGGCCCAGGTCAGGGCTGGTCGGGGCGAGTTCAGGCCACTCAGCCGGTCGCGGACGGCCAGGGCACGACGGTGCCTGCTACGGCCGAGCGCGCCGCGCTCCAGATCAGCGTACGGGGACGCGCCGTCCAACATGCGCTCTTCAGCGTGGTGGGGCAGCATCCGCGCGCCGCGAGTGCCCTCCGGCTGCCCGGCAAGCACTCCCAGCCCAGGCTGAGGAGCCCAGCCATCGGCCGGCGCGTAGGCACGTCACGGGCCGGCCCATCGCTCCCGACGGCGTCCCGACCGGATCCGGGTCGGCGAGCGCCCGGTGCCCAGGCCGCTGCGATCGCCGGAGCGCACACGCCGGCGTGCGGAGGACGGGCGGCCCCGGCAGGCCGCTGAGCGGGCACGGCGAGCACTCGGCCTCGCCCGGGGGTGCCTTCTCGGCGTCGCCCGGAGCATCAGGCGCCGATTCCGGCATGCGGCGCCGGCTCCCGCTCGGCGAGCTGCGGCGTCGGCTCCGGGTGCGCCGAGGACGACGGCTCGGCGGTGGTCGGGGCCGACGACGGGGCGGGCTGCTCCTTCGTCTGCGTCGGCGCCGGCCCCGGAGTCGTACGCGTCGGAGTCGGCTCACCCGCCGTCGACGAGGGCTCACCCGGCTTCGGCTTCTTCTTCCCCGACTTGGACGGCGACTCGGACGTGCGCCTCGCGGCCGAGCGCGACTCCGACTTCGCCCCGGACGCGGACTCGCCCGGCTTCGCCGCACGCCGCTCGGCACCGTGCGCCCCGCCGCGCCCCGAGCCGCCGCCGGACACCGCCGAACCGCCGTCGGGCGCCTCACCGCCCCGCTGCCCCGCCGACTGCGACGGCCTGCCTCTGCTGTCCGCATCGTCGTCACCGACGCTCACGCAGCCGGCACTCACCGCTACGGCCAGGGCCACGGCGACCAGACGGACGGGTACGTACATGGCGCGCACGGCAGCCACCTCCGAGGCGGGGACGAGGAGTCCCCCTGCCCAACTCCCGCCGCCCACAAGAGGACACGCGCCCCGGAGCACGCACGCCTCACAGACCGGAACACGCCCGCCTCATAGAAGAGACTTCAGCCATATCCGAGCGCGTGCAGCCGCTCGTCGTCGATCCCGAAGTGGTGGGCGATCTCGTGTACCACCGTCACCTCGGTCTCGGCGACGACGTCCTCCCGCGACTCGCACATCCGCAGCGTCGGCCCGCGATAGATCGTGATCCGGTCCGGCAGGACACCGGCGTACCACTCCCCACGATCCGTCAGCGGAGTCCCTTCATACAGCCCGAGCAGCTCAGGATCGTCGCTCGGCGGTTCGTCCTCGACGAACACCGCCACGTTGTCCATCAGCCGCGTCAGCTCCGGCGGGATCCGGTCCAGGGCCTCGGAGACCAGTTCCTCGAACACCTCGCGCGTCATCTCCAGCACAAATCCATTGTCCGGCACGGACGTCACGTACGAGAGCCCCAAGACAGCCGTACGTGAGCCGGATGGCGTGGCATACCCGACCCTGGACTTGGGCATACGGGACCAATGGTCCGCGTCCCCGTCGCCGCCGCCCTGCACCGCGTACGCAAAGCGCCACAAGCCCTGACCCGTCACTATCGAGCCCGCCGCGCACAACCGGTCGTCGAACTCGTCCACCAGCCGCACCCCTACGCCCGCGCACTGAGCCTCGTCACCGTCGTCCTGTTCGGCGCGTGGCTCGGCCTGCTGATCGTCGGGAACGTACGCGCCCCGGTCGGCCCCATGGACACCACCATGACCCTGCGCCCCTCCCTCACCGGCGGCACGAAGATCAACGTGTCCCCGCTGGGCGCCCTCGAACTGCGCAGCCACATCGCGCCGATCCGCCTCGACGTCGACGTGGACCAGCTCGACCCCGTCCGTTCCCAGGCCCTCGTCGACCACCCCGAACGGCTCTCCGGCCTCCAGGACGAGGTCACCCGCGACGTCGGCCACGGCACACTCGACCTGGCCGTACGCTCCGGCGTCGCCGTCGTCTCCGGGGCGACCGCCCTCGGCCTCGCGGTCTACCGCCGCCCGCGCCGCGCCCTCGCGGCAGGCGGCCTGGCCCTGGCGCTCCTGGCCGCATCGGGAGCAACGGCCTTCGCGACCTGGAACCCGAAGTCGGTCCTGGAACCGAAGTTCTCCGGCCTGCTGTCCTCCGCCCCCTCCGTGGTCGGCAACGCCCGCAGCATCGTCAGCGAATTCGACGTCTACCAGAAGGAGTTGGCACGCCTGGTGACGAACGTGACGAAGCTGTACGACGTCACGTCCACACTCCCCGCGTACGCACCCGACCCCTCCACCATCCGCGTCCTGCACGTCTCCGACATCCACCTCAACCCGGCGAGCTGGAAGATCATCGCCTCGCTCGTCAAGCAGTACAAGATCGATGCGATCGTCGACTCCGGCGACACGATGGACCACGGCACAGCGGCGGAGAACGGCTTCCTGGACCCGGCCGCCGACCTGGGCGCTCCGTATGTGTGGGTGCGCGGCAACCACGACTCGCGGGTCACGCAGAGCTATCTCGAACGCATGGACAACGTGCACGTACTGGACGAGGGGCGGGCCGTCTCGGTCGCGGGCCTGCGGTTCGCGGGCATCGGCGACCCGCAGTACACCCCCGACCGCTCGGTCAAGCAGGCCGGCGACCCCGCGGAGGAACTGGCGGGCGCCCGCCTGTCCTCGTTCCTCAACGACCAGAAGGCGGCGGGCACCCCCGTCGACATCGCCGTCGCCCACAACCCCGTGGCCGCACGCCAGACGGACGGCGAGGTCCCGCTCGCCCTGGCGGGCCATGTCCACCACTCGGAGATGGAGGTCATGAAGTACGNGCCCTGGCGGGCCATGTCCACCACTCGGAGATGGAGGTCATGAAGTACGGCACACGCCTGCGCATCGAGGGCTCGACCGGCGGCAGCGGCCTGCGCGCGGTCGAGGGCAAGCACCCCGACCCCATCGAGACATCGATCCTCTACCTGGACCGTGACACCCGTCGCCTCCAGGCCTGGGACGAGATCAAACTGGGCGGCCTGGGCCTGTCAACGGCCGAGGTCAGCCGCCACCTCCCGAGGGAGAACCAGCCCGGCGCGTCCCTAACCCCTGGCACCCCTTCTCCCGCCACTCCCGGCTCCCCTTCGTCCCCCACTCCTGGCACTCCCTCGCCCGCCACACCCAGGAGCCCCTCACCCTCGCCCTAAACCGTTTTGGCGTTACCTCCCGCCATCCCATATGCTTCTCACGTCCCCGACGCGCTGAGAAGCGCCCAGGCGGGCCGATAGCCCTCATCGTCTAGCGGCCTAGGACGCCGCCCTTTCAAGGCGGTAGCACGGGTTCGAATCCCGTTGGGGGCACTCGATCGTCTTGCGTTGTCGCAGGTAAGGACCTCTTCGTGAGGTCCTTTTCGCGTTTCGGGAATGGCCGACGACTCTGCTTGTCATGTACGTAGGGTGTGGGCCATGCCGGAAGACTCCCCGTTGATTCAGAGCCTGCGAACGGCAGTTGCGGCGGCCCCCACGGACGTACCCCTGCGGCTGCACTTGGCGGAACTCCTCCTGAACGGCGGACAGCCCGAAGCGGCGGTCGCCGAAGTGGCCGTGGCTCTGCAGCACGCGCCCAGCGACGCACAGGCCCGGGGACTCATGGCGCGCGCCATGGGCATGCCGCCGGCGGACCCGCAGCCCGAGCAGGCCCAGGTGGCCGCGGCGCCTGGGGCGCCCACAGGGCGGGAGGCAACCGCAGGGCAGGACGCACCCACGAGGCACGGGGCACCCGCGCCCCAGGACGCGCCCACGGAGCAGGAGGCACCCGCAGGCCGCGAGGGATTCGACTGGCGAGCCGCCGAGGAGCAGGTCGGCGACGTCGTACCGCCGCGGTTCGTCGAGACGCCGCTCACCGCCGACGGCCAGGACGACCCCGGCGACACCTCCGCCTGGGACGTGGACGCACCCGGCACCGTGCGCCTCGCCGACGTCGGCGGCATGCAGGACGTCAAGGACCGCCTGGAGGCCGCCTTCCTCGCCCCCATGCGCAACCCCGAACTGCGCCGGCTCTACGGCAAGAGCCTGCGCGGCGGTCTCCTGCTGTACGGCCCACCCGGCTGCGGCAAGACCTTCATCGCCCGCGCCATCGCCGGCGAACTCGGGGCGAGCTTCCTGTCCGTATCGGTCAACGACGTCCTCGACATGTGGATGGGCAACTCCGAGCGGAACATGCACGAGCTCTTCCAGACCGCCCGCCGCCAGGCACCCTGCGTGGTCTTCCTCGACGAACTCGACGCGCTCGGCGCCAAACGCAGCCGCACCGCACACAGCGGCATGCGCAACACCGTCAACCAACTGCTCACCGAACTCGACGGCATCGACGCCCAAGCCAACGAAGGCGTCTTCGTACTCGCCGCCACCAACGTCCCCTGGGATGTGGACATCGCCCTGCGCCGGCCCGGCCGCCTGGACCGCACCCTCCTCGTCCTGCCGCCCGACACCCCCGCCCGCGAGGCGATCCTCCGCTACCACCTGCGCGAACGCCCCATCGAGAACATCGACTTGAGCAAGCTGGCCAAGACCACCGACGGACTCTCCGGCGCCGACCTGGCCCACCTGTGCGAGGCCGCGGCCGAGCGGGCACTGCTCGACTCCGCACGCACCGGCACCGTACGCATGATCGGCACAAAAGACCTGCTGGCCGCCGCGAAGGACATCGCCCCGTCCACCGAGCCGTGGTTCGCCTCGGCCCGCAACGTGGCCATGTTCGCGAACGAAGGCGGCATGTACGACGACCTGGTGGCCTACCTCAAGAAGAAGCGGAAACTGTGAGCACCCTGCATCCGGCCGTGGAACGGGCCGACGCACTCATCGAGCTCAAGCGATACGACGACGCCGAAGCCCTGCTGGGCGAACGGCTCGCGGAAGACCCCGGCGACCTACGCGCCTGGGTCAAACTCGCTCGCTGCCGGCTCGACGCACAGCAACCGGAGAAGGCGCTCGAGGCGACCGACGAAGCGGTCAAACTCGACCCGGAGGACCTGGGCGCACTCATCATGCGCTCGCAGGCACTGCGCCGAGTCGGCGGCCGGCTCGACGAGGCCGAAAGCACACTGCGGGAAGTAGTGCGCCTCGCTCCGGAGTACTGGTACGGGTACGCGCTGCTCGCCGATCTCGTATGGCGTGCCAACACGGTACGCCAGGGCCAGGCGAACGGCGGCACCCTCGACCGACGCACACTGGAGCGCTTCCTCGAGGAAGCCGGCGACCTGGCCAAGGAAGCACTGCGCCTGGGCCCCGAGGAGATCTACGCGCACGAGGTCGCCTGGCTGATCGCCGACATGGCCGGCAACAAGACGGTCGCGGACCAGCTGGACCACGCCATTCTCCAGCTCGACCCCCACCACCAGCAGGCCCTGGCCCGACGGACCGAGAAAGCGGCGAACACCCCGGGAGTCAAGGCGACAGAGGCGGCCACCCTGTACGCGGACGCACTCGCCTCCGCCCCGGAATCGGCGTCCATGCGACGCGGTCTCGACGACGCCTCGTACCGCCTGCTGCGCGGTGTCCGATGGCTCGCCCTGCTCTGTCTGGCCCTGGCCGGCACCGGGATCGACCTCTTCGCCGTCGAGGGCGAGGTCCAGCGGGAGTTGCCCGTACCGCTCGGCAACCGCCTGTGGACCCTCGTGCCCATGACCGTGATCTGGGCCGCGGGCGCCCTACTGCGATACCGCCGCCTGCGCGCGGGCGTACGGATCAACATCCGCTCCGTCATCCGCAACGGCACGTGGCCCCGCGTCGTGCTGGCCCAGGCCGCCTGGGCCATGCTCTGCGCGCTGCTCATCACCCAGGTGCCGTGGACGGAACGCACGGTTCCCCAAGTGCTCTTCTGGGCCGGCCTGTTGCCCATCGCGGCCACGATCTGGTTCGACCGGAAGAAGCGAGGCTGAGCGGGCAGGTCAACCCGGAGACGGGGCGGGGCTGGGTGGTCTCACCCCCTTCGCCGGGTCTCCAGGCGTACATGCAGATCGGCCTCTTGGTCCCCGGAGGCCGCACAGACCTCGTGCACGGAGAAGAGGGAATCCAGAGTGGTACGGAACCGGTCGACTGCCCAGTAGCCGCCCTGTACGTCGGCCGTGACGGACGCCGCGAGCCGGGCCGAGCGGGCGCCCTCATGGGCGTCGGCGACGTCGAAGGTGCCGAGCCACACCGTCGGGCGCGTCTCGGAGACCTCCTGCGGCACATCGTCGGCGCACCGGTCGGACGCGAAGCACGCGCACAGGGCGTCGAACACGATCCGAGCGTCTTCCTTGCTGCATTCGCTGAGTTCCACCGAGACGGATTCCGGGTGCGGTCGCTCACTGCTCATCGGGATCGCTCCTCTCGTGACCGCTCTGCGGTACCGCGGGAAAGCGCCTGCGAAACCGCCCCACTCCCAGAAAAGCACCACCGGGGTCCGCAGGTCACGCGTGCGGGGCGAGGCCCGAGTTCTGATACGCTGATCCAGCGACGACGGGCCGCCACAGCGTGTCCATCCGGTCACTGAGAATCACCAGACCGGCGAGGACAGCGAAGCGATTCAACCGTCGCGGTGAGCGTCAGTTCACAGCGGGACGATCTTGGAGTTCACACCAGAGCCGCAAGAATCCCGTTGGGGGCACGCAATCCCGTGTGCGACACTATTCGCACGCGACAGCTTGGTCCTGTGGAGCAGTTTGGAGTGCTCGCCACCCTGTCAAGGTGGAGGCCGCGGGTTCAAATCCCGTCAGGACCGCTGAGGTTTCACGTGAAACCTCACGGCTGGGTAGCTCAGTTGGTACGAGCGGCCGCCTGAAAAGCGGCAGGTCGCCGGTTCGATCCCGGCCCCAGCCACAGTTAAGGCCTCGATCTTCGGATCGAGGCCTTTTTCGTATCCCTTCCGCCTCTCGCTCTGGTTCGTACGAGCGATCGCGTCCGCTGCCGGGCCATTACTCCCCGACTTACAGCTCGGCCCGCCGATGGCTTCGGCGTAGACCGGCGCATCCAGTCCTCACGCCACCAGCGTGAGGACAGGGACCTGTGACCCGGCCCCGCAGACCCACACCCACCAGCCGCGTTGGCCGATGACGTGGGACGCATTCAGATCCGCGTGCTCAACGAAGCCGCAGGATCTGCACGCGAACACGGCCTGGCGAGGCCGGTTGCGCTTGTCGATGTGATGGCACTGCGAGCATTCCTGGCTGGTGTACGCCGGACTGACGTACACCACCGGCACCCCGGCCTTGCGTGCCTTGTAGGCGATGAAGGAGCCGAGCTGCCCGAAGGCCCAGGAGTTCAGCGTGACGCGTTGGGGCTTTTTCAGCCGTGCCCGTTCGCGGATGCCGCCCAGGTCTTCCAGAGCGATTCCGCGGCCGGTGCGTTGAGCCTCCGCCACGATGTGCTTGCTGATCTTGTGGTTGATGTCGCGGGTGCGGCGCGCCTGTTTACCGGCGTTGCATTTGGCCCGTCGCTTGGCTGAGCGGGTGTTCTTCTTGGCGAGGTCGCGCTGCAGTCGGCGGTCGTTTTCGCGTGCCCGGTTGACCGGTCGGCCGCTGTGGCGCCTGCCGGAGGATGTGGTGGCGATGTTCTCGATGCCGAGGTCGACGCCGATGAAGCCGTGTGGCGCGGGGTTCTCGGGGGGTTCCGGTACATCAATGGTGGCCAGCAGGTACCACTGGCCGTTCTGCTGGAGCAGGTCGGATTCGCCCTGCCGTCGGCGGGCCAGAAGGAGCAGCTGGTCCTCGTGGCCGGTGTAGGCGAGGCGTTTCATGCGGCCTTCGACGGTCCAGATGGACACGGTCCGGTGTTCTGTCTGCCAGGAGAGCATCCGGTCGTCGTAGGGCTGGGCTGCGTCGGGGCGGAAGGTGATGGGTTTGCCGGTGGCCTTGGTGCGGCGCCTGGAGTTGGGGCGGCCGAGGGCTCCGGCTCTGACGTTGGCCGCGAGCGCCGTGTAGGCGTCGCAGGTTTTCTTGATGACGTGCTGGGCGGCTTGGGCGCCGAGTCCCCAGCGGTCTTTGAGCTGGGTGTAGATCTGTGCGCGCAGTTCGCGGTTCCGTTTGATGCCGGTCGTGAAGGCGTGGTGGGAGGCGTGGTTTGCGGCTTCGTTGCAGGCGTGCAGGGTCGCCTTCAGTGCCGACGCCTGTTGCGGTGTCGGCAGCAGCTTCACGCGGATCACGAGCTTCACGAAGGGAGAATCTAGATCCCGTCGTGGATTCGATCCGGAAATCGGTGGTCGACCACTGTTTCGAGTGACGATTCGTACTGGTGGCCAGTTTTGTTCTGTCGTTCGGGCGGGCGTGGTGCGTCATGAAGGTGCGCGGGTGGGGTGTGGTGGGGCAAATCCATTCGCCAGCACTTTTGCCGAGGTGCGATCCTGGACTCCGTATGTCTACGCATCCTGCCCCCGCCTTCGGCCCTCTTGCCTCCCGCCTGTCCGAGTTGTCCTTGCGCGATGCGCAGCGGCTTGGTCGCAGGCTTGAGGGTGCGCGCCGGATCCGTAAGCCCGAGGCCCGGGACGCCGTGCTGGCCGAGATCACGGCCGAGGTGGAGAAGGCCGAGGTGCGGATGGCCGAGCGGCGCGCACGCGTGCCGGCTGTCACGTATCCCGAGCAACTGCCCGTCAGCCAGAAGAAGGACGTGATCGCGGACGCCATCCGTGATCACCAGGTCGTGATCGTCGCGGGTGAGACCGGGTCCGGGAAGACGACGCAGATTCCCAAGATCTGTCTTGAGCTGGGGCGTGGGGTCCGGGGCATGATCGGGCACACCCAGCCCCGGCGCATCGCCGCTCGTACGGTCGCCGAGCGTGTCGCCGAGGAGATGAGCACGCCGCTCGGCGAGGCCGTCGGCTGGAAGGTCCGGTTCACCGACCAGGTGGGCGCGGACACGTATGTGAAGCTCATGACCGACGGCATTCTGCTCGCCGAGATCCAGACGGACCGCGAACTGCGCGCGTACGACACGATCATCATCGACGAGGCCCACGAGCGGTCCCTGAACATCGACTTCCTGCTCGGCTATCTCGCTCAGCTGCTTCCCAGGCGGCCGGATCTGAAGGTCGTCATCACCTCGGCGACCATCGATCCGGAGCGGTTCTCCCGCCACTTCGGCGACGCTCCGATCGTGGAGGTGAGCGGCCGTACGTATCCCGTCGAGGTCCGTTATCGACCGCTGCTCGAAGAGGACGGTGACGACGCCGACCGCGACCAGATCACCGCGATCACGGACGCCGTGGAGGAGCTCCAGAGGGAAGGCAAGGGCGACATCCTGGTCTTCCTTTCCGGGGAGCGGGAGATCCGGGACACCGCGGACGCGCTGACGAAGAAGAACTACCGCTTCACCGAAGTCCTCCCCCTGTACGCCCGCCTGTCGCACGCCGAGCAGCATCGCGTCTTCCAGCCCCATACGGGTCGCAGGATCGTGCTGGCCACGAATGTCGCCGAGACGTCCCTGACCGTCCCGGGCATCAAGTACGTCATCGATCCGGGCACGGCCCGCATCTCCAGATACAGCCACCGTACGAAGGTTCAGCGCCTCCCCATCGAGGCGATCTCCCAGGCCAGCGCCAACCAGCGCAAGGGCCGCTGCGGGCGGACCAGCGACGGCATCTGCATCCGTCTCTACAGCGAAGACGACTTCGACGCCCGGCCCGAGTTCACCGACGCCGAGATTCTCCGTACGAACCTGGCCTCCGTCATCCTTCAGATGACCGCCGCCGGGCTCGGGGACATCGAGAAGTTCCCGTTCATCGATCCGCCGGACCATCGCAACATCCGTGACGGCGTCCAGCTTCTGCAGGAACTGGGCGCGCTGGACCCGGCGCAGAAGGACGCGCGGAAGCGGCTGACGCAGACGGGTCGCCGGCTGGCCCAGTTGCCGGTCGACCCGCGGCTGGCCCGTATGGTCCTGGAGGCCGACAAGAACGGCTGCGTACGCGAGGTCATGGTGATCGCGGCCGCGCTCTCCATCCAGGACCCGCGTGAACGTCCGGCCGACAAGCAGACACAGGCGGACCAGCAGCACGCCCGCTTCAAGGACGAGACGAGCGATTTCCTCGCGTTTCTCAACCTGTGGCGGTACATCCGCGAGCAGCAGAAGGAGCGGGGTTCGTCCTCCTTCCGCCGTATGTGCAAGCAGGAGTATCTGAACTATCTGCGGATCCGCGAGTGGCAGGACATCTACTCGCAGTTGCGCACCGTGGCCAAGCAGATGGGTATCCATCTGAACGAGGACGACGCCGCCGACCAGCAGGTCCATGTCTCCCTCCTGGCCGGCCTTCTGTCCCATGTCGGCATGAAGGACGTGAAGGAGGGTGCGAGGAACGAGTATCTGGGCGCCCGGAACGCGAAGTTCGCGATCTTCCCGGGCTCCGCCCTCTTCAAGAAGCCCCCGCGCTTCGTGATGTCCGCCGAGCTCGTCGAGACGTCCCGCCTCTGGGCGCGCGTCAACGCGAAGATCGAGCCCGAGTGGGTCGAGCCTCTGGCCGGGCATCTGCTCAAGCGCACGTACAGCGAACCGCACTGGGAGAAGGACCAGGCCGCGGTGATGGCGTACGAGAAGGTCACGCTGTACGGGGTACCGATCATCGCCCAGCGCAAGGTCAACTATGGGCGGATCGACCCGGAGACGTCCCGCGAGCTTTTCATTCGCAACGCCCTCGTCGAGGGCGACTGGCGTACGCACCACAAGTTCTTCGCCGACAACCGCAGACTCCTCACCGAGGTAGAGGAGTTGGAGCACCGGGCGCGGCGCCGCGACATCCTCGTGGACGACGAGACGCTGTTCGACTTCTACGACCAGCGGGTGCCGGAACATGTCGTGTCTGGCGCCCATTTCGACTCCTGGTGGAAGCACAAGCGGCGCGAGGAGCCCGAGCTGCTCGACTTCGAGCGGTCGATGCTCATCAATGAGAAGGCGGGTGCCGTCACCAAGGACGACTATCCGGACTCGTGGCGTCAGGGGCGGCTCAAGTTCCGTGTGACCTATCAGTTCGAGCCAGGTGCGGACGCGGACGGTGTGACCGTTCATGTGCCGCTTCAGGTGCTCAACCAGGTCTCGGACGAGGGCTTCGACTGGCAGATCCCGGGGCTCCGGGAGGATGTCGTCACGGAGCTGATCCGGTCGCTCCCGAAGCCGATCCGGCGCCATTACGTGCCCGCGCCGAACTATGCGCAGGCGTTCATGGAGCGGGCGGCGCCGTCGGGCTCCGGGCTGCCCATGGAACAGCAGGAGCCGTTGACGGTGGCCATGGCGCGCGAGCTCAAGCGCATGGTCGGTGTGCCGCTGACGGCCGACGACTTCGACTGGTCGAAGGTCCCCGACCATTTGAAGATCACTTTCCGGATCGTCGACGAGCGGCGGCGGAAGCTGGCGGAGGACAAGGACCTGGAGGAGCTGAGGCTCCGGCTGAAGCCGAAGGCGCGCCAGGCCATCTCGCAGGCCGCCGCGGCGACGGCGGAGCGGCAGGGCGGTGAGTCCCTGGAGCGTGCGGGCCTCGCGGACTGGTCGATCGGCTCGCTGACGCGTGTCTTCGAGACGCGGCGGGCGGGTCAGCCGGTGAAGGCCTATCCGGCGCTCGTGGACGACGGCGACACTGTGTCCGTACGCCTCTTCGACACCGAGGCCGAGCAGCAGCAGGCGATGTGGAAGGGCACGCGCCGGCTGATTCTGCGCAACATCCCGGTGAACCCGGCCAAATTCGCGAGCGATCGCCTGACGAACCCGCAGAAGCTGGCGCTGTCGGCGAACCCGCACGGCTCCATCCAGGCGTTGTTCGGCGACTGCGCGATGGCTGCCGCCGACAAGCTGATCGCGGACTTCGGCGGGCCGGCCTGGGACGAGGAGTCGTACCGGAAGCTGTACGACAAGGTGCGCGCGGAGATCGTGGACACGACGGTCCGTACGGTCGGCCAGGTGCAGCAGGTGCTGGCGGCCTGGCAGGCGTGCGAGCGTCGCCTGAAGGGCGTGCGGAGCCCGGCGCTGCTGGCGAACCTCGCGGACGTACGAGCGCAGCTGGACGCCCTCGTGAAGCCCGGCTTCGTCACGGAGGCGGGTCTGCGCCGCCTGCCGGACCTGATGCGCTATCTGGTGGCCGCGGACCGCCGGCTCCAGCAGATGCCGACGAACGTCCAACGGGACACGACCCGGATGGAGAAGGTCCAGGAGATGCGGGACGAGTACGCCTGGCTGCTGGAGCAGATGCCGCCGGGGCGGCCCGTCCCGCAGCAGGTGCTGGACATCCGCTGGATGATCGAGGAACTGCGGGTCAGCTATTTCGCCCATGCGCTGGGCACGGCGTACCCGGTCTCCGACAAGCGGATCGTGAAGGCGATCGACGCGGCTGTCCCGTAACGACTCCTGCACGTTGGGTGAGTTCGACCCCGGGGCTCACCCTCCTGTAGAGTCTCTTCTCGCAGCGCAACGCACCAATCGCACTGCGAAACCAGGTCCTGTGGAGCAGTTTGGAGTGCTCGCCACCCTGTCAAGGTGGAGGCCGCGGGTTCAAATCCCGTCAGGACCGCATCACTTTGTGAAAGGCCCGCACCCGACGAGGGTGCGGGCCTTTCACATGCCCCGGGAGGGCGACGACCAGCTCCACCCCTCCGGGGCCGCGCCCGCGGCGAAGCCGCAATCGGATCCAGCAAATCCCGTCAGGACCGCACCCCGTGACGCCAGACCCGCACCCGACGAAAGCGCGGGCCCCTCGCATACGCCGGGAGGACGACGCCCAGCTCCACCCCACCCGTCAGGCCGCGCCAGCTTCGCATGCGCCCCTGGTGTCTTGACGGCGTCACTTTCCCCCGGTACCTAGACAGCAGGGGCCCGCAGGGGACTCGTAGCCGCTGGAGGTGTCGTATGACGGTGTCCGCCAGGCATGAGACACGGGCCTTACTCAGGACCCACCTGTCGGCCGCCTCCGGGTATCGCCATCTGACGCGGCACTGCCCGATCTGCCATCGGCTGCTGAGGCTGGCCATGGAGCACGCTGCGGACGGCCTGGAGGGCCAGGAGTGCGCCGCCGAGGACGAAAGCCCGTCCACGGCGTGAAGAGCGGCGTACAGGCGGCGTGAGGGGCGGCGAGGGCGACGCGGGGCGCGCCGGACGCGCGGAGCGTCAAGTGCCGCTCGCTTGGCCCGAGATGCACACGATCTCCACTAGCGCAGGTGCGTCGCGGGCAACAAGCACTCCAGCATGTGACGGGTGTCACCGCATAAGTTTTCAAACTCGCGGTACTTACACCTCACCTACAACAGGTCAATTTAATATGTGCAATTGCACCATGTCTCCGAGGCGACCCACAGGAGACGCGACAGGCCCGCCCAGACTCCGACAAGGCCGCGCACAGACACGCCCCTGAACTCAAGATCGACCAGGGTTCACCCACGACGGCCAGACGGCCCGCCGAGGCCCACGACCGTTCACGATCCACCCATGACCGGCACACAAAAAAGATCGCGCTGGACCCGGCGGAGTCCAGCGCGATCGACGACGCACCCTTGTTGCTTGCGGTACTGGCTCGGGCGTGGGCTCTGTTGGGGCAGAACCCGCGTCGCTTGGAGCTTTGGTTCGGGCAGTCCGGCACGTTGGGGGAACCTGCCGAAATGCCCTGTTTATGCAGTTGTTCAGGCCTCGCTGCGCTGCTGCGGGATGCCCGCGAGCAGAGCGCGGACCTCAGCCTCGCGGTAACGGCGGTGCCCGCCGAGCGTGCGAATCGATGTCAGCTTGCCGGCCTTCGCCCACCGCGTGACCGTCTTCGGGTCAACGCGGAACATCGTGGCGACCTCAGCCGGGGTCAGCAGCGCTTCGGCATCAGGGGTGCGAGCGGTCATGAGCGGCCTCCTCGGGAGAACCGAACCTTCTCGGTTCTTTCCTCTAAATTCTGCACCTTGACCCGCGTTGCCCGAAATGGCGGACGCGAGTCGAGTCGGTTATAGGACGAACGGCTTGTCCTCGGCACTACAACTACACCATCTGTCCAGCCGCGTCGGCCAAACCGATGGAATTGCCCTCCCAGGTGTTCATCAGCGACGGAAGCCGATGGACCATGCCATAGCGGACAGTTACGCCACTGTGACGATCAGTCACAGGGCGATCAGGAGTCACCAGACCCCCCATAGCGTGCAATGCTGAGATTCCACCCATAAGTAGGCAGAAGGAGTATCCCCCGGACTCCTTGTCCTATTTTGACATGAGGGGGGGCGTTAGGTGCAAGGTCCTCGTTAGTGCCGTCCGTCACGCTTACCCACAAAGTCCAGGATCGGGACTTACGTCCCGCCAGAACGCCTGGGTCCCACGCGTCAGTTCGCCGACCGGCGGTCCCGTACCGACCGCCACCGCTCCACGAGCCGGCCGTACGCCTCCCCGGCCCCGGCCCCGTCGCCGGTGCGCAGCGCCTCGATCCCCTCGGCCACGTCGGCCGCCGAGTGATCACCGTCGAGCTGCTCCTCCGGCAGGACGTGCACCAGGCCGCCGTAGTCCAGCTCCACCAGGGAGCGCGGATGGAACTCTTCCAGCCACCGTCCGACGTCCACCAGGCCGTCGATGAGGGGCCCCTCCTCGATGGAGTCCTTGAGCGCCTTCAGGGCCCGCGCCACCCGGCGTCGCGCCTGCACCATGGGCGTCCGGTAGCGCAGTACGGGCGCCTCCTCGCCCGACCCCTTGGCGTATTCGCGCTCCTCGTCGGAGACGAGCACGAACCAGTTCAGCGGCACCTGCCAGGTCGATGTGCGGATCCAGGGCCGGGCGTCGGGGTTACGGCTCAGCCACCGCTCGTAGTCCTGGGCTGCCTGGCGGCGGACGACCGGGGGCAGCACCGCGTCCAGGACCGGTGCCGGCAGGTCCTCGGGCAGCTCGCCCAGCGCCTGCCAGCCGCGCAGCCGGGTGCGCCAGGGGCAGACGCACAGCACGCCGTCCACCTCCGTGACGAACGCCTCGCTGCTTTCGTGCACGGGCACGGGGATCGGCGGCGTGGGCAGCAGGTCGGCCAGGGAGCGGCGCAGCTCGTCCTGGTACGAGGGGTGGCGGGGGCGGCGCGCGTAACGGGCCCAGTGGCTCCGCTCCGGCTCCGGGAAGGCGGCCAGCGGTTCGTAGACACGCAGATAGGACGCGTACGGGACGATCACCGAGGACACCTTGGGCACGCTTGCTCCCTCCCCCTCCGTTCTGATGGAAAACCCACGAAAACCGCGCGCCAGCGCGCGGGAAACCGCTGCAAATCGTCCGATGGCACACCGTGACCGTACTCCGAGAGAGGATGATCCTGACCACTGCGCGGATGGCGGGCAGTCGGAGGCTCTAATCTCATGCCACGGAACCCGCCACCCTTACGGGGTCCGCTCCCCAACCGCCGCTACTTACCCGGGAGTCACCACCGTGACCGACGTAACCGACGGCGTCCTGCACACCCTGTTCCACTCGGAACAGGGGGGCCATGAGCAAGTCGTCCTGTGTCAGGACCGAGCCAGTGGCCTCAAGGCCGTCATCGCCATCCACTCGACCGCCCTGGGCCCCGCCCTCGGCGGCACGCGCTTCTATCCGTACGCGACCGAGGCAGAGGCTGTCGCCGACGCGCTGAACCTCTCGCGCGGGATGTCGTACAAGAACGCCATGGCCGGGCTCGACCACGGCGGCGGCAAGGCCGTGATCATCGGCGATCCCGAGCGGATCAAGACCGAGGAGCTGCTGCTGGCGTACGGCCGGTTCGTGGCCTCGCTCGGCGGGCGGTACGTCACGGCCTGCGACGTGGGTACCTACGTGGCCGACATGGACGTGGTCGCCCGCGAATGCCGCTGGACCACCGGCCGCTCGCCCGAGAAGGGGGGCGCCGGCGACTCCTCCGTGCTGACCGCGTTCGGCGTCTTCCAGGGGATGCGGGCCTCCGCCCATCATCTGTGGGGCGACCCGTCGCTGCGCGGCCGCCGGGTCGGTGTCGCGGGAGTGGGCAAGGTCGGGCGCCACCTCGTGGACCATCTGAGGGACGACGGTGCCGAGGTCGTGATCACGGATGTGCGGGAGGACTCGGTACGGCGTATTCAGGCCAAGCACGCTTCGGGCGTCACGGCCGTCGCGGACACCGAGGCCCTGATCCGTGTCGAGGGTCTGGACATCTACGCCCCCTGCGCGCTGGGCGGGGCGCTGAACGACGACTCCGTACCGGCGCTCACCGCGAAGATCGTGTGCGGCGCCGCCAACAACCAGCTCGCGCACCCGGGGGTCGAGAAGGACCTCGCCGATCGCGGGATCCTCTACGCGCCGGACTACGTCGTGAACGCCGGCGGCGTCATCCAGGTCGCCGACGAGCTCCACGGGTTCGACTTCGAGCGGTGCAAGGCGAAGGCGGCGAAGATCTACGACACCACGTTGGCCATATTCGCACGTGCGAAGGAGGACGGGATTCCGCCGGCCGCCGCGGCCGACCGGATCGCCGAGCAGCGCATGGCGGAGGCCCGTCGGCGCTAGGGTCCACCGTCCGCGAGGTACCCGTCGGCGGGTGTTGGAGACAACTCTCACGTTCGTCGGCGGGTCGTACGCCGAGAAGAGGTTAAAATCGCGGTTGACCAGCGGGGACGGGGCTCCTCGCAGGTCCTGGGCGAAGGCGCGTCCTGCGGGCGACGTACCGTATGGGCGCGGGCTCAGGTACCGTGGAAGCCCTACGGACCGGTCTCTCCGAGGAGAGCCCGTTCTAGATCATGAACGCGTGTCAAGACTCTGGGGCCGTCGAGCCCCGTCACCGAGGGGGTCGAGCCATGGGGCGCGGCCGGGCCAAGGCCAAGCAGACGAAGGTCGCCCGCCAGCTGAAGTACAACAGCGGCGGGACTGACCTGTCGCGTCTGGCCAACGAGCTGGGCGCTTCGACTTCGAACCAGCCGCCGAATGGCGAGCCGTTCGAGGACGACGAAGACGACGACCCGTACGCCCAGTACGCGGATCTGTACAACGACGACGATGAGGACGAGGACGACGAGTCCAGTCCGTCGTCGCAACAGCAGCGTCGCGGCGCTTGACTGTCTTAGCTGCGCTTCACCCGGTCCGGAGCGGTTAACCGCGCCGGACCGGGTTTTGCGCTGTTCTCGCCGGGCTCTTTCCGGGTATCCCGGGCGGGAGCCCGGGATACGCTGTCCAGCCGTCCGGCTCTAGCCGGCGTAGTCCCCGGTGAGCGCGGCGCCCGTCTCGTGCTCCCCGCGGTCCGTGACCTCGCCCGCGACCCAGGCGTCCACGCCACGGTCGGCGAGTGTGGCGAGTGCCACATCCACGGAGTCCTGAGGGGCGATCGCGATCATCCCGACGCCCATGTTGAGGGTCTTCTCCAGCTCCAGTCGCTCGACCCGGCCGGTCGTGCCGACGAGGTCGAAGACCGGGGCCGGCGTCCATGTGGCCCGGTCGACGGTCGCGTGCAGGCCGTCGGGGATCACCCGGGCGAGGTTGGCCGCGAGGCCGCCTCCCGTGACGTGCGAGAAGGCGTGCACCTCGGTCGTGCGGGTCAGCGCCAGGCAGTCCAGCGAGTAGATCTTGGTGGGCTCCAGGAGCTCCTCGCCGAGGGTGCGGCCGAACTCCTCGACGTGCTGGTCGAGGCTCAGCCGCGCACGGTCGAAGAGGACGTGCCGGACGAGCGAGTACCCGTTCGAGTGAAGGCCGGAGGCCGCCATGGCGATCACCGCGTCACCCTTACGGATACGATCCGCGCCAAGGAGCCGGTCCGCCTCGACCACGCCCGTGCCCGCGCCGGCGACGTCGAAGTCGTCCGGGCCGAGGAGCCCGGGATGCTCGGCCGTCTCGCCGCCCACGAGGGCGCAGCCCGCCAGCACACAGCCCTCGGCGATGCCCTTCACGATGGCGGCCACCCGCTCGGGGTGGACCTTGCCGACACAGATGTAGTCGGTCATGAAGAGCGGCTCGGCGCCGCACACCACGATGTCGTCCATCACCATCGCGACCAGGTCGTGGCCGATGGTGTCGTACACGCCGAGCTGCCGGGCGAGGTCGACCTTCGTGCCGACGCCGTCCGTCGCGGAGGCCAGCAGCGGGCGCTCGTAGCGCTTGAGGGCGGAGGCGTCGAAGAGGCCCGCGAAGCCGCCGAGGCCGCCGAGGACCTCGGGGCGCTGCGCCTTCTTCACCCACTCCTTCATGAGCTCCACGGCGCGGTCGCCCGCTTCGATGTCGACGCCGGCAGCCGCGTAGCTGGCACCTGAGGTCTCAGTCATGACTGTGAGAGCTTTCGTGTCGAACAGCTGGGGGTGCCAGCTGGATGTGCTGCGGTCGCGTTGCTCACGGGCGGCGGATCGCGTCCGCCGCGGCGGTCGCCGCAGGGCCCGCGGCCAGCTCGGTCTCCAGGAGCTGCTTGCCGAGGAGCTCGGGGTCGGGGAGATCCATCGGGTACTCGCCGTCGAAGCAGGCACGGCAGAGGTTCGGCTTGGCGATGGTGGTCGCCTCGATCATGCCGTCGATGGAGATGTACGAGAGGGAGTCGGCACCCAGGGACTTGCCGATCTCCTCGACCGTCATGCCGTTGGCGATCAGCTCGGCGCGGGTGGCGAAGTCGATGCCGAAGAAGCAGGGCCACTTCACGGGGGGCGAGGAGATCCGGATGTGGACCTCGGCCGCGCCCGCCTCGCGCAGCATCCGCACGAGTGCCCGCTGGGTGTTGCCGCGCACGATCGAGTCGTCCACGACGATCAGGCGCTTGCCCTTGATGACTTCCTTGAGGGGATTCAGTTTCAGACGGATGCCGAGCTGGCGGATGGTCTGTGAAGGCTGGATGAAGGTCCGGCCGACGTACGCGTTCTTCACCAGGCCGGCGCCGAACGGAATGCCGGAGGCCTCCGCGTAACCGATCGCGGCAGGCGTACCGGACTCCGGTGTCGCTATGACGAGATCGGCGTCGACGGGTGCTTCCTTGGCGAGGCGGCGGCCCATCTCGACGCGCGAGAGGTAGACGTTCCGACCGGCGATGTCGGTGTCCGGGCGGGCCAGATACACGTACTCGAAGACACAGCCCTTGGGCTTCGCTTCCGCGAATCGCGACGAGCGCAGACCGTTCTCGTCGATGGCGACGAACTCGCCCGGCTCGATCTCGCGGACGAAGCTGGCACCGCAGATGTCGAGCGCCGCGGACTCGGAGGCGACCACCCAGCCGCGCTCCAGGCGGCCGAGGACCAGCGGGCGGATGCCCTGCGGATCACGGGCCGCGTACAGCGTGTGCTCGTCCATGAAGGTGAGGCTGAAGGCGCCCTTGACCTGCGGGAGGATCAGGCCGGCGGCCTCCTCGATGGTCAGCGGCTTGTCGAACTCGTCGACCTGGCCGGCCAGCAGCGCCGTGATCAGGTCGGTGTCGTTGGTCGCGGCGACCTGCGTGGACCGGCCGTTCTGCTGCGGCAGATCGGCGACCATCTCGGCGAGCTGTGCCGTGTTGACCAGGTTGCCGTTGTGGCCGAGGGCGATGGTTCCGTGCGCCGTCGCACGGAAGGTGGGCTGGGCGTTCTCCCAGACGGAGGCACCCGTGGTCGAGTAGCGGGCGTGACCGACCGCGATATGACCCTGGAGGGAACCGAGGGAGGTCTCGTCGAAGACCTGGGACACGAGGCCCATGTCCTTGAAGACGAGGATCTGGGAGCCGTTGCTGACCGCGATTCCCGCGGATTCCTGACCCCGATGCTGGAGGGCGTAGAGCCCGAAGTAAGTGAGCTTCGCGACCTCTTCCCCCGGGGCCCAGACACCGAAGACGCCGCAGGCGTCTTGGGGGCCCTTCTCACCGGGGAACAGGTCGTGGTTGAGTCGTCCGTCACCACGTGGCACGCCACCGAGTGTAGGCGAGATCGGCCGCTGGTCCGAAGTGGGGAACGGCTGCGGATGCGTCGCCCCCGTGGATCACTTGGTGGCGACGGCTTCGACGCCTGTGCCGTTTTCGCTGGTCAGCGTGAGGGAGCGGTGCTTCAACTCATAGCTGACCGTCCCGTCGAAGAGCTTGAGCAGCTCCCTTTCGATGTCCATGAGTGAGGCGGAGCACATCATGCGGGTGGTGGACGGGGACCCGAGAGTGATGCGTCCGTCGCTGACCGTCGCCTCCGCCGACACCCTGTTGCAGCCGAGCTGTCCGCGGACGGTGCCCTTGCCGTCGAAGGTGAGGTGGACCTTGCCCTTGGCCTCGGAGGCCAGCGGGCTCGCCGAATCGCCCTTCAGGCGGCTCGTGACGTTCCACTTCGTGCCTTGGAGATCGGCCGGTTCCTCCTCGACGAGCCGCACGGTGCTTCCGTCCTGGGTGGTGAGCGTCAGCTTGCCGTCGTTGACCTCGGCCTTGATGGTGCTGTCGGAGAGCACACCGGACAGCTTGGACTCGAACTCCATCGGCTTGTCGCCGCAGGCCATCTCGGTCTTGTGGAGGTCGGAGCCGACCGTGATCGTGTCGCCCTCGACCTCGGTACTCGCCCCGAAGTGGTTGCAGCCGTAGTTGCCGCCGACCTTGCCGTCCTTGCCGAACTCGATGTGGGCGCCGGCCGGGGCGTCATGTCGGGTGCCGTCGACCGTCACGCTTTGCACATTCCAGTGCTTGCCGGTGATCTCGGACTGCGGGCGGGCACCGACGGAGTCGGCCCCTGACCCGGACCCGTCGCCGGCGCGCTCCGTTCCGCAGGCCGCGGTGGCAAGCAGTCCGGTGACCGCCAGGATGCTGAGAGTTAGACGCTGCGTGTGCATGCCGCTTGGACGGGGCGGGTGGGGTGGTTGGTTCCCCGGTCATCCTCCTGCCCGGACTTCTCAGCCCATCAGGGGAAGCAGCCCGCCCAGGTCGGCCCGCTCGCCGCCGGCGCTGACCTTGGCGTCGGCCACGGCGGCAGCCCACTGTGTACGCCCGGTCGCGAGCCGGATCCAGGTCAGCGGGTCGGTCTCGACGACGTTCGGCGGGGTGCCCCGGGTGTGGCGGGGGCCCTCGATGCACTGCACGACCGCGAACGGCGGGATGCGGACCTCCGTGGAGGCGCCGGGCGCCTTCGCGGCGAGCGCGTCGGCGAGCAGGCGGGTGCAGGCGGCGAGGGCCTGGCGGTCGTACGGGATGTCGAGGCCGGGCGTCGCGCTGTTCAGGTCGTCGGTGTGGACGACGAGTTCGACCGTGCGCGTGACGAGGTAGTCGGCGAGGGTCATGGTTCCCGTGCGGGTGGCGAGCAGCCGCTCGCCGGGTGCCGTGGCCAGGTGCTCGGTGATGCGCCGCTCGGTGCGGGCGTACAGCGCGTCGAGGTCGGGGTTGCGCTCGGCGAGTTCCCGCGTGCCCTTGTCGATGTCACCGGCCCGCTCGGCTGTCGCGCCCGGCCAGTCGAGCAGCGCGAGCTCCGCCTTCGGCGGAGCTTCGCGTTCGAGGTTCCGGCTGACCGTCTCGACGGCCATGGTCACATGCGCGGCCAGCTCCCGTACGGTCCAGTCCCCCAGCCGCGTGGGGCGTGCGAGCTGCTCGGGGGCCAGCGTGCGCACGCCTTCCCGTACGTTCCCGAACTGGGCGAGCACCGCCGCGCGGATCTTCGCCGGGTCATAGGTACGCATGCGTTTTTTGGCCGGGGGCATGCTGCGGAGCCTAGCCGGGGCGAAGGACGGAGTCCTCGGGAAATCGAACGTCGACGCGGTTTTGGCGGCTGGTGAGGGGTCGGGGTCCGAGAGGGCCGGTGGCTTGCCGCGGTCGGGGCTCGGCCGGTTGCGTGCAGCCCCGGCGTTCGGTGACATCGGTGACGTATGCGCCTTGAATCGACGGCCGCGGCGCCGGACCTCGGCGCCGCCCACCGCACGCATGCTGAAGGCCTCGCCCGGAGTCGGGCGAGGCCTTCAGCGAGGTAAGGGATCTCAGGCCAGCAGCGCCGGGATCGTCCTCTCGTGCGCCTCGCGCAGCGTGTCCAGGGAGAGCGTGAACTCGCCCTGGACCTCCACGGTGTCGCCGTCCACCACACCGACGCGGGTGACGGGCAGGCCCCGCGCGCCGCACATGTCGTTGAAGCGGAGCTCCTCGGAGCGGGGGACGGCCACGAGCGCGCGGCCCGCCGACTCCGAGAAGAGGAACGTGAAGGCGTCCAGGCCCTCCGGGACGACCAGGCGGGCGCCCTTTCCGCCGAGCAGGGCCGACTCGACCACGGCCTGGACGAGGCCGCCGTCGGACAGGTCGTGCGCGGAGTCGATCATGCCGTCGCGGGAGGCGGAGATGAGGATCTCGGCCAGCAGGCGCTCGCGCTCCAGGTCCACCTGGGGCGGCAGACCGCCGAGGTGGTCGTGGATCACCTGCGACCAGGCCGAACCACCGAACTCCTCACGCGTGTCGCCGAGGAGGTAGAGCAGCTGGCCCTCCTCCTGGAAGGCCACCGGCGTACGGCGGGCCACGTCGTCGATCACGCCGAGCACGGCCACGACCGGGGTCGGGTGGATCGCCGCCTCGCCCGTCTGGTTGTAGAGCGACACGTTGCCGCCGGTCACCGGGGTGCCCAGCTGCTGGCAGGCATCGGCCAGGCCGCGGATGGCCTCCGCGAACTGCCACATCACCGCCGGGTCCTCGGGCGAGCCGAAGTTCAGGCAGTCGGAGACGGCGAGCGGCTTGGCGCCGGTCGTCGCCACGTTCCGGTACGCCTCGGCGAGGGCGAGCTGGGCGCCCGCGTACGGGTCGAGCTTCGCGTACCGGCCGTTGCCGTCCGTCGCGATGGCGACGCCGAGGCCGCTCGACTCGTCGATGCGGATCATGCCCGAGTCCTCGGGCTGCGCCAGCACCGTGTTGCCCTGCACGAAGTGGTCGTACTGGGAGGTGATCCAGGACTTGGAGGCCTGGTTGGGGGACGAGACGAGCTTGAGGACCTGGTCCTTCAGCTCGTCCCCGGTGCCCGGGCGCGGGAGCTTGTTCGCGTCGTCCGCCTGCAGTTCGTCCTGCCAGGACGGACGGGCGTACGGGCGCTCGTAGACGGGGCCGTCGTGCGCGACCGTGCGCGGGTCGACGTCGACGATCTTGCCGCCGTGCCAGAAGATCTCCAGGCGGTCGCCGTCGGTCACCTCACCGATGACGGTGGCGATGACGTCCCACTTGTCGCAGATCTCGAGGAACCGGTCGACCTTCTCCGGCTCCACGACCGCGCACATGCGCTCCTGCGACTCGCTCATGAGGATTTCCTCGGGCGAGAGGGTCGAGTCCCGCAGGGGGACGTCGTCCAGGGTCACGCGCATGCCGCCGGAGCCGTTGGAGGCCAGCTCGGACGTGGCGCAGGACAGGCCCGCCGCGCCCAGGTCCTGGATGCCGACGACCAGCTTCTCCTGGAAGGCCTCCAGGGTGCACTCGATGAGGAGCTTCTCCTGGAATGGGTCGCCCACCTGGACGGCCGGGCGCTTCGACGGCTTGGCGTCGTCGAAGGTCTCGGAGGCGAGGATCGACGCGCCGCCGATGCCGTCACCGCCGGTCCGGGCCCCGTACAGGATGACCTTGTTGCCCGCGCCGGACGCCTTGGCGAGGTGGATGTCCTCGTGCTTCATGACGCCGATGGCACCGGCGTTGACCAGCGGGTTTCCCTGGTAGCAGGCGTCGAAGACGACCTCGCCGCCGATGTTGGGCAGGCCCAGGCAGTTGCCGTAGCCGCCGATACCGGCGACGACACCGGGCAGGACGCGCTTGGTGTCGGGGTGGTCGGCCGCGCCGAACCGCAGCGGGTCGACGACCGCCACCGGCCGCGCGCCCATCGCGATGATGTCGCGCACGATGCCGCCGACGCCGGTGGCCGCGCCCTGGTAGGGCTCCACGTACGACGGGTGGTTGTGCGACTCGACCTTGAAGGTGACCGCGTAGCCCTGGCCGACGTCCACGACGCCGGCGTTCTCGCCGATGCCGACGAGGAGGGCATCGCTCTGCGGGGCCTTCTCGCCGAACTGGCGGAGGTGGACCTTCGAGGACTTGTACGAGCAGTGCTCGGACCACATGACCGAGTACATGGCGAGCTCGGCGCCCGTCGGGCGGCGGCCGAGGATCTCCACGACCCGCTCGTACTCGTCCTTCTTCAGGCCGAGTTCGGCCCAGGGCAGCTCTACGTCCGGGGTCCCGGCCGCGTGCTCGACCGTGTCCAGGGGAGTGCGGCTCATGCGTTGACCAGCTTCTTGAGGATCGAGGTGAAGAAGGGGAGGCCATCGGTGCGGCCGGTCCCGATGAGGGGCTCGACGGCGTGCTCCGGGTGCGGCATGAGGCCGACGATGTTGCCTGCCTCGTTCGTGATGCCGGCGATGTCGCGCAGCGAGCCGTTGGGGTTGAAGTCCAGGTAGCGGAAGGCGACCCGGCCCTCCGCCTCCAGCATGTCGAGCGTGCGCTCGTCGGCGACGTACCGCCCGTCCATGTTCTTCAGCGGGATGTGGATCTCCTGGCCGCCGGCGTAGTTGGTGGTCCAGGCGGTGTCCGCGTTCTCCACCCGCAGCTTCTGGTCACGGCAGATGAAGTGCAGATGGTCGTTGCCGAGCATCCCGCCGGGCAGCAGATGTGCCTCGGTGAGGATCTGGAAGCCGTTGCAGATGCCGAGCACCGGCATTCCCGACTTCGCCTGCTCAATCACGGTTTCCATCACCGGCGAGAAGCGCGCGATGGCACCGGCGCGCAGATAGTCGCCGTAGGAGAAACCGCCGCACAGCACCACGGCGTCGACCTGCTTGAGGTCCTTGTCCTTGTGCCAGAGAGCGACGGGCTCGGCACCCGCGAGGCGGATCGCACGCTGCGTGTCGCGGTCGTCGAGGCTGCCCGGAAAGGTGACGACGCCAATACGAGCGGTCACTTTCCTGCCTCCGCCTTCACTTCCTCCACCTTGACGGTGAAGTCCTCGATCACGGTGTTGGCGAGGAAGGATTCCGCCAGTTCGTGGATGCGGGCGAGCGCGGTGTCGTCGACCGGCCCGTCCACCTCGAGCTCGAAGCGCTTTCCTTGACGTACGTCGGAGATGCCCTGGAAACCGAGGCGCGGCAGTGCACGCTGCACCGCCTGGCCCTGGGGGTCGAGGATCTCCGGCTTGAGCATGACGTCGACTACGACGCGTGCCACTGGCACTCCCGGTGTGTGGTGCTGAGCAGGTTCCTTCAGACTACCCGCACCGAATTTCTACGCGAGTAGATTCGTAGGAATCTACGTGACGGCCATCACGATTCCGCATCGACGGGCTACCTTCACAGAAAATCCTGGGAAAGATCCGGATCGACACCTGGAACCCTATTGCGGCGGGACACGCGGAGAGATTAAGTCGGGCCCACATTGCATTGCCAAGCACTGTACAAATGAATTGGCAATAGCCGATACTTTGCCCAATCGCTCTATAAAGCAGCCAAACAGTCGGTATCTCGGCACGTCACCGGACGTTGCCACAGAGGTGCCGCACGAAGGGACCGATATTCGTGGCGCAGCGTGTCGTAGTCACTCTCTTCGACGACATCGACGGCTCGGAAGCGGCGGAAACGATCGCCTTCGGTCTGGACGGCAAGTCGTACGAGATCGACCTCAATCAAGCCAATGCCAAGAAACTGCGTAAGGCACTCGCGCCGTACGTGGAGGCCGGGCGCAAGCGCTCGCGGTCCGGCAAGACCTACAAGCAGACGTCGGTGGCCCCGGACCCGGCGGCGGTCCGCGCCTGGGCGCAGTCGAACAAGATGGAGGTGCCCGCTCGCGGGCGCATCCCGAAGAAGGTCTACGAGGCGTTCACCGCAGCACAGTGAGACTCGGCGCGGCTGATGCCCAGGGTCCGTCAGCGGGCCCTGGGGGCAACCGACTTGCGCTGCACCCCTGCTGATCAGCTAGAGTCTGGAGCACGCCGAGGGGCGAGGCCGAAAGGCCCACCTCACGAGCCATGCGGGTGTAGTTCAGTAGCAGAACATCCCCCTTCCAGGGGGAAGACGCAGTGTGCAATTCCTGTCACCCGCTCTGCATCTCTTACCGGGCATCCCTGTGGATCAGGTAAGATGGTGCTCGCGCCGATCGGTGAGAGCCGGTCGGAGGCAATGCGGACGTAGCTCAGTTGGTAGAGCGCAACCTTGCCAAGGTTGAGGTCGCGAGTTCGAACCTCGTCGTCCGCTCCAAAGAGATCCAGTGGAAAGGCCTCGGTCATCATGACCGGGGTCTTTTTCGTGTGCCGGGCGTACTTCCCTCTTGCTCCCTCTTGCGGCGTCGCGGCCTCTTGCGGCCTCTTCGGAGTGCTGCTCCAGAGCTCTGATCCAGAGCGTCTGACATTTGTCATGTGCAGTGATGACAGTGCGCACTGCTCCCGCCCGGCGGCAGCGGGGAGGCTGGTCTCATGAACACGAACGAGCACGTGATTGAGGTCACCGATCTACGACGCGTGTACGGGGGAGAGTTCGAGGCGGTCCGGGGGGTGACGTTCACCGTCGGCCGAGGTGAGCTGTTCGCGCTGCTCGGTACGAACGGCGCGGGCAAGACCTCCACCGTCGAACTGCTCGAGGGCCTCGCGCCACCGGCCGGCGGGCAGGTGCGGATCCTCGGCCACGACCCGTACACGGAACGCGACGCGGTGCGCCCGCGCATCGGCGTCATGCTCCAGGAAGGCGGCTTCTCGGCGGAGCTGACCGTCGCGGAGACCGTACGGATGTGGGCGGGCTGCACCAGCGGGGCGAGGCCGGCGGCGGAGGCCCTGGAGATGGTCGGGCTGGCCCGGCGGTCCGATGTACGGGTGAAGCAGTTGTCCGGCGGCGAGAAGCGGCGCCTGGACCTGGCGCTCGCGCTCCTCGGGCGGCCCGAGGTCCTCTTCCTCGACGAGCCGACGACCGGCCTCGACGCCGAAGGACGCCAGGAGACCTGGGAGTTGGTGCGCGAGCTGCGCGAGGCGGGCACGACGGTGCTGCTGACCACGCACTACCTGGAGGAGGCGGAGGGGCTCGCCGACCGGCTGGCGATCCTGCACGAGGGGCGTATCGCGGCCTCCGGGACGCCGGCCGAAGTGACCGCCTCCCAGCCGTCCCGGATCTCCTTCGAGCTGCCCGACGGCTACTTCCTCGGAGACCTGCCGCCCCTCGCCGAACTCGGCGTCACCGGACACGAGGCCGAGGGGCGGACGGTCCGGCTGCGTACGAACGAACTGCAACGGACCGCCACCCGGCTGCTCGTCTGGGCCGAGCGGGCCGGGATCGAGCTGCGAGGGCTCGATGTGCGGTCGGGGTCGCTGGAAGAGGCGTTCTTGCGCATCGCCCGCGAAGCGTCGGAGACGGGCAGGCAGACGGAGAAGGACCAGCAGACGGAGAAGGAGCGCGTGGCATGAGCACGGGGACCGCGGCGAAGGCCGCCACCGGGACCATGGCGGGGACCGCCCTGGTCACACGGGCGGGGCGGATGGGTTCCCTCGCACGGGCCGAGCTGACGCTGCTGGGGCGCAGCAAGGCCACGCTGTTCGCGGCGCTGTTCGTGCCGCTCATGCTGCCGCTCAGTCTCCGGTCGACCGTGGACGAGATGGAGTTGAAGGAGGCCGGCTTGTCGGTCGGCGCGGTGCTGCTGCCGTCCTCCATCGGCTTCTCGTTGATCTTCGCGGTCTACAGCTCGCTGGTGAGCGTGTACGCGGGCCGCCGCGAGGAGCTCGTGCTCAAGCGGCTGCGCACCGGGGAGCTGCGGGACGGGGAGATCCTCGCGGGCGCGGCCCTCCCGGCGGTCGGGATCGGGCTGGCGCAGTGCCTGGTCCTGACGATCGCCACCGCCGTGCTCCTGGACGTCGGGGCGCCCCAGGCGCCTCATCTCGCCCTCCTCGGGCTGCTGTTGGGGCTCGCGATGTGGCCGGCACTGGCCGCCGTCACCGCGAGCTTCAGCAGGAGCGTGGAGGGCGCGCAGGTCGCGGCCCTGCCGCTGACGATGGTCTCCATGATCGGCTCGGGTACCTTCGTTCCGCTCGAAGTGATGCCCGACCGGATCGCCTCCTTCTGCGAACTGCTGCCGCTCACCCCGGTGATCACCCTGATACGCGGCGGCTGGACCGGCGACCTCCCGGCATACGACGCACTCGGCGCCGTCGCGACGGCGGTGGCCTGGACCGTGATCGCCGTGTTCGCTGTGCGACGGTGGTTCCGGTGGGAACCGCGAAGGTAACCGCGTACGTACATGGGGGTGGGGGCATGCGCAGGCCCGGGAGTTGGTGGCGGGGGAAGAGCACGCCGGCGAAGGTCGAGACGTATACGCGCTCGTCGTTCCTCATCTATCCGCTCGTCGAGATCGGCAGCTTCGGGATACCGGCCCTGAGGCAGCTGCCCTCGCCCCTGTCCTGGGTCCTGTTCCTGCTGGTCGTCGGGCACGCGGCACTCGGCGGGGTGACGGGGTCACGGACTCTGGACTGGACACGCGACACCCGGGCGCGGCCGAAACGGCTGCTGTGGGTGTTCGCGGCGGTCACCGCCGCGCTCGCCGTCCTGAGCATCGTTCTTTCGATACGCGGTCCGAAAGGCGAGGAGGCCCAGGCAGCGGGGGCGGTGTTCGTCGGCGTCCTGGCCATAGGGACCGGCACGCTCGCGCTCGCGGTGCGCGAGCACCGGCGCATCGCCTACGGAGTCCTCGGCGTCGCTCTGGGCTCCGGGACCGTCGCTCTGCTGGTGGGCGCGCCCGCCCTCGCGGCAGCCGTCACCTTCGGCGGCGTGCTGCTCGCCGCCGGGTTCTTCAGCTTCGCCTCCGCGTTCTCCGTCTGGCTGCTCGACGCCGTCTACGAACTCGACGAGGCCCGCGAGACCCGGGCCCGGCTCGCCGTCGCGGAGGAGCGGCTCCGCTTCGGACGCGATCTGCACGACGTGATGGGCCGCAATCTCGCGGTGATCGCTCTGAAGAGCGAGCTCGCCGTGCAACTCGCGCGGCGTGAACGGCCGGAGGCCCTGGAGCAGATGATCGAGGTGCAGCGCATAGCGCAGGAGTCGCAGAAGGAGGTGCGGGAGGTCGTGCGGGGCTATCGCGAGGCCGACCTCGCCGCCGAACTCGCGGGTGCGCAGGGTGTGTTGACGGCGGCGGGGATCGACTGCACGGTCACCGGTTCTGTGGCGGTCCTGCCCACGGCGGTCCAGTCGGCGCTCGGCTGGGCCGTACGGGAGGCGACCACGAACGTCCTTCGGCACGGGGACGCCGAGCGCTGTGCCGTGTCGCTGCGGGCGGCCGACGGCCAGGTCGTGCTCACCGTGGAGAACGACGGGGCACCGCCGAACTCGCCTACCGGATCCCGGACCGGGTCCGGCCTGGCGGGGCTGCGGGAGCGACTGTCGGCGGTGGACGGGACGCTGGAGGCAGGGCCCTCCGAGGGTGGGATGTTCCGGGTGGTGGCGAAGGTCTCCCTGCCGTCCGCATCCTCGTCGGCGTCCCAGTCGTCGTCGTCCGCGGCCTCGGCCTCATCGTCCTCGTCTTCGTCTTCGTCCACGGTCCCTCGCCCGGTCGGTGAGAGGGCCGCCTCATGACCCCCGTACCGCGCGTCCGGCTCCTGCTCGCCGATGACGAGCACCTCATCAGGGGGGCGCTGGCCGCGCTGCTCGCGCTGGAGGACGATCTGCTCGTGGTGGCCGAGGCGGCGACCGGCCCGGAGGCGCTCGCGATGGCACGGGCCCACGAGCCCGACGTAGCCGTGCTGGATCTTCAGATGCCGGGAGCGGACGGTGTGAGGGTGGCCACATCGCTACGGACCGAGCTGCCCGGCTGCCGGGTGCTGATCGTGACGAGCCACGGGCGGCCCGGGCATCTGAAGCGGGCCCTTGAGGCAGGTGTGCGCGGGTTCGTCCCGAAGACCGTCAGCGCGCAGCGGCTCGCGGAGATCATCCGCACGGTCCATGCCGGAAACCGTTACGTCGACCCCGAGTTGGCCGCCGACGCGATCTCCGCCGGGGAGTCGCCGCTGACCGCGCGCGAGGCCGAGGTGCTGGAGCTGGCGGCCGACGGGGCGCCCGTCGCGGAGATCGCCGACCGGGCCGCGCTGTCGCAGGGCACCGTGCGCAACTATCTCTCCTCGGCCGTGTCCAAACTGGGGGCCGAGAACCGTCACTCGGCGGTGCGGCTCGCGCGGGAGCGAGGTTGGGTATAGTGGCTGTCGCGCCACGGCGCAATGCGGACGTAGCTCAGTTGGTAGAGCGCAACCTTGCCAAGGTTGAGGTCGCGAGTTCGAACCTCGTCGTCCGCTCAGAAGAAGGAAGCCCCCGGTGTTCGCCGGGGGCTTCCTTGTGTCTACACCCAGTGCTGGTGTCTACGACCAGCTCGTGCCGGTCAGGCGCTCGTACGCCTCGACGTACCTGGCGCGGGTCGCCGACACGACGTGCTCGGGCAGGGCCGGCGGGGGCTGCTCGCTCCTGCGGTCCCAGCCGGAGTCGGGGGAGGTCAGCCAGTCGCGCACGAACTGCTTGTCGTACGACGGCTGCGGGCGCCCCGGCTCCCACTGGTCGGCGGGCCAGAAGCGGGAGGAGTCCGGAGTCAGCACCTCGTCGCCGATGACGAGCGTCTCGCCGTCGAAGCCGAACTCGAACTTCGTGTCCGCGAGGATGATCCCGCGGTCGCGTGCGATGTCGCGGCCCCGGCCGTACACGGCGAGCGTCGCCTGGCGCAGCTGCGCCGCGGTCTCCGCGCCGACCTGGCGCGCGACCTCCTCGTACGGGACGTTCTCGTCGTGCTCGCCGACCGCGGCCTTCGTGGCGGGAGTGAAGATCGGCGCGGGCAGTTCCGAGCCGTCGGTCAGGCCTTCGGGGAGGGCCAGGCCGCAGACGGTGCGCGTCTCGTTGTACTCGGCGAGGCCGGAGCCGGTGAGATAGCCACGGGCGACGCACTCGACCGGGAGCATCCGCAGGGACTTGCAGACCAGGGCGCGGCCCTGCCAGTCGGCGGGGGCGCCCTCGGGGAGGTCGGTGCTCAGGACGTGGTTCGGGACGACGTCGGCGAGCTGCTCGAACCACCAGAGCGAGAGCTGAGTGAGGACGCGGCCCTTGTCGGGGATCTCCGTGGGGAGCACCCAGTCGTACGCGGAGATGCGGTCGCTGGCCACCATCACGAGGTCGCCCGCCTCGTTCTGGTACAGGTCGCGCACCTTGCCGGTGTGCAGATGCACCAGGCCCGGGACCTCGATCGGCTCGGGCTTGTCGACGAATCCGGACACGGTTCCTCCGCGTGGTTGAAGAAAAAGAGGCGCCCGCAGGGCCCGGGTAGGGCGGTGGTGGGTGACGGGTGGGCCCAGTGGCTCGATTCTCCCGTATGGGGACGCTGCGCGTGGTCAGGGGGTGTGGTGCGGTGCGGTGTCGTGTGTGGTGTGCGGTGCGTTCTGAGGTGGTGTGCGGTGCCCTCTGAGGTCTCGTAGGCCTCAGTCGCGTTTGCAGATGCGGTCCAGGAGATTGGCCGTGGCCCGCTGGATGCGTTCGTCCACATGGCCCGGGCGGTCCAGGGCCGGGGACCAGGCGAAGGTGCCGGCCGCGAAGACGAGGGCTCCGGAGGGGGCGCGGTACAGCGACGTCTCCTGATGCCGGATCGCGCCCTCGGTGTCCTGGTACGGCGAGTGGGCCAGGAGGATACGGCCCTGGTGTTCGGGCAGCGGGGTGCGCGGGAAGTAGCGGTCGGCCTCGCCCGCGACCATGCCCTCCACCTCGTCGCCCTCGTGCGCGCCGGTCGCCTCCCACAGCCAGTGGTCGGCGTTGCGGACGACCAGCGGGTGCGCGTCGGGTACCCGCCCCGCGTACTGAATACCCAGGAGCTCCTGCTCCGGGCGGTCGACTTCACGCCACAGGACGGCCTTGCCGGGACCGCGACGCTTTCGGCAGGTGAGGAGACGGTCGGGAACCCCGGACGGGGACGGGGCCAACTCCGCCTGCCAGTACATGGTGTTGGCGGAGAGGAAGACCAGCGAGGTGCCGTGATCACGGGCGCGTTCCGCGGTGCGGCGCATCGGAGTCGACCAGTACTCGTCGTGGCCGGGGAAGACGAGGCCGCGGTAGCGGGTGGGGTCGATGCGTCCGGCGTGCAGGTCGCGGGCGTCGGCGTAGGCCAGGTCGTAGCCGTAGCGCTCGGCCCAGCGGATGAAGTCGTACGCGTGGCCCACGTGGAGCGGCAGACCCGCTCCCGCGTAGGGGCGGTCGAACGAGACCGTCGTCGCGGCGTCCGCCTCGCCGAGCAGACGGCCGTTCTCGTCCCAGGCGTGGTACAGGCTCGCCCCTGTGCGGCCGTCCTCCGGGTACAGGTTGTACGCCTGCCAGGTGACGTCCGGGAGGAGGAGCAGGAGGTCGGCGGGGTGGTCGTCGCGGACCGTGAAGGGGACGTGGGAACGGTAGCCGTCGACGGTGGTGAGGACGGCCACGTACGCGCCGATGCTCCAGTACGAGGGGATCTGGAGCCGCCAGGAGAGCCACCAGTGGTGGCAGGAGACCGTGCGGTCGGCGGTGAGCGGGGGTGGCTGGACGATGCCGGCGAGGCGGGGGCTGGTGGTGATCTTGCTGGCGCCGTCGCCCCCGTAGTGGCCGATGCGGTAGATGTCCACGCTGAACTGCTGCGGGGGGTCGACCGTGATGTGGAAGTCGATGGCCTCGCCGGGGGCGGCCCCGCCGGTGGAGGAGAAGCCCTTGATCTGACGGCCGACGTCGTCGGCGGAACGAGGCCCTGGGGAGTGGGGGTGGCTTCGGGGGGTGGAGTGGCTTCGGGGCGCGGGGATCCTGGCCGTTCCCGAGGTTCCGGGGCTTCCCGACGTTCCGACGCTTCCGGAGGTTCCGGGAGCTGCCGCACCGGGCGAGAGGGGATGCTCGATGTACCACGGGACGACCTGGCCGGTGTCGCCGAAGTACTGCTCGCTGCCACGCAGCCAGGGGACAGGGCCCTGACCGAAGGGGTCCGTCACGGCGTGCGCCATCGCTCCCGACTCCCACCGGCGAATCTGCTCCGAGCCCATCCGAATTCCCTCCCCGTGCCCCGCGAGCCGTCGTGCACCGCAAGCCCTTGCCATGGCCAAATGACGGGTCCCAGCACATCACATTAAGCATGCGAACGGTCACCGTTCGTCGCGATTGGCTCCGCGTGGGGCGGCGTGGTGCGGGGTGGCGGATGGGGTGGGCGGTCAGGGGACGGTCAGCGGGTGGGACGGTCGCGGACGGCCGGTCAGACCAAGCGGACCGGTTTTTCGGGGCGGATGCCGAGGTGGAGGAGCCAGTCCCGGAGGGGCGTGGGGTCGCCGTTCTCGACGAGCCTGAGGACTCGGGGAGCGAGGTCTGCGGAGCGTTCGCCGTTGATCAGGAGGGACGGGCCGTCCAGCCAGTCGAGTCCGGGCGACGCGCCGGCCGTGTCCGTCGCCGCGCAGCAGACCATGGCCGTGACGTGGTCGGTGAGGAGTTCGCGTCCGGTTCGCGGCGGCTGCAGAGGGAAGAGCGGCAGCATTCCGTCGTCCAGGAGAGCGGTGTCCGGGCCGCCCTGCCCGGCGGAGCCGGCGGGCGACGCCGCCCGGGCCGTCGGCGCGGCGGCCTCCTCACGGGCCAGCTCCGCGCTGAGTCCCGCCGCCAGCGCGGCGGACCGCTCGTTCGCGACCCCGCCTCCGTCGTCGTCCTCGCCCCCGTACATCGCGTCGTCGTCCACGACGCGATGGGAGTCGTGGGTGTTGAGGGTGTCCTGGGCGTCGTGAGTGTCGTGGGTGTCCAGGTCGTCCTGGGTGACGGGGGCGTCGTCCCTCCCCGTTCCCGCCTCTGTACCCGTTCCCGTTCCCGTTCCCGTTCCCGTTCCCGTGCCCGTCAAGTGCTCTATCACCCGGGACAACGTCGGGCCCTCGGTGCCGACGGCGGCCGGGCCGGAGGAGCGGTTCATGCCCAGGGCGTCCAGCACCCGGTGGAGCCGCGCGGCGTCCGTGCGCCACTTGCGGTCGACCACCTCGTCCGGATACTCGGACCAGTCCACGGGCGCCCAGTCGGAGCCTGCTTCGGGCGGGCCGCCGTGGAAGAGACGGGCGGCGAGGAGGGACGCGGCCTCGTCGACGGCGCCGGGCTCCTCCAGCAGGTCGCAGGCCGGGCGTTCTCCGAGGCGGGAGGCGAAGCCCTCGGCGAGGCGGTCCCGGCGGGAGAGCTCGGTGAGGGCCGCGACGACGCCCGCATCGAGGCGGGAGGGCCAGCGGCCCATCCTCCAGGCGGGCAACGCGACGCGGGTCAGTAGGCGATCCCATCCCGCGTAAGCCAGCCCCACCTGCTCCTGCGCGACGATCCGCAGACCGTAGTCCACAGCCTGTGCACGCTCGGCGGCCGCTGCCGCCACGCCGCGTTCCATCTCGCCCGCATGGCCGCGGCAGCTGCGCAGGAGCAGTCGTGCCACCCAGCCGACGCAGGCGAGAACCATGCGGGTCACGGGTCCGCGCGTGGGGGCCGACGTCACCGCCACGGCCGCGTCCAGGCCCCGTACGAAACGACGGGCCGCCGCTATGTCGGGGTGCGCCGACGGTCCCGTACCGGCGACGACCGGCGCGAGGACCGCGCGCAGCTCACCGACCCGCATCCACCACAGGAAGGGCGAGCCTATGACGAGGACGGGCGCGCCGGACGGCCGGTGGGGGGACTGCCGGTATGGTCCCGCTCCAGCCAGGGCTGGGGATCCGGCTCGGCCTCCGGCTCGACCGAAGCCGAGAGCTCGACGGAGATTCCGGAACCCGCGCCCGCCTGCCACCCCTGATGTCTCGTCCTGGGACTCCGGCGGCCGAGGCGGGCCGTGGGCCCGGTGGGTGCGGTCCTCCAGCCAGCTGTCGCAGTCCGGGGTGAGCGCTATCGCGGAGGGGGCGGGCACATCCAGGCGGTCGGCCAGATCCCGCACCATGCGGTACAGATCCGGCGCCGACTGCTCGGTGAGCCCGACCGTGGGACTCATGGCGGGCCGGGCGCGGGCGACGACCAGCGCGATGCCGGCGGCGGCGAGAAGGGCCAGGAGCGCCACGACGGACACGATCCAGCGGGTGACATGCCAGCCCTCGCCGTTCAGGTGCCCCGTCGCCCCGCCGACCAGCAGCACGACAGCGGCGGCCGCGGGCAGCAGTGCGACGGCCAGCGCCCTGCTGCGGATACGCAGCACAGCGAGAGCCCGGGAGCGCGCGGCCTGCGCGCCCGCCTCCACACCCATACCGGACACGACGGATGTCACCCCTCACTGCCCGGCCGGCGCGTGCATACCCAGCCACCGTCGGCGGACGTCCATGGCGTTGCTCACTCCCCCACTGTGGCACCCAGGACTGACATCGCAATGCCGGTGGGCCAAGTGCCGGAACGCTTGCGCCGCACCATAGTTGGGGCCCCGGCCCTCGTCAGCTGGATGGGCGATCGGCCACTCGATGGAATGGCTTCGGGCAGAGGTGGGTGACAGAGAGGTGCCGGGAGGGACGGAAGGCGACTCCCGCTTACGCCCCGGCCGCCGCCTTGGCCGCGATGTCCGTGCGGTGCTGCGAGCCGTCGAGGCGGATGCGGTCGACGGCCGCGTACGCGCGTTCGCGGGCCCGGGCGAGGTCCGCACCGCGCGCCGTGACGGAGAGCACCCGGCCCCCGGCGCTCACGATCGCGTCGCCGTCGCGCTTCGTCCCGGCGTGCAGGACATACGCGTCCGGGGCATCCTGTGCCGCCACCTCGTCCAGGCCCTCGATGGGGTCGCCGGTGCGCGGGGTGCCGGGGTAGTTGTGCGAGGCGATGACCACGGTGACGGCCGCGTCGTTGCTCCACCGCAGATCGGGGAAGTCGGCGAGGGTGCCGTGCGCGGCGGCGAGCAGTACGCCCGCGAGCGGGGTCTTCAGGCGGGCGAGTACGACCTGGGTCTCGGGGTCGCCGAAGCGGGCGTTGAACTCGATGACCCGTACACCGCGGCTGGTGATCGCCAGGCCCGCGTAGAGGAGGCCGGAGAACGGCGTGCCGCGGCGGCGCAGCTCGTCGACGGTCGGCTGGAGGACGGTGTCCAGGACCTCCTCGACGAGCTTCGGCTCGGCCCAGGGGAGCGGGGAGTACGCACCCATGCCGCCGGTGTTCGGGCCCTCGTCGCCGTCCAGGGCTCGCTTGAAGTCCTGGGCGGGCTGCAGCGGGAGGACGGTCTCGCCGTCGGTGATCGCGAAGAGGGAGACCTCGGGTCCGTCGAGGAACTCCTCGATGACCACGCGGTCGCAGGCGTTGGCGTGCGCCTTCGCCTGCTCGAGGTCGTCGGTCACGACGACGCCCTTGCCGGCGGCCAGCCCGTCGTCCTTCACGACGTACGGAGCGCCGAAGGCGTCGAGCGCCTCGTCGACCTCGTCCGGGGTCGTGCAGACGTACGAACGCGCGGTGGGTACGGCCGCCGCCGCCATCACCTCTTTGGCGAAGGCCTTGGAGCCCTCAAGCTGCGCGGCTTCCTGGGAGGGGCCGAACGCCGGGATGCCCGCCTCGCGCACGGCGTCGGCGACCCCCGCGACGAGCGGGGCCTCCGGGCCCACGACCACCAGCTCGGCGCCCAGCTCCGTGGCCAGCGCGGCGACGGCCTTGCCGTCGAGCGCATCCACCTGGTGCAGCTCGGCCACCTCTGCGATGCCCGCGTTGCCGGGGGCGCAGTGCAGGGCGGTGACGTCGGGGTCGAGGGACAGGGAGCGGCACAGGGCGTGTTCGCGGGCGCCGCTACCGATGACGAGGACCTTCACGGGGTCAGCCTAACGGTCGGCTCCACCAGGAGGTCCGCCGGGAGCTGGGCGCGTTCGGTTGTCCTGCGACCGGGGCTGTCCTTGGAGGCGTTACTCGTTACTCGTTACTCGTTCGAGAACTCCTCCACGACCGTTGCCCCCAGCTCCCGCACGATCAGCTCGTGCCCCGACAGGGCCGACTCGTCGAGGTCGGGATCGTCGTCCGCCGGCATGTCGTCCTCCGGCGAAATGGGCGGCGGCTCCGGAGCCGAGGGCCGGGATGGTGGCGGAGGCGTCGACGAGGGTGCCGGAGAAGGCGAGGCCTGGGCCTGCGAGGCAGCGGGCCGGGGGTCGGGAGCCGCTGGTGCCCGTGGCGCGGGCCGAGGCGCGGCCTGGGCGGCGCCGCCACCCGGCGAGTACCCACCACCGAAACCGGACCCGGACGACGCCGGCGGAGCCGAACCCCCCGAAGGATCGACGATGGCCTCGATCTTCCACTGCACGTTGAACTGCTCGGCCAGCGCCTGCCGCAGCACGTCCTCGCTGCCACTGCTCGTGAAGTTGTCGCGCGCCCCCGAGTTGACGAAGGCGATCTGGAGGGTCGTGCCGTCGAAGCCGGCCACCTGCGCGTTCTGGCTGAGCAGGATCCAGGTGAAACGGCGCCGGTTCTTCACCGCCTCCAGGATGTTCGGCCACAGCATGCGGGGATCGAGCCCACCGCTCGCGGGAGCCGAAGGGGCGGCCGGGGCGGCGGCGGCCGGGGGCGGGCCCGCAGGCGCCGGACTGGCCGCAGGTGAAGAAGAAGAAGGTGAAGAGGAAGGGGGAGGGGGAGCGGATGTGGATGCGGAGCCCGGCGCTCCGGGCGCGGCCGGAGACTGCCCCGCACCCGCGGCGGCCGCCGTCGGCCACCCACCAGGACGTCGGCCACTGCCCGCCGCTGTGGCGGT
>NZ_VCHX02000120.1 GCF_005768555.2 Streptomyces sporangiiformans
CGGCCGGGCCGGGCGGAGCCCGTGGGCCGCAGTCGCCCCAGCAGCCGGCGCAGCCCCCGCAGGGCAGGCCGGCGCCGGCCGGTGCCGCACCCGGTGCCCCGCAGGGCCTCCAGGCCGCGGGTACGGGTGCGCCGCAGGGCTTCGACGACAGCGGCCGTCAGGACATGTTCAGCGGCGGCTTCAACGAGAGCGGCCGTCAGGACACCTTCGGCGGCCGTGGCCCCGTACCGCCGCAGCAGCGCCCCGGCGGCAACGCCGAGCAGGGCCGTCCCCCGCGCAATCCGCAGCTGCCGCCGCCCGGTGGTCCGCGTGCCGAGCTGCCCGGGGGCAACCCGCAGCCGCGCGTGCCCAGCTGGAGCGACGACAACGCGCAGCCGCCGGTGCCGCGCTCCTCGCCGGACGGCCCGCGCGGTCACGAGGAGCCCGAGGTCACCTCCTCCACGTCTCGTATGCCGCGCGCCGACGACCGCCAGGGGCCGGGCTCGACCGAGGAGTTCCCCCGGATCGACGACCGGCAGGGTCCCGCCTCCACCAGCGAGTTCGCCCGGCCGGACTACGACGCTCCGCGTCCCGGGGCGGGCGCCCAGCAGGGCACCGGGCAGTTCGTGCGCCCGGACGTGTTCGGTCCGCCGAATCCTTCCGCCCGGCAGAACCCTTCCAGCGGCCAGTTCGCCATGCCGCCCGGCCCCGACAGCCGTCAGGACACCGGTGAGTTCCCCGCTCCCGCCAGGGCCGAGCGCCAGGACCCGGCGAGCACCGGGCAGTTCCCGGCACCGGACCAGGGCGAGCGCCAGGGTGGCAACGGCACCGGCCAGTTCGAGCGCCCGGGGGCGGGCGGCGCCCGGCCGCCGCTGCAGCGTCCGCAGCCGCGTCGGCGTCCCTCGCTTCCCCCGCAGCCGCAGCACGAGCCCGAGGCCCTGCCGCCGGCGACGGGTCCCGGCGACGGGCGTACGCCGCTGTACGACACCCTCGAGACCAACTGGTTCCACCACGCTCAGGACAACGGTGACAACGGTGCCCAGAGCGAGTCCACCGCGCCCCAGGCCCCCTCTCCGGCTCCCGCGGCCCCGCCGCGCCCGGCGTCGGCACCGGCTCACACCGCCACGTCGTCCTGGCGCGCAACTCCCAACGACGAACTCGGCCGCCAGGCCGAGCGGGTACGCCAGCCCAGCGCGGGTGGCGTCACCGTCTCCGGCCTGCCGCGCCGAGTGCCCCGCGCCAACCTGGTCGCGGGCACGGCTCAGCAGCAACAGCACCAAAGCGGTCCGCAGGTCTCGCGTGCGCCCGATGACGTACGCGGCCGGCTGACCAATCTCCGACGGGGCATCCAGCAGGGTCGCCAGGCCGGTACCGGCCAGACCGGCAGCTTCCCCAGCCCCACTCACCAGCAGGAGCGTTAGTTGAGCCAGATGAGCCAAGCTGCACAGAACCTCAACTGGTTGATCACCAACTTCGTTGACAACACCCCCGGGGTGTCCCACACCGTCGTCGTCTCCGCCGACGGACTGCTTCTGGCGATGTCCGAGGGTTTCCCGCGCGACCGCGCCGACCAGCTGGCGGCCGTCGCCTCCGGACTGACCTCGCTCACGGCCGGTGCCTCCCGGATCTTCGAGGGCGGCACCGTGGCCCAGACGGTGGTCGAGATGGAGCGGGGCTTCCTCTTCCTGATGTCCATCTCGGACGGATCGTCCCTCGCCGTCCTCTCCCACCCGGACTGCGACATCGGCCTCGTCGGCTACGAGATGGCACTGCTCGTGGACCGTGCGGGCGCCGTACTCACACCCGACCTGCGCGCAGAACTGCAGGGCAGCCTGCTGCACTAGATCCCGGCACCACCGAACGCAAGACACCGTCCGGCCGCCACACTCCCCACCGGCCCTCATCAGACGGCACATGACCGACTTGCTGTCCCGCCCGGAGGATTCATGACCCCGCCCACCGCCTCTCACGATCCGTACGCAGAGCCGTACGGGGACGAGGGCGACCAGCCGCTGGTACGTCCGTATGCGATGACCGGCGGCCGGACCCGGCCGCGCTATCAGCTCGCGATCGAGGCGTTGATCAGCACCACGGCCGACCCCACTCAGCTCATGGGGCTGCTCCCCGAGCACCAGCGGATCTGCCATCTCTGCCGTGAGGTGAAGTCGGTCGCCGAGGTGTCGGCACTGCTGTCCATGCCACTGGGCGTGGCTCGCATTCTCGTCGCGGACCTCGCGGAAGCCGGTCTCGTCGCCATCCACCAGCCTGGTGGCGACGAGAGCAACGGCGGCGCTCCGGACGTGACACTGCTCGAAAGGGTGCTCAGTGGACTTCGCAAGCTCTGACGGAGGGCGGGCGACCACCTCCGCGAAGATTGTGGTGGCGGGTGGCTTCGGCGTGGGCAAGACCACGTTCGTCGGGGCCGTCTCGGAGATCAACCCGCTGCGTACCGAGGCCGTGATGACGTCCGCGTCCGCGGGCATCGACGACCTCACCCACACCGGAGACAAGACGACGACCACCGTCGCCATGGACTTCGGCCGCATCACCCTGGACCAGGACCTGATCCTCTACCTGTTCGGCACACCCGGCCAGGACCGCTTCTGGTTCATGTGGGACGACCTGGTACGCGGCGCCATCGGCGCCGTGGTCCTGGTGGACACCCGCCGTCTCGCCGACTGCTTCCCCGCCGTCGACTACTTCGAGAACAGTGGCCTGCCCTTCGTCATCGCCCTCAACGGCTTCGACGGGCACCAGCCCTACACGCCCGAAGAGGTCCGCGAGGCATTGCAGATCGGCCCGGACGCCCCCATCATCACGACGGACGCCCGGCACCGGGCGGATGCCAAGAGCGCGCTGATCACGCTGGTCGAGCACGCGCTCATGGCACGGCTGCGGTAGCGCGCAAGTCGGCCATGGTATACGGCAGTTGTCGTAGAAGCACCGGAGCCGGCTGTGCGCTTTGACACGGTCGGCCAGGGTGTTCATAACGTTTCGACAGAGATATTCGGTGGTACCGACACGCGTCGCGGTCGTCTGGTGCCGCTGTGCTCACAAACGCCCCGTCTTTTGACGGGGCTCGCTCTTTATGACCGTTTTATCTGGGGCTTACACAGCTCGGAATCCTTGGTTCCGAGTGTTTGGACCAGCACAGGCTGACGTGCTGGAATGCCTGAACTGCCCGGTAGTCAAGGGCCGGAAGACACACGCGGCACAACGTAGGTGCCGACGCCGAGAGGTTGTTGGTCGAGTGAGGCGAAGCAAGAACGGTCCCGAGCCGTCGGCACGGGGCAACTTCACCCCGCCGCCGCGCGGAGCGGCACCCACAAACGTGCCCGGCTCGGAGCCGGCGGCACCACCTGCGTCCAGCGGCGGCCGTTTCTCTCCGCGTAACTGGCGCGTACCGACCAGACTGAATGCCATCCTGCTCATACCCGTGCTGGTCGGCCTCGTCATGGGCGGCTTCCAGGTGAAGGGCTCCATCGACACCTGGAACGAGGCGAAGGACGCCGAGAAGATCGCGGGGATCGTGGCCTCCGCCTCGGAGTACGCCGCCGCCCTGCTCAATGAGCGTGACCTGTCCGCCGAGCCGCTCCTGGACGGCGAGCAGAACGACGACGACAAGGTTGTCGAGCGGGTCCGCGCCACGACCGACGAGAAGGCCGCCGCCTTCCACGAGTCCGTCAAGGGCATGCCCTCCGGCTACGGCCTGGAGCGCCGGCTCGCCCTCGTGGAGAAGGCCGAGCCGCAGCTCGAGAACCTGCGCAAGGCGGCGTACACCACCGCGATGGATCCGGTGAAGACCGAAGAGGGCTACGTCGCCGTCGAGCACTACCTGCTGGAGTTCTCCAACGAGCTCGGCCTGGGCACCGGCAACATCACCAGCTACGGCCGCACCGTGTACGCCGTCGCCCTGGCCAAGGGCGCCGCCTCGCTGCAGCGGTCGATCGGCATGCACCTGCTCGTCAAGCCCAGCGACAACGAGACGATCTACAACCAGCAGCGCGTCGCGTTCACCTCGTACGCCTACCTGGAGAACATCGCCATCCAGGAGTACGTCTCCGGCGGTACTCAGCAGGACGCCGACCGGCTCAAGGCCGTCATGGCGCAGAAGACGAAGGAAGGCCAGCTGAAGGTCGCCGACGCCAAGCGCCAGGCCGAGGCGGCGGGCAGGGACTTCGTGACCCCGCCCTCCCTGAAGAAGATGGTCCAGGGCGTCGCCGCGGAGCAGCCCGCGGCGCTGGCCGAGAAGGGCGTCACCCCGGCGACCTGGATGGCCGCGTCCACCGCCAAGTTCGACGGCTACGACGAGATCGAGTCCGACCTCATCGGCCGGGCCGTCGCCGACGCGGGCCAGATCGCTTCCGACGCCCAGCGGGACGCCATCGTCAACGGCGCCATCGTCATCGTCGCCCTGCTCGCCGCGTTCATCATCGCCAGTCTCATGGCCCGCCAGATGAGCCGCTCCATGCGCCAGCTGCGCAACGCCGCCTTCGGCATCGCCGAGCAGCGCCTGCCGATGCTGGTCGACCAGCTCTCGCGCACCGACCCCGGCCGGGTCGACACCCGGGTCGCGCCCATCCCGATCTCCTCCACGGACGAGATCGGCGAGGTCGCCCGCGCCTTCGACCAGGTCCACCGCGAGGCCGTACGACTGGCCGCCGAGCAGGCCCTGCTGCGGGGCAACATCAACGCGATCTTCACCAACCTCTCGCGCCGCAACCAGTCCCTGATCGAGGGCCAGCTGACCCTGATCACCGACCTGGAGAACAACGAGGCCGACCCGGACCAGCTGGAGAACCTCTTCAAGCTGGACCACCTGGCCACCCGTATGCGCCGCAACGGCGAGAACCTCCTCGTGCTCGCCGGCGAGGAGCCCGGCCGCCGCTGGGACCAGCCGGTGCCGCTCGTGGACGTGCTGCGTGCCGCCTCCTCCGAGGTGGAGCAGTACGAGCGCATCGAGCTCTCCGGCGTCCCGGAGGCCGAGATCCACGGCCGCGCCGTGACCGACCTCGTGCACCTGCTCGCCGAGCTCCTGGAGAACGCCACCACGTTCTCCTCGCCGCAGACCAAGGTCCGCGTCACCGCGACCCGTCTCCCCGACGGCCGTGTGATGGTCGAGATCCACGACAAGGGCATCGGCCTCACCGCCGAGGACTTCGCGGACATCAACCACAAGCTGGCCAACCCGCCGACCGTCGACGCCGCGATCTCGCAGCGCATGGGCCTGTTCGTGGTCGGCCGGCTGTCCGACCGGCACGGCATCCGCGTGCAGCTGCGTCCCTCCGGCGAGCAGGCCGGTACGACCTCGCTCGTCATGCTTCCCGATGTCATCACCCACGGTGGCGGCGGCGAGCACCAGTCCCAGGGCGACGAGTTCACGGTCTCGCAGATCATCCCGGAGCAGCAGTCCTTCCAGGGCGAGAACTTCCAGGGCCCGCCGATGCGCACGGCCGCCGAGCTGGGCTTCGACGACAGCCGCTACGCCGACGTCCCGGACGACATACGGGAGCTGGACCCCGTCGGCCGCTCGCTGATGCGTGAGGAGCGCCGCGCAGCCCTGGAGTCCCAGTCACAGGACACTCCGGAGCTCGAGGCCTCGTCCTACCGCGACGAGTTCGACTCGCAGCGCGGCTACAACGACGGGCAGTCCGGCTACGACGGGCAGTCCGGCTACAACACCGAGCAGCCCGCCTACGACGACGGGCAGCCCTACGAGAACGCCTCCGGCGCCTACCCCGAGCAGCCTGCGTACGACCACCAGCAGACGGCGTACGGGGAGCAGCAGCAGACGGCGTACGACGAGACGTACTTCCCGTCGAACGGCGGTTATCCGGAACCCACCTATGCGGAGCCGGTCCAGGAGGACCAGCCGACGGCCCACGGATCCCCTCAGGAAAGGTTCTCGGCCTTCGAAGACCAGTCCTACCAGGACGACTGGCCGCAGCAGGACGAGTACCGGAACGGGTATCGATCCGAGTACGCTCCGGAAACGGAATCCGCGCAGGCCGCTGACGTGGCGGACCAGGACCGCGTAGGCTTCGACCGTCCGGGACCGGCCCCCTCCGCCGCTCACGATCTCACCGACGCCGGGCTTCCGCGCCGCGGTTCACCCGCGAGCGGCGCGGGCGGCCGGCCGACCGTGAGCCAGGATGCGCCGGCCACCGCGGACAGCACCAGCAATGGCGCCGGTGACTGGCGGTCGGCCAACGACCAGCGGTGGCAGCGCGCCGAGCAGCTGAAGAAGCCCAAGGCGGGCGGGGTCACCTCCTCCGGCCTGCCGCGGCGGGTACCCAAGGCCAATCTGGTCGAGGGCACCGCCGAGTCGACCTCACAGGGCGGCCCGCAGGTCTCCCGCGCCCCGGAAGACGTCCGGGGCAGGCTGAGCAACCTGCGCCGGGGCGTCCAGCGGGGACGCAACGCAGGAAGTGACACGAACGGCCAGGGCTTCGGTCCTGACAGCACCTACAACCAGGAGCGTTAGTGTGAGCCCGATGAGCCAGGCGGCGCAGAACCTGAACTGGTTGATCACCAACTTCGTGGACAACACCCCCGGGGTGTCTCACACGGTGGTGGTCTCCGCCGACGGACTCCTTCTGGCGATGTCCGAAGGTTTCCCGCGCGACCGCGCCGACCAGCTGGCGGCCGTCGCGTCGGGTCTTACCTCGCTGACCGCGGGCGCGTCCCGGATCTTCGAGGGCGGGAGCGTGAACCAGACAGTTGTGGAGATGGAGCGAGGATTCCTCTTCATCATGTCCATTTCCGACGGTTCGTCGCTCGCTGTTCTCGCGCATCCGGAAGCGGACATCGGTCTCATCGGTTACGAGATGGCGCTTTTGGTGGACCGTGCCGGTACGGTCCTGACGCCGGATCTGCGTGCGGAGCTCCAGGGGAGCCTTCTCAACTAGCAGACAACAGTGCGTTTTGGCGCCCCGTGGCCGTAAGGTTTCGGGACGCGGCTTCCACAGTGATGGGTGCCCGGCAATGTCGGAGGAGGAGAAAGTGGCAACACCCCCAGGCAGTTCGTCTTCGGGCAACTGGTCTTACGGTCCTGGCCAGGGCCAGGGCCAGGGTGACGGTTCGCAGAACCCGAACCGGTACAACTTCCCCTCCGCGCCGAGCCACCGGCGGCAGCAGCCGTACGCGCCCCAGGGCCCTCAGGGCCCTGGTCCGTCGCCGTACGACCAGCCGTCGGCGCCGCGCATCCAGCCCATGCAGCCGCAGCGCCGCTCCCCTGAGCCGTCGCCCGCCGGGGCGTCGAACCCCCTGGTGCGCCCGTACGCCATGACGGGCGGTCGTACCAGGCCCCGCTACCAGCTCGCCATCGAGGCGCTGGTGCACACCACCGCACAGCCGCACCAGATGCAGGGCCAGTTGCCCGAGCATCAGCGGATCTGCAACCTCTGCCGGGAGATCAAGTCGGTGGCCGAGATCTCGGCCCTGCTCACCATCCCTCTCGGCGTGGCCAGGATTCTCGTCGCCGACTTGGCGGAGGCGGGCCTGGTCGCCATCCATCAGCCCGGCGGCGACGAGAACGCCGGCGGCCAGCCAGACGTGACACTGCTCGAAAGGGTGCTCAGTGGACTTCGCAAGCTCTAGCGGCGGTCCTTCCCGCTCCACCACCTCGGCGAAGATCGTGGTGGCGGGTGGCTTCGGCGTGGGCAAGACCACGTTCGTCGGGGCCGTCTCGGAGATCAACCCGCTGCGTACCGAGGCCGTCATGACGTCCGCGTCCGCGGGCATCGACGACCTCACCCACACCGGAGACAAGACGACGACCACCGTCGCCATGGACTTCGGCCGCATCACCCTGGACCAGGACCTGATCCTGTACCTCTTCGGTACGCCCGGCCAGGACCGCTTCTGGTTCATGTGGGACGACCTCGTGCGCGGCGCCATCGGCGCGATCGTCCTGGTGGACACCCGCCGTCTCGCCGACTGCTTCCCCGCCGTCGACTACTTCGAGAACAGCGGCCTGCCCTTCGTCATCGCCCTCAACGGCTTCGACGGAAACCAGCCGTACAACCCGGACGAGGTCCGCGAGGCGCTCCAGATCGGCCCGGACACCCCGATCATCACGACGGACGCCCGGCACCGCGCGGACGCCAAGTCGGCGCTCATCACGCTCGTGGAGCACGCCCTGATGGCCCGCCTCCGTTAGGCACGCGTCGTCGGCAAAGGGCGGGCCGCTCCCCTCGGGAGTGGCCCGCCCTTTGTTTCCGCAGCGACGGTCGCGAACCCGCCGAGGCATGCGAAGGGCCCCCTCCGGGAGGAGGGGGCCCTTCGACGCTCGGCTCAGCGCCAGCTGTGGGGCGCCCGGAACCCGGGCTCGCGCTCCAGGCGGCGCCAACCGGCCTTGGAGCGCCCCCGGTGGGCCGGAGACGCGGGGGCGGCCGCGGCACGGGCCAGGAGGATGGCCGTGATGGCGGCGACTTCCTCGGGCTCGGCGTGGCCCTTCTCGACGCGAATATCAGGCGTGGTCATAGGTGTCAGTCTCCGTGAGAGAGAGGTCCGCGGGGTTGCCGCGATGGGTCCGCCGGGTTACTGCGGCGGGTTGCCGTGCTTACGGGAGGGCAGGTCCGCGTGCTTGGTGCGGAGCATCGCGAGGGAGCGGATGAGCACCTCGCGGGTCTCTGCCGGGTCGATCACGTCGTCCACCAGGCCGCGCTCGGCCGCGTAGTACGGGTGCATCAGCTCGGACTTGTACTCCTTGACCATGCGCGCGCGCATGGCCTCGGGGTCCTCGGCCTCGGCGATCTGCCGCCGGAAGATGACGTTGGCGGCGCCTTCGGCGCCCATCACGGCGATCTCGTTCGTCGGCCACGCGTACGTGAGGTCCGCACCGATGGATTGGCTGTCCATGACGATGTAGGCACCTCCGTACGCCTTCCGAAGGATCAGCGAGATCCGGGGCACGGTCGCGTTGCAGTACGCGTACAGCAACTTCGCGCCGTGGCGGATGATCCCACCGTGCTCCTGGTCGACGCCGGGCAGAAAGCCGGGGACGTCCAAAAGAGTGACGATCGGAATGTTGAACGCGTCGCACATCTGCACGAACCGCGCGGCTTTCTCGCTGGCCTCGATGTCCAGGACACCGGCCAGGGACTGCGGCTGGTTGGCGATGATGCCGACCACCTGGCCGTCGAGACGGGCCAGGGCGCAGATGATGTTGCGGGCCCAGCGCTCGTGGACCTCCAGGAAGTCGCCGTCGTCGACGAGCTCCTCGATGACCTTGGCCATGTCGTACGGCCGGTTGCCGTCCGCGGGGACGAGGTCCAGGAGCACGTCCGAACGCCGGTCGGCGGGGTCCTCGGAGTCCGCGTGGGGCGGGTTCTCGCGGTTGTTGGACGGCAGCATCGACAGGAGGTAGCGGACCTCCGCGATGCAGGTCTCCTCGTCGTCGTACGCGAAGTGCGCGACGCCCGAGGTCTCGGCGTGCACGTCCGCGCCGCCGAGGCCGTTCTGGGTGATCTCCTCACCGGTGACCGCCTTCACGACGTCCGGGCCGGTGATGAACATCTGCGAGGTGTCACGGACCATGAAGACGAAGTCCGTGAGCGCCGGCGAGTACGCCGCACCGCCCGCGCACGGGCCGAGCATGACGCTGATCTGCGGGATGACCCCGGACGCCTTCGTGTTGCGCTGGAAGATGCCGCCGTAACCCGCGAGGGCGGAGACGCCCTCCTGGATCCGCGCGCCCGCACCGTCGTTGAGCGACACGAGGGGCGCCCCGGCCGCGATGGCCATGTCCATGATCTTGTGGATCTTCGTGGCGTGGGCCTCACCCAGCGCGCCGCCGAAGATCCGGAAGTCGTGGGCGTAGACGAAGACCGTCCGGCCCTCCACCGTGCCCCAGCCGGTGATCACACCGTCGGTGTGCGGCTTCTTGGCCTCCAGGCCGAAGCCGGTGGCCCGGTGCCGGCGCAGTTGCTCGACCTCGTTGAACGAGCCCTCGTCCAGCAGGAGCTCGATACGCTCCCGGGCGGTCAGCTTGCCCTTGGCGTGCTGCGCCTCGGTGGCCTTGTCGCTGGGTCCGCGCAGCGCCTCCGCACGGATCGCGTGCAGTTCGGCCACCCGCCCGCGCGCGTCGGTGGGTTCGCCGGCCGAGGATTCGGCGGTCTCGTCCAAAACGGTCATGTAGCGACCATACGAAGTCCACCAAGAAAAGCGAGCCGTCGACTCCTCACAGTCTCCGACCCGTTTTCCTGGTACCACTGAACAGAACCCCTACCTTATGCAGGCGTTCCAACTGCTCAGAGGGCTCTCGGCTTGTAGGGGTCACACAAACCCATCAGCCGAGAGACACCTCACATTCGGTGGTCACACATGCCGCCCCCGGAGTGACACGCAGCCGCAGTCGGCCTCCGGTGGCGAGCACCTCGACGGACGGATCGGCGCGCACGACGCCGCGTACGGGATGCCGCCGGACGATCTCCAGGGCCTCGCCGGTACGAGTACCACGACGGAAATGATCGCTGCGCATGACGTGCAGGTCGTCGCTCTTGAGGTAACCCCGGCTGATGGCACGCCCGTTGACGCTGCCCATCATCATCCAGTCGCGGATCAGGGGCGCGTGGGCGTGCTCCGCGCTGTCGAGGGTGATCCACTCATGGGGGCGGCCACCTGTGGAGCGGCGCATGACATCAGTTGAAAGTTGAACGGAATAGGTCTACGGTCGGCATCGTTGAAGATTCAACAGCCTCGGCGCAAGGTCGGGGCTCATCCCCAAGGAGCCAGTCATGGGTCTCTTCGGCCGCAAGAGCACGACCGACACCGCTGCCACCGCCACCGCCACGGCTCCCGTCGCCGTGAACCCCGAGTTGGCCGCCCTCACCGGCGACTACACCATCGACCCGTCCCACACGACGATCGGCTTCGTCGCCCGGCACGCCATGGTCACGAACGTCAAGGGCGGCTTCCTCGACTTCTCCGGGAGCCTGTACCTGGACGGCACGGACCCGTCCCGGTCCACCGCGTCCATCGACGTCAAGATGGACAGCATCGACACCGGTTCCGCCGACCGTGACGGTCACCTCAAGAGCGCGGACTTCTTCAGGACGGACGAGTTCCCGGCGATGACGTTCCGCTCCACCGAGGCACAGGCCCTGGGGGGCGACGACTACCGCATCACCGGCGACCTGACGATCCTCGGCACCACCAAGCCGCTCTCCATCGACCTGGAGTTCAACGGCTCCGCGAAGGACCCCTTCGGCAACGAGCGTGTCGGCTTCGAGGGCAAGGCGGAGATCCTGCGCTCCGAGTGGGGTCTCACCTGGAACGCGGCGCTCGAGACCGGTGGCGTTCTCGTCTCCGACAAGATCAAGCTGAACTTCGACATCTCGGCGATCAAGAACGCCGGTTGATCGCGCGGCGCCCGGCACTCCCCGACGTCCGCCACGTTCCGCCGTTCCGCCACCCGGAAACCACTGCGTTCATTCCGTGCGCGTACTGTGCAACAGCCGTACCAGCTACGGCTGTTGACGCACGATGAGCGTGTGCCCCTGCCGACCGGCCAGGGGGATTCCAGTTCCAGGAGAGGCGCAGTGAGCACGAAGACGGGACCCCAGCGCTACCCCGGCGCGAGCCGGACGCACTGGCACCAGGATGAGTACGGCGGCGATGCGATGGAGGTCAACTGCGTCGTCCTGCACACCACCGAGGGCCGCACCCTGCCGGGCTACGGCGGCGGAGCCTCGGCCCCGAACCTCACGGCGGTGCCCGACCTCGCCGCCGAGAAGCTGGAGTGGTACCAGCACTTCGACATCGAGACCTCGTCCCGCGCCCTGGTCAACGAGGCGGGCGGCGTCGAGACGAACGCGCTCAACGTCTGCCAGGTCGAGCTTGTCGGCACCTGCGACCCGAAGACCCACGCCGAGTGGCAGGAGGCGGGGCAGTCGCACATCTACTGGCCGAAGGCCCCCTCCTGGGCCCTGCGCGAAGTCGCCCGCTTCCTCGCGTGGATGCACAGCGAGCACGACGTACCGCTGTCCGGACCGAAGGCGTGGCCCGCCTACCCGCAGTCGTACGGGAACGGTGAGGGACAGCGGATGAGCGACGCGGAGTGGAACGACTTCAAAGGGGTGTGCGGGCACATGCATGTCCCCGAGAACATGCACGGGGATCCCGGGGCGGTCGACTTCTCCCAGCTCGTCAAGTACGCGAAAGAGGCGCAGGACCAAGGCTGGTCGGCACGCTTGACCAGGGCTTTTCGGCGTTGGACCGGGTCTGGTCGGCCGTAGGGAGTGTCGTTTGGATCACCCCCTGGCCCGGGCCCGGCCGCCCTGGGCCCCGGGTGACTCAGGATCGGCGATCGCCTTGGCCGCCGCCACCTCCGCGAGCCCCGTCGGCTGCCCTTCGTGCGTCGGGCGCGGGGAGATAATGTTGCGGCGATGTCCGCGTTCATGCAGCAACTCCCGGCGCTCATAGGCGTGATCATCGGCGCCCTGGGCTCGTATCTGGCCATCGTCCGCGGGGACCGGGCCCGTTTCCGGCGCGAGCAGGCAGTTCGCCGGGAGGAGCGGCGGCTGGCGGTGTACTCCGACTACGCCCGGGTCCTGAAGAAGACCGTGACCCTGACCTACCGGGTCGCGGCCCACCTCGGAAACGACCCCCACCCTCACCCCGTGTCCCCCGAGGACGCGGCCCCGCAGCTGGCCGAGGCCCTCGACGCCCGCGACCCGGTCGGCGAGGCACTGCTGATGTTCGGCGCACCCGAGGTGGTGGAGCGGGCACGCGAGTGGGTCGTCGTGGTCATCGAGATGGAACGGTTCCTCGGCGAGCAAACCCGTGATCCCGAAGCCTGGTCGGCCCTGCTGGCCCGCCAGCGCGCCGCCCGCGGGCGGTATTACGCGGCGGTACGCAGTGACCTCTCGCTGCCGCCGGGACATTCGGGAGGGTGGATCCTCGACCAGCCGGCTCCGAGGTCTCAGTGAACCGACGGTTCGCTGTCAGGGCCCGCTCGAAGGTCCAGCATCATGTCGAGCGACCGCGAACCGTCCGGCCCGGTGAAGGGGCCGACCGGCTGGAAGCCGTTCTTCTCGTAGTACCGGATGGCTTGAGGGTTGTCGCTGCGGACGCCGCCCCAGAGGATGATCACCGTCCGGCCGAGCCGGCGTGCGGCGGAGGTGATGAGCGGGAAGGCGAGCGTCCCGACGCCCCTGCCCTGGTAGTCGTCGGCCAGAGTGGGTCCGAAGCGGCAGTCGGTCGTCACGGCCAGGCGGATGCCCGCCTCGTGGTAGCGCGCGATGTCCCACGGTGTGAGAGCCAGGCTGAATTCGAAGAGGCCGACGATCCTGCCGGACAGCCCTTCCTCGAGCACCAGCCTGAGCTTGTCGTAGCGCGCGATCGCGTCGCACAGCTCCTGGGCAGCGACGAGGTCGTACCCGTCGAACGTGCTGAGCCGTCTCGATTCGGGGGAAAGGGCCCCGAGGAACCCTGCCAGGGGCTCCGCGTCGGCGTGCGTGAGGGGGCGGAGGACGAGCTCCGTACCGTCATGAAGGTCCAGGCGGCTCGTCAGGGCCAGGGGATCCTCGGCGATCTCCGCGAGCGTGAGCGCCACAGCAGTTTCCTCCCCCTAAATCGATGGACCTCGTCCGGCGATCGTGGCTAGTCTCGCCGTCATGTCCAGTCCCGAGGCGTCAAGACTCCGGCCACCGGCTCTCCGGTGGCTGTTTGGGATGTCGGACTGAGTCTCCACCAACGTGGCAGCTCCGCGATCGATCGCGATCGGAATCACCCCTTCACCGCCGCCGGAACGCCGTGCCGTGGGCCGTGTTCGTTTTCGGGTGTGCGGAGTCTTGTCATGCCGTTCGGGCTTTATCTGTTGGGGCTTGCTGTCTTTGCCCAGGGGACTTCTGAGTTCATGCTGTCCGGGCTTGTGCCGGACATCGCGCGGGATCTGCGGGTTTCCGTACCGGCAGCCGGGGCGCTGACCTCGGCGTTCGCCGTGGGCATGGTGGTCGGGGCGCCTCTGATGGCTGCCATGAGCCGGCGGTGGTCCCGGCGGGCGGCCTTGCTGGGGTTCCTCGGGACCTTTCTGGCCGTTCATGTGGTGGGGGCGCTCACCAGCAGCTTCGGGGTGCTGGTCGCCACGCGGGTCGTGGGGGCACTGGCCAACGCCGGGTTTCTGGCCGTCGCCGTCGTGACGGCCGTCGGGATGGTCGAGGCGAACGCCAAGGGGCGGGCCACGTCTGTGCTCCTTGGCGGGGTCACCGTCGCGTGTGTCGCCGGGGTTCCCGGTGGGGCCTTGCTGGGGCAGGTGTGGGGGTGGCGGTCGGCCTTCTGGGCGGTGGTGGTGCTGTCCGTACCGGCCTTGTTCGCGATCGTGCGGTCCGTGCCGGGCGGGGGCGCCGACGCGGCCCGCGTGAGTGTGCGCGGAGAGGTTCGGGCCCTGGGCTCGCCTCGGCTTCAAGTCGCCCTCCTGCTCGGTGCGTTGGTGAACGGGGCGACCTTCTGTACGTTCACGTATCTCGCACCGGTGGCCATCTCGGTCTCCGGCCTCGGGGCCTCGTGGGTGCCCGCCGTGCTGGCGCTCTTCGGACTGGGGTCCTTCGTCGGGGTCACGGTGGCCGGGCGGATCGCCGATGCCCGGCCCGTACCGGTCCTGGTGATCGGTGGGGTGGCGCTGCTGGCCGGGTGGGTCGTGTTCGCGCTGTCCGCCGGGAATCCGGTGGCGGTGATCGTCCTGGCCTTCGTTCAGGGCACGCTCTCGTTCGGCGTCGGATCCACGCTGATCACCCAGGCGCTGTACGCGGCGGCCGACGCGCCCACCCTGGCGGGCGGCTTCGCCACGGCCGCGTTCAATGTCGGTGCCGCGGTCGGGCCATGGGTCGGCGGGGTCGTGATCGGGGCCGGGCTCGGGTATCGCGCGCCGTTGTGGGTGAGTGCCGGGCTGGTGGGAGTCGCCCTCGTGCTGGGAGCGGCAAGTCGCCTCAGTCGTACGGCCCGTACCGACCGCGCGGCCCGTACGGCATCATCGTCCGCATGAACGTCGACGTCGAATGGGTCACCGTCGCCTCGTACGAGAACGTACGAGGGCGTCCGCTCCCCCTGGCCGCCGTTCGCGCTTGACTGCGCGAGCGCGGGATCGACTGGATGCCGTTCTTCATGGAGGAACTCCGGTGGGATCTGCCGTGTGGGCGCGGGCCCGATGGCCACTGGCGCGGCGGGATCACCGTCCAGGTGGCGGCGGGGGCCCTGCGGCGGCTCGGGCTGCATCCGGGCCAGCCGGCGGCGGAGGTCAACGGGCCTTCGCCGCCTGGCTGGTGGCATGCGGCGGGTGAGCGTTACGGGCGACGCGGGCCGGTGTCCCCGGCTGCCGGCCGTCGCCCGGCGGACCGATGTCCCCCTGGCCCCGAGCCCGGCCACGGCCACGGCCACGGCCACGGCCACGGCCACGGCCAATAATCCCGTGCGGGACCCGTCGTTCGCCGTTAGCCTCCGGCCATGACCTGGCTGCCCCCGGACTTCGTCCATCCCGTACGTGCCGAGTTGCCCGGCGGGCCGTACCTGCGCCCGATCACCGGCGCCGACGCCGCGATCGACTACCCGACCGTGATGGGGTCACGGGAGCGGTTGTGGGAGGTCTTCGGGGAGGCCTGGGGGTGGCCGGCGGCCACCATCACGTACGAGGCGAACAAGGCGGACCTGGAGCGGCACGAGGCCGAGATCGCCGCCCATGAGTCCTTCAACTACGTGGTGCTCGACGCCGCCGGCACGACCGAGTACGGGTGTGTCTACATCGATCCGCCGGCGAAGGCGGGCGCCGACGCCGAGGTCTCGTGGTGGGTCGTGGACGAGCAGGTCGGGAGCGATCTGGAGCGGGCGCTCGACGCGTTCGTGCCCCGGTGGATCGCGCAGGCGTGGCCGTTCGAGCGGCCGCGGTTCATCGGGCGGGATCTGTCGTGGAAGGAGTGGCTGGCCCTGCCGGACGCCGGCTGAAGCCCGCCCCACCTCGCCTCTGCCGCCTCACCACTGCCACCTCACCGCTGCCGCCCCGCCGCTCTGCCGCCCCGCATGGCCGGATTTCGCGCCTTGTGGGGGCGCACACCGCGTTCTCATAATCCTCCAACGGAAAACCACCGCTCCTGCCGACCACGTCGCGACTTCTCGTCGCCTCCCCTTTTGGCATGAGCCTGACATTTCAGCGCAGCTTCGGTTCGACGCATTCGTATGTCCAACCCCCCACGGAAGGCATCACGTTGAAGAAGCTCCTCAAGGCGCTCCAGAGATGCGCGGTCCTCGGCGCCGCCGCCCTCGCGATCGTCAGCCTTCAGCCCGTCAACGCTTCTGCGGCTCCCGCACCCGTCGTCGGCGGAACCCGCGCCGCGCAGGGCGAGTTCCCGTTCATGGTCCGGCTCTCCATGGGCTGTGGCGGCGCGCTCTACACCCAGCAGATCGTGCTCACCGCCGCGCACTGCGTGAACGGCTCCGGCAACAACACCAGCATCACGGCCACCGCCGGAGTCGTGGATCTCCAGTCCACGAGTGGACGTGTCCAGGTCCGCTCCACCAAGGTCCTCCAGGCGCCGGGTTACAACGGCACCGGCAAGGACTGGGCGCTTATCAAGCTCGCCCAGCCCATCAACCTGCCGACCCTGAAGATCGCCACCACCAGCCAGTACAACACCGGTGACTTCACCATCGCCGGCTGGGGCGACACCCGCGAGAACGGCAGCGGCTCGCGCTACCTGCTCAAGGCGACCGTTCCGTTCGTGAACGACGCCACCTGCAAGGGGTACGGCGGCCTCTACAGCGGCCTCGTCTCGAGCGAGGAGATCTGCGCAGGCTTCGAACGGGGCGGCGTCGACACCTGCCAGGGCGACTCCGGCGGCCCGATGTTCCGCAAGGACAACGCCGGTGCCTGGATCCAGGTCGGCATAGTCAGCTGGGGCGACGGCTGCGCCCGGCCCAAGGCCCCCGGCGTCTACACCGAGGTCTCCACCTTCGCCTCCGCCATCGCCTCGGCGGCGGCTTCGCTCTAGACATCCCAGCACGGCCGCCTGGTGCGTCCCGGCGGTTCAGTGCGCCATGCACGAGCCCGGCGTCCCCTGGCGCCGGGCCCGTTTGCCGGTACCCCTTGTCGGCCGCCCGTCAGAAGCCGCCGCCGAAGTCGCCTCCGCCTCCGAAGTCACCCCCTCCGAAGCCGCCGCCACCGAAGTCACCGGAGTCGAAGTCCGCGCCGGAGACGTCGCCGCCCTCGTAGCCGCCGCCCCCGAAGTCTCCGTATCCGGAGCCGTAGGTGGCCGCGTACGACGGACCGGCCATCATCGAGCCGAGCAGTGTGCCGACAAGGAGGCCGGGGAGGATGCCGCCGCCGAAGTAGCCGCCGGCCCAGGGGCCGTATGCGGGGCCCGCCTCCCAGTAGGGGCGGCGGCCGGAGTCGGTGTCGACCTCGCGGACGGCGGGGTCGAGTCCGTCGGACAGCCGGGCCCGGTCGGCGGCGCAGACCGGCACCTCGCGGGGCTCCCCGCCCGCGGGCGTCCAGGTCTCGTCGGCGACCGACGGGCCGTGGCGCGGGTCGAAGAAGCAAGGAGCGCGGCGCTCGGGCAGCGGGCGCCCCTCGCGGCGTGCGGCGAGGAGGGTCAGCGAGAAGCGCCCCTCCTCCAGGGCCTGGGTGACGGCGCGCACCTCCTCCGGGCGCTGTGCCGCGGCCATGAACGACTTCGCCTTGTCGTATCCGTCCAGGGCGCGCTCGTAGTCGGCGCGCATCGCGTCGTCCGCGCCCTTCTCGGCGGGGTGGAAGTCGAGCCGGTCGAGCTCCTCGCCGAAGGCGGTGATGTCCTCGTCGACGACCACGCGGAGCTTCTCGAGCGCGGCCCGCTGCTCCTCTGCCCTCCTGCGGCGGTTACGGCGTACGAGCGTGTACGCCCCCGCGCCGCCGGCCACGACGACCGCGCCGGCCCCGATCAGCGCGCCGGCCGGGACGGTGTCGCCGCCCTCGCTCCAGCCGCTGGGCGCGGAGCCGCCGATGTTGGCCAGGGCGCGGTCCGTGAAGTCGTTGAGCTGGCTCTGTGTGTCCTCGCCCTGAACGCTGGAGACGAGGTTCCGCACGGCGCTGTTCGACAGGACCGCGGAATCGGCCTTCGCGTCGAACTGGTCACCGAGCCGGATCGCGTAGAGGCCCGTGATCCCGGTCGCCGTACGGAGGTCGCGGAAGAGATCCTCCTTCGGGAAGTCTCCCGGAAGCACCGCGACGAAGACCGGCTTGTCGGCGTCCTCGATCTTGTCGGCCAGGGCGTCCGCCTCGTCGCCCGGCAGCTGCTCGGACACGGACGGGTCGACGTACACGGGGTTCTCGCGCAGGGCCTCCGCGATCGTCGAGACGTCCGTGGCGGCATGGGCGCGCGGGGCCCCGACGGACAGTACCGCCAAGGCCGCGAACGCGATCAGGAGTATGGGGAGCGAGAGCCCCCGGATCATTGCGCCCTTCATACTTTCGAAGCTACTCCAAAATGCGCAAAATGGAGCATTCGCCGGTAAGGATCGTTCACTCACAGGAGTGGTCGGTGCACACGGTGGCCGTTGATCTTCGTCCGGGGGAGAACCCGGCAAGGCGGCGGTGGTCGCCCGTCCGAGGGGTGTTCTTGGCCATCGGTCCCACGGGAGTGGCCGGTTGACGCCGACCTGGGTTCGGCGGTGCCCCGAGCCGGGCATCGTGAAGGCAGGACGGTGCCGCGACGGCACCGTCCCACGTGACGGTACGGGCCGAGGGGGTCGTCAACTGCCGTACATAAGGCTGGTGTCCTGCTGTCGGTGGGGCATTCGGCCCCCTACGATTCACCTCTGCCCCATGGCGAGGGACGCGCGGCGGCCATGAACCCGTGCGTGGAACGTCTCCGGCCCTGCCGGACGCCGTGCGGGCGCGGAACGGAGGGGGGGACGAGCCATGGCGACATCCGCGCGCGCCCGCCTGCGGCGGCTGCCGGAGGCGGTTCCCCGCATCGTGCTCGGCGCGGCGGGCGCGCTGGTCCTCGGTGTGGCGTGCGGCCTGGTGGTGGACCTCTCCACGCTGGTGGGCTCCAGCGGCTATCTGTTCGGGGCGGGGCTGCTGCTCGGCGTCGGTCTGTACGGCAGCACGTACGCGATCGACCTCAGGGCGCTGCGTGACGATCTGACCGGTGTGGTGGCGGCCGTCACCCTGGGTGTGGTCCTGAAGGCCGCACTGATCGCCGGGACGATGGTGCTGATCTTCGACCGGCCGGAGTACCTGGTGCTCGGCATCGCGGTGGCTCAGATCGACCCGCTGTCCGTCGCCGCTCTCGACAGAAGCGGTCGGATGTCGCAGCGCGCCCGGTCGCTGCTGAAGGCATGGGCGTCGTTCGACGACCCGATGACCGTACTGCTGACGTTGTACCTGGCCGGATACGCCTATGCGGCCGCCGGGCACGAGGGCACACCCCAGCTCACGGCCGGGGGCGCGGGCGGCTACGCGGCCGGGCTCGTCCTCAACGCCGGGCTCCTCGCGGGGGTACTGCTGCTGTGGTGGGTGGGGCGGCGGGTGGCGTCGCGGGTGCCCGACACGCCGCCGTCACGGCGGGTCAAGGACACGGCCACGGTGCTGCTCGTGGTGGCGATGCTGGTGCTCGCCGCGTTACAGCAGCTGATGCTCGCGGTGGCGCTGGCCGGTCTGGTGGTGCGCGCCAAGATCCTCGACAAGGTGCTCGGCCGTGCCGTCGGCGGCGCGTTCCTCGCCGCGTTCCTGGCGCTGGGCCTGCTGCTGGCGCACGGGGTGGAGTTGTGGCGTGGGTTCGTCCTGGGCGTGGCGGCGTTCGGCGCGCAGGCGGTGGTGGCCCTGTGCCTCATGCCGCTGTTCGTACGGGGACTGTGGCGCGGCGACCGGATCGCGCTCGGCCTCGGTCAGCAGAACGGCATCACGGCCGTGCTGATCGCGCTGACGCTGGAGCGTGACTTCCCCGGCACCGCCGCCACCGTCGGCCCCGCAGTGATCACGGTCAACGTGTTGCACGGCACGTCGCAGGTGCTGCTGGCCCATCCGCCACGCCTGCGGTGGCCGTGCTCCCGGGGGGAACTCGCCGCCGGTGGTGAGCGTCACTCCCCGTATGACCGGCAGGCGAAGGACAAGCGGTCGGTCGCGTAGCCGCGGGGAGCGGAGGGGGTGGGCGACGGGAAGGGGTCCCGGCGTCCGCGGAGTCGTACAAGGCATACGAGACGTACGAGGCATACGAAACACCGGCACAGCGCCGTGGCCGGACGGGGAGAGGCGTATGAGGCAGGGGATGAGGCACGGTCCGCACAGGGCACCGCACGGCGGCCGGCCGCCGGGTGTCCGGCCCGTGGAGCGCACCGCCGCGCCCCCGGCCCCGCGGCCGGGCCGGCGCTTACGCCTCCGCGGGCGTTCGGCGCACGCGGTCACCGGGACGACACTTCTGCTGCTGGCGGTCGGTGCCGCGCCCGCGTTCGCCGCGCCGGCCGCGTCCGACGAGCGGGACGTCCAGCTGGTGTACTGCCTCGACCGCGACCATCGCCCGGACCTCGTCGACGCCGCCGTGCGCCTGCGGGTGCTCCGGCCCGACAGCGTGGCCGGACTGGACAGGGTGAGGCCCTCGGGGGCCGGCGGGCGCATGACGCTGGAGCGATGGGCCGAGCGCCGCGAGAAGGACTTCGAGCGGGCCTGTTCCGCGCTCATGGCCGCGGCGTCCGAAGCCCCGGTCGCGGCCGCGAAGGACAGCGGCGAGGAGAGCTGGATCGCGACGTTCCTGAAAGGGCTGCCCCTGCTGGCCGCCGGCGCGCTGCTCACTCTCGGGGGCCAGTTCTCCGAACGCCACTCGGCCGAACGGCGGCTTTTCAAACAGCAGTTGAGCGCGGACGAGAGCGCGTACCGGACGGCGGTGGGTGAGTATCTGGCCGGGTACGAACACGATCCGCGGACGGACCACTCGGCGGTGCGCACCACGCGCGAGGCGCTGGCCGGCACCCTTTCCCGGGTGCCGGGCCCCTCGACCCGGCGTGCGGCGGCGAGGCTGGCGGCCGATGGGCTGCCCCTGGCCCAGCCGCTGCCGGACGCCCGTGACGGCTATCTCCTCGACACGGACGCCCGCGCCGACGACGCGGAGCGGGAGCGGGCGTCCGTGGAGCGCCACCTTCGCTCCATATCCGACCTCAACCGCACCTTGCTGCATTGGAGTTGGCTCACCTTGCGCACCCGGATCGCCCGCCGTACCGCGCCGGGAGCGGCCGTATGATCGAGCCGACCGGGAACAACCCGCCCGAGGACGACCCGACCGAGGACAACCCGTACGGCGTCTACGTGCCGGGCAGCAAGGACCACATCCAGTGGATGCAGGTCACTCCGAAGGACGACCACCCGCTCGTGCCCTGGGCGGAGGAGAGCCACGCCCATCAGTGGGTGGACGTAGACCACACCTGGGACCAGCTGACCGAGTTCGAGCGGTGCCTGACGCAGTTGCCCGAGCTGATCCTGCCGGACGTGGACCGGGGACATCTCGTCGTGGTGACCGGACCCGTCGGCATGGGCAAGACCACCCTCATCCACCGGTGCATCCACCGGGCGCACGAGTATCTCGACGCTCTCGTCCGGCAGTCCGAGCAGCAGGGGTCCCGGCGCCGTCCACCGCGCCCGATCGTGGCGATGACCGGCGGATACGTCAACCACGGGGGCGAGGTCAGCTGGGACGACGAGGGCGACTTCGCCGAGACCCCGGGCATCAACGCCGCCATCCGGGACAAGATCGTCGACACCCTGCACCGGCAGTTCCCCCAGGTGCCGCTCGACCCGGATCTCACCGGTGACAACATCCCCAGAGCCTTCAACGGGATCAGCACCCTGCTCAAAGAACAGAACAGCCTGCTGTTCGTCATCGTCCCGCACATCGACTGGCGAAACCCCGGTGGCGATGTGCGCTCAAAGTTCCTGAAGACGTGTCTGAAACATGCGCAGAGCCGGATCGTACTGTTCGTCGAAATCAGTCACCAGAACCCGCGGACGGCCGGCGAGGTGGTCAAGGACCTTCTTCCGCACCCGGCGGTCACCCATCTCACGCTCAGCCCTCTCGCTTTGGAGGACACCGTGAAGTTCACCGACGCCGCTCACCCCGGCAGCCCCGGCCCCGACGCTCCATCGCTCGCCCCGCTGCGGCAGGTCCCTCGGGATCCGGAGCAGGACCAGGACCCCTGGAGCCGCTTCGACGTACGGCAGCTGCGCAAGGAGTGCTTCGCGATCGCGGAACGGCAAAGACGAGCAGGACGCCCCGTGCGGGTCACCGCCGCCGAGCTCGTCGCGCCCACCCTGAACCCGGCGAACCTGGGGCGCACCACCTCCACCCCCGGCCGGCCGCGCCGCGGGTCCTCTCCCCCGCAGGGTTCCTAGACAGGTCCCGCGCCGGTACGCACGTATCGTCCCCGCGACTCGACGCACATATCTCCGCACCCGCCCGCCGCTCGGAAGCCGACAACCGGACACACGAGGAGTGCCATCATGGCCCCAGACCGTGGTGACATCTGGCACGAGAACCCCTTCCCGCTGAGCCCGGTCGTGCGCCTCGGCCCGTCCTCCGATCTCGGGGACCCGACGGTCCAGGGGGCCGACTCGGGCAACGCCCATATCCGCACGCCGCTGGTCGCGGATCTCGAGGCCCTGGTCACCGACTACTTCGATCCGCCCGCGGCGGGAGGCCGGCGCGGCCGGGCCATCGCCCTGGTGGGCGAGTTCGGCCTCGGCAAGAGCCACGCCCTGCGCAGGACGTACCAGACGGTGCGCGCCGAGCACACGGACGCGGCGGTGTGGATCGTGGACGAACCGGCGCAGGACATGGGGCGGCTCTACCGCGACCGGCTGCGCGGTCCCGGCGACACCCCTCAGGGGCGTCAGGCCTTCGAGGAGCTGGTCAGGGACTACTACGCGTACGTGACGGCCGGCTGGGTCGGCGCCCAGGACGACGACCCGCGCCGGAGCACCCTCCAGGAGATCGCGGCCGGCCTGCGCGACCGCACCCTCGACCCGGACAAAGTGGTGTCGGCGCTGCGCTACGACCCCGAGGTGATCCACGCCGATCTGCGCGGCACGCTGGGCGAGGTCACCGAGCACCGCAGGTTCTCCACCGCGCTCGCGCTGCTGCTGGAACCGCCGTTCAAACGGATGGTGTGGAAGTGGCTGAGCGGCGAGGAACCCGCGGAGCCGCTGCGCGAGCGCGGCATCACCGAGGCGATCGGCCCGTCCGGCGGCCGCCAGGACACCGCCGCCGGCATCGACCGGGTCTTCGACGCCCTCGCCGTGCAGGGCTTTCTGCACGGCCGGGTCGGCAACCCGTACGTCCTGCTCCTCGACTCCCTGGAGAAGGTGCTCGACTGGCCGGAGGAGAACCGCGGCACCTTCATGGACGCCTTCGAACGCCTCGTCAACATCTATACGAGCCACGGCGGTCTGCTGGTTTTCTGTGTGTCGCCCGGCGGACTGCGGGCGCTGCGGACGAGCGTGCACGAGCGGCTGGTGCAGCTGTGGGCCACCGGTCTCGACGAGGACCGCACCGAGGCGCTGGTGGCCCGGTACCTCGCCGCCGGCGGCGAGTCGGCCGCCCCGGCGCGGCAGACGGGCCCGTTCGACGAGGACGCGCTGCGGCTGGTGCACGAACTCACCGAGGGCGTGCCCCGCGAGGTGCTCAAGACCTGCCGGCACGCCTGGCAGCTCAGCGAGGACCACGCGGGCCGGGTGCGCCGGGTGCCCGGCGCGACGGTGCTGACGGCGGTACGGGAACTGCACGAGCGCGTGTCGTACCGGCAGGTCCGGGGCGATGTGCACGAGGCGCTGGATCTGGGGCAGTGGCGCATCGCCTCGCGCGATCCGGTGCAGGCCCGGATGTCGCGCTCGCCGGGCGGCAAGGAGGAGGTCGTGTACTGGCTCTCGCCCGCGCCGAACGCGTACCTCGCGGTGATCTACGCCCGTTCCGTCCTCCTGGCCGACGACGCCGAGCGGATCGCCGCCTATGTGCAAGGACTGCGCGCCGCGCTGCCCCCGGGACGGTTCGAGGCGCTGCTGGTGGTCAACGGGCTGGTGTCGCACGCGATGCAGGACCGGCTGGGGCGGTCGATCGGCTCACGGCCACTGGTGTACCGGCAGGGCGACTTCCCGCAGAGCGTGCACGCGGCGCTGCTGCAGCTGGAGCGGCGCCTCGTGGACGGGCAGCGGCGGGAGGGCATCGCCGAGTTGGGCGAGCGGATGCGCCGCGAAATGGAGCAGCATACGGTCCACCTCGACGAGGTGCGCCGGACCCTGGCGGCGCTGTCGGTCGAGCCGGGCACGGGGCCGCCGGCCCCCACGGCAGGGACCACTGTCCCGGCCGCCGTACCGGAGCCGGCCGCGGAGGAGCTGCCGGGCGCGGTGCGGCGCCGGTTCCGCGACGCCCTGCTGATGCTGGAGACGGTGACCCGGCGGGTGGCCGGCCGTACCACGGCCCGGCGCGCCGTGGCGACGTCGGCGGACCTCAGCGTCCTCGGCTGCGCCACGCTGGTGCGGGCGCTGACGGAGGAGTTCCGTGGTTCCGTCGCGGCCTGGGCCAGTACCGCGGCGCCCGGGCGGCCGACCGAGCACCAGCTGGGCGAACTGCGCCGGATCTGCCGGGACTACGAATGCGCGGTGGAGGTGCTGCCGGTGCATCTGCTCGGCGGCGCCGACCACCGGTACCCGCTGACACCGGCGCGCACGGTGGAGGTCCTCGCGGAGGAGGTGTGGGGAACGCTCAGCGCGGCGGCGGTACCGTGACGCCTGCCACGGCCTGCCCGAGGCCCCGCAGCCGCCGCTCGGCGTTGTCGACATGGCGCTGGTCGAGGGTGACGCCGAGGAGGAACGCACGGGGCGAGGTCCACAGCACGTACACGGCACCTTCCTGGACGTCCAGAACGAGCCGGTCGACGGGGGCGTGCCCGGCGTCCGCCGGGGCGACGAGGCCGAGCGCGTCGGTGAGACGGACCAGGTGTCCGCGCAGGCTGCGGGAGAGGTCGCGGTAGGCGGTCCGCCGGGTGCGCACACTGACGTCGATGAAGCGCGGGCCGAGCTCGTGGGCGTCGAAGACGTCACCGACGCAGACCAGGGTCCAGTCGCGGTAGTAGCCCGCGTACTGCAGGTCCGTGGTGTTGACGTGGGTCCGCCACAGGTCCCGCAGCCGCTGCTCGTACAAGGTGTCCGGTACGGCTGCCGTACCGAAGTCGACCTGCGGGCCCTCGCTCGTCGTCGCCCCCGTCTGGAGATAGGGCTTCGCCCCGGGGTCGCCGCCGGGCTTCTCGTCGGGCAGCGAGTGCACCTCGGCCCGGATACGGGTGACGAGGCGGTTCATGGCGGCGTCCATCGCGGGCACGCCGTCGGGGACGTCGGTCACCGCGGCCAGGAACTCGCCGGGGCGGGCGCGCCCGCCCCACAGGCCGCCGCGCGCGTTCGCGAGGACCGTGCGCATCAGCTCACCGGTTCCCAGCGGGCGCAGGACCGCGCCGAGGTCCTGGGCGCACAGCAGCAGCCTGCTGCCGGGCAGCGACTCGTTCTGGGCCTCGTCGCCGACCTCGGTGACGAGGCTGCTGAGCGGGGCACGGGACGCACGGAAGACGGCGAAGTCGAGGATGCCGTTGCTGTAGTGGGACAGGGAGCGTACGGCGGGGGCCTCGGCGACGGCTTCCTCGCACAGCCGGGTTATCAGGCCGTGGCGCTTGGCGGTCCAGTGGGACTCTTTCAGCGTGTCGGTGCGATGAGGTGCGGGGGCTGCCACGTGTGCTCGCCTTTCAGTGAGTGACTGCGGGGCTGCGGTGCGGTCGGCCGATGCCGCGAGCGCGCTACAACTCGGGCAGCTCCAGGTCGATGTCGTAGCCCGAGGGCGGTGTGGGGCGGGAGGTGTCGGTGCCGGTGAGCCGCTCGTGGTGGGCGCCGACCCGGCGTCCGTCCGGCCGGTGCCCGACACCCAGGTCCCGCAGCCGGGTCAGGGCGGTGTGGGCCAGGTCGGCCGCTTCGTCGGTACGGCCCGCCGCGGCGACGGTGACGGCGAGGGAGTTCTCCGCGGCGGCGACCCAGGGGTGGGCGTGGCCCAGCTTGTGGGTCAGGAGGTTGGCCGCGCTGCGGCCCACCTCTTCCGCCAGCCGCACCTCGCCCGTCGCCCGCAGGTAGACCCCGTGCCGCACCTGGCACAGACCGGTGTACGGATGCCCCGCGCCGAGCCGCCGCGCGAGGGTGTCCCCGCACTGCCGCGCCTGCTGTTCGGCCTCGTCGGCCTTGCCGAGGGCATGCAGGTCGGCGGCGTAACTGAACTGGCAGCGCAGGGTGTCGAAGCGGTCGGGGCCGAAGCGGCTCACGTACAGCTTCAGCGCTCGCCGGTCACGCTCATGGGCGAGTTCGTAGCCGTACCGGGGGTCCTTGACGGCGGGGAAACCGTCGGCGAGGCGGCGTTCGCTGACGGCGAGGCCGACCTCCGTCTTCAGACGGGCGACGTCCCAGGTTTCGCCGTACCGGCGCAGCCGCTGGCGCAGCAGGTCGCGGGCCTCTCCGTCGCGTCCGGCGGAACGGTAGAGGTAGGCGAGCAGGTCGGCGGCGTTCCAGGCCACCGCGTCGTCCGCGCCGCCGACGGCCTGCCGGTAGCGGAAGCGCTCCTGAAGCCGGGTCAGTGCGCCGCCGACGCGGCCGGTCAGGGCCTCGGTGAGGGCGAGGTTGTGCTCGACCTGGATCGTGGCCGGGTGTTTCCAGCCGAGCAGCAGCGTGAGTTGCTCCAGCGCGGGCCGGAGCTCCAGCAGGGCGTCCTCGAACCGGCCGAGCGTGCGCAGGGTGGCGGCGTAGGAGTCGGCGGACAGCAGAGTGCGCGGGTGCGTGATGCCGAGCAGCCTGCGATGGCCGCGCAGCGCGTCCTGGGCGAGCCGGCGTGAGCGGTCGTAGTCGCCGCGCAGACGGTGGGCGCGGGCTGTGAGGTTGAGCAGGCGCAGATACTCCGGAGACTGCTCGTCGCCGTCGGCCCGCCACTCCTGTTCGGCCCGGCCGGCGATGTCGAGGAGGCGGTCTAGGTCGGCGGCCTCGGCGCGCTGGCTGAGCGCGTTGAGATGCCGCAGCAGCGAGCGGCGGACCCGGGGCCGGGTGTCCTGCCACAGGCGCAGCGAGTACACCTCGCGGGCCCAGTCGGCGGGCAGGTCCTGGTGTTCCTGCGGGGCGTACTCGGCGAGGATTCCCCGCAGCACCGACTCGATGTGCCGCCGCTCGTCGGGCTCCAGGCCTGCCCGGATCAGGTCGCGCAGTCCGTGGTGCTGGGCGAGCGGCTGTTCCTTGCGGTCGAAGTCGACGTCGAGGAGGCCGACTCGGGCGAGGGCCCACAGGGCGACGCTGACCATGTGCTCGTCGGGAAGCTGGACGTCGTCGGGCTGGCGCTGGGCATCGGCGGGCGGCTGGTCGGCCGCGTCGTCGTCGCGGGCCAGCTCGGACAGGATCCGGCGCGAGCGCAGCAGTTCCAGGCCCATGCCACGGCCGGTGAGCAGGGACGCGGCGCCCAGCAGCCAGCCGAGAGCGTCGTGTTCGGGGCTCTCCGCACGCCATGCGGCAGCGCCCGGGGTGGCCTGCACGACACGCCGGGCGACCTGGACCATCACGGCGACGGGCGACACCGCCTCGGTGTGGCGCAGGAGTTCGGTCTTGCCACCGCGGTACTCGGCGAGCAGGTCGCCCACGGCGGCGCGGAGGGCGGCGTCCGGGTTGAGGTGGTCGTCGCGGCGGTGGACGGCGGTCCGCTCGGCGAGGCAGTGGGCGGCGATGTGCAGGGCGTGCGGGACGAAGTCGACGACGTTGCCGATCTGCCCGGCCTGCGGTTCGGTGATCTCCGGGGCCCATTCGTCGAGCAGTGCGCGGGCCTCCTCGGGGGTCATCGGAGGGATCGCCAGGGGCGTCAGCTGCGGCGGCCGTGCCCCGGGATCGCCGGAGGACCCCGCCGAAGTCTCCTCACGCGGAGGGACACGGCTGGTGATCAGGACGTGCCCGTGCTCGTGGGGCACGGGCAGCAGGCCGCGCAGTTCGGCCGGGTCCGGTACGCCGTCGTAGACGATCAGCCAGCTGCCCATGTCGTCGTCGCGGCGCGACAGGCGGGTCAGCAGGCGGGAGAGTCCGTCGTCGTCGGGGGTGCCGAGGCGTTCCTCCGGGATGCCGAGACGCCCGGCGAGCCGGGTGAGTCCTCGCTCGACTCGCTCGCGCTCCCAGGCACGCACCCACCACACGACGTCGTATCCGGCTCCGTAGCGGTGGCACAGCTCGTGAGCGGCCTCGCTCTTGCCCCAGCCGCTGGGGCCGTGCAGCACCAGGCAGGCGCCGTCGCGTCCGGCGGCGAGCAGTTGCTCGTCGAGCGTGGCGAGGAGCGCGTCGCGGTCGATGAAATCGCTGTTGCGCGAGGCGACGTTGGTGGTCTCGGGCAGGCGCGGGAACCGGGCTCCCGCGCCCGCGTCGCCGGGCTCCACGGCGCCGAGGCCGAGGCCCGTGTACAGCAGCCGCAGCGCCTCGTCCTCGGTGGTGCCGCGCAGGTCGATCCGCTCATGGTGCGCGGCCTCGGTGTGCGGGAACGGCTCGTCGACCAGGACGATGCGTACGTCGGTGTGGGAGAGCGCGCCGATCTGGGTGAGCAGGGTGTCGTCGGCGTCGTCGGGCGACAGGAAGAGCAACGCCGCGCCGCGGCCGGGGCGTTCGCCCGCGTACATGTCCGCTCTGCGCAGCTCGGTGCGGACGCCCTTCGCGGCCAGCCGGTCGCGCAGCCAGGCGGCCCAGGGGGCGTGACGCATGGAGTGGACGACGGTGACGTCGGTGAGACGTGCGGTGCGGCGGGTGCGCAGCCAGTCGGCGAGCCGCTCGTAGTAGGGGCGCAGACCGGTGACGGTTCCGGCGTCCTCTGCCTCGACGGCGAGGCTGCGGCTGTCCTGGTACATGGGGTTGTACGGAATCTCGAGCAGGGGGATGTCGGATCCCCCGAGCGCCTGGGCGAGCGGAGCGAACTTGCGTCGCACCCGCTCGCGCGCCTGGCGCAGCCGGTCGTGAACCCCGATGTCACTCTTGAGGCCGAGCGTGAGCAGCCGTACGGGCCTGCCCGCGCGGCTCAGCGTCATGTCCTCCGCCAGGGCGGCGGCCCCGTCGATGGACCAGGCGGTCATCGCGAAGGAGATGACGAGCGCGTCGGCGTACGCGGCCGCCGAGACCTGTTCCGCCGTCTCGGGGCCGTCCGGTACCGGGGCCTCGATCAGGACGTGGTCGTACGCCGCGGCGACGGGGTCGGCGGCGAGCGCGGCGAGCGCCTGCGCGTCGGGGGCGGCCGCGGTGCGCACCTGGCCGGGTTCGGGCCGGGGCGGTGCGCTCGCGCCGTCGGCGCCGGAGCGGCCGTCCACGAGGAGGACGCTGCGGTTGGCCTCGGCGAGGATGTCCGCGACATTGCGCAGAGTGGTGCTCAGGCCGAGGTTCTCCGAGGTCGCGAGGAAGAAGACGAACGGACCTGGGGGATCAATTGGGTTGGCGTCAGGCATGACCTCTCCGCTCGGCGCGGCACAGCAGGGAAGGACGGGACGACGGGCAACGACAGGGACGAAGGGAGCCACCCGAGCTGCCACATAGGCGGGCAAAACGGGCATCGAGGGGGCCAGTATAGGGCGCGACCTGCGGCATCACGGCAGCTCGTACGTGTCCTGCGCTTCATGCGCTCTCTTGGTGCCCGGTGACGAACAGGTCGCCTTCGGCGCAGCCGTCGTGCACCCGGCGCAGCAGCGCGCCGAGCACGGAGTCGGGCAGGGCGGCGACCTCTTCGGGCGACAGGGCCGCGATGTCGAGGACGACGGATTCGACATCGGGCGACGGGCCATCACCCCCTCCCCCGTACTCCTCGTCAAGGACGGCGTCCTCGGCAACTGCCATGGTGTCCACTCCAAGAGGTCTCGGCGTCTCATGGACCGCCGTGCGGTTCCGTGCGGCGGCATCCCGGGAAGACACAACGGACATGCCTCCTGAGCGTAGCGCCGCCATACCCCCATAGGGCAGTCGTCGGCGGATGTCCCTTGGCGTCCAACTGCCGTTCGAATGCCCTTCGTTGTCTCATTCGTGATGTTGACGCCGGACTTATGGCGAACAAATACTGGTCGAACAGAGTGCGCCTTGGGCCCCGCCGGGCGAGGTCCGTGGCGTACGCCTTCGGGGGGAAGTGGATGAGTCGACCGCCACTGCGCCATGCCGAGCCGCCCTGGCCGAGGGCCTCCGACGTGCGGGCACGACAGGCAGTGGGCTGGGTGCCGTACCCGTTCCACTCCTTTGTCCTGAAAGTGCACAGCCGCTGCGACCTGGCCTGCGACTACTGCTACATGTACCGCTCGCAGGACCAGAGTTGGCGCGCCCAGCCGCGCACGATGGCCCCTCAGACGCTGGAGCGCACCGCCGGGCGGATCGCCGAACACCTGGCCGCGCACGGAGTGGACGAGGCGGGCGTGGTCCTGCACGGGGGCGAGCCCCTGCTCATCGGCGACAAGGCACTCGCACGGACGGTCCGGGTGCTGCGCGCGGCTGTCGGCAGCGGAGTACGGCTGCATCTGGCCCTGCAGACCAACGGAACGCGGCTGACCGAGGAACGGCTCGACCTGTTGGGTGAGTTGGGCCTGCGCATCGGAGTGAGCACCGACGGCGGGCGCGCCGCCCACGACCGGCACCGGCGCGGCGCGGACGGACGCGGCAGCCACGCCCGGGTGGACGCGGCGCTGCGCCTCCTCGCGAGCGAGCACTACCGCCATCTGTTAGGCACGCTGCTGTGCACGGTCGACCTGCGCAACGACCCGGTGCGCACCTACGAGGAACTCCTCGTCCACCACCCGCCGGCCATCGACTTCCTTCTCCCGCTGGGCAATTGGCACACCCCGCCGCCGGGCCTGGACCCGAGCGGGCGGCGCACCCCGTACGCCGACTGGCTGTGGGCGGTCTTCGAGCGCTGGTACGGGGCGCGGACCAGGGAGACCACCGTGCGGCTCCTCGACAACCTGATGGTGCTCCTGCTCGGTGCCCGCCCGCAGACGGAGACGCTCGGCCTGGCCCCCGTGCGGTACGCGGTGGTGGAGACGGACGGTTCTCTCACCCAGGACGACACGCTGCGCACCGCGTACGACGGTGCCGCCCGCACCGGGCTCGACGTGTGGCGGCACTCCTTCGACGCGCTGCTGCGCCACCCCGGTGTCGCGGCGCGTCAGTGGGGCGCCGCCGGGCTGTGCGCGCGGTGCAGGGCCTGTCCGTTGCACCAGGTGTGCGGCGGGGGCCACTACGCCACCCGCTACCGGCGCGATACCGGCTTCGCCAACCCGAGTGTGTACTGCGCCGATCTGACGGAGCTGATCGGACGCGTACGGCGACGGCTGAGCGCAGACCTCGCGCCCCCGGGCCAGAACCCCGACCGGTGGCAGGACAACCGACCGACGCCTTCGGAGGTGGTATGACGCCGTTGCCGCATCGTATGCCGGGCGCGATGTTCGACGCGGTCGCAGCGGGATCGGGCGGGGCACCGGCCCTGCGACTGCTGGCCCGCTCCGAGCACAGCAGACGCCTGGCCGGCGCGTACGCCGTGACGGCCGCAGCGCGGGCGGCCGGGGGCACGGTGGCCGAGGAGGCCGAGAACGCGTGGCGGCTGTTCACCGCCGCCGCGCGGGCGACTCCCGGAGAGGCGGCGGCCGTCCTGACCCATCCGTCGGCGGGACCGGCCCTGGTCGGTCTGCTCGCCCGCCTCACACAGCGGGAGCCGCAAGAGCCGCCGCCCGTGCGCTGGTTCACGGCACTGGCCGCGGCGGCGGCCGTCCGCGCGGGGCTGCCGGTTCGGGTGGAGTGGCCGGTGGACGGGCCGTCGGTGGCCCTGCCTTCGCTCGGCCGGGCCCGCTTCCCCGGCGCCGTTCCCGGTGACCGTGCCGAGGTGTGCGTCGAAGCAGCCGGCCGGGCCCGGATCACGGTGCCCGGAGCGTCCCCCGCCGACGGCCCGGTGACGGTGCCCGGACAGCCGTACCACAGCGAGGGCCGCTGGCAGGGCGCGCATCTGCTGACCGACCTGGACGACGACGCCCCGCTCCTGCTCGACGTCCTGGACCAGCCGTGCTTTCCGAAAGCCTCGCGGTACCGCGAGGGCCTCGGCGCCGATGAGGTGAGCCGGTGGACCGCCGTGGCGCGCGAGGCCTGCCGGCTGCTGCGCGCGGACCACGAGGACCAGTACGCGGAGCTGGCGGCGGGACCGCGGCTGCTGGTACCGCTGTCGAGGCCCGGCCGGGGGAATGTGAGCGGAAGCAGCGCGGAGACGTTCGGGTGCATGGCGCTGTCCCTGCCGAAGTCGGCGACGGGGTTCGCGGTGACGATGGCGCACGAGATCCAGCACAACAAGTTCGCGGCGGTGCTGCACCTCTTCGACCTGTTCGAACCGGGCGGCCGGGAGCGGTTCTACGCGCCCTGGCGCCGCGACCCCCGGCCGCTGCTCGGGCTCTTCCACGGGGCGTACGCGCACCTGGGCGTGGCCCGTTTCTGGGCTCGCCGCCGCGAGACGGAGCCGGACCCGAGGCTGCGTGACGCCGCGCAGGTCCAGTTCGCCCGCTGGCGCCTGGGCGCCCGGGAGGCGACGCATGTGGTGCTGGCCTCCGGCCGCCTCACTCCCCTGGGCCGCCGCTTCGCGGAGCGCATGCTGAACAGCCTGGACGCCCTGTGCCGCCTGCCGGTCCCCGCGACGGCCGTGCACCGCGCCGAATCGACAGCCCGCGCACACCGCGCCGCGTGGCGGGACCGCAACGGCCGTGTCATGGGCGCCGGAGAGGCTGAACTCCAGCCTCTCCGGCGTTGACTCCCTTGCGTTGACTCTCCGGCGCCGCCCCTCCACCATCGCCCCTCCACCATCGCGCCTCCAGCTTCGAAGGAGCGGGCGCGCCGCGGGGGTTACTGCGCGGGTTCCACCCCGGCCCGCAGCAGCCCGTACGTGTACGCGTCCTCCAGGGCCTGCCAGGACGCGGCGATCACGTTCTCCGCGACTCCCACCGTCGACCACTCCCCCGCCCCGTCGGACGTGGAGATGAGGACGCGGGTGGTGGACTCGGTGCCGTGTTTGCCCTCGAGGATGCGGACCTTGTAGTCGACGAGGTCCAGCTTGGCGAGCTGGGGGTAGATCTTCTCGAGGGCGACCCGCAGCGCGCGGTCCAGCGCGTTGACGGGACCGTTGCCCTCCGCCGTGGCGACGATGCGCTCGCCTTTGGCGAAGAGCTTGACCGTGGCCTCGTTGGCGTGGCTGCCGTCGGGGCGGTCCTCGACGATCGCCCGCCAGGACTCCACCTCGAAGTACTTGCGGACCCTGCCCTCCACCTCGGCCCGCAGCAGCAGCTCGAAGGACGCGTCCGCCGCCTCGTACGTGTAGCCCTTGAGCTCGCGCTCCTTCACCCGCTCCACGACCCGGCCGACCAGCTCGCGGTCGTCGCCGAGGTCGATGCCGAGCTCCTTGCCCTTCAGCTCGATCGACGCGCGGCCCGCCATGTCGGAGACGAGCATCCGCATGGTGTTGCCGACCTGCTCGGGGTCGATGTGCTGGTACAGGTCCGGGTCGACCTTGATCGCGGAAGCGTGCAGGCCCGCCTTGTGGGCGAAGGCGGAGACACCGACGTACGGCTCATGGGTGGAGGGCGTGAGGTTCACGACCTCGGCGATCGCGTGCGAGATGCGCGTCATCTCGCTCAGCGCGCCCTCGGGGAGGACCTTCTTGCCGTACTTCAGCTCCAGGGCCGCCACGACCGGGAACAGGTTCGAGTTGCCGACACGCTCGCCGTAGCCGTTCGCCGTGCACTGCACGTGCGTCGCGCCCGCGTCCACCGCGGCCAGGGTGTTGGCGACCGCGCAGCCGGTGTCGTCCTGCGCGTGGATGCCGAGGCGGGCACCTGTGTCGGCCAGAACCGTGGCGACCACCGCCTGGACCTGCGCCGGCAGCATGCCGCCGTTGGTGTCGCAGAGCACCACCACGTCGGCGCCCGCCTCCGAGGCGGCCCGCACGACCGACTTCGCGTACTGCGGGTTCGCCCGGTAACCGTCGAAGAAGTGCTCGCAGTCGACGAAGACCCGGCGGCCCTGGGAGCGGAGGTAGGAGACCGTGTCGCGGACCATCTCCAGGTTCTCGTCGAGCGTCGTGCGCAGAGCCAGCTCGACATGCCGGTCGTGCGACTTCGCGACCAGGGTGATCACCGGAGCGCCCGAGTCCAGCAGCGCCTTGACCTGCGGATCCTCGGACGCCTTGGCGCCGGCCCGGCGGGTGGCGCCGAAGGCCACCAGCTGCGCGTGCTTGAAGGCGATCTCCTGCTGGGCGCGGGCGAAGAACTCGGTGTCCCGCGGGTTGGCGCCGGGCCAGCCGCCCTCGATGAAACCGACGCCGAAGTCGTCCAGGTGCCGTGCGATGGCCAGCTTGTCCGCGACAGTGAGGTTGATGCCCTCGCGCTGCGCACCGTCGCGCAGCGTCGTGTCGAAGACGTGGAAGGCGTCGTCGACGTGAGAAGGACGGTGATTCTCGTCGGTTGCGTCTGTCATCTCTTGTGGCTCCTGTATCGGATTCGGTCTACCGGAAGGACCGGCTCCACCGTCCCCATGGTCCCTCGCGCTCCGGTCCCGGCTGTGGGTGGACCAGGAAACAGAAAAACCCCTCGCGGGTGCGAGAGGTCTGCGCGCGGGTCGAGGACGACGGTGTCCGCCCGTACGTGGTCGTACGTGGCGGTCACTGCGGACCGGCGCGCCTGCTGCCAATAATCATGGCGAACGAGAGCACGGGGGCAGTCTGGCACAGACCGCCCCCGCGCTCACGGGTGTCTCAGGATGCGAACTCCCGACCCGGACGAGCGGTCAGCGCAGGTGGCGCACGAAGATGTCGCGGGTGTCGTTGGTGTCGTCCGGCACCAGGTTGGTGGCCCACGATTCGAACGCCACGACCCGTCCGTCACGGTTCACCGCGGTGGTCGAGAAGCCCCGGTAGTCGCTCTCGCCGCCGTCCTTGGCCACGCTCACCCGCTGGTTGACGCCGGTGCGCAGGTCGCGGACGAAGAGCGGGCCACGGGCCGTGTCGCCCTTCACGAGGTCGGTCGCCTGGGAGTGGAAGACGACATGACGGCCGTCCTCGCTGATCACCGGATAGCCGGAGTCGGTGTCCGTCTGCCCGCCCCGCGCGTCGAGCGAGACCCGCTTGACGGCGCCCTTCCAGAGGTCCTTGACGAAGATGTCCGCCTTGTCGTTGGTGTCCCCGGGCACGAGGTCGCTCGCGGCCGAGGTGAAGGCCGCGTACCGGCCATTGCCGCTGAACGTCGGCAGGCCGGCGCCCTGGTTCGACTGGTCGAACCGTTCCGTGCGGCCGCTGCGGTTGTCGTGGATGAAGACGGCGGACTTCAGGCCCGGCTTGACCTGGCTCAGGTGGTATCCGATGCGGCTGCCGTCGGCGCTCATGGTGTAGCCGCCGATGATCCAGGAGATCCCGTCGTCGGAGGACGGCTCGGTGACGCTGACCAGGCGGGTGGTGCCCTGCTTGCGGTCGCGCAGGTAGATGCCGGCCCACATGCCGTTGCCCGTGTCGCCGTTGTCCGCGAGGGAGGCGACGAACGCCACGTACCGGCCGTCGCGGCTGACCAGCGGGTCACCGTAGGCGTCGGTGATGGGCTTGTCGTCGTCGGAGAGGCTCACCACCTCCGTGCGGTCCTTCACCCGGTCCCAGAGGAAGACGCCGGAGTAGTACGTGTGGTCCTCGTACGCGCCCGTGTTCGCCTTGAAGGTCACGTACCGGCCGTCGGCGCTGATGTGCGGAGCGAACGCGAGAAAGGTGTACTCGCTGCCGTCGTCGCGCACACTGACCCGCTCGATGGTGTCGCGCCGCAGGTCACGCAGGAAGACGTCGACACGTCCGTTGGTGTCCCCCGGCACCAGGTTGTCCGCGTCCGACTCGAACACGACGAAGCGGCCGTCACCGCTGACCGACCCGCCCCGCGACTCCGCGGACGCCTGCGCACCGCTCGCGGAGACGCTGACCCGTCCGGTGTCCCCCTTCGGCGGCGCGGCAGCCGCCGACATCGCCGCCGATGCGACCATCGCCCCCGCGATCACCGCGACGGACGCCCCCCGCATGGTTCTTAACATGCTTGATTTCCCCCCGTTTTCCCCGTGGATGCCTGTCCCCCGGCCGGCCCTACGCCGAGAGCCCACACGATGCAAACGCACCACTGGGCAGGGGTCAATCGGTCGAATTACGTACAACCTGGGCGAGGGTTCAAGCGTCCGGCCGGAACTCCGCGGCAGCGGCGTGGCCGCGGAGTTCCACCCGGGGCGTCAGCCGATGTTGTGCATCCAGCCGTGCTTGTCCTCGCTCACGCCGCGCTGGATGTCGAGGAGCGCCTCGCGCAGCTTCACGGTGACCTCGCCGGGCTCACCGCCACTGTGGTGCCACTCGCCCGCGTTGCACTTGACCGTGCCGACGGGCGTGATGACGGCGGCGGTGCCGCAGGCGAAGACCTCGGTGAGAGTGCCGTTCGCGGAGTCGGTCTGCCACTGGTCGATGGAGACGCGGGCCTCCTCGGACTCGTAGCCGAGGTCACGGGCGACCGAGAGGAGCGAGTCGCGGGTGATGCCCGCGAGCAGGGAGCCGGTGAGGGTGGGGGTGACGATCTTGTCGCCGTACACGAAGTACAGGTTCATGCCGCCCAGTTCCTCGACCCACTTGTGCTCGACGGCGTCGAGGTAGCAGACCTGGTCGCAGCCCTTCGCGGCGGCCTCGGCCTGCGCGAGCAGGGACGCGGCGTAGTTGCCGCCGGTCTTGGCGTCGCCCACACCGCCGGGGACCGCGCGAACGCGGTCCTCGGAGAGCCAGATGGAGACGGGCTTCACGCCGCCCGGGAAGTACGCGCCGGCCGGGGAGGCGATGACCATGAACAGGTACTCGTTCGCGGGCTTCACCCCCAGACCGACCTCGGTCGCGATCATGAACGGGCGCAGATAGAGCGACTCCTCACCGCCGTGCGCCGGCACCCACGCCTTGTCCTGCTGGACCAGCACGTCGCACGCCTCGATGAACGTCTCGACGGGCAGCTCCGGCATGGCGAGCCGGCGGGAGGACGCCTGGAAGCGGCGGGCGTTGGCGTCGGGGCGGAACGTGGCGACCGAGCCGTCCGGCTGACGGTACGCCTTGAGGCCCTCGAAGATCTCCTGCGCGTAGTGCAGGACGTTGGTCGCCGGGTCGAGGGAGAGCGGCCCGTACGGCACGAGCTGGCCGTCGTGCCAGCCGCGGCCCTCGGTCCACCGGATCGTCACCATGTGGTCGGTGAAGTGGCGGCCGAACCCGGGATTGGCGAGGATCGCCTCCCGCTCTGCGTCGGAGAGCGGGTGCGCCGAGGGCTTGAGCTCGATCGTGGGCGTCGTCATGAGTGGTTGTCCTTCACCGTGTGTGTGTGACGGGCCGCGCTCACGCCGGCACTGCGAGTGGCCAGTGCTAGGACGTCCGAGCATTCCCTCATTCGGCGGCTCCGCGTTCGATTATCGCCCGAGCGGAGCACGGCAGAAAACGGTGTGAATGCGGCCCAGGGCTTGATGGTGACACCCGGCGACGCACAGGAAAAGCCGCCGGGTGCGGAAGCGACCCGGCGGCTTGAGTGAAAACCGGCGGGTCAGCCGGATACTCGGGCGGCGAGCGCGTCGCCGATTTCGTCAGTCGTACGGGGCGTGGCGCCGCGCTCCGCGAGGTCGGCGGAGACGGCGTCCTCGATGCGGGCGGCCTCGGAGTCGTAACCGAGGTGACGCAGCAGGAGGGCGACGGACAGGACGGTGGCGGAGGGGTCGGCCTTGCCCTGGCCCGCGATGTCGGGTGCCGAGCCGTGCACCGGCTCGAACATCGACGGGAACTCGCCGCTCGGGTTGATGTTGCCGGAGGCGGCGACGCCGATGCCGCCGGAGACGGCCGCGGCGAGGTCGGTGATGATGTCGCCGAAGAGGTTGTCGGTGACGATCACGTCGAAGCGCTCGGGCTGCGTGACGAGATAGATCGTCGCCGCGTCCACGTGCATGTACTCGGTGGTGACCTCGGGGAACTCCGCGGCCACCTTGTTGAAGATGTTCGTCCACAGGTGACCCGCGAAGGTCAGCACGTTGTTCTTGTGGATCAGCGCAAGCTTCTTGCGCGGGCGGGCCTGGGCGCGGGCGAACGCGTCCCGGACGACCCGCTCGACACCGAACGCCGTGTTGACGGACACCTCGGTGGCGACCTCGTGGGGGGTGCCCTTGCGGATCGTTCCGCCGTTGCCGGTGTAGGGACCCTCGGTGCCCTCACGGACCACGACGAAGTCGATCTCGGGCTGTCCCGCGAGCGGAGTGGCGACACCCGGAAGGAGCTTCGACGGACGCAGGTTGACGTGGTGGTCGAAGGCGAAGCGGAGCTTCAGCAGGAAGCCGCGCTCCAGAACGCCGGACGGGACCGAGGGGTCGCCGATCGCGCCGAGCAGGATCGCGTCGTGCTTCTTGAGGGCGTCGAGGTCGGCGTCGGTGAGTGTCTCACCGGTGGCGTGGTAACGCTTGGCGCCGAAGTCGAACTCCTTGGTCTCCAGCTTCACATCCTGCGGAAGGACGGCGGAGAGCACCTTCAGCCCCTGGGCCACGACCTCCTGGCCGATGCCGTCACCGGGGATCACTGCGAGATTGATGCTGCGAGACATGTCGGCACCCTACTCCTCGTCCCAGGGGATGACACGATCCGTCCGCGATACGGACACCAACGGGTGGGTGCCGCCGTGGTGCCGCGTCAACCACCGGATGGTCCCGCGTCCATTCGTCAACACCCGTTCACCCGTACGTTTGGCCTTTGTTGGCGTTTGCTGGGAAGTTCCCCTGCATGACTGTGCCATCCAAGGGGGCAGCCCCCGGCCCCTCCGTCCCGAACACCGGCATCCCCGAGCACCTCGCCCGCCGTATGAGCATGGCGGAGCAGCACGAGTATCTGCGGACCAGACTGTCGCGGCGTCGTGCGCTGGTCACCGCGGGCACCGTCGCGGGCGGCGGACTGCTGCTGGCCGGCTGCTCGGGCGGGGACACGGAGAGTCCCGCGCGGACGGCGTCCCCACCGGCGCCGAGGCGGGCAACCGGACTGGTCCCCGGCTCCGTGGTCGCCCCCTTCGGCCGCCATCTCGCCTTCGGTGCCGACCCCAGGACCCAGATGCGGATCTCCTGGCAGGTGCCGTTCGCGGTCAAGAAGCCGTACATACGGGTCGGGTTGAAGCCCTGGGACCTGAGCCGGAAGATCGAGGCCGAGGTGCGCGACCTGCACACCCCGTCCCTGTCGAAGAAACTGCCCGCGGTCGAGCAGTACTATCTGCACGCCGCCCTCGACGGCCTCAAGCCCGGCACGACGTACTACTACGGTGTCGGCCACGACGGCTTCGACCCGGCGTCCGCCGAACGGCTGGGCACGCTCGGCACGTTCCGCACCGCGCCGGCGCGGCCGGAGCGGTTCGTCTTCACAGCTTTCGGCGACCAGGGCGTGAGCTACGACGCGCTCGCCAACGACCAGGTGATCCTGGGTCAGAACCCGTCCTTCCACCTCCACGCGGGCGACATCTGCTACGCGGACACGACGGGCCACGGCGAGGAGTCGGACACGTACGACGCCCGCGTGTGGGACCAGTTCCTGGCGCAGACCGAGTCGGTCGCGAAATCCGTGCCGTGGATGGTGACGACCGGCAACCACGACATGGAGGCCTGGTACTCGCCCGACGGCTACGGCGGCCAGGCGGCACGCTGGTCGCTCCCGGAGAACGGCTTCGACCCGAAGAGGTCGCCGGGCGTCTACTCCTTCACCTACGGCAACGTCGGCATCGTCGCGCTCGACGCGAACGACGTCTCGTACGAGATCCCCGCCAACAAGGGCTACTCGGACGGGAAGCAGACTCAGTGGCTGGACAAGCGGCTCGGGGAGCTGCGCAAGTCCGTCGACTTCATCGTGGTGTTCTTCCACCACTGCGCGTACTCGACGTCGACCCACGCCTCGGACGGCGGGGTGCGCGACGCCTGGCTGCCGCTGTTCACCAAGCACCAGGTGGACCTGGTCATCAACGGCCACAACCACGTCTACGAACGGACGGACGCCATCAAGGGCGGCAAGGTCGGCAGGCGCGTACCGGTGGGCGCGTCGACGGATCCGACCCGGGACGGGATCGTGTACGTCACCGCGGGCGGCGCGGGCAAGGACCTGTACGGCTTTCCGGACGGGGTGAAGGACAGCTACGAAGGGAACGTGAACGACCGCGAGTCGATCGACACGTTCCACTGGACGAAGCAGAAGGAGGAGAGCCCGGAAACCGTGCAGTGGTCCAGGGTCCGCTACACCGGCTTCTCCTTCCTCGCGATCGAGGCGGAGACGGGTGCGACCCCGAAGCTCACGGTGTCGGCTCTCGCCCAGAACGGCGGGCGCGTGGACCACTTCGAGGTGCGGCGCGGCCGATGAACGGCCGCACCCCACTCGGCGGGTGCGGGAGGGCGGGCGGGCGCGGGCTCAGTGGCCCGTCGCGCCGCCGTTGTCCCTGCGGTCGAGGGCGCGCTGCAGGGCAGCGGCGGCGTTCTTGCGGTCGGACTCGCTCGTACGGGACACGCGACGGACTCGGCGGACGGTCGTCTCGGCCATGAGGGATCGACTCCTTATTGACAGCAGGGAGTGCGGAAACGGGTTGCGAGACGCCGGATGGGGCGGGGAGCGGCGCCGCAGGGGTTGCCTGCCTAGGGCTCCGGCTCACGACCGCCATTCGCTGGGTCGAGCGAGACGTTCGGCTCCTACAAAGCTAAGCGAGGACAGGGCGCGTGTCTCCACAATTACTTGGGCTTCCTACTATCTGAGACGGAGCACCAGGTCACACCGCTCTGACCTGCGGTAATAGCCTGCGCGCTCAGAGCACGTCGCCGTCACGCCAGTCGAAAATCAGGTCATGCAGAGGGTCGAGAGTGCCTGCTGAGGCTGAGCGGACGAAAGTGGCGCCTTCCTCGTCCGGGAGGCGCACGATCCCGTCGGGACCGAGGACGTGGACCCGGCCCGGCCAGGGCTGCCAGCCGCGCGCCGTATACAGGCCCCCGCCCTCGGTCGTGGCGGAGAGCGCGCCGAGTGCGTACGCCCCGTCGATCACCCGTTCAAGAGCGGCCATCACCCGGCCGCCCAGCCCCCGGCGACGGCTGTCGGTGCGGACGGCGACGCCCTCGACGTAGCCGGTGCGCAGGGAACGGCCGTGGTGCAGAACGCGGCGCTGGATCACCGCGCCGTGCGCGACGAGACCGGTGTCGTCGTGGACGAGGGCGTGGATGCCGCCGAGGGTGTGGTCCCAGTCCTGGTCGCCGAAGTCTCCCTCGAAGGCGTCGTCCAAGAGGCCGCGGACGGCGCGGAGTTCGGCAGGGGCGAGATCCGCCGTATGGGCGGTGCGCAGACGGATGGCCATCGGCCCAGTATTCCCCGCGGCGTTCCCCGGGGCATGCGCGGCTGCCGGGTGGCGGGGAATTCGGGCCTGCCGAACTCCCCACTCCCCACCTGCTCGGCAGCCGCTGAACACTTACTGAACCGTTCATCAGCAATCCGATGTCTGATGCTGCCAGACTTCTTGACACCCCTCAAGAGCCCCTACACCCTCACAGTCATCGGATGTCTGCGACAGGAGGGGTTCCACATGGCGGTCCAACCCCGGGCCCGCACCATCGTGTCAATGCTCTGCTCCGCGCTTCTCGCCACCACCGCGGCGACGCTTCCCGCCCACGCCGAGTCACCTGCGGCCCCCGCATCCTGGGAGGTGCGCGGCCCGCTCGGCTCCCCCACGGCCGTGGTCTCCCTCGATCCGGCCGACGGCAGCCCGACCCTCGCCGTCAGACGCGCCGGCCGCACGGTCCTCGAACCGTCCCCCGTCGGCCTCGTCACCGAACAGGCCGACTTCTCCAAAGGGTTGACCTTCACCGGCCGCACCGACCGCGCGATCAGCGAGCGCTACACCATTCCCACCGGCAAGTCCCACGAGCGGCTCGTCCGGATGACTGAGTCCCGCTTCCGCTTCCGTACGGCCGACGGCGCCCGCCTCGACCTGCTGACCCGGGTCGCCCCGGACGGCGTCGCGTATCGCTACGTCCTGCCGGAAGACCACGGCGACGTCGTACGCGAGGCCTCCGCCTTCACTCTCCCCTCCACCGCCGAGGCCGTCATCAGCGCCTACCGCCGGGACAACGAACTCCCCTTCGTCCGCTACCAGTCGGCGGCCGCGGTACCGGCGGGCACGTACTCGATGCAGGCCCTGTTCAAGACGGACGGCGGCTACGCCCTGGTCGCCGAGTCGGACCTGAACGGCAGCTACGCCGGCTCCCACCTCACGCACACCGCCGACTCGCCGACGTTCGGCGTGAGTCCGTGGAACGACGAGCCGATCCAGGTGTCCGGCTCGCTCACCACCCCCTGGCGCGCGGTGATCACCGGTGATCTGGCGACGGTCACCGAGTCGACGTTCACCGACGACCTCGCTCCCAAGTCCCGCGTCCGCGACACCTCCTGGATCAAGCCGGGCCCGGCACTGTGGACGTGGCTCGCGGGCGGCAAGGAGGCGGGGCAGAGCCTGGAGGCCCAGAAGAAGTACGTCGACTACGCGGCCGACCGCGGCTGGCCGTACGAGGTCGTCGACGCGGGCTGGTACTACAAGCCCGGGCAGTGGGACGTCATCGACCCCGACTGGCAGACGAACAGCTGGATGCCCGAGCTCGTGCGCCACGGCAAGGAACGCGGCGTCGAGATCCAGGTCTGGCTCCACTACACCCTGCTCACCGACCCCGTGGAACGCGAGAAGTGGCTGTCCACACTGGAGCGTTGGGGCGTCAAGGGCGTGAAGATCGACTTCATGGACTCGGAGTCGCAGGAGCGCATGCGCTGGTACGACGACGCGCTGGAAGACACCGCCAAGCACCACCTCATGGTCAACTTCCATGGCTCCACGATCCCCAAGGGCATCCAGCGGACCTGGCCGCACGTCATGACGCTGGAGGGCGTCGGCGGTGAGGAGAAGCGCAACAACACGGCGGTGCAGCTGGCCGCGCTGCCCTTCACCCGTAACGTCATCGGCTCCATGGACTTCACCCCGGGCGCCTTCCACCGCCCGTTCCGCCCCAACGTCCAGTCGGACGCGGGTGAGTTGGGTCTGACCGTCCTCTACGAGTCCGGCATCCAGAACCTCGCCGGCACTCCGGAGTCGTACGACGCCCGCCCCGAGGCACGCCGCTATCTGGAGCAACTGCCCACCGGCTGGGAGGAGACCCGCCTGCTCACCGGCGACCCGGGCCGCTCCGCGGTGCTGGCCCGCAAAGCGCCCGACGGCCGCTGGTTCATCGGCGGCACGTTCGCCGGGGCGGCCCAGGACGTGGACGTACCCTTGCGTCTCGGCGCGGGCAAGTGGCTCGTGGAGACCGTGACCGACGGCCCGTCGGGCCTGGTCCGCGCGCCGCATGTGGTCCGCGGCGGCGACACCCTCACCGTCCCGGTGGTGGCGGACGGCGGGTTCGCCGCGCTCGCCTGCCGCTGGTACGCGGGCCGCACGAGCTGCGACCGCTGAACAACAGCGACGCAGCCGCCCCCGCTCCGGATTCCCG